>JBKJOF010000036.1:0-24242 GCA_046595655.1 Chryseolinea sp. | reverse complement strand
ATCCAATTACCTGATCCATGATTTTGATTTATCTCTGCGTTCATGAATCAAATATGCAACACGCCAAAAGCGCAAGTATCGACTTTAGATCACAATGGAAATGAAGGGAAAGTGATTGCTGATTTTAGGAAGGAAGGAATACTTTTAATCCCCTTGAGACATTATTGGAAATGAATGAGAAACTTTGGATAGAAAGGTGAATTATGTTTCACGGGGAAACTTACAAACTTTCACACCTATGAATATTATGAAACAACAAGAAACTAACTTGGTTCAGCGCGCATGTACTAAGGTAAACGGATTCGAGAGTCTTCACAAGCGGCTTGAAAAAAAGATCATCGTCAGTGGAAGACCATGAGCACGCTCAACAATTACATGCAATCATTTCTATATCGACCTTGTATTTGTCCTCACTAAATGTTGTGGTCGGGATTATTTCTAATCCATTTCTCGCACGAACTATTGCTCCAGTTTCACTTATAGTACTTACTTCAAATAGTTGTATTTTGTCTAGCGATCCGGCCAAAGAGAATACTTCAAATGGTCCAGCAAAATCCAAAACTTCCACTTCGTTAAAAAGTAAAATTCCTACTTGTAATTTCATACTTATAGTTACTTTTTTGTTTATCATACCCGTTATTAATTTATGCTTTCTATTGTGCTTGCCACAAACGTCCCCTAATAACTAGGCTTAGTGCAAATGCCCCTGCCGAAGCTGTAAACACTGAATAGTCAAGTGGCACTTTAATATTATTAGAAAATGTCATAGAAAGCGCAAAGAGTAACAGCAAAACGCCACTGCATTTAGCCATTAAAGAACTTTTAAAATTGGTAAGCAAAGCAACCGCAAAAACGATTTCTAAAATCGTGGCAATTCCACCGAATATCGCAGCTTGTTTATAATTTAAAAAGGGTAATAACGTATTCGTATATTTTACAAAGGTCTCCCAATTACCCCAAGCGGATACTTCTTTATTCCACAAACCAAAACGGTCTGCCACTGCAGATAGGAAACCTATACTCAAAGCAATTCTCAAATACCACTCAGTTATTTTGTCTTGGTTTAGTTTCATAATTGTTTATTAAAGTGAAATGCAGAAATAGTAAAATTTTGCTTATAATAAAGTTTGTGCGCATCAGTTCGTGTATGCCCACTGTCCAGTTGTATGGATTTACAATTTTGTAGTTTAGCAATTTCGTAAATATGAGTTAGCAATGTAGAAGCATATCCTTTGCTTCTACAATTTTCAACTGTTGAAAGGTCGTCTATGTACAATATTTTACCACAATAAAGCATTGTCAAAAACCTGTACCCTGCTATTGAAACCGTTTGGTCGTTGTCCGAAATGTATAGAAGTGTATATCCTTCTTTTTGCATCTCTTTTATTTGCTCAATAAATTCTTGTTCTTTTAACGTTGGTCGCAAAAGCGACATAGCTTCCCAACAGGAAGCTATGTCATTGTCTGTAATTGCTATTTTAATTTCTGTCATTTTCTGTTATTCAGGAATTAATAATGTGGCTCTACCTATTCTGTTCCAAGCATTGATACAAGCAATTGCCATAATAGAATGTGAAACTATTTCTTCGCCTAAAATTTTGATAGCGTTGTCAAAAGTTTCATTTGCAACACCATTCTTTGAAATCAAAGTCGTTTCATCAGTCAAAGCTAAAACTGCTTTTTCTTCATTGGTGAAATAGGGCGAATCGTTCCAAGCATTTAATGCCAACAGTCGTTTAGCTGTTTCGCCATCTGTCAAAGCATCTTTACTATGTGATTGTATGCACAATGCACAACCGTTAATTAATGATGCTCTTACTTTGATAAGATGATACAATGTTTTTGATAAACTTGTTTCTGAAATGTACTTGTCCAGTTGGATAAGCGATTGGTAAGCACCTGGCGTTACCTTGTTGATGTCAATTCTTTGCGTTTGCATATTTTACTTTGCTTAAATTATATGCAAAAGTAAAATGGTAGCCAATGTCAAAAAATGGACAAAACTTTGAAAATGGTAGACTGTTATTCTGACAAGATGGTTCTTAGGTGGTCTTTTGCTCTTGTGTAAGTTTGTTTTTTAAAAAACCTTGAAAAATAATGAGTGTCGACAAAACCCAATTTATAGGCTACTTGCTTTACATTTAGGTTTTCATAATTAAATAAGCGTTTGGCTTCTAAAATTATTAAATCATTAATAAGCTGTTGCGTTTTTTCGTTGGTGTTTTTCTTGGTAAGCTCATTAAGTTTTTGTTCCGAGATATTTAATGCATTAGCATATTCTTTTATCGTCAGACGTTTTTCAAAGTTATCTCTTACCAAGTTTAAAAACTGTAAAAACAAAGCATCGGGTTTATACAGCGGTCTCTCTTGTTGAATTATTTTACACCTACTAACTTCGATGATCAACAATTTTATTATTGAATGAAGGCTTGTTTCAAATTCGAATTGCTTGTTTATCAGCTCACTTTTTATAGAATAAAAATAATTATCAACCGTGCTTAAACTATTTTTATTAGAAATTTTAATAAGTTCGTTTAAACCAAAATGACAATATAAACCGTTGTGATAAATTAGCTCAGTATCTTTGTAATCCTTACAAAAAAAATCATAAGTAAACTCCAAAATACAGCCACCACACTTATTAATTTCTATAAATTGATAATACTGTTTTGGTGTGATAGTTAAAAAGTGTCCACCTGTTATTTTGTAAAGTTGATTGTCAATTTCAATTTTTGCATTTCCTGACCTACACCAAATCAACATAAACTTATACTGTCTGTTGGGTTCAATCATCAGTATATTGTCGTCAATTTGTTTTAAGTCAATGGTCATATCTTGAATTGTCTCGTCCTGAAAAAAGCTTACACTTTTGGGTTAAAATCCTAATACAAGTTTACATATTTTTGATAATCTTGAATACCGGTTACATTTTGCTGAACCAGTTGAACAGGAAACGAGCAATGCTGAGGAGCAACTCGCTAGGATTAGCAACGTCAGATAAGCCTTTTAACTAATTTAGTGCTCTGGCATCAAGCATTGAACTAAAGTAAATACTTTTTAGTGTAGGCAGCGCTTTTAGCAATATTAGTAAAAACATCCGGAACGTAATTGTTGCCCTGTTCTACAAAAACACGCTTTACACCGGCTAACTTTGCATCTTTTAAAATGCTTTTGAAATCGATAGTTCCATCGCCTACAACAGCATGCAATTCCCGGTTTGTTTTATCCATATCCTTAAGGTGCAAAATATGGAACCGACCGGGTTGTTTTTTAAACCACTCATTCGGCGTTATAGGCGATGAATGGGTTGCCCAATACAAATCCATCTCAAGTTTAACCAACGATGCATCGGTTTCATTGAGGATGATGTTGTAACCTATCTGCCCATCATGATCTATAAATTCGAAATCATGATTATGGTATGCAAGCTGTAGACCGGCTTTTTTAATCTGCTCGCCAATCATACTTAGTTTTTGAGCAATCAATTTAAAGCTGTCAATTGATCGTAATTCTGGATTTAACCAAGGCCAAACAATATAGTCCTGCTTTAAAATATGGGCTCCAATAATACAATCATCCACGTACCGCTTTAGGTCATCGTCTGTTTTATCAATTACGTACTTGTTCAAGTCGTAATGCCCTGCTGATGTGGTTAATCCGCTATCATCTAAAATCTGCTTATAAACTTTTGGCTCAAAGCCTGAATATTGCTTATTGAAGCCATACGTTTCCACATCTTGATAGCCAATAGAAGCTACCTTTTTGAGAGTTCCGGATACATCTTTTTTCATTTGCTCATTTACGGTATAAAGCTGCAATCCTAATTTGTAGCTATGCTTGGCAAATAAAGTTGAGGAATACAATGTAGCTGTGGCTAAAAGTGCCGATTGTTTAATAAAAGTTCTTCGTGTTGTCATTGATGAGTTGAGGGTTGTGATTTATAGTTTTGTGTATAAGTTGCAAGATGTATGTTCTAATTTGTAAGTATGCATAGCAAATTGTTCAGTATGAAGTAATCGGCAAACGAACATAATAGCTATCTGTTGCTTTTCATTTCCGAAATACTTCGCTATCTTCTGGAAAAGGCTCCTGTGAGGTTTACTCTGTCCGTAAGCTTTTTATCGGATTAGCTACCGCACTCTTCAGTGCCCGAGCTCCAACTACCAGTACTGAAATAAAAAGTAGGGTCAAAGTAGGCAGTCACCAAGGTAAACAAGAAATTGAATCCAATAAACTGACTTGTATATAGGTTTATTACATTATCTGCTCTAACCCCTTGATTTAAACCCCAGCCGTAACAATAATCGCAAACACATAGCGGCAAAAACTACTGAAGTTCCAGTGCAACCGGGGATTCATTCTGTGCTGCAACGCTACGAAGCTCCGGGTTGTTATCGGTAGTTTTATTTCGCCTCCTGTTTGTTCAAAGTTTCAAATATTTTGTCGGCAATTTCTTCAAGTCCGTGTTGGGTTGATGGGTCTGATTCGTTACTCAATAGTATTAATGCAATATCATAGTCTGGGTATAGCACGCAGTAACTGCCAAATCCAAATGTCCCGCCACTTTGCCAAATCTTTTTATGTTTTTTTGCGGTTATTTGCTCTTGCCAATTAAGTCCAATTGCCCAATCTTCAATATTTCCAGAAACCACCTTATGTGATAAAGCAACTACTTCATTTTTTTCATCTAAGTGAAATTTCAAATATTGCAACATATCAGAAGTTGTTGAGTAAATCCCACCTGCTGCATCAAGTATTGGTGGATTATATGGCATAAGTTTTCCTTTGTTATTGTAACCTTTTGCTAAAATCCCTAGATCATTCTTTGAGTGTAAAGAATTAGTATTTATCATTTTCAAAGGCGTAGTTATATACTTATTCAAAAGTTTGTCGTAAGGCATATTATAAGCTTTTTCCAAAATAAATTTTAGAAGCTGAGCACCTGCATTTGAGTAATGAAATTTATATCCTGGAATTGTGTCTAACTTTACTGTATGTAAGTCATCAAAGAATTTTTCTTTTGAATAGTTCTGTTGAATTTTGGAAATAGTAAATGGTAAAGTGTCATAATTTGGATTTTTAAATAAGTTAGGATCGTCAGGAAGTAACAAAGGAAGTCCTGATATATGGCTTACAAGATGAGATAGTTTTATGGGTTTTCCTTGATATTCTAAATTGGGATAACTACCGTCAAGATATTTTCTAATGTCGTCATCAATTTTCACTTTTTTGTCTTTAACTGCTTGAGCCAGTAATGTACCTGTAAAGGTTTTTGAGATAGAGCCTATTTCATAAACTGTTTTACTTGTTGGCAATTTTGGATTTTCTTTTTGCGTTGAACCGTAATTATAAGAATACGCTTTGCCACTATTATATATTCCAATTGAAAGGCCAGCTTTTGAGGAATCGCTAATAAATGGCATTACAGCTTTTTGAACAACAGTATCTATTTGGCTTTTTAGTTTATTGTCAGTCGGAATAGCCTGTTTAATAGTTTGTGCCTGTCCAACAAATGAACATATGTAAAAGGAAATAATTAAAAAATATTTTGTCATAATAAAATTGTCTTATAAATGTTTGTTGTTAATCAGCTGGAACCGCTGCTGATAGTGAACTGCCGCCAATTGTTTCAATGTTCCGCCCTGCTTGCAGTAATACTTTTGTTAGCAGTAGTTTTGGTCAAATTCCTTTTATTGCGAAATAATTTCTGAAAACATATTTCCAAGGTATAATAAGAATATCCAACACAACTCCAACTATAAATATAATTGTCAATGCTTTTGCTTCATCAAAGTCATTACTTCTATATGCTGGAATAGCAACTGCAATTAGCCAAATTAGTTTGTAGAAAAATTGTAGTAATAATAAAGGTGTCATTTTAAGTGGTTGCCTTAATCCTAAAATCATCAAGGTTGAATATGCCGCCCAAAAGCTATAAGCTACCCCGTCAAGCGGTTTCCATTGTCCATTGTGTGTAAATATTTCTGTCCAAGCGTCACGACCTAAAAACAGAAAGGTCAAAACAAAAAGTATTCTCATTAAATAGAGTCTGTACTTAGCAACTCCTTCTAATATCGCTTGGTCATCATTAAAAAATCTTCCCATTGGTTTGTATTTTACTTTTAGTTGTTAAAGTGGTGTTGGTTTAAAATTACCGCCAACGGTTTGCAGCTACAAGAAGTTGGCGATTTCGAAGCACTAAACTGTCTGCCAGTCTGAAATGTACTTGTCCAGTTGGATAAGCGATTGGTAAGCACTTGGCGTTACATTACCTTGTTGATGTCAATACTTTGCATTTGCATAGTTTACTTTTGCTTAAATTATATTGCAAAAATAAAATGGTTACCAATGTCAAAAAATGGACAAAACTTCAAAAATGGTGGACTTTGTTATTCTGTCAATAGAGTTCTTAAATAGTCGCTTGCTCTTGTAGAAGTTTGCTTTTTGAAAAATCTTGAAAAATAATGAGTGTCGTCAAAACCCAATTTGTACGCCACTTGCTTTACGTTTAAATTTTCATAATTAAATAAGCGTTTGGCTTCTAAAATTATTAAATCATTAATAAGCTGTTGCGTTTTTTCGTTAGTGTTTTTCTTGGTAAGTTCATTTAGTTTTTGTTCCGAAATATTTAGTGAATTAGCATATTCTTTTATAGTCAGCCGTTTTTCAAAGCTATCTCTTACTAAGTTTAAAAACTGTAAAAACAATGCATCGGGCTTATAAAGTGGTCTTTTTTGTTGAATTATTTTACATCTGCTAACTTCAATAATCAATAATTTAATTATTGCATGAAGGCTTGTTTCATATTCAAATTGTTTGTTTATCAGCTCACTTTTTATAGAATTAAAATAAATGTCAACCATTCTTAAACTTTCTTCATTAGGAATTTTGATAAGTTCGTTTAATCCAAAATGACAATATAAACCGTTGTGATAAATTAGTTCAATAGCCTTGTCGTTCTTGCAAAAAAAGTCATAAGTAAATTCCAAAACATAGCCATCACATGTATTGATTTCTATAAATTGATAATATTGTTTTGGCGTGATAGTCAAAAAGTGTCCACTTATTATTTCGTAAGGTTGATTGTCAATTTCAATTTTTGCATTTCCTGACCTACACAAAATCAACATAAACTTATACTGTCTGTTGGGTTCAGTCATCAGTACATTGTCGTCAATTTGTTTTAAGTCAATGGTCATATCTTGAATGTTGCTGTGTCGGTTCGTAGAGTTGCCGCTATCGTTCGAGTATTTGCGAAGGCAGGGGATTCATTGCTCGTCCAGCCCGGTACAAATGCTCAATTGAAAATATAAAGTTGAAGTTAACAACTAAAAGCCAAATTTATAAATGTCAGCCCGAACCAATGCTGCCACATTGGTGATGATGAAGATTACATTGTCCTGCTGCTTTTGCAAATACTTTTATTAGTGTGTCTGCCCTTCTTTTCTCTGTCCGTTGTCCTGTCTGCAAGATGTTGTTTGCGGTGGGTGCGGTTGCTTGCACTCTCTTTGTTATCTCAATTGCAACCCTTTTGACCATAAATTTACCATGCCCTGAGCCATCTTTTTAAGGTCTGCATTTTTTGCATTCATATTTCTTTCCTTACAAAATATTTCGTCTATATTAAATAATGAATGAGCAAAGTTTCTGCCTGCAATTGTTATCGCAGTTGTTTTTTCAAAACGCATTTTTTGATAGTAAGAAAATGCCGACTCTATTGAATTAGTACCACTTAAGATTTCGGCCAAATGCCAGGCATCTTCGATGGCTTGACAAGCACCTTGTCCTGATGTTGGTAAAGAAGCATGGGCTGCATCGCCAAGCAAGCAAACATTGTTTTTGTACCACTCCTGTATTGGATCGTGATCAAATACCTCAAAGCGTTTGATGTTATTTTCGTGTGTCTTTTCTATAATTAGTGGAATTGATGACGACCAATTTTTAAAGATGCTGAGTAACTCTTTTTTGTCGGTACCCTCCGTATTTGTAGTATGCAAAGGCAACGCTTTGCAACCAGCCCAGTAGGCTTTGTGTTTGTTGATGGGGACAATCCCAAAACGTTCACCATACCCCCAGTAGTCTAATATATTATTTTCAAAAGTCAATTCATTTTCGGTTTCTACTATCCCCACCCAGTTGACATAATGCTGATAAACTGGGTTGTTATTTCCGATAATATATTCTCGTGCAATAGATTTCATTCTTCCTTCAGCTCCTATAATTACTTGAAAAGAAATTTTCTCTCCATTGTCAAATATCACGGTCGATTGTTTATCATCGTTATTAAAGATATCTGTTACTGTATAATTGTAATGAATTTCGATTTTCAGTTCTTTAATTTTTCGTAATAGAATTTCTTGAAAATCGTTTTTGCTTATGGCGTAGCTGGAATAACCAATACAGCTGTCAATTGCGTTGATATTAATTGCTCCTAAAAATTCTCCATCATTTGTCCATCGTTGCATTTGATTGAGTTTGCCCCCATAAACATTTATTTCTTTTAAAAGGTCAAGTCGACTAAGCACCCAAGTGGCATTCGCCCATAACACTATTCCTGCGCCAACAGAATTACATTTATATCTTCGTTCATAAATATGTATATTATTAAAGCCTTTTTGGTTTAAAGCAATGGCAGCAGTTAAACCGCCAATCCCTCCACCAAGAATCGCAATACTAAATTGTTTTTTACTACTATCCATCATAATTTTGAAGCATCCATAGCATTCCGCAACATTTTTTCATTTTGTAAAGAAGCCTTTGTAAAGGAAAATATTTTCCTGAAAATAAACGCTACTACCTTGTTGGGCTTCCCGGGCACGATAGATAATCTTTTTCCAAAATAACGTATTGCTTCTTCTGCTACGACCTCTGGACTCATTTCTTTTACGGGGGTTTTAGACCAATCAATTCCTGTATTATTTGACATAGGTGTAGTTGTAACTCCAGGTGACAGTATCGAAACATTTACACCTTTTGCTAAAAGCTCTCCATAAAGTGAATTTCCAAAATTTAGCACATACGATTTTGTGCCTGCATAATTAGAAAAATAGGGGCTAGGTATGTGTGCAGTAAGACTTGCAACAAATAAAATTCCACCCCGTTTTATTTCGACCATTTTTTTTACAAAATGATGTGTAAGCATCATTGTTGATACTACATTTAGCTGTATTACCTGCAACTCTTTTTCAATGGAATTTTTGGTGAATAAACCGTTGTTTTCAATACCGGCTGAAAGCACGAGAAAGCCTACTTCCAACAGTTCGGTCTCTTTAATTACTTTATTTATTCCTTCCTTGGTGGAAAGATCGGCTTGTATTGTAGTTACTGATACACGATATTTTTTCTTTATTTCAAAAGAAGTCAGTTCCAAACCTTGTTGTCCGCGGGCCACTAAAATCAAGTTTAGTCCTTTGCTAGCAATTTCAAATGCAAGGGCTTTCCCAATTCCGGAACTTCCCCCCGTAATCAATGCCCATTCGCCATATTTTTCAAGAAATACTTTTTTGTTTTCCATTGTAATCAGATTTTAATTATTATTTTTACTTGCATTATGAAAGCAAAAGTAACAAATTACTTTTGATATGCAAGTAATAAAAGTGTAAAATGATGGAAATAAAATTCAGATCGTCATGCCCGATTAGTTCTGCATTGGATATTGTTGGCGACAAATGGTCCCTTCTAATACTTAGAGATATGATGTTTTCTAATAAAAAGACATTTGGGGAATTTGCTGCTTCTGCTGAAAAAATAGCAACCAACATTCTATCAGATAGATTATCTACTCTGGAAAAGACAGGGATTATTCAAAAAGGAAAATTGCCCCACAACAAGAAAACAAATATTTATTCCTTAACTCCCAAAGGAATAGATTATTTGCCAGTTCTGATTGATATTATTTTGTGGAGTGATGCCAATCTTAGTGAACATATTACTGAAGAGACAAAGCGATTGGCTAAGCGGATCCGAAAAGATAAAATAGAATTTACAAATGGTTTGTATGCGCGGTTGAAAAAGGAAAATGTGAAAGAACCAGTAAACAATTAATTTTATATACAGCTTTTAAACATTTAGTTTTTTTAGATTACAACGCTAATTTTATTTATTCTGATTTCATTGTTATAATTGAACACCGCTTGTTGCAATCACTTTCCATCCATTGTTAAATAATTTCCAAACTCGTATGTAGCGGAATTTGTTGTTTATTATTTGGTCTTTATATACTCCGCTTAGTTCCATCACTACTGAAACTGTCGCTATGTCATCAATTATTTTTATTACTTGTTCGCTTGTTACAATTGAACTAAAAGCTGAAATGCCTGAACGATAATTATCCATTACAATTTCTTTAGTCAGCAATAATCCGTTTGGATAAATAAAAAGTGCATTGTCGTGTAAGAAATTGTCAATTGCTATAAGGTCACATTTTTGAAAAGCATCTAAAAGTTTTTTTTCGTTTTCTATAGTTTGTTCTGTTGTTGTCATATTATTTTTTTGTCGAATTCTTTGTACGCCACTTTTAAGTAGGCGCTATCCCCAAAACTTGTTGCTAACAATCGTACATACCGATTGCTGATACTCTTTACGATTACAATATACAACTTGTCCAAGCCATCGGTAATTTAATATAAGCTAAGTTATTGATGTCATCCGACTAAAATTCAAGTTTTAAGAAAAGCAATGATGTCGTGAAACCAAAAACCACTGACATAGAAGGACCGCTTAATCTTACTGAATCTTTAGTATAAACTCTTTGAATGCCAGGCCTAAAATGATAAACCTGCATCTTTTTTAGAATCCATCGTCTTTAAGGCAAATAAGTATTAAGAACTATGGATTCATTAAAATCACTACCTGTTGCAATAATCGGAGCTGGCCCAGTTGGACTGGCTGCGGCTGCCCATTTATCTATTCGAAATCAACCCTTTATATTGTTTGAAGCAGGAAATTCAGTTGCTTCCAACATCCTATCGTGGAGACACATTCGTGTATTCTCACCCTGGCGATATAATATAGATAAGGCTGCGCTACAATTATTAAATGAAACAAATTGGCAAAGCCCGGATGAGGAAAGTTTGCCTACGGGAAATGAGCTTTACAATCTTTACTTCAAACCTCTTTCTGAGCTCTCTTCCATCAAGCCAAATATCCACTTAGAAAGCAAAGTACTTTCAGTTGGAAGAAAGAACATCGACAAGATGAAAACGTGGGGACGTGAAGAGTTGCCGTATGTTATTCAAGTTCTTCATGGTGATGACATCGAATACTATGAAGCAAAGGCGATCATTGATGCTTCCGGCACTTGGAATTCTCCGAACCCCATTGGTTCTGGCGGATCGTATGCAGTTGGTGAAGTTGAAAACAACAAGCAAATCTTTTATGGTATCCCTGATATTTTATATCAACATACCGAACGTTTCAAAAACAAAAGTGTAGTCGTGGTTGGAAGTGGTCACTCTTCGATTAATGCAATTCTTGAACTTGATAAACTGAAAGAAAAATATCCTGACACAGAAATTCATTGGATTCTTAGAAAGAAAAATGTGAGTGATGTGTATGGCGGACAAGAAGCAGATGCTCTGGAAGCTCGCGGTGCATTAGGAATAAAGATTGAACGATTGGTAAACGATGATCGGGTAAGCGTCTATACTCCGTTCCAGATTCAACAAGTTGTAAACAAAGATGGTAAGCTTACTATTGTCGGATTTCAAAATGATACCAAACTTGCATTACCTGGTATAGATGAAATTATTAGTAATACAGGTTCACGCCCGGACTTCTCGTTTCTGAGAGAAGTACGGTTAAGTATTGATCCATCGCTGGAAAGCGTTTCTGAAATTGCTGAATTGATTGATCCGAATATTCATAGTTGTGGTACGGTTAGACCACACGGAGAAAAAGAACTACGGCAACCCGATAAAGATTTCTATATCGTAGGTTCAAAAAGTTATGGTCGTGCACCTACATTTCTGATGGCAACTGGTTATGAACAAGTACGGTCTATTGCTGCTGCTATAGATGGTGACATGGAAGCGGCTCTTCAGGTAGAACTAGATCTACCTGAAACAGGAGTATGTAACACCAATGCCGGAGATACTGCGTGTTGCGGTAGCGCGTCAATACCCCATAAAAAAGTAAAAGCCTCATGCTGCTAAATTCTAAAGAAGAAAATAACAATATGAAAACGCCAGTGTATGCTTCACTGGCGTTGGCATTTGCAGGTATTGGTGATGCCTTTCTGTATCCCTTTTTACCAGTCAATAATTTTCAAGTTGGTGTACCTGTTCTTTGGGTGGGGGTATTACTTTCCGTCAATCGTTTTGTAAGAGTATTTTCTAATGCCTGGATGGTGCATTTATTTTCCAAATATGGTTTACGGACGATCACGATTATTGCTGTATCAGTGGCCATTATTTCAACAGCTGGTTATGCAATTGCAGTAAGTGTTTTTATGTGGCTTGCTTTTCGTATCTGTTGGGGATTATCATTCTCTGCTATGAGGATCAGTACATTGGGCTATGCGCTTCAACATTCAAAGTATGGTTTTGCATTGGGGCTGACAAAAGGGATTCAGGAAGTGGGGCCAATGATTGCATTGTTCCTTGCACCATTGCTTCTAAGTTATTTTGATAAGACAACGATCTTTATTCTATTGTCTGCAATCTCTTTACCTGCTTTATACTTTGCCTGGAATCTTCCAAAAATAAATGATCGAACACCATCGCTTGTCAGAAAAACCTTTTTACAATTCCCCACCACAAGCAATGCTATTACATTTGTTTCCGCTTTCTTAATTGATGGCATTATAGTCATTGTGTTGGGAATTTTATTTCTTCATTACAAAGGAGGTATAACTTTACTTACGGCAACAACGATGGCTGCACTTTACCTTGGCTATAGGAGAATATGTCTTGTAATTTTTTCACCTGCCAGTGGACGGATGGCGGATAAAATTGGTATCGTTAGAGTTTTCAATATCTCGCTTTCGTTAATGATCATAGGATTGCTTGCGTTAAGTTTTGGATGGATAGAGACGGGATCATTTATAGTCTTTACATTCTATAGTATCAATTCTGCAATCACTCCTGGTAGTCTGGCAAAAGATCAAAATCATCCTCTCGCAGCAGTTGCGGAAAATGCAACATGGCGAGACATTGGTGCGGCCGTTGGTACGCTTACAGGTGGCTTTCTTTTAACATCTACTCACCTCACTTCCTTTTTATTATTCACTATCTTTAGTTTAACGCTGTTGCTTTTAATTCATTTAGGCACAGCCCGAAAAGCTCTTAACTTATTGTACTTATGGAAATAGCCGGAATCTATACCGAGTTTCACCAATTACTACTTTCCTATATTCGAAGCAAGATCAGATCGAAGGAAGATGCGGAGGATATTCTGCAAAATGTTTTTATCAAGATTTCGGGCAATCTGAATAAACTAACCGAGCAGGAAAAAATCCGAAGCTGGATATTTACAATCACAAGAAATAGTATTATTGATTACTACCGCAGTAAAGCATCTAAAAAAGATACTCCATTGGATGAAAAGCTGGAGGATCGCCTCACTGAAGAAGATTCAATTGACTCTACCAAAGGGCTTGATGCATGCCTTTCAGGAATGATCAGCTCATTACCTGAAGAATATAAAGACATCATCATTGATTCAGAACTTAAGGGGATCAAACAAAAAGACCTTGCTGAGAAATACAACATGGCTTATTCTTCCATGCGCTCACGTGTTCAGCGTGGCAGGGAAAGACTCAAACAAATGCTTGTCAATTGCTGTGAGATTGAAGCAGATAAGCATGGAAATATTTTAAGCTCTCACTCGAAAAACAATTGCAACGATAGCTGCAATCCATGCGCAAATTAAGTGCATCAATTTCTTTCTCCATCGTCTTTATAGATGAACAAACATTAAGACAATGGAAACAAAAACTTTAGAAATCCCGGTAATTCAAAAATCCAAAACAGAGAGGTCAGAAAAAGTCGTTGCTGCTTCATCGTGTTGTACTCCGAAGAATGATGCTGCGGTATGTTGCACTCCAAGCGAAACCAAAGAAGAGAATAATGGAGCTTGTTGTGCTCAACCTGAAGACGGTTCTTCCTGCTGCAACAAGTAGCAAAACGAATAAGAGCCAACATACGCAGGACAATCCTGCGTATGTGCAACTTACGGAACACGTGTCTATTACTCGCACTTCTTAGCACATGCTGATGTAGTTTTTACACCACAGGATGCTTTCTTGTTCGGATCAATGTTAATGAGTGCTGGCTTAACGAAACTTTCCTTCGCTTTCTCAGCCCATTCTTTCTTCACTTGCTCAAAATCTATCAGAAATTTTTCATTCTGAAATAACTTGTTTACAAATTGTCTTGCCAATAAGCGGGATGCTTCAGAATCAGAAGGATAATGGACACCAATGATCTCCCGCGAATGCGCCATGTCATAGGCATCTTTGATAAACACTTCTGTGAATTCAGGCGCAAGTTCCTGGTAGAGATATGCGTTGATATAAGAGTTGGCAGCGTGGCCACTGGGATAAGCAGCCCAATTGGTTTCTTCCAGGTTCTTCAAGTCAGTATCGATTACATACGGACGAACGCGCAGATATTTGTATTTAGCACTCCAGATAAAATAGCTGGCATCCTGCCAGACATGCGCCACCAGGTCAGCCGTGAGTGGGAGATCTTTTGGGTTGAACCAGTTACCAATGGATCGGCCAATATGAAATAGGTTGTGGCGATATTCATTGTAGGTAGAGTCCTCAGGTTTTACTCGAAGGCTGTAGTACACACCCGCCATATAAAGGCTCGACTCAATGTCAAGTTGTGTTCGTTGCTGTTGTAATGACAGCAAATAATTTATTTCTGCTCTTGTCTGTTCAGAACTGTTAGCGGGAGGATCGGGGATTTTGAAATCATTGAGCGTTACATTCTCCAAATAGTATGGTTTCAGACTGAGGCGTCTTTCCGCTGAAGCTATATCGTATGGAAATTTCTGTTTGTCAATTTCCTCTATAGCCGACTTCGGTTTTGTATTAAAAGTTTGAAGGCTTTTGTAGTACCCTTTAACGGGTGTCATTGGTCGTTCTGTTTTTACTTTTTGCGAATAGACTACGGTCGTACCCGCTACTAGGATGCTCAGAATAAAATGAAATTTTTTCATATTAATTAATTTTTTACACCCCTATGACGGAAACCTGTGAAAATGACGCAAAAGTTAACAGTCGCATTTGCAGCAGCAGGGAACACGATTTTCGCATACCAGCACATTTCCATAACGGTCAGTTTTCACGATGTATAACTCATCTAATTTTTCTTTCAACATTTGGCGACCTCGTTGTACACGAGATCGCGCACCGGAATATGAAATGTTAAGCCTCTCCGCCAGCTCATACTGACTCATGTTTTCGAGTTCGGCCAATTCTAAAGGAACACGGTACTTATCGGGAAGGGTACTCATTAAAACTTTTAAGCAATGCGATACACAATCATTGAATTCATGATAATCACTTTCCCAATTCACATTGACAGGTTCAAGAGTTTTGGAGTTACTCCTGAAATGGTCGGTCACCGCATTACGGGTAATCTGGTATATCCAGCTAGTTATTTTATCGGCTTCTTTGAGCTGGGCAGACTTAGTGTGCACCTTTATGAAGACATCCTGAACGATGTCTTCAGCATTAGACTTGTTCTTTACTTTGGCATGAACAAAGGTTACAAGCTCTTTATAAAGGTTGTCCCATGTAATGGTAGATGCTTCCAGCATAGTCAAGCGGTTTTATTCCTCACTAATGATAAGACGGGTGCGATCAGAAAATGATGCAAGATTTTGAAGATTATTGGCCAACAATTTTACTTCTTCTTTCATAAAGTAAAGTATTCCTCCATTTTCCGTCCAGTTGGGCTATCTTTTCGCGGTATCCAATCGCTCTAAACCCAGCCGATTCATGTAGTCGAATACTAGCAATGTTCTCTTGAAAGATCGAAGCATACAATGTCCATATCCCTGCTTTTTCACTTTCGGATACTAAATGATTCATTAGCAATGAGCCCACACCTTTACCACCATGATTGGGGTGGACGTAAATAGTTACTTCAGTAACTCCTTCATACGCTTTGCGCACCGATACTGGTTGAAGCCCAGCCCAACCAACAACTTCATTATTCAAAAGAATTACCCACATCAAATAAGAATGAAATTTCTTAATCCATGTTTCATAGTGGGGCACTTCAGTTTCAAAAGTTGCATTTCTTGTTATTAATCCGAGGCGATAAATCTCCTTTACTTGTTCCCAATGGTCAGGTTGAAACGATAAGATTTTAGGGTTATAAATCATATAGACATATAAACGTTGTTGGTTTAATCACGATAGTCTTTAAGCATTCTTTGTATACAATTTTCTTTTAAACCAGAACGCGAGATTCACCAACAAGATCAAAGCAGGTACTTCAATGAGCGGGCCGATAACTCCGGCAAATGCTTGTCCCGAATTAATTCCAAAAACTCCTACGGCAACAGCAATTGCTAATTCGAAGTTATTGCCGGTAGCTGTAAATGAAACAGACGCATTTTCTTCGTAGTTAGCGCCAAATCTTTTCGATAAGATAAAGCTTATGACGAAGATGATGATAAAATAAATTACCAGCGGAATAGCAATCCGTATTACATCAAATGGAATTTCAACGATCATTTTTCCTTTAAAGCTGAACATAATCACAATGGTGAAGAGTAAAGCAATCAACGTTAAAGGGCTGATCTTTGAAATTACGTTTTGCACATACCATTCTTCTCCTTTCGCTTTCTTGAAAAAGTAGCGAGTTAGAAAACCAGCTATGAATGGAACACCTAAATAAAGAAAAACACTTTTTGCTACATCGCTCATGCTTACATTAACAACTGATCCTTCTATACCGAAGTATGGAGGCAGTATGGTAATGAATAACCAGGCAAACACACTGTAAAATAATACCTGGAAGATACTGTTGAGTGCTACTAATCCAGCAGCATATTCTTTATCACCTTTTGCAAGATCGTTCCACACTAATACCATAGCAATACATCGTGCTATACCGATCAGAATTAGTCCGATCATATACTCCGGCTTATCGCGCAGGAAAATGATCGCTAACAGAAACATTAGGATCGGGCCAATGATCCAGTTAAGGAGCAATGAAAGACTAATCACTTTTACATTTTTGAATACTTTACCTAAATGTTCATACCTCACTTTTGCCAAAGGAGGATACATCATGATGATAAGGCCGATGGCAATAAGCAGGTTCGTTGTTCCTACCTGGAAGTGATTCATGAATTGCTCGACTTCAAAGAAGTTGCCGAGGGCAACACCAATGATCATGGCAAGAAAAATCCAAAGCGTAAGATACCGGTCTAAAAAACCAAGTTGTTTTTGATTGCTCATAAGTTCAGTTCTGGTTTAGGGTTTTACCTGTGAAAATGCGTAAAGGATTTCGCGTCCTATTTGATGAACTCTTTCGCTGTACTTAGCAGCTTCCAGCGGTGTACCATCAAATTCCTTTGGATCATCATAGGTAAGTGCAATCCGTCCTGAGGCTCCTAAAACTAATGGACAATTTTCATCTGCATGTGAGCAGGTCATGATAGCAGCGAAATCTTTATTGTGATTAAAAGGGTCATCATATTTTTTTGAAAAGGCAATGATAGGATTGGCTTCCAATGCAAAGCGAACTTCATACACTGGATTGTTGCCATCTTTTGTTATTGAGATATTAAATCCTGCGTCTTGCATGGCTTTCACAGCTCTTGGATTAAAAGCTGTCGCTTCCGTTCCACCTGAAAAACATTCTACACCAGGAACACCATAATAATACGCAGCGGCTTGTGCCCAAATTTGTGAAAGGTGACTTCTCCTTGAATTATGTGTACAAATAAAATTCAGATATGCCTTTCCTCCTCCAGTGATTTTACTTTGTACAAATTGTGTTAGTTCTTTAAGTGTTTCTTTCCGCTCGGTGGGGATAAGATCAAATTCTTTTACTAGCTGTTCTACCGTTGTATTTAAAGTAGTAAGCAATACATTTTTGTTCGTAGACATGGGTCTGGCTTTATATAGTGTTCATTTTAATACTATGCTATCGCAATATTGCGATCAATAAAATCAAAAAAAAGCTCAACAACAATTTGGCTCCTTGTAGCTTTCAAATAAATCTCCTACGCTCTTCTTTGCCTTGTTCCAAACCTTCTCATCAATGCAATAGCAAACAGTCGGTCCATCAATGTCACCTTTGATTAGCCCTACTCTTTTTAATTCTTTAAGGTGTTGCGAAACTGTGGATTGAGACAACGGAAGTTCATCTACAATGTCGCCACACACACACGATTTTGATTTTATCAAAAACTGTATGATTGCTATCCTGGCAGGATGGCCTAATGCCTTGGTTAATGAAGCCAAGTCATTTTGTGTTTTGGTAAATTCTTCCGATTTGGTAAGTCCCATACATTTATCTAATCGCAATATTACGATTACATTTTTAGATTTGCTAACCATTCATATTAGTAGGCTGGACTAAAAATGAGTAATGCCTTTCTGTTTAAAGAAAGGCATTAGCTCTATGCAGATGGGCTCTGGTTATTCTTGGCTTTGATGTTTGCAATATAATTCATTTCGCGAAAGCTTAAAATCCGGTAGGAATCAAGTTGCGTATCATTGAAAGGAGTTAAAGTGAGTTAAAAATGTTTGGCTAACGTTGCACATTGATCTGAAAATCCCAAAATAGTCGCTATTTTAAGTTAATTTAGACTGTTTTTAAGGTAGGATCCCTCAACTTTAATGAAAAGCGCGCGATGGCCAAAAAAGTAAAAGAAGAACAAGAAGAACCCTTTGAAAAGAAAATCTGGAGCACGACTGACAAGCTCCGAAAAAACCTGGATGCTGCCGAATACAATCACGTGGTATTGGGTTTCATCTTTCTGAAATATATCTCAGACGCGTTCGACGACCTCTATAACAATCTGAAGGAAAACAAGGGAGAGTATGAGGGGGCAAATCCGGAAGACAAAAACGAGTACATAGGCGGGCAAGTCTATCTCTTTCTACTTGATACATCCTCAAACCGTAGGTTATTTGCAAATGCTGGCTGAATCAAGGTGTTGGACATTTACTCAAATTACTTTTGACCAAGTAGAGGAATTGAAAATCAATAGCATATCTGATTCAATCTTAAAGGAATCTTTAACTCGGTGCAAAACGGCACTTGGAAAATTAAGCCTACCACAAATCCAAAACGCTTTCTCAACTTCGGAACACCCTCTTACCTAAATTGAAGAGTGGAGAAGTTAGAGTAAATAAGTACTTATGAATAAATTTGAATTATCTAATGACGCCTTCTTAAGGACACTAAAAGAAAACACTGATACTGGGCACGTTTTTCTAACAGGTGCTGGCGCATCTATTAGTTCTGGTGTACAATCAGCGGCAGATTGTATTTGGGAATGGAAAAAGAATATTTTCATAACTAAAAATCCCAACCTAGCGCAACAATACAGTGAATACAAATCGGAAACGGTTCAACGAAGTATTCAAAAATGGCTAGACAATGAGGGGTCATATCCTCCAGAGAATTCACCTGACGAATATTCATTCTATGCTCTTAAAGCTTATCCGATTGACGAAACCAGAAGGAAGTATTTTGAAAATATCTGTAGAGGCAAAGAACCGCATTTAGGATATAAAATCCTTTGCTTATTGGCAAAGTACGGAATGGTTAAATCAGTATTTACTACAAATTTTGATGGTTTAGTTGAGAAAGCTTCGCATCAAACCGGGCTAACACCAATTGCAGTTTCGTTAGATACTCCAGATAGAATCCATAGAGCCGCAACCAGTCAGGAACTGTTGTGCGTTTCACTTCATGGTGATTTTAAATATGACCCATTAAAGAATACTGGAGCAGAGTTGGATACACAGCATGAAACTTTTTCTAATGCCCTTCAACAACATTTGTATGATAAACATCTTGTGGTTATTGGATATAGCGGCAGGGATAAATCTTTAATGGATGCTCTTAAAAAAGCATACTCGAAGCCTGGTGCTGGAATGCTATTTTGGTGCGGATATGGGTACGAAATGAACTCCGATGTTGAAGATTTATTAGTTCATGTCAACTCTAATACCCGAAAAGGTTTTTATGTTCCTACAGAAGGTTTTGACACAACGCTAATTCATGTTTCAAAAACGTGTTTTGAAAAAAATGAATCCTTTGGAAAAGATGTGCAAATGACATTAGAAAGTGATCAGACAGAAGAATCCATTAGAACTGCTTTTTCGATGGATGTCCGACAGCCACATATCTTACTTAAAAGTAATTTATTTCCTATATCCCTTCCAACAGAAGTCTTTCAGTTAGATGTACCGTTCGCTGATGGAGAAAAGGTATGGGCTGAAATTAGAACACTCACAAATGATAAAAAAGTTGTTGCTGTACCATTAAAAAAATTGGTTTACGCATTTGGCATTCAAACGGAAATACGCGAGGCATTTTCTGCCAGGCTTAAGGGTGAGATAAAAAGAACACCAGTTACTTATAACGAAATAAAAGACGGGAGTATTTTTAAGAACCTATATTTAAAAACAATAATTGATTCGGTATGCCAGATTTACAACCTGAGTACTGATGGTTTTGAGAAAATTTATAATCCAAATACTAAACGAAGCCAAAACAAAAACGGAATTCAGTTTGATCTTTACGATGCTCTTCAACTTGGATTGTTCTTTGACAATAAAATTAATGCCGAAAAGCCGTTTGCTTATTTGAGTATTAAGCCGACATTTTATCTTAAGTCAGAATCCGAAATTCCTAAGTTGATGAAATTTGAAGTTGGAAAAAATTATCACGAAGGATTATTAAAAGGACAACCCAATGTTAAATTCAGTGATCTAATTGAAAAATGGCGTTCAGTATTATTTCCTAGTGGCACTAGATTACAATTTGAATATCCGTTAAACTCAGGCACGGGCTTTAAGTTTTCAATAAGCCCCAATACAATGCATACAAGTTTAGCCAAAGCATCAGGTGGATATACTTTGCGTTTACCAAACTCATTTGACAACAGACTTATTCTCCACAAAGGCATTCAATATAATGAGCCATATTTAGAGTTTGTGGATAAAAATTCCGGACAAGTAGTTAAGGATTTTCACCCTATGCGTGGTTTGATGAAAAACAAACCTTATGATTTTTCCCTAAATGGAAATGTCTTTGATTCAGAAATAAACATTGGAGTGATCTGTCCTAGTAGTCACAAAAACAATTTATATGAGTTTTTAAATCGCCTAAATAAATCTCATTCAGCCGGAGCTTTCAATCCTGATTATTTAATGGACTATCCTGGCTTTAGCAATGCATATGGTATTCCTTTTAATATCCCTGATATTAAAAGCGATTTATGGAGAACTAATGACATTAATTTTCCACCCCAAAACCTGATGCAATCAGCAACTGAATTGGCTGACAAAATCAAAAGAGCAATTGACCAATTAGAAGCTGTAAACAAGAAATTAGTTTTAGTTATTTTAATACCAACAGAATGGAATATCATAACAGATATAAATAGTGAGGAGGAAAAATTCGACTTACATGATTATATAAAAGCTTATGCAGCCCAGAAACAAATAGCGACTCAATTTATTCAGGAAAGCACTTTTCAAGATCCCCTTGTTTGCCAAGTAAATTGGTGGCTATCTCTCTCCTTTTATGTTAAAGCGCAAAGAACTCCGTGGGTGCTTAATGGTTTGGAATCGAATACCGCCTTTGTTGGCATTGGCTACAGCGTAAACAAAAGGAAGGATAAAAATAAAGTGGTTTTGGGTTGTAGTCACATTTACAATTCACTTGGTCAAGGATTGAAGTACAAACTATCAAGAGTTGAAGATTGTTATATAGACAAACAAAACAATCCATACTTATCCTACCAGGATGCTTATAAGTTTGGAACACTCATTCGTGAACTTTTTTTCAATGCTATGGGTGAAATTCCAAAAAGAGTAGTCATTCATAAAAGAACTCACTTTAAGAGTGATGAAATAAAAGGTATTGTGGATAGCCTCAAGAAGTCGGGTATAAAGCAAATTGATTTGATAGAAATAAATTTCGAGGAAAATGCCCGCTTCATTTCTTTATACTCTAAAGATAATTCGTTAATTCCTGGAATGTTCCCATTGTCACGAGGATCATGTTTCTTGCTTGATAGTACTACTGTATTATTATGGACGCACGGTATCGTTCCATCAGTTAAGGCTGAAAATCGAAGCTATTATTTAGGAGGTAAGAATATACCCATTCCTTTAAAAGTCAAAAAGCACTATGGCTCAAGTAATATTGGAACCTTAGCTACTGAAATTTTAGGGTTAACAAAAATGAATTGGAATAGCTTCGATTTATATTCCAAATTACCATCAACAATTCAAACATCAAATGAAATTGCACGGATAGGATGGCTCTTAAATAGATTTGAAGGAAAAACATACGATTATAGAAACTTCATGTAATGAATCCATAACCAAAAATATATTTGTTCTGCATTACGATAGGGATCGAGATAACTATGGGAGTTTGCGTATTGCTATTTTTGATCTCTGAACAAATCTGTTTTTATGTGTATTAATCATAAAATTTATCATTTGGCGCAATAATTAAAAAAGTACGAGCGTTAGCATAAGGATAACTTTGTCTTAATGGAACCTCTAAGAAAGAATTATACAATTCTCATTTTCGAGAATTGTATTTTATTGTATTCAGTTCAGTATTTCAACTGCAATATCCTAGCCTTTACAACGGAACGACAGCATATCCAACATTCATCCGACTAACCAGTAATCTTTTGATAACTTTTCTGGCGAAACATTTCCTTTCATATCTAAAATGTTCTAAAAGCTTCTATAACATTACTTGCATGTGACTATTATACTATTACTCTCGTTAATACTGAAAAGTTTTTTTTGCGTAGAGGAGATTGGGCTGGATTGTGCTGAGTGAGTGGTGTTCAAGTTGTGTTTTATACAACGTTCTCCTGTTAGTTTACATCTTATAGAAATACTGCTAATGGTATTATATACTACTATGAAAACATGGACGGTGAGAATGTGTACCCATGAGGATTTATGCGGGCTGTATGGGGTGTCATACAAAATTATTAAGCAGCAACTCAAACCTTTTGAAAAGGAAATCGGAGAGAAACATGGTAACTTCTTTTCTGTTAATCAAGTCATAAGGATTTTTGAACTTATTGGTGAACCATCAGTAGAGATAATCTATCCCAATGGATATAGACCAATCAATAGTAACCGTATGAACCATTGATCCCTTCTTATTCATCTAAAGATTTTCTTTCATTTCCAAAAATATCCAAAGTAGATACTTGCAGCTTCGGGTAACAGTATATTTCTGAAAAGCCACAGGCTTTGGGAAATATTATGAGAAAGAATTCTTCAAGACTGAAGTCATACAAAAAGGAAAAGGAAGTTATCGTATTCGGTCTTGGCCTGATTCCTAAAGAAGGAGTTCCTGAAATCAAAATCCGTTATAACAGGTCACCCAAAATATTCCTGGGTAAAGTAAGCCATTCAAAGGATGTTGCAGATTTCATTCGAAGAGTGTATAGCCGGGGTACACTTCAATTGCAAGAAGGGTTTATTGTCCTGTACTTGAATAGGGCAAATGAGATTCTAGGTTATTATAAACACTCCGTTGGCGGGATTGCCGGAACAGTTGCAGACTTACGATTAATCTATGCAACTGCATTGGCCAGTGCCAGTGTGGCAACAATCCTCGCCCATAATCATCCATCGGGCAATCTTAATGCGAGCCAGGCTGATATTGACATAACACGAAAGATTAAAGAAGCAGGGAAGATACTTGACATCGCGTTGCTTGATCATCTCATTATTACAAAAACCAGCTACTTCTCTTTTGCTGATGAAGGAATGATATGAAAGCGAAAGAGACCGATAGAGTTATGGCGAAAGCTCTTTTCGTAAAGCACGTTCGAAGTGAGCTTGATGTCAGGGCAAAACATAATAAAAAATCCATTGAACGGATTGCT
This sequence comes from Chryseolinea sp., assembly GCA_046595655.1. Lineage (GTDB taxonomy): Bacteria > Bacteroidota > Bacteroidia > Cytophagales > Cyclobacteriaceae > Chryseolinea. The sequence goes on along the minus strand of JBKJOF010000036.1, from coordinate 161 downwards.
GCTTCTTATGGCATTACAGATAAGACTGAAATAAAAGAATACACCGAACTGGCCATTGTTCTTAAAGCACGAAGCATCGCTCAATCAAGTCTTGATGTTGAAGAGAGGTACTTGAAAATAGTTGAGCTTTATCACAGCCAGGTTAATCTCTCTCATCGCAC
>JBKJOF010000014.1:0-37092 GCA_046595655.1 Chryseolinea sp. | reverse complement strand
TGAGTACAAAGAAATGCGGAAAGAACAACCGGATACTGCATTCATTTTTATTCTTCAACACACCAAGGCCGGAGATTTCAAAGGAGGAAAGGATTGGGAGCATATCGCTGAGATAGCGGGTGAAGTACATAAGGGTGTAGTGAACATAACTAAAAATAGGTATGCTCCTAAAAGTTCACTCGACTTCTTCAGGCAGTTCGGTATTCAATGGCAAGAGCCAGTAAGCAAACAGAAATTAAAACTTAACACGATAACGGACGGATTGATCTAAGTCGATAGTCAATAATATTAAATCAGAATCATCTAACAATTAAACATACAAATATGGGGGCAAGTGAAGTTGGTAAAATGCCAGCTCTAGGAGGATTTTTGTCAAAAATTCTAGGAGCTGGAGTAAAAGAGACGGTCGATTCCATTGGCAATGCAATCGACAAAATTGACAAGTCAGACGAGAAGCTTGGACTTCAATTGAAGTACAAAGAACTTCTTATGAACATGGAGGGTGCTTGCATTGACTATGAAAGCAAGCTTCTTGAACACAAATCAAAGATTATAGAAACAGAGACAAAGGGTGAAAGCTGGTTGCAAATAAACTGGCGACCTGTACTCATGTACATCTGCATGTTCATAGTCTTTAACAACTACGTCCTTGTTCCATACTTCCATCTCCCTGTCACAACTCTTGATGAACATATTTGGACGTTAATGGATTTGGGTGTAGGTGGTTATGTCGCAGGACGTTCATTGGAAAAAATCAGTGAGAATTTAGGGCCAGTGCTCTTCAATGTGAAAAAGAAAAAATAGCGCATCTTTTAGGAAAAACACGCCCACCCCCATTAAAGGGTTTACAGAGAGAACCAATTGAAAAAGTGAACATTGAGGTGACCATTAAGCACCTCAATGTTATTTCTGATTAGTACGCTTATTTCAAACCAATACCATTCAAGTGAGCTTTCGTACCATGACTGTTCTCTCCTTCTTTTTTATAGTATTTATGCGCCTTAGAGATATGACCATCCATCGACCTCTTATTCGGAAAAGGCCCTGCATCACATTCCTCACACCAGTACTCAACTACCTTTTCCTTATCTGCCTTTAAGCGTTTATAAAATAGTTCACTTAATTGCCAGATAGATACGGAGTGCATAACGCAAATAAGGAAACTGGCTCCCATCAATTTGTAATTCAAAAGTGTAGGTTCATTCAATGCGATGAACCAATAATCGTAGTAAAGCGCATTGATAAAGAAGCTAAGAAGGGCATACGCTTTTCCCGTTCTTTGGTAGCCATTGATAATGAAAATAAGAATGAGAAGCTCTATAATCGCGGCAAGGGCAATGCCGTAAAGCCAATTCATGAAAGTAAAGCCAAAAAAGGTCATATCAAGGTGCTCCAACTGTTTGAAAAGGTGGCCAGCGTGCGGTACATAAAGTATTATGAGAAGAAGAGCCCCGTGAAAAACAACTTCTTTGCTTTCGAGGTAAGTGACAATTTTATTCATGTTTGAGATGTTTAAGTGAAGTGAGTTTTATTCCGAGATCGCAGGAGTATGGGTTTTTGCGCTGAGCCTTTTCCGGAGGTTATTCATGTCCTCGCTGACTTTCAGATCAAGGATTCTTGCATAATGTTGGGTGGTCTTTAGATTTCTGTGTCCAAGCATCTTGCCCACCGTTTCAATCGGCACACCATTCGAAAGAGTCACAGTTGTGGCAAATGTGTGCCTGGCTGTGTGGAAGGTCATCTTTTTGATAATGTCACAAGCATCAGCGATTTCTTTCAAGTACGTGTTCATCTTTTGATTGCTGAGGACAGGCAACAACCTTCCCTTATTCAAGCATTGCGGATCATCGTTGTAACGGTCAAGAATTTCGAGTGCCTGAGACAGTAGGGGAATTCTGGTTGCGGTGTCAGTCTTTTTTCTGTTTGTCCAAATCCATTTTTCGCCATCGATACCTGTTGTAATTTCTTCGCGAGTTAATTTTTCCACATCAGCATACGCTAATCCGGTATAACAACAGAAGATGAAAATATCCCGCACCTGGTTAATCCTTGGGGCTATGAATTGTTTGGCAATAATTCGCTTTAGCTCTTCATCTACCAGAAAAGGACGTTCTACATCGCGTTTCGTCATTTTGAATCCGACAAACGGATCGCGCTCAAGCCAGCCGTTTTTAATGCAGATGTGAACGATCTTCTTGAAATTGGATAGGTACTTGACCGAGGTATTGTGATCACATTTTCGCTGAGACTTCAACCAGAATTCATAATCTGAAAGAAACTCATAGTTGAGTTTCTTAATATCGATGTCCTCAATCCGGAATTTCCATTTCATGTATTCCTGAGTATGCCGATACGAGGTTTCGTAACGTGCCAGTGTTAGTGGTGAAAATTCACGATTGACAAGAGCTTTCATTTGCTCATTATGCTGTTTGAAAACTTCCATCAACATTCGGGACTTTTCAAGCGTGAGACCATACCATTTTGCTTTCATGTTCTCAAGCGTAACATCTTTCCCTTGATTCATCAATACACGCTGATACTCGAATGCTTTCATCTTGAAAGCTTCGAGCATCTTGTTTATTCTGCGTCCTTCTTCTGAATTCGTTTTTAGCTTTCCATTTTGGTCTGACCAATCATTGGGTTTAACAAATATTTTTGTTGCCAACGTGAGTCGCTTGTTCATGAGTGAGATTCTCATGAAAACTGGCTTCAAACCATCTTCTGTTGTCCGGTCTTTTCGAGTGAAGAATGCTACTGAAATTGTCTGCGTCATATCCCTTAGTTTAATTGGTTAAAGTATCCAATTCAGGGTGCCATAATCAAGATGTCCATATAATGAATATATTGATTATCAGCACCTTAACTCGATTTCGTAACCAGATCCTCAAAAGATCTATGGTTACGGATCGGTTACCAAGGGATTGCGATTTGATGGTAGATTTTGATCTGCCCTAAAACCAAAAAACCTCGAAATCATGAAGATTTCGAGGTTTTGATTTTGTTTGAACTTTGATTAGCAGAGGAAGAGGGATTCGAACCCCCGGAACCCGTAAAGGTTCTCCGGTTTTCAAGACCGGTGCAATAAACCGCTCTACCATTCCTCTGTATCGGCTTATTCTAAAAATTTAGGAGTGCAAATGTATAGTTTTCTGGCTTTTCACCAACACAACAACGGCAACTTTCTATTTAGAATCGTCTCCATAGTCAAGAAAAATCTTCTTGATGTCCTTATCGTCTGGCTGGTGTGTATTTTTTGTGTGCGCATCCAACTCCAATAACACAAGGCGTTGATCATTGAGGGTAGCCCTGAGCTTCTCAATATCCTTATCAAATTCTGCACTTCTGCGGGTGGACTTTAGTGCATACTTTCTTGCAAAATCATCGCCTGTGGCCTGTATTTTATTTCGAAGATCAATATCAATCTTAATTTTTTCCAGAACGCCTTCTTTTGATCGACCCAGAACTTCTGTTGCTTCTAATGTACCTAACGTTAACACAGTTGTGCCTCCAATACCCGACACTACCTTCGCCTGATCGGGACTGTTTGTTAAAATAAGGGGAGTAAATCCGGTAAGAGCACCCAACGAAGCATTTAAAATAGAACGCTGTCTCTTTCCTTTCTTTGCCTTCTTGTAATCCGAATTCAATTTTTTCTGTTCGTTATCGAGCTGTTGAATCAACAACATGGCATCAATCAGATTACTTCTATACTTTCCAAAAAGATGTTTGTCTTTTTTAACAAGATTTTCTGTATCCGTTATTCTGATCTTTATTTTACGCTGCGTTCTATTGTTTGATTTGTCCAAAACAAAGAATATGATCTCTGAGGTGATAGCAGTCTGAGTGTCATCTACAAATTCATATCCTGGAGTCCAGATGAACTCGTATTGTAACGAAGTATTTTCCTTTAGACTACTCAGTGGAATACGTTTGTCACTCGGAATAAACCCTGCGCTTCGAACATTGTCATCACCATTTGGGTCTGATATGTAAAGCTTAAGGTTAAGAGTTTCATCTTCTTTTATTGTGAAGAGTGTATCTCCAGGAACAATCAGAATTTCTGGTGGAAGGTCTTGCTGTGTCTGAGCAATTTTTAGTTTTCCTCTTGTCTCAGCTTTGTCGGGCTGATCTTGTACCATGAACTCAATAAGCGCTGGATTATTTCGAAGTCCGGAAAATTGGCTTCGCGAAGGATTCCATGTGAACTGACCAAGAGAGGAAAGATTTGTTCCTTCTGGCATTTGCGATTGTATTGATTTAAATACCAGCGGATCGCCATCAGGATCATAAACATATTCACCCCCAATCTGATAGGTATTCAAATTGGATTGCTTCACATAAAAAACCGGAAGATCTTCAACCACTGGCGGACGATTAACATGTTGAACCGTAAATGTAATGGCCTTTCTTTCTCTTCTTCCATCCGTAAATGATGCTTGGAAAATTACAGTGAAGTCTTTTGTTTTCGTAACACGATCAACGAGATCAAAATCTGGTTTCCAGTAAAAATTACCTATTGTATCGAAACGAATGTGAAGTTCATTTGCGCCTTCTAACGAAAACCAAGCTGGTGATTGAATACCGGTGCTCACTCGAAATTTTAATTCCTGATTTTCAAATAGCTGATTCCAACCTAGTGAGTCTGGAAAAATAAGCACTTGACTATTTTGTGCTAGAGCAGTTAAAGATGCGATAGAAAGTAAGACAGCAAGGGATAAATATTTCACTCGTATAAAGTTGACAGGTTACTGAAATGGAGCGTAAATTTAAGAACTTGAATATTCTATGCATGCCTGATATCAAAAAGAAACATACAGATAATAATTTCTTTCAAGATGTATACGATGTTGCCAGGCTAATTCCGAAAGGTAGGGTTACAAGTTATGGTGCTATTGCTCATTATCTGGGCGCTAAATCGGGTGCGAGAATGGTAGGATGGGCAATGAACGGTTGCCCTGCCGATGTACCAGCGCATCGGGTTGTTAACAGCAGCGGACTACTTACTGGCAAACATCATTTTAAAAAACCCGACATGATGCAACAATTATTAGAAAAAGAAGGAATAAAAGTTGTCAATGCTAAAATTGTGAGCTTTACTGATCTATTGTGGGATCCATCAACAGAACTAGCGTGATGCGATCCATTCAGAGAAAATTCCATCCCAAAAGAGGATAAACATTGTTGGTAATCCCTCTAAACATTCTTTATGCTAACAACTTCTTACGTGGCATGGGCTTTGGTATAAGCCATGCAAATAAGAACTATGAAAACGCTCATCCTTGCCTTCGTCATCACATTTATTGTGACATCATCATTTGCAAAGGTAGTAGCACCAAGCGGTAAATCGGTTACAGTCGTTTCTTCCAAATACAAAAACCTGTTCGTTTTTAAAACAAAGAAAAAATTTGTCGGAGCAACGGTGGAGATCTTCTCCTCGAATGGAGAGATGGTCACTTCACAACATCTCCAGAAGCGTAAAATGATAATCAACTTCTGTGATGTTCGATTTGACACCTACACGATTCGCATCGCGAAAGGAAATAGCTCGCAGGAGTTTCAATATATAAAGAAAAAATAGGGAGCTCTACTAAGTGGTGGACACCAAAAAAATAGTGGGGTTTGGTTTTAATCGGGTTTAGGTCACTTCAAACAGAGGTGGCCTTTTCCTTTTTATGCCCATCAGAGATTTGACTTTACTTCATTATTCGGCTGTCTCGAAATAATCCAAAGTCCAACGAAGGTAAGCAGTCCATTCACAATTAGAATTTCGATTCCAATTTTATATCCACCAAAATATTTCTCAGAGTTTATACTGATTAGGTAAGAAAGAAGCGGAGATAAAATACAGATGAGTGGAACCAGATTATCTTTTACTCTGCGCGTGGTTAATAACCCAAATGAAAAAAGACCAAGTAATGGTCCATACGTATAACCGGCTATATTAAGCACAGCATCAATAACAGATCGCTGGTTGATTTCTTTGAACACCAGAATGATGATGAGGAAAAGCAGTGAGAAGCCAAGATGAACAATGAATTTTTGCTTCTTCTTTTTCTTTTCTTCTTTGTTCTTGAAATCAAGGAAATCAATACAAAAAGAAGTTGTCAATCCGGCAAGAGCCGAATCTGCACTGGCATACGATGAAGCAGTAATGCCCAATAAGAAAAATATACCTACAGCAGGGCCAAGTTCTTGAAAGGCCAATCGGGGGAAAAGCTGATCGGTGGAGGTAGGAATCGGAATATTATTTTTTATGCTGTATAAATAAAGAAGCGCGCCCAATATTAAGAACAACAAATTAACAACAACCAAAATCAGACTAAACCAAAACATGTTTTTCTGCGCATCTCCAATATTTTTACACGTTAGATTTTTTTGCATTATTTCCTGATCCATACCCGTCATAGTAATGGCAATGAAAGCACCACCTAAAAATTGCTTGGGGAAAAACAGGGTAGAATTTACGTCATCTAAATAAAATATTCGAACATAGTTGCTGGCGTTTAAGGCTTCCATCATTTGCGGAATGTTCATTCCAAGTTTACTGGTTATCTGCCACACTGCAATGCATACTGCTGAGATTAGGAACAAAGTTTGAAATGCATCCGTCCATACAATTGTTTTTATTCCTCCTTTCGATGTATAGACCCAAATGAGAATAATGGTGGTTGCAACCGTTACAAAAAAGGGAACGTGCCATGCATCAAAAAGAAAAAGTTGTAATACGGTAGCGGCAAGGTACAGCCTTAATGATGAGCCGATAGTTCGCGAAACAAGAAAGAAAAATGCTCCTGTTTTATATGACCAAAAACTAAAACGCTGTTCGAGATAAGTATAAATAGAAACAACATTCAGTCGATAATACAATGGCATCAACACTGCGATGATCACCCAATATCCTACCAAATAGCCGAGCACAACCTGAAAATATCCAAAGCCGATTTTACCTACATTACCTGGAACGGAAATAAAAGTAACGCCCGATAGCGAAGAGCCAATCATTCCAAAGGCCACCAAATACCAGGGTGATTGGCGATTGCCCGTGAAGAATGTATTGGTGTCTGCTCCTTTTGATGTGATCACGGCTATGAGAATCAACATCCCAAAATAGAGTGACAAGATGATGACGACTAAGGTAGGGGTCATATTCTGAAGTGGTTTAAAAGCAAAAAATCATTTAAATATGGTCAATTCCAAATGATGAAAATTTTGTTTTCTGTAGGACGGCCGAAATTGGTTAACTTTAGAGAAATTATTGAGTGCCATGAAACCTGCGTACAAAGAACAAGAATTAGTGGACGTGATGGAGGTAACAGAGACCACCGACCTGATGAACTTGGTCGTGTTCAATGATGATTTCAATACTTTCCAACATGTAATCGAAACACTGATGAAAGTGTGTAAGCACTCACCCGAGCAAGCGGAGCAGTGTACCTTACTTATTCATCATAAGGGTAAATGTGCAGTGAAGAATGGAACGTTTGATTTTCTTCGTCCTTTTCGTGAAGCCATTTGCGAAGTAGGTATTGACGCCCGAATACTTTAATCACCTTTCTAAATCTGAAATTTTAGATCCATCGTGGATTATCCTTCTAAACTTATTGAAGAGGCCGTAAACCAAGTTGCTAAACTTCCCGGAATCGGAAAGAAGACAGCTTTGCGTTTGGTGTTGCACCTCATCAAAGAAAAAGAGTTGAGTACATACGCACTAACAGAAGCGTTACAAAATTTAAGATCAAAGATTAGGTTCTGCGATATCTGTCAAAATATTTCTGATACAGAAATCTGTTCTATCTGCGCAAGCCATAAACGAGATCGATCCATCCTCTGTGTTGTAGAAGATGTGAAAGATGTAATGGCCATTGAGAACACGGCTCAGTACACCGGGTTATATCATGTGCTTGGTGGCGTAATCTCTCCAATGAATGGCATCGGACCAGCCGATTTAAAAATTGAATCACTTGTTAATCGTCTTAATCAGGGACAATCTGAGATAAAAGAAATTATTTTAGGATTAAGCCCGACCATGGAAGGCGACACTACCGCATTCTATATTAACAGAAGAATAAAAGATGCAGGGTTAAAAGTGAGCATCATTGCTCGCGGAGTACCTGTTGGTGGCGATTTGGAATATGCGGATGAAATTACCTTAGGGCGGAGCATTCTTGGTCGCACACTTTTTACTTGAGACTACCTATCGTTAGGAATTCTTCAATGCTTCAAAACTTTGCGGGCTCATCTTCCAACTTCCGATTTTAATTATTTTCTTTGCTCGCTTTTCAAAACAACACTATGAATACTTTATCGAATCGAATCAACGCCATTCAAGAATCAGCAACATTGGCCATGGCAGCCAAAGCACGCGAATTTAAAAATAAAGGCATCGATGTAATTGGCCTGAGCTTAGGTGAGCCTGATTTTAAAACACCTCAACACATTTGTGATGCGGCCAAGATAGCCATTGATGAGGGTAAGTATTTTGCATATCCTCCTGTGGCAGGCTATCAGGATTTGCGCGAAGCCATCGCAGCCAAATATCAAAAAGAAAATAACGTTCCCTATAAGGCCGAGAACATTGTTGTTTCAAACGGTGCAAAACAATCCATTGCTAACGCGATGTTAGCCTTGCTCAATCCTGGCGATGAAGTAATTGTATTCTCTCCTTACTGGGTTAGCTACGATGCTTTAGTTCGCTTAACAGAAGCAACACCTGTTATTGTAAAAGGTAGTCTTGAAAATGATTTTAAAGTGACCGCAACACAATTGGAAGCTGCGGTTACTTCAAAAACTAAAATGCTCATCTTCTCTTCACCGTGCAATCCTACAGGTTCAGTTTTTTCAAAAGAAGAATTAGAAGCTATTGCAGCGGTAGTATTGAAGCATCCAAACATCATCGCTATTGCCGATGAAATTTATGAGCATATCAACTTTACTGGCGAGCAAGTAAGTCTTGCTTCATTTCCTGGCATGTTTGAGCGCACCATAACGGTTAATGGTTTTGCGAAAGGTTATGCCATGACAGGATGGAGAGTAGGTTATATCGCTGCACCAAAATGGATTGCAGATGGATGTAACAAAGTTCAAGGGCAAATTACTTCTGCTAACTGTTCGATTGCACAGCGTGCTGCTCTTGCAGCGATTACCGGTGATATAACTCCCACCTTAGCCTTTGTAGAAGAATACCGTAAGCGTAGAGACATTGTTTTCACTTTGCTAAAAGAAATCCCTGGCATAAAAGCAAACTATCCGGAAGGCGCATTTTATTTCTTCCCCGATGTAAGTCATTACTACGGAAAGGCTGACGGAACGAGTATCATTAAAAATGGTGATGATTTTTGTTTATACCTGTTAGAGAAAGGACATGTATCACTTGTTCCCGGTGGAGCTTTTGGTGATGAAGCATGTGTGCGACTTTCGTATGCTGCTTCCGAAAAAGATTTGAGAGAAGCATTGAAGAGAATGAAAGATACCTTGGCATTATTGAAATAGATTTATTTCACAACAAACAAAAGAGGCTCCGCGAATGGAGCCTCTTTTGTTTTAATGATGTTATGATTGATTACTTCGGATCGAGAATTACATTGATGCGTTGAATGCAATCATCTAAATGATATCGTGTAATGGTATCTGTTGTTCTAACCAAAGCCTGAGTGAGTTGTGAACGAAGTGCCTTTAATTCTCCACGCACAATCGGTCTGATATCCGATTGACTTACATCAATCGCGGTGTAGCCTGTAAACGATCTTATGTTTCCTGCAGGTGCAGGCAATTCTTCTTTCATCAAAAATTCCAATCGCTCAATGTGCGCACGCTGTAAATTTCTACGATAGGTATCAATTGACTTTGCACTTGCCAACTCAGACCACAAACCAGAACGAATTTCACTGAAGAGTTCAATCGGTGTGTACGTCTGTTTACCTAACATGGCTTCTGCTTCAATCAACCGTGCAATGCGGCTTGGATCTAAAAGTTGGTTCAAAGTATTAACCTGCAATCCGCGAACACGATCGACTATGCCAGCATGTTCAATCTTGCGCAAAATATTTTGATCCAACATCCAAGTAGGTGTTGCAAAAGTTTCGCGCTGCAAATAACTCATTGCCTCCTTCTGTGTTGTCTTCGCTACGGGAGCAAAAACATTTCCGGCCTGCTCGTATGATTTGAAAGTTTCATAAACGCCACCAATGTTTGACTTTACGTGCCCATTATATCTGTTCCATTGTCCGAGCACTTCTTTATAAAGCTCTTCTAAGTCGTTGTAATCTTTCCCATTCTCCGATGTCCATGTGATTAGATTCGGAATAATCCGTTTAAGATTGGCTACACCATACGTACTTGCCTTCATGGCATTGTTGCCGAGATCTTCTGTTTGTGAGCGTGGATCAATCGGATTAAATGTTTGTCTTCCGAAAAAGTAAATTGGATTGCCTGCGTGCTCTAATATCCACTTGTTTAAAATTTCTTTTTCATCATCAGATGTTTTGGCAGCAGGTAAATAGGAATAGCCCCACATCACAGCATACTTATCATACTCTCCAATGCCGGGCATCAAGGCGACACCTTTATCTTCTGGCTGTGCTACATAATTGAAGCGTGCATAATCCATAATAGATGGAGCAGTACTATTACGTTTCGTAAAACTTGCCGAACGAAGTGAATCAACGGGATAAGCAAAGCTCGATCCCATGTTGTGTGGCAGACCGAGCGTGTGTCCTATTTCGTGTGACGAAACAAATCGAATGAGTTGTCCCATTACCTCATCTTTAAACTTTACATCGCGTGCTTGTGGATTAATGGCAGCAGTTTGAATGAAATACCAATTGCGCAGAAGGTTCATTACATTATGATACCAACCAATATGACTTTCTAGAATTTCACCTGATCGAGGATCATGAACATTTGGACCGTACGCATTTTGAATATCAGAAGCAAAGTAACGTATCACTGAGTAGCGTGCATCCTCCGCGCTCCAATCCGGATCTTCTTCTTTTGTGGGCGCATTCTTCGCCACAATTGCATTCTTAAAACCGGCTCGTTCAAAAGCAACGTTCCAATCATTTACACCTTGTATTAAATACGGTCTCCATTTTTCCGGAGTAGCAGGATCAATATAATAGACAATTTGTTTTTTCGGTTCAACCAATTCTCCGCGCTTGTATGCCTCTTCATCTTTCGGTTCAAGTTTCCAACGAACAATGTAGCTGCGTTGCGTAGCCTTCTGTTCATCTCTTCCATAATCAACCTGGCTTCTGCTAAAATATCCAACACGACTATCACGAAGTCGTGCCTTCATTGGTGTTTTTGGAAGAAGAATCATTGAGTTGTTAATCTCCAATGAAATTGCTCCGGTTTGTGAGTTGGATGGAGGCTCCGAAGATTTATAGGTAACAACATTTCGTGCTTCAATGTTGATCGGAAAACTCTTAATGGTTTCAATAAAACTTCTGCTTTCATCAAGCGATGAAATTTTATACTGCTTACGCGATGCATCATCAAAACCAAAAGCGGGAACATCTTTCGTGAAGAGTGACGTAACCTCTATGACAACAGCGCTTGAATCTTTTGCAAATGCTTTTATGTCGAACGACTGGATAATCGGTTCAAAATTAGAATTGCGAACAGAGATTGCAACGGGAAGTGAATCGTTTGCTACGTTGTTAAAGGACACCACGCGAAGTAAAATCTTTTTGTCTTTACGTTCCCATCGCAGCACGGCATTGTTTAGTTCTTCACCACCATATCCAATTTTATCAGCTGTCTTGGCAATACGCGTTACCATTAACATTTCCCGGCCGAGCAAAGTATCGGGTATTTCGTAGTAAAATTTATCGTCTAGTTTATGAACTGAAAAAAGACCTTTATCCGTTTTTGCTTTTGCTGTAATTACTTTTTCATAAGGCTGAATACCTTCTTTCTTTTCATCCTTTTTTTCTGCCGCGGGTGTAGTTTCAGACGGTTTAGCATCTGATTTTTTATTTTTCTTTCGTTGCGCCAGCGAAGGTGAACTGATCATGAACAACAGCATGAATAATATAGCAACATATTTTAACGATAGCACAGTAAAAATTCTCCGCATAAATTTTAGGTTAGTAAAGGCTAGTTACATAGATGCGCAACATCCAAACATTTCAAGTGCGATTAAAGGCAAAAGAAGTTGATGAATGGACGCGATGACCCCTGAATCATATCCTAATCTTTTTCATCTTTGCGGTAGACTGCTTTCCGCATAAAAACTAATTTCAATTGAGGCATGAGTAAAACTATTATTCGAATCGGACAGAAAGAAGATCTTCCACACGTTCTTGAACTCGTAAAAGAACTTGCTGCTTATGAAAAAGCATCACACGAAGTGATCAATACTGTGGCCTTAATGGAAGAAGATGGCTTTGGTAAAAATCCGATTTATGGATTCTTTGTTGCTGAAGTAAACAGTGTTATTGTTGGCATCTCACTTTATTATTGGCGATACTCAACATGGAAAGGTAAGCGTCTTTACCTGGAAGACATTGTGGTTACAGAAAATCATCGTGGTGGCGGAATCGGAAAATTGTTGTTCGATCGAACTTTACAACATGCACTGGATCAAAATTGCTCCGGCATGATGTGGCAGGTATTAGATTGGAATGATCCCGCCATTAACTTCTATAAAAAATACGAATCGAAACTGGATGGCGAATGGATAAACTGTACGCTAGAAAGAGATCAGATTGAAAAGTTGCTTAACAAATGAAATGATAATGTATGATGTAGGTTACCCTCTTATAAATATATGTCGTTCATAAAGATCGAGAATCGGCTTACCTTAAACTTCTTCCAGCAATGTTCTGAATGCTACATGCCTATCGTGAAAGCGGGCACGATGCGCTTCCATCAATGCGGGAGCATACTTATCGAAAAATAAAGTAACGTGCTCGATTTTTTCTGCAAAATATTGAACACTATACGAAACAGATCCTTCATTATCATCGTGAAGAACTTTGTAAATTTTCCAGCTTAAAAACATACCGGTTTCCATGGTTTTGGGTGCGCCTACTTCCTTCATCCATTGAAGCCATTCCAGTTCTATTTCTTTGTCGATACCGACTGTTTCATTGTACAATAACATAAGTCAAAGGTAGAAGTCTTGTTGGGTTATACAATGCTTCGTGTTTGGAGTTTGAAGTTTCGCGTTACCTTAAAATATAATCGAAACACAGAATCTGCTGTCGATCCTTTACAACCCCAAACTTTAAATCATAAACTCAAAAATGATTCTTAACTTTAGGATTAGAGAAACACTTAGCACTCTTGACTAAAGAGTATCAACAAAGATCTATGGAAGAACAAAGTTTTGGAACACGCTTTAAAAATCAAACCATGAAAACAATTCGAAAAATTCTTATTTGGGCAGCCATAGTCGGTATTGCTGTTTTTATTTTTATGTATTTCGTGAGTTATGAAAATGGTTTCATGTCTGGAAAAATTCTGCGGGTAAGTCAAAAGGGTATGATTTTTAAAACCTACGAAGGAAAAATAAACCTGGAAACATTCGGAGCAATGAAAGGCGTAAGTCCAATTGCAGAGTCGTTTGACTTCTCCGTTGGAAAAGGCAATCCCCAATTCATTAAAGAATTAGAAGAAGCTTCGCTCAGTGGCGAGCGTGTCAATCTTTTTTTTGTAAAGTATTATATCGCATTTCCATGGAGAGGTGACACCAAATATTTTGCAACTAAAATTGAAAGAACTGAAGTTAAACCAGGCTCAAATCAATAGTGGCAAATTGAACACACGTACGAATCTTGCTTCAATGGTTCTGTATGGTTCATACGGTTACACCGGCAAACTCATTGCACAAGAGTGTAGATCAAAAAAAATTTCCGTCATTTTAGCAGGAAGAAATGCTGAAGCTCTTCATATTCAAAGTAAGGAAACAGGATTTCCGTATGAAGTTGTTGATGTAAATGATCGTGACGCATTGAGGAAATTACTGTCAGACAAAAAACTTGTTATTCATTGTGGCGGTCCGTTTCAATTTACCTCCAAACAAATGGTTGAAGTTTGTCTGGAAACGAAAACGCACTACACCGACATCACAGGTGAGTTTCCTGTTTTTGAAATGCTGGCGGGTTACGATGCGCAAGCAAAAGCTGCAGGTATTATGATTGCTCCGGGAATAGGATTCGATGTTGTTCCTTCTGATTGTCTCGCTTCTCATCTAAAAAATAGATTGCCCTCTGCCACTCACCTTCAACTCGCTTTCACTTCATTGAAGGGTGGGCTTTCGCGCGGCACGGCACGCACTTCCATTGAAGGGCTGGGGTACGGAAGTTATGTTCGCGAAAACGGAAAACTTAAATCGATACCGTTGGCTTCACGTTCTCAACACATCGACTTTGGCGACTTCACTTCATCAACGGTATGCATTCCCTGGGGTGATATTTCAACCGCATACAGAAGCACGAACATCCCAAACATTGAAGTGTATTTTGGCATGCCCGAGAAAACGATCAACAAATTAAAGTGGGCGAATTACTTTAATTGGCTATTGAGAAAAAATTGGATGAAAACATTTCTCAAAAATCAAATTGACAAACGACCAGCCGGTCCATCGGATGATCGTAGAAAAAATGGAAGAAGTTATTTGTGGGGAAAAGCATGGGATGAAAAGGGTAACGAAGTTACTAGCACCTTACAAACCTTTGATGGATATACACTCACTGCAAAGACTAGTACACTAATTGCACAGAAAATTTTATCCAATAATTTTAAAATCGGTTTTCAAACTCCGTCCATGGCTTACGGAGAAAATCTTATTCTCGAAATTGAGAATACAGTTCGACAAGATCGATAGCCAATAAGGGAAAAATCTGTAATGGTGATGAAAGACTGACAAACTAAATTTTAGTTTTCAGAAGATTGTTACAGCGGATCAAATTTATTTCAATCCAAACAATCCTTCATTCAATAAATTTAGCGCCTTGTCCTTGTATTGTTTCTCCACCAGGATACTCACATTATTCGAGCTCGCACCACACGACACCATGCGAACAGGTATGTCGACCAATGCATCAAATATTTTATTGAGTACGCCTTTCTGTTCGGTAATTTTATTTCCGACAATACAGATAATCGTTTGATCTTTATCCACTTCAATCGTACCGAATTTTCTCAACTCGGTTTCGATAGAAGCGAGGTGTGAGTTGTTATCAATGGTAATTGATACAGCAATCTCTGATGTAGTGATCATGTCGATTGATGTTTTGTGGTTTTCAAAAACCTCAAACACCTTGCGCAAAAATCCATACGCCATTAACATGCGCGATGATTTTATTTTGATAGCCGTGATGCCATCTTTCGCAGCAATCGCTTTAAATGATCCTTCAGTTCCTTTGCTTGTTATGATAGTTCCGGGAGCTTTTTCATCCATCGTATTTTTCAAGCGCACAGGCACGTTGTATTTTTGTGCAGGTACAATGGTTGCCGGATGTAAAATCTTTGCACCGAAGTATGCTAACTCTGATGCTTCATCAAAGGTAAGTTCAGAAATTGCAACAGTCTTCTTCACAATGCGCGGATCGTTGTTGTGCATCCCATCAATGTCAGTCCAAATTTGGATTTCTTCGGCACGAATGGCCGCTCCAATTAGCGATGCTGTGTAATCGCTACCACCACGTTTTAAATTATCGATTTCATTCCGGTTGTTCCGGCAGATGAATCCTTGCGTGATGATGATATCAATATTGTTGAGCGAGTTTACTAACGGTTTCAATCGTGCAGAAATTTTTTCCAATTCAGGTTCGTCATTCTCATCAATCGACATGAAATAAAGTGCTGGCAACAAACGCGCGCTTACTTTTCTTTCCTGTAAATGCTGATAGAATAATTCAGTCGAAATCAATTCGCCCTGTGCAAGCAATTCGCGATAGCTCTTTGTATCAAATTGTCCTGCCGCTAATAATCGGATGAAAATAAAAAAACGACTTACAATTTCCTGACCGATGGCATGAAAGGATTCACTGCCATACAATTCTGTTATGAAGGTTTGGTAGTGTTTTTCCAGAGCAACAATTTCTTCTTCTGCTTTAGCATGTTGGCCAATCAACAAATGTTCGCCAATGGCCACAAGCGTATTGGTTGTGCCTGATAAAGCAGAGAGCACCACAATCTTTTTGCCGGGTGTTCCTAACACGAGTTCGGCAATTTTCTTCATGCGCTCCGGTTTCCCGACTGATGTTCCTCCAAATTTCACGACTATCATAAACTTTCAATTTTTGTAAAGCGGGCAAATATACTGATCGAAAAAAAATAAACTATATTTCTCCTCCAACCTTTTACAATTTATGAAGCCAATCTTCATTTTACTGTTCAGTCTTTGTTCTATGAATGGCTTTTGGTCAACGTGCGCACAAGCCATCTGATGTTTACAGACTAAGGAATGTTAGTGAGTTGGAGGTTTGCTGGATGGAAAAACGATTGCCTACGTAGTGACCACACCCAATTCTGTAAAGGAAAAATATAACGTTTGGCTATAAAACATATGCGTTTAAGTACCTACATCTTTGTCGCCCGTTGTAAACAAAATTTAACAGCACACACTTTAAGAACCTACAATACAACACATGTTTTATAGCTTTTGTTGGCGGCAGGCAATTTCACTTATTTTTCTTTGCTCTTGTCTTTGTGGTATAGTATCCTGTCCAAAGAGAGGCTAATGCTCCAATGGAAATAAAAATTGAACCAATCCTAGCACGACCAAAAAATGCAGCGTAAGCAAGTCCACCAACAGCTAAAAGGGTCAAGACGATTAAAAGAACATAAAACCATTGCTTTTCAAATAGTGATTCTTCCCTTGATGAATTTGATTCGTTTTCCAAATTGTACTTTTCAATTGTCCTTTCGAAGACCGAAAGAAATTTTCTGCATTCTTTCGAATCGCAAAAATTGTCATTTGATAATAAGCGAAATTTGGATTTATCTTTTCGTCTGATGTTTAATGCTACGCCATGATAGTCCTGAATTTTGTAAGACTTAATGTCTTTAAATTCAAAGGTGGTCTTCTTTTCATCAAGTTCAAAAATCACTTTGTCAGAATGAAGCGTTGCATATCCTGTGGCCTTAATTCTTTTCCTGTTAAAATGAAAAATTAAAAGCGGAATTGCAATCGTCAGTCCGATAGAGGTCCAAATACCGATATACTTTGCAATGAAAAACGTTAAAATAAATAAAAGAAGAAAAACTAATAGCGCTACAATCAATACTCTCACAATTACATTTTGCTTGGAGTATTCAAATTTATAGTCGGTCATTCAATTTTTCTTGTCAGTTGTCTGGTCTCTCTTTATGGCTTGCCGCCAGTAGCGATGTATGCATGACTGCTGTCGATGGCAAGTTAGTGGAAAGATCGGTATGTAAGATACAGCGAATGGTTTAGGAAGTATTTGAAATAGGTTAAAGTTCAAAGTTCGAAGTTTGCGCTTATGAGTTTAAAGTTTCGTTTTGTTCCTTATTCTAAATTCTTTATCCTTAAGACTCAAGACTAATTACTAGCTCCTACCAACTCCTTCAAACATTTAATCCAAAGTGGATGATCATTCAAACTTTCTACAAGCTGAACTTTCTCTCCACCATTCAAATGAAAAATTTCCTGATACTCATCTCCAATTTCAATAATGGTTTCTAAACAGTCGGCTGTGAAGGCTGGTGAGAAGACCAGCAGCTTCTTCATTCCTTTCTTGGCGCACTCCTCCACTACCT
Organism: Chryseolinea sp.; assembly: GCA_046595655.1. Taxonomy (GTDB): domain Bacteria; phylum Bacteroidota; class Bacteroidia; order Cytophagales; family Cyclobacteriaceae; genus Chryseolinea. The sequence continues at coordinate 19,359 of JBKJOF010000014.1, read as the reverse complement.
TATCAGAAAACGGTTCGAGCCATTTTTTATCGAGGCGGGATTGAAAGCAAACCGTATACTTTTCTTTCGGAATATTTAATCGTTCGACAATCGATCGGGTGGTGGCGTAGCATGTTGCTTTATAACAGTATTTGTTTTCTTCTGTTATTTCTTTTTCACAATCGTGATCTGAACACAATCCTTCATCATATACTTTATCAACTTGTCTCTCTGGCAAACCATGATACGAAAATAGAATATGATCGTAAGCTTTTAGATCATATTGCTTTGCACGCTCGATCAGTGCATCAATAAAGGTAGGATGATCGTAATACTGACTGATCAATTTTATTTCCGGAATTACCCACCATGTAGTAAACACCCTCATCACTTCTTGTAAGGCAGAGCCAGTTGATGCTGATGCATATTGAGGGAACATGGGGAGTACTACAATTTTTTGATAGTTCTGCTTTCGCATTGTTTCTATTACATTGGGTATCGATGGATTTTTATAACGCATCGCAAGGTGTACATCAAAGTCATCTCCCAGTTCGGTTTGCAGAAGTGCCTTTACTTTATTGCTATAAAAAAGTAAAGGAGATCCATCTTTGGTCCATAGTTTTTTATAAATCTTTGCAGACTTTGGTGCACGAAAGGGAACGATAATAAGATTCACCAACATTTTACGCAGTAGCCACGGAATATCAATAACGCGGGGATCATTGAGAAATTGAGAAAGGTAAGAACGCACATCGCTTACCGAAGGACTATCGGGTGTGCCTAGGTTGACTAACAATACGCCAGTTTTGTTTTTCATAATATAATTTCGCGGGCGAAGTTAAGCGATTAACAAAATCTTTGGAAAGAAGTTTTAGGAAGATCATTTTAATTTGATGAAGCAATTACATTAACATCAGATGGCGATTTCACGCAAACGCGTAAAGGAAATGCCGCAAAGAAATTCTTAAAGCGAAATGATCCCTGGGCAAAAGCCTTTGCGTTCTTGGATGTTCAACCTTTGCGTCTTTGCGTGAAAGGTATTCCTGTCCCGAATCAACTGACCAAAAAAATCAAACAAATTTTCACGTTTGAGGAAACTTTATTGTGTTTCGTCCTGTCTGAATGAAATGCTTTTAACACTTCCAGAAAAATATCGCGAAGCAATCGAGCTGACTGAATTTAAAAATCTATCACAGCTTGATCTTGCTCATAAGCTCGACATTTCATATTCAGGTGCAAAATCAAGAGTTCAGCGTGCGCGACAATTACTAAAGGAAAAAATGGAAGAACAATACAAGATTAAAATGGATGCCTACGGAAATGTGCTGGTTTGTGAAAATCGGGGGGCGTGTAATTGCTCCGAAATTCATCAAGAAGAATACCTGTAAAACAAGGCAGAGCAAGCATGAGCTCCACCTTGTTTCAAAGACTTGCAGCACCCCACGCTGATGCCTCCACAGCAATCGCCATCGCAACAGCTGCCCGGATCAAATTGATTTTCCAAAACTTTAATTTTTAGTTTGATATTAAGCAAGAAGTGATTCCTTATCACCCGCCAATACTGACGGCATCTATCCTGTAAAGACGCAAAATATTATCTGCGTCTTTTTAAGCGTTTCTCCGTCATCAGGATGTAAAAAAAACAAACATGAAAAAACACATATCTACTCTTCCGTTCCTTTTCTTTATCGTTTTTGCTATCCACGGACAAACTGTAAAAACAAATAATGTTAATCGTGAATTAACTCCAGCTCGCGGTCATTATAAACAACTTTCTGAGTTTAGCTCAAAGCCTAATCCATCAAATACGGAAATTGATAAACAGAAATTTTCGACAGACATACCAACCGTAGAGAGAAGGTTAAGTCTGAAGCCCACCTATCTTCAAAATACAACCGTTGATGATTTTAAACTCCCTGACGTTCCTGCTAATAGTTCTGATAAAACGCGCTTTGAAATAAATTACTTATTATCTCTTCAGAAATATAGAACGACTGAAGAGATAAGAGCTAGTCTTTATATGCCTAATGTTTATTATAATCTAAGAGTAACACCAGCAGACTCTACTTATTCTCGATTTAGAAATAATCTTTTTCACATTGGTCGCTCGATTGGAACATGGTTTAATCCTGAAACACTTCCCGTCACAGCAGATTTGATGGCCAATGTTTGGCGTGATGCAAGCTTTTTTATTTGGGCATTAAAATTTAAGTATGCAAGGATCAGACCCTATGCGATCGATTCTGAATTAAAGAATTTACAAGAGACTGCTTGGGCAGCCTATCCCAGTGGTCATGCCGCCAACTCATATATCAATGCATACATCTATCACGAACTTGCTCCACAGTTTACCGATGTTTTTATAAAAGATGCCTATGACATGGCGCATTCGCGTGAGATACTAGGTGTGCATTACCCAAGTGATTCCGAGACCTCAAGAATATTTGCTCGACAATTTGTGAATCTCCTATTCCAAAATGAAAAATTTATAAACGATTTTGAAAAGGTAAAAGCTGAGTGGGCTTTAAAAGCAAAGGAGGATTTTCAAAAGTGATACTCAAAAAACTGGATAATACTTTTTTTGACTTTGAGCTTCATCATGAATTCAATATTGGAGACCTGCTAAAAGGCTTCGTGTCATCGAATAGTTTTCGTAAGGTAACATGTTTCTTTACGATGTTCGGTGTTACCTGTTCTGCCACGCGTATCATCTTTGGATTGAAATCACCAATCCAGTTCATTTCATATTCGGTATATTGAAAATTCTCAGACTGCGCCATCCTTCTGAAATTCTCAATCAAACCTGCATCTACATTTTTTCCCTGGTGTTCAGGTATTATTCCAAACAAAATTCCAAACGCTTTATGATTGGTCTTCCGATGCATCTGCCAGACAAATTTTAGTTTTTCAATCCAACTAAATCGGCCATTGAATTTTTTGAATATCTGATTGACTTCGGGTAATGAAATAAAAAAAGCGATAGGCTCTTCCTTGTAATAAGCAAACCAAACTAATCGCTCGTCCATCACGGGCTTCATCTGTTTCACAATGTGTTTTGCTTGTTCAACCGAAAGCTCACTCATCTCTCCGCGATTTGACCATGCTTTATTATATACAGTTCTGATTTTCTCGGCTAACGTCTCATCTGATTTTGGAAGGTAAGCAAAACGATAGTCTGAGTTTTTTTCAATGATGGCTGCTCTTTCATGGATACGAGGATCAAGTGCGCCAGACATTGGTCGGCCAAATGTAAGTTGGTGGAAGTAGGTATGAAATCCATATGCACGGAATAATTCTTCGTAGTATGGAAAATTATAATTGCATTGATAATTAGGCTCGCGTTCAAATCCTTCGATCAGTAAACCCCACCAACGATCACGCCCTCCAAAATTGATGGGCCCATCCATCGCTTCCATACCTTTTTGCTGAAGCCATATTTTACATTGATCGAACAACATGATGGCAGCATGTTCATCATATATACAATCAAAAAATCCAATGCCTCCAGTGGGTTGATCATTTCCTTTGTGTATCGTTTTATGATTCACAAAAGCAGCAACTCGTCCAATGGTTTCATGGTGACTGTTTATTAATATCCAACGGATACATTCACCGTGCTGAAAGGTTTTATTTTTCTGGGGAATAAAGACCGCCTCAATGTCCTTGTCTAAAGGACGAACCCAATTCGGTTCTGATTGATACAGTTTAACCGGCAGCAACAGAAATTCTTTTTTGTGTTGTCGGCTCGTCACTTCCACGATCTTCATCGCGGCTCTACAACAAAGGCGCTTATTTTGCTAACAACACTTTGTATGCGATTGGGTAGAATGATAGTAAAGCGAGTACCTTCTCCTAGTTTACTAAAAACTGAAATCTGTCCGCCTAATTTATCAACGGCATTTTTTACAATATAAAGTCCAATACCCGAGCCATCGGATTGTTCGGTAGCGCGGTAGAACATTTCAAATATCTTATTGAGGCTTGTCTCGTCAATACCAATTCCGTTATCAGCAAAACTGATTTCGGTTCGTAGATTATCAGTAATGATTTTGATTGTAATTTCGCTGGTCTTGCTATCGTATCTTCTGTATTTAATCGAATTCGAAATAAGGTTTCTCAGAATTTCAGAAATACGCCACGGATCGTTAAAGAAATCCGTTCCTTCAATTTTAATGTTGCGAATTATTTCTTTCGCTCCTTCCAAGTAACTCAGTTCACTAAAGGTACGATCGATGATCTGTACAAAGTTTACGTTGCTGATGCTTACCTCCATCTTTAGATTTTTCGAGTGACTCAGTACATCGCCAATAAAATGATCGAGGTGTTCCACCTTATCTCCAATAATGTCAATGTAGTCCATTGGATTATCTGTGTTGCCGGGAAGTTTGGCAAGGTTCACCAATCCTAAAATAGAAGACAACGGTGCGCGCAAATCGTGCGACACTTTATAAACGAAATTATCGAGTTCGGTATTCCGTACTTTTAATTCTTCTTCTACTTTCTTTCTTTCGGTAATGTCAACATAAACTCCATAGATACCAATGGTTTGTTTTCCCAACACAACTGGCATACCGTATAAAATAACACTCAATACCTCACCATTTTTATGTCTGCGAATAGTTTCCAGTCGCACCACCTGATTGGAGGTAATGAGATTATTCAAATCGACACCTTCATTGCGTAATTCATCCGGAACAATTGTGTCATTCAAATTTTTTCCTTTCAACTCGCTTACATCGTAGCCAAACATGGCTTCAAATCCTTTGTTAATTTGTTCTACTTTTCCACCTTCATCCAACATCACAACCGCCATCGGTATGTTTTGGAAAAGCTGAGAAAAAAGAGTCTCGTTTTTCTTAACGCGTGCTTCTGTTGCTTTTCTTTCGGTAATGTCACGGAAGATAACCTGTACGGAAGGCGCTCCTTTAAAAATAAACGGAAATGCCATCGCCTCTACATCAATTATCTTTCCATCAACACGAACAAATTTTTGTTCAATCATTGGCGCGGGTACTCCTGCTGCTACTTCGCGCATGCGCTCCAAAAGATTTTCACGATAGTCAGGATGAATGTAGTTCATCACATGTGTGCCTACAATTTCCGTTGGTTTTTGCGCGCCCAGAATAAGATGCGCGTGTGCATTAGCAAACACCAGTTTACCGTGATTGTGAATGGCGATGCCCATCGGCAAGCGTTCTACCAATCCCTGATATCGTATCTCGCTTTCTTTACCTAAACTTTTGCGCTCCGTAATATCTTGTATGATCCCTCTTCGAATGGTTACACCCTGATCATCTACTTCATGATTCGATCGGATTTCCATCCATCGCTCTTCACCACGGATAATCATTCGGCCTCTCCAATTCAATTCACGCTCGTGCTTATAACTCTCGAGCGAGCGTTCTGTTAATGTTAAAAAATCTTCTTCGTGAATGAGAGAATCCATAATGGACGGTTCTTGTATTACCGCCTCGGATGTAACCCCTAATATTGCCTCACATGCTTCGCTTATAAAAGTGAAGCGTCCCTTTCCATTAGAATGGATTGTGTATTCATAAATTACAGCAGGCAAATACCTGATGATGTCATTCATAGTTGGAGTTAAAGGCAACACGTGAATTGTTTCATTAGATCTACGAACGGTTGTAGTTAAACTTCGCAAGATAGTTTTTACAGCAGATAAAACAAGCCGATGTAAGGGATGGGTTCATAATGACGACACTGCATCCCTCTAACATTAACATCTTGATGTGTTTTATTTGCTGAAGATAATAAATGAATAAAAGTAATGCTAATGTGTATGAGGCGAACAAGTGTAAGCGTGAACCTCGTTGTTGAAATGTGAATTAAGATTATACGTTTCTGAAGGCAAGATCTTCGGTCTGCTCTGGGGTTGTGTAGTCAATGCAACTTAGCTTCCGGTCGCTTTTCTGTGCAAAGGAACAAGCAATTCACCTCAGGTAATCGATTGCAACCGGCATAGAGTTTAGCTTTCTATCCATCGCTCAATCACTTTGGGATAGTGTGTGTGCTCCAGCGCATGTACTTTATCAGCAATCTGTTCGGGTGTATCCGTTTTCAACACAGGGCATGCTGCCTGGAATAAAATTTTTCCCTCATCATAATTCTCATCGACTAAGTGAATGGTAATTCCAGTTTCTTTTTCGTCTGCGGATTTTATGGCTTCATGTACACGGATACCATACATTCCTTTTCCACCAAACTTAGGCAGCAGTGCCGGATGAATGTTGATGATTTTACGAGCATAGTAATGAGTAAGGTAGGTGGGAATAAGCCAGAGAAAACCAGCCAACACAATATGTGTTATTTCTTGCTCGCGAAGCAAATCGAGCATTACGGTTGTATTCTTGAACTCTTCTTTTGAAAAGACTTTTGTGGGCACTCCGAATTTAGCTGCCCTTGTAAGCGCAAATGCTGATGGATTATTACTGAGCAATAAAGCCACTTCAATGGTGGGATGGTGACTGAAGTGAGTTAAAATTTCTTCAGCATTGCTGCCGCTGCCAGAAGCAAAAATAGCGATGCGTTTTTTTGTTGAAGACATGGGCGCAAAAGAACCAAACTAAATCTTCTTTGACAAGTCAATCGCAAATACACTTTACAAAGAGGGTCAATTTTCTAAAAGTATTGGCTTACTTTTAAGTGTGCCGCGCGATTTTTTTCCAGAGATCTTAATAAAAGTGAAATCAATATCCTCCGAAATACCTTCTGGCAAACCACTCCGTACTTACCAATAGTAGGAGTAACACAAACACCCATCGTAAATTAATAATTGAATTATAGGTTTCTTCTGTGTGAATTACTTGTTTCGCTTCACTTGATGTTAGTTCGGTTTGCATTAGATTCACCTGCGCGGAAGTATAGAATTTTCCACCCGTGTTGGCCGATAGTTTTCGGAGCAAACCAAAATCTGCAGTAAGATTTTGTAACTCTGCTTGTCGCGCGATGACAGCAAACTCGCCACGTATTTCTTCCGTCTTTTGATTGATGGTGGTTTTCGATTTGTATTTATACACACCTTCTTTTAATGCTCCTATCGTGTATCGTTCATTTCCAAGGGTTAAGGTATACATGTAATTCGTCTTCTTTCCATTCTCATCGGATAATTCGATATCGATTACATTTCCATAGACAGGTTCAAAAAGATCGTTGTACACCTGGCTTTCAAAAACAATGGATTGAGTGTCTGCAAATTCTTGCTGAATCGGATAGCTCTTAAATTTTCTTTTATCATCTGTCGTACTGAGGTATTGTATGAGTTTGCCAAAAACTTCATCGAAGGCTGCTGTATTTTCGTTCCGGTCAAATTCATTTAAGCGCCAACGCCACAAGCCTTCTCCCAACATAAAACCTATTTTTCTATTACCTTCTTCATCAACACCGAGTAGCATTTTTTCAGTGGCAATATTTCCAATGCGTTGGTACAATATTGCTTTCGCGGTCGGACTGATTTTAATTTTTCCGAAGTGAACTGATACTGGAGGGTAGTCTTGCAGCATAGTATTGGCTTCAGGCGAAATAGAGAAATTAGAAAATGTAGGATTAACAACGGGAACAACATCATCGTAATCCCGTGGTGGCGCGTCAAAATGTACGGGCATGTTTTGTTTGGCAAGCGTAGACAAATCTGATTGCTGACCAAAGATTAGAAACATGGAGGTTTTACTAGCAGCAAATTTTTGAAATAATTCTTTCGTCTTTCCGCGAAGGTCAGGAGCCTGATGAAAAATGACTAGATCAAACTGATCTGGTTGAAGTGCGCTCAGCTGTTGCTCTTCAACTCCCGGAATATGCAATAAGAATTCATAGTTTGAATTCTTATCAACTACCTCCCGAAGCGCTTTGGCATCCGGATGTGGTGCAGAAGAAATAAAAAGAATTTTCTTTTTACCATCCACCACTTCAATAAAAACTGAAGCCTGATTATTTCGGGTGTTATACTCACCATTCTTAATTTCAACCTGAACATCGAACTTTTGAATACCTTGTTCACTTGCCAATGGTTGGAAGTCGAACACCAGTAACTGATCACCAGACGAATTTTTGGTTTGCTTATCCAACAACTTACCTCTTTGTAAAAGAGAAACAGCAATGGATTGGTTCGGTAGGTTCTTAATCATCAACTCAACACGCACAGGAAACTTATTTCCTTGATACGCAATTTTGTTATACATCAGATTCTTAATTGCAATATCCGTTCGTTGTAAAGTATCACCAATGCCCAGTGTATAAACCGGAAAAGGATAGGATGCATAAAGTGGCGAAACCCCTTGATTGTAAATTCCATCGGAAACCAAAACTACGCTATGAATATTTCTACCTTCATATTGGTTGCTGATTTTTTTTAATCCTCCACTTAAATCAGAGGTAGCTCCATTCAATTTTTGAAATGATCCTTCTTCACCTGCAAGATTGGAAACCTTGACATCAAATCCTTTTTCCTGTGCTGCTTTGATAGCGCCTGATAATTGGTTGGAAAGATTTCGAATGGATGACGAATCCGTTCCTTCTTTTATCGATGAAGAAGTGTCATACAAAAAAACCACCAATGGCTTTTCAAATAAATTATTGACTTGTTTAACAATTGGGCCGAGCAGAAGAAACATGAGGAAGAAAGCAAGTGTCGCTCGCAGTCCAAATAAAATCCAATTCCAAGTTTTTGTCCATGGAGCTTTTATCTGATACATCAGAAAAGCAAAACCCAAAGCCAGTGCAAAGCAAACGAAAATGTATGCTGGGGATGATTCTAATATAATTTGTTGTTGATCCATTCTTTCTTAAATCAAACTTTATTGCAATTAACTTTTGACGGTTAACACAACGTCAATATCCATATTTTTCTTTCCACAAACTGCTTAAGTATTTTCTTAACTCTTCTTCGCGCGGATTATTTCCAGGATCATAAAATTTACTTCCTGCTACTTCAGGCGGAAGAAATTCCATGTTGGCAAAATTATTCTTATTGCTGTGAGCGTACTGATATCCTTTTCCGTAATCTATATCCTTCATCAGTTTGGTAGGTGCATTGCGAATTGATAACGGCACAGGTAAATCTCCAGTCTGGCTTACTGCTTGTTGAGCATTTGCAATACCCACATAACTCGAATTACTTTTTGATGAACACGCTAAGTAAGTAACACACTGCGCTAAAATAATCCGCGCTTCCGGATAGCCGATTATATTCACCGCCTGAAAAGTACTGGTCGCCATGATGAGTGCTGTGGGGTTGGCATTGCCAATATCTTCAGAAGAAAGAATTACCAATCTACGCGCTATGAATTTTACATCTTCGCCACCTTCAATCATGCGCGCTAAATAATACAATGCAGCATTTGGATCGCTTCCGCGGATGGATTTTATGAAAGCAGAAATAACATCATAATGTTGCTCTCCACTTTTATCATAAATCGCAATATGTTTTTGAGCAAGTTCCATTACTAAAGCATCAGTAATGATTACAGCTCCTTCTACTGATTCGCAAATTAACTCAACAAGATTTAAAAGTTTTCGCCCGTCACCTCCCGAAATATTAAGAAGGGCTTGATGCTCCTTTATTTCAATCTTTCTTTTTTTATACTCTTCATCTCGTGTCAAAGCCTGATCGATGAGTCTCAACAGTTGCGTTTCACCCAATGATTTCAAAATATAAACCTGGCATCGCGATAGCAATGCAGAGTTAACTTCAAAGGATGGGTTCTCGGTGGTTGCGCCAATCAAGGTAATCGTTCCTTTTTCAACTGCACCTAAGAGAGCATCTTGTTGTGATTTATTAAAGCGATGAATTTCATCAATAAATAAAATAGACCGAGGAGAAAGTTTCGCTTTTTCAATTACCTCTCTGATATCTTTTACGCCTGCGTTAATCGCGCTAAGCGTATGGAATGGTTTCTTCACTTCGTTCGCAATAATATTCGCGATGGTGGTTTTTCCAACGCCCGGAGGTCCCCATAAAATCATTGAAGGAATATTTCCCGATCGAATGGCTTTGCGAATAACTCCTGTTGGTCCGGTAAGATGCTCCTGTCCCACCAACTCATCCAACGAGGATGGTCGCATGCGTTCAGCTAAAGGTGGTTTGGAGTTGAATACCATCACATCATGATTAGTGTTACAAGTGCATTAACAGCAAATCCGATCGAAAGACAAATGAAAAACAAGGTGTTCAATAAAAGAAATTTAGCAATGGTTTTGCCACGGGATTGTTTATACTCCTTTCGCATAGCCTTATAGAGGTAGAAAAATGTCAGGATCATTAAGATCGAGGGAACCCAATTGAGCCAGCTCACCATTGAGCACAGTAAACCTACTGCTCCAAGAAGATACATAAAGTCATAGAACAGAACAGAAAATACTAAGTGTTCCGAATAATAAAAATCCCTTCGGACATAAAGGAGCTTAAGGAGTAAGGCGAAAATCGGAAGCAGTAAAAAGATCATTCTGGGTATGTTCTCCAGAAAACTATCAAGAAACTTTTTCCATACCGCCTCTCCATCGTCTTTGGCTTCTTGTTTAATCTTAATGAATTTCTGAGTGAAGTATCGTTTAACGTTTCCATCACGATCATCTATGGGTTTTAAGTTTTCAAGGGAATCATATTCTTCAAGTGTTTTGGGATCCTTGCTTCCCCACTTTGCTGAGCCTACTTTAATGTTCAATGAATCCAGGTTTGATTGCACGGAATCCAGAACTTGTTTCTTTTCATCACCCGACAATTGCCTGCCATTCCTTTCTACCTTGAACCTATCCTCATCAGGAACAAAAGACAATACCAGAAAGAAGATAAAACTTAAGAACACATACATTCGGGCTGGATGATAATAGCTCTCTCGCTTTCCTGCATTGTAATCATTAATAATTCGTCCTGGGCGAAAGAGAAGGTATCCAAATGTCTTAAAAAATTTAGACTCGAAACTATAGAAGGAACTAATGAAGTTAATGATGAAATCGCCAATGTCTTGTCTGCGGGGTAAATTCTTTTGTCCACACGCGTGGCAAAATATTCCATGTAAGGGAGCGCCACAGTTTAAGCAATTTTTTTGCTCTGGGTTGTTGCCGGTCTCTTCGGCTGCAATGATACCTTCAGCAAGAGGAAACGATTTATCCAATCCGTCCATTTATAGTTGGAATTTTGAAGGCTCAAATTACAGAAAATGTAATGGAATGTGTGGGTACTAGTATACTTCACTTTCTATCTGGTTTATGCCAGCCTAGATGCTATAAGTATCAAACCTCCTCCATGCACACCGCATCAATCATTTTTAAATAATCAAAATCAAAATTGCCTTGTTCAATAATTACAGCTGTCCTCATTTATAAATAGATGGAAAGATTAACAAACAACATTTGGAGATTGCTCTAAAAAAACGAACTCCAACTAAAACAGTTGGAGTCGTTTTTCAAATAGATGGGCTCTATAGGTTCTAGGCTTATTCTTTTTTCTCTTTTGAAGATGCCTTCGGCTTCTTGGCTTTGATGGTAAGCACATCGCCTTTGCCTTCGTAATCAGCTTGGATAATTCCTCCTTCTTCAAGTTCGCCTTTTAACATTTCTTCTGCTACCGGATCTTCAAGGTATTTCTGGATGGCTCTGTTCAACGGACGAGCTCCAAATTGTTGATCATATCCTTTTTCTGCTAAGAAATCTTTAGCCTTATCTGTGAGTTCGATTGTGTAACCCAATTGCTCAACACGCTTGTACAATTTACCCAAGGTAATGTCGATGATCTTGTGAATGTCTTCGCGTTGAAGCGAGTTGAACACAATCACATCATCAAGGCGGTTAAGAAATTCAGGACTGAACACTTTCTTCAACGCATTTTGAATCGTTGATTTCATATGCTCTTCCTCTGATTCGCGTTTGGCTACAGTTGAGAAACCGATACCTGCGCCAAAGTCTTTCAAATCGCGTACCCCAATGTTGGAGGTCATGATGATGATTGTATTTCTAAAATCAACTCTTCTGCCTAAACCATCTGTAAGGATACCATCATCCAATACCTGCAACAATATGTTGAAAATATCTGGGTGAGCTTTTTCGATTTCATCCAGCAATACAACAGAGTACGGCTTGCGTCTAACTTTTTCAGTTAACTGTCCACCTTCCTCATAGCCTACATATCCTGGAGGTGCACCAACCAATCGCGACACGGAGAATTTCTCCATGTATTCACTCATGTCGATGCGCACTAATGATTCATCTTTATCGAAAAGATACGTAGCGAGTACTTTGGCTAATTCTGTTTTACCAACACCTGTAGGGCCAAGGAATATAAACGAACCAATTGGCTTGCGTGGATCTTTTAAACCAACGCGAGTTCGCTGAATGGCTTTCGTTAATTTCTTAATTGCCTCTTCTTGTCCAATCACTTTACCACTCAGCTCAGTTGCCATGTTCAACAACTTGTTGCTTTCTTTCTGTGCAATGCGGTTGGTTGGAATACCCGTCATCATACCAATTACATCGGCCACGTTGTCTTCGTTAACCGTATACTTTTCAGTGCGGGTTTTTTCTTCCCACTTTGTTTTCGCTGCATCTAATTGTTCGATCAGCTTTTTCTCTTTATCGCGAAGTTGAGCCGCCTCTTCGTACTTCTGGCTTTTTACTACACGGTTCTTTTCCTTCTTCACATCTTCAATTGCATCTTCAAACTTCACAATGTCTTCCGGCACGTGAATGTTATTGATGTGAACGCGAGCACCGGCTTCATCCATTACATCAATGGCCTTGTCTGGTAAATATCTGTCGCTGATGTAGCGATCAGAAAATTTAACACAGGCTTCAAGTGCCTCTTTTGTATAGATTACATGGTGGTGATCTTCGTATTTCTCTTTGATGTTTTCTAATATCTGAATAGTCTCTTCAACTGTAGTTGAATCTACCATTACTACCTGAAATCTACGAGCAAGCGCACCGTCTTTCTCAATGTATTGTCTGTACTCATCTAAGGTTGTTGCTCCAATACATTGAATCTCACCTCGGGACAACGCAGGCTTAAACATATTCGAAGCATCGAGTGAACCAGAAGCTCCACCGGCTCCAACAATGGTGTGTAATTCATCAATGAATAAAATCACATCGGGTGATTTCTCTAATTCATTCATTACCGCTTTCATGCGTTCTTCAAACTGACCGCGGTACTTTGTTCCGGCAACAAGCGAAGCTAGATCTAATGTAACCACGCGTTTGCCAAACAACACGCGCGAAACTTTTTTCTGAATGATGCGCAGAGCAAGTCCTTCTGCAATAGCAGTTTTACCTACACCAGGCTCACCAATTAATATTGGATTGTTTTTCTTTCTGCGTGAAAGAATCTGAGCAACACGCTCAATTTCTTTTTCTCGGCCTACAATAGGATCAAGTTTATTGTCTTCGGCCATGCGTGTAAGGTCGCGACCGAAATTATCGAGAACAGGCGTTCTTGATTTTTCTGCGGTACCTTTTTTCTCTTTGCCTGCACCACCTTGTGCACCACCACCAAAGATTTTAGATGAGTCATCATCTGGATCGTCAGTATCTTGTGCTGCCATTGGGCCTTCACTTTGATATTCGAGCATTTCTTTTACTGTCTCATAGTTAACATCGAACTTGTTTAATATCTGAGTACCCAGGTTATCCTGGTCGCGAAGAATGGATAGCAACAGATGCTCCGTTCCAATAAGTTGGGCTTTGAAAATTTTTGCTTCGAGGTATGTAATCTTAAGTACTTTCTCTGAGGCTTTTGTAAGTGGAATGTTCGCCAGATTTTTTATCTGATGCGTAGCAGTTCCTTTTGATATTTTCTCGATCTCATTTCGGAGTTCGTCCAGTGGCACGCCTAGTTTTTTAAGCACACCTACTGCAACTCCCTCCCCTTCGCGCACCATACCGAGAACCAAATGTTCGGTGCCGATGTAATCATGACCAAGGCGCAGGGCTTCTTCACGACTAAGTGATATTACCTCTTTAACCCGGTTGGAAAATTTAGCTTCCATAGAAAGATTGTAAGTGAATAATGTAAATGTAAAATTTTTTGTGTGTTCTCATGCTATCCAACTGCGAAGATTTACTGCCCCAAATAACGCAATCGAAACCTTATTTGTTCATTTCGCTACCACTGACTCCTCCACAACAAGTCTGGCAGCAGGTCCCTCACAAAAAATCAGGTCGATGAGACTTAGGTTCTTTACAAACGTACTGCCAAATACCTGAGTATATGGAGCGGGTTTATAAAACTTCTCTTCGATGTAGGTTTTCTTAGGGTTTATCAACGATCGTAGGTCTAATGTCGATGAATCAATCTTTTTTTCATACGTCAAACTTTCCTCTACTGGCACATTCCACTTTAACCACTTGAGACACATTGACAGCAATTGATAGTTGAGATCATAAAGAAAGGTATGCTTCGCGAATAAAACGTTTTCAAGGTCGTGCGCATAATGATCAAAGAAAGGTGCTCGTCCATAAGCTGACTGAATACTTCGCCAATGATGGTTCAACCATTTCTGTGAATAGTCGATCCTGATATCGGTAATAGATACGTTGCCATGTTTGGATGTGAGCGGAAGAATTAAAGTTTCTATTCCATGCGATGAAAGCAAGTGACAGCGATTTCGATACGTCTGCTTTTGGAAATGTTCGTGCTTCTCTATTATGATAGTCGATGCGTGTTCAATCGCTGCGAAGTAAGCAATGGGCGGAAGGTATTGTGCTTCAATTAAGATCGAACTCATTCAAAAAATATCGTGCTATAAATTTATTTCACCTAAGCCTTGTCGTATCATTACTAATTCACCACCTGTGCAATCGATAACCGTTGAGGGTATGTTTCCTCCAGGGCCGCCATCAATTACAATATCAACCTGATGCTTAAAGTCTTCGAATATTTTTTCAGGATCGGTGGTGTATTCTTTTATTTTATCATCGTCTTTTATCGATGATGTAATTAAGGGATTGCCAAGATGCTCCACAATCATACGCGGAATATTGTGATTGGGAATACGAATGCCGACTGTTTTTTTATTCACATCTAAAATGCGCGGTACTTTACTGCTCGATTCTAAAATAAAAGTGAATGGCCCCGGCAATGTTTTCTTCAATACCTTAAACACAGGTGTATCAATTCGTTTTACATATTCGGAAATGTGACTGAGATCGTTACAGATAAAAGACAAGTCAAGCTTCTGAGGTTTGATGTTCATGATGTGACAAAGCCGCTCGATAGCTTTTCGATTCATGAGATCACAACCGATTCCATAAATTGTATCAGTAGGATAAATCACAATACCACCTTTCTGTAACACTTCAACAATGTGCAGAATTTTTCTTCGCTCCGGATTTTCAGGATGAATGTTTACTAACTCGGCTGGCATGAGCGAAAGTTAGGTGTTAATTATTTTAGGTTCAACGTTCAATGTTCAAAGTTTCGGGTTAGAAGCTCGAGCTGCTAATCATTCAATATTTTCAACAATAAAAACTAGGTACTCACGAAGTGATTGGCTATAAATTAGAAACAGGCTATGGACTTTCTAACAATTGACTTTTAGACAACAGCATGGTAGAGACAGTCCAAATGAATCGGATTGACCATAACCAACTTAATCAATAACAATTAACCCTTAACCATTATCCGATCGTTCCGTTTTACTATTTTTGAATCGGATATATTAGTTATGAAAATCAGCAAGCGTCTTATTCTTTTTCTTCTGGGTTCTGTTTTGGGCATCTCTTTCTCGTTTTATGCCTATCAGATTATTTACACACCAAACATTCTGGTCGAGAAAGATGATCGGCTGTTTATTGTAAAACAAGGTGGTACATTTAAAGACATCCAAAAAGAACTGCACGAAGGCGACTATATTCAGGATTTGATCTCGTTTAGTTTTCTTGCGCGCATTACCGGCTACGATGATGAGATAAAACCAGGTCGTTACATTCTTCGATCCAACATGACTAATCTCATGGCCTTAAAGGTATTGAAGTCGGGCAAGCAAGAACCTGTTCGTATTACCTTTAACAACGTTCGTC
The DNA here is from genome assembly GCA_046595655.1 of Chryseolinea sp. Classification (GTDB taxonomy): domain Bacteria; phylum Bacteroidota; class Bacteroidia; order Cytophagales; family Cyclobacteriaceae; genus Chryseolinea. Next base: position 3,357 of record JBKJOF010000014.1, on the reverse strand, counting down.
TTATTCGCGACCTCGCTGAGAAAATAACCAAGAACATCGGCATGAAGCCCGAAGAATTTGAGGCAGCATTAATTGCCTTTGCTATGAGCAATAAATATGGCTTTACGAAAGACAATGTAATGGTGATGTTCATCCCCAATACCTACGAAGTCTATTACAATATATCACCCGAAGCACTGATCGAAAAGATGCATGGTGAGTACAAAAATTACTGGAATGACGAACGCAAAGCAAAAGCAAAGAAAACCGGATTTACACCAATTGAAGTTTCCATTCTTGCTTCCATTGTTCAGGCAGAATCCATTCGTGAAGATGAAGCCCCGATCATTGCCAGTTTGTACATGAATCGTTTATCAAAAGGTATTGCCTTGCAAGCCGATCCTACCTTGGTGTTCGCTCTTGGTGATTTTACTTTGAAGCGAGTATTAAACGGACATAAACAAATTGACTCCCCTTACAATACGTATAAATATCCAGGCCTACCTCCCGGCCCAATCAACATGCCTGAAATTAATTCTCTCGATGCTGTGCTCGATCACGCTTCAACTAATTATTATTACATGTGCGCAAAAGAAGATTTCTCCGGCCGACATAATTTTACCAACAGTTTCGCGGAGCACATAGAAAATGCCGCCAAGTATCAACGTGCGTTGACGATTGAACAACGCAAGGGCGCAGCACTAAAAAATAAAAAATAGTGTATCAATCCGAAACCAGCATTCGCGTGCGTTATGGAGAAACCGATCAGATGGGTTATGTGTATTACGGATTCTATGCCATGTATTATGAAGTAGCACGCGTTGAAGCCCTTCGGCAACTCGGTGTTACCTATAAAGAAATTGAAGCGATGGGTGTGATCATGCCGGTGCTTGAAAATAAATCGCGATACATTTTACCGGGGCGATACGATGAGCTGCTTCGCATTGTCACCACCATTCGTGAAAAACCCTCCGTGAGGATTATATTTGAATACGAAATTTTTGACGAAGGAAATAAACTGATTCATCAGGGCGAAACTAAATTGGCGTTTGTTGATCAAAAAACAAATCGTCCTTGTCGTCCTCCGCAGAAGATGGAAAAAATATTGGAACCGTTTTTCCCATGAAGATTAAACACAAACGATTTATCCTTCAATGGAGCCCCGGACGCGTTGCCCTGAATTGGATGAAGAAGGTGCGCTTTAAAAAACATGACAACATTTCCCTTTATAAAATCCTTCGCATCCTCCTCAAGAATTTGGTAGACAATGAAATTCTGGATCGCGCCAATGGTGTAGCCTACAACTTCATACTCGCCATATTTCCAGGCATTATTTTCTTGTTTACATTAATCCCTTACATCACGGTTTACTTTCCTGAAATAACCAAAGAAAGTATTCTTCAATTTCTCAGCGGACAAATGCCCGCTAGCATGGTGGATGTTGTGTCATCAACTGTATTGGATATTCTGAGTAATCAAAGAGGGGGTTTGTTGTCTGTTGGATTTTTGTTTGCTTTATTTTTATCGACCAACGGTATGATGGCACTTATGCGTGCGTTTAATGCAAGCTATAAAACCATTGAAAATCGAGGTGCGCTTAAAATGAGACTCATTGCCACTGGTCTTACCTTTAACATGACGTTTGTGTTATTTCTCTCCATGCTCTTATTGATTGTTGGACAATTTGTATTGGATTACATCCTGACATTCTCTTGGATAAACATCAGTGACTTCGCGGTATTTCTTCTCTTTGCTATTCGCTTTGTCGTAATCTTTGTAACCTTCTTTCTCTCCATTGCAACGATCTACTACTTTGGTCCGGCCATTCATTACAACTGGAGATTCTTTTCAATAGGCTCTACACTTGCAACTGTACTTTGCATGGCAGTTTCATATGGTTTCTCATTCTATGTATCCAACTTCTCAACCTATAATAAAGTCTACGGATCGATAGGCGTACTCATCGCCATCATGGTGTGGATTCAATTGATCACTATTGTTTTGCTTGTAGGATATGAAGTGAACGCCAGCATCCATGATGCTGTTCGCAAAGAAGCCTTGTGGCAAGGAAGGAAAGCCAGGACGCTTGGATTAAGATAATCTCTTCTACACCGAAGTGTTTCCTGGAGACTCTGTTACCGTATTTTCATCTCCGCTATTTATAACTGGAACGTCATCACGATCTTCTACTGAAGCAGCGACAACTGAATCTGCAGGAGGATTGTATGATGTTGTGGTTGGAGTTTCTTCATGATGCTTTTCTCCAAAGAATTTTTTCTGATACAATAAGATAACGGCTACACCAATAAAGATGGAAGAGTCAGCGACATTAAACACCGGACTGAAGAACATAAAATTTCCTCCACCTAGAAATGGAATCCACTCAGGCCAATCAAAACTGAAGAGCGGAAAAAATAACATATCGATTACTTGCCCATGAAACCATGGAGTTGGCGAATTGACTGGACTGTTATGAAGGAACACACCATAGAACGTGCTATCAATTACATTTCCTACAGCGCCACCCAATATTAACGCCATGCAATAAAGGAAACCAGCATGCACTCCCTTCTTCGCCATCTTCACTAAGTAATATCCAATACCAACCATGGCAATGATGCGGAACAAGGTAAGGGTTAACTTTCCAAACTCGTTTTCCCAACGAATACCAAACGCCATTCCAGGATTAAGAAGATAATGCAATTTGAATCCGTGAATTTCATTTCCAATAATCGTGATCTCCTCATGCAGATACATGTAGTGATGTACGAGCAACTTCGAAGTCTGATCAATTAAAATGATGAGAAGGGCAAGTAAAAAGTATTTGTATGTTTTCATTTTTGGTTTTTATTCGTTGATCGATGATCGTTGTTAGTTGTTCGAGACTATCGATCCGAACAACGATGAACGAACAACCTACAACGATCATTTCTTCACACTAATTCTCACTCTCAATATAAACTCATCCATCTCCACATCCGTGGCATCGGTAACTTTGTCTTTTAAATCTAAAGTAAGGGCTTGGGTCTCTGTGCTGATGTAGTCTTTGAATGCAGTTAGTGCAGCGGTGATGGCCTCACCATCTTTCTCTACTTCAATACCGATCTTATCCAACACTTCCATTCCCATTTCTTTGCGCAGGTTTTGAATGCGGTTTACAAAGTCGCGGGCAATACCTTCTTTCTTCAGCTCTTCGGTGATGGTAATATCAAGCGCCACGGTAATACCTCCTTCTGATACAACAGACCATCCAGGAATATCTTCTGATGAAATCAATACATCATCCAACACTAAATTAAAACCATCTTTTGCAAAAGTTCCTTTTTTTTCAAGAGTGTTGATCTCTTCTTTTGTGAGTGTATTGATCACAGCAGAAAC
>JBKJOF010000013.1:0-13636 GCA_046595655.1 Chryseolinea sp. | reverse complement strand
TAACCATACTATCAAATCAGGTAACGATAATTTTTATCCCTTTTTCTTGCAATTTTTTAGCTATCTTAAAAGTTGTATGTCCCCCCAACTGAACAATAACTCCTTCTGGTTTTTCGTGAAGGATGATTTCGTAAATGTGTTCCCAGAACACTGGTTCAAAATATAGTTTATCCGCAATATCAAAATCAGTAGAAACAGTTTCAGGATTACAGTTGATCATGATGGTTTCATAACCACATTCTTTTGCTGCTAATACTCCGTGCACACACGAGTAATCGAATTCAATACCTTGTCCAATACGGTTTGGTCCTGAACCTAATATAATTACCTTTTTCTTAGACGTTACGATCGATTCGTTTTCTTTATCGAATGTTGAATAATAGTATGGAGTCTTTGCTTCAAACTCCGCTGCGCATGTATCTACCAATTTGAAAATACGGTTGATGTTCATGTCCTTGCGCTTCTTGTATACATCGCTTTCGTAGCAATCCAACATGTATGCAATCTGACGATCAGCAAAACCTTTTTCTTTTGCTTTGCGCATCACCTCAACAGGGATGGTTTCCAACTCCAGTTTCGAAATTTCTTTTTCAAGATCAACCAGTTCTTCAATTTGTTTTAAGAACCAGCGATCAATCTTGGTAAGCTTCTGAACAGTCTTAAGAGGAATACCTAATTTAAGCGCATCATAAATATGGAAGATGCGGTTCCAGCTTGGATGTTCAAGACTGTAAAGCAATTCATCTTGCTTGGTAAGTTCTTTTCCGTCAGCACCTAAACCATTTCTTCTGATCTCTAGTGACTGACACGCTTTCTGCAATGCTTCCTGGAAATTTCTTCCGATGCCCATTGCTTCACCAACGGATTTCATTTGCAAGCCTAATGTGCGATCCGCACCATGAAACTTATCGAAATTCCAACGCGGTACTTTTACAATTACATAATCAATTGCCGGTTCGAAATACGCAGTTGTTGTTCCGGTAATAGCATTACTTAATTCATCAAGATTATATCCGATAGCAAGCTTTGCGGCAATCTTCGCTATTGGATAACCTGTTGCTTTTGATGCTAACGCTGATGAACGTGACACGCGTGGGTTGATTTCAATCCCAATGATGTCTTCATCATTATCTGGATTGAGTGAGAACTGAACATTACATCCTCCAGCATACTGACCAATACCATTCATCATTTTTATGGCGAGGTCGCGCATATGTTGATAAACGGTGTCTGGCAAAGTCATGGCAGGTGCTACTGTAATAGAGTCACCGGTATGAATTCCCATCGGATCGAAGTTTTCGATCGAACAAATTATAATAATGTTGCCTATGCCATCGCGCAACAACTCAAGCTCATATTCTTTCCAGCCCATGATGCTCTTTTCCACCAACACCTCATGAATGGGTGACGCATGCAAACCACGGTTTAGAAACTCATCAAAATCTTCGGGGTTATTGACAAAAGCACCACCCGTTCCGCCTAATGTGTAAGAAGGACGGATTACCAACGGGAAACCAATCTCTTGTGCAATTTCTTTTCCTTGTAAAAAAGAGGTTGCAGTTCCTCCTTGGCAAACGCCCACGCCAAGTTCGATCATCTTCAACCGGAATTTCTCACGATCCTCAGTTGTCTCTATGGCTTGAATGTCAGCACCAATAATCCGCACACCGAAATGCGACCAGACTCCTGCCTTCTCGCATTCAATACATAAGTTCAATGCGGTTTGTCCTCCCATGGTTGGAAGAACAGCATCAATATTATGTTTTTCGAGAATCTCGCGGATTGATTTTTTGGTTAGCGGCTTGAGGTAAACATGGTCTGCTGTTACCTTATCCGTCATAATGGTAGCCGGATTCGAGTTAATCAACACCACTTCAATACCTTCCTCGCGTAGCGAACGCGAAGCCTGAGAACCAGCATAATCAAACTCACAGGCTTGACCAATAATTATCGGACCGCTTCCGATGATGAGGACTGAACGGATACTTCTATCTCTTGGCATTTTTTATGGGAGTGGGGTGAACAAAATTGGGCAAAAATATAACACTGAAGTGAATGACGAAGGGATTGTGAAGATTAAATATTCCAAATCGAAAAAAAACCTTTAAGACAAGGTATACATAACGCGCTCCTCTACCTCTTCTGGCTTTGCGTTACCGTTTGAAAAACTTATTTTCAGCATTCTTTCGGAATTTCAGAACTTTCACAAACTGAATTTAAGTATGAACCTAAACACGACTGCCCGCGAAAAACATACCTATGATGCCATTGTTGTGGGATCGGGAATTAGCGGAGGCTGGGCAGCGAAAGAATTGTGCGAAAAAGGATTGAAAGTGCTGATGCTGGAACGGGGTAAACCAGTGGAACACCCCAGTTATCCAACCTCCACAAAAAATCCCTGGGATTTGGATCACTGCGGTAGGCTAACGCAAGAAGACAAAAAAAGAAGTCACGTTCAGGCTCGGCATTATTCTTACAGAGCTGATAACAAACAATTTTACATTAACGATCTGGAAAATCCTTACCACGAAACGAAACGCTTCGATTGGATTCGCGGAGATGTTGTGGGTGGACGATCCCTTCTTTGGGCACGTGCCTGCTGGCGATGGAGCGATCTGGATTTTGAAGCAAACCTCAAAGACGGACACGGTGTCGATTGGCCGGTTCGGTATAAAGAGATCGCACCGTGGTATGATTATGTTGAATCTTTCATCGGTGTTTCGGGACAAGCGGAAGGTATTCCTCATTTACCCGATGGAAAATTTCAACCTCCAATGGAAATGAATTGTGTTGAGAAAGATTTTAAGTCGCGGATGGAAAAAGATTTTCCAGGAAGGAAACTTACCATGACGCGTTCAGCAAACTTAACTCAGCCTGTAAAAGGAAGAGGCGTTTGTCAATCGCGAGATTTGTGTCATCGTGGTTGTCCGTATGGTGCGTACTTCAGCACAAACTCAAGCACAATGCCTGCTGCATTTGCAACCGGCAATCTTACGCTTCGACCAAACGCCATTGTGAACAAAGTTCTTTACGATGAACAGAAAGGTAAAGCAATTGGTGTTGAGATGATTGATTCCGAAACCAATGAAGTGATTGAATTCTATTCCAAAATAATTTTTCTGAATGCCGCTACATTAGGAACAGCATTCATCGTATTGAATTCAATCAGCAATCGCTTTCCAAATGGATTGGGAAATGGAAGCGATCAGGTAGGGAGAAATTTAATGGATCATCACAAACACGTGGGAGCATCTGCAAGGGTGGAAGGATTTGAAGATCAATATTATTTCGGAAGAAGACCTATGGGAATTTACATTCCACGTTTTCGAAATCTTACAGACAAAAGAAACGATTATATACGAGGCTTTGGTTTGCAAGGTGGAGCCGGACGTGGAAGTTGGGGTCGTGCACAATCCATTGGCGAAGAATTAAAAAAAGAAGTGATGACTCCTGGCTCCTGGAATATTGGCTTCGGTGGATTTGGTGAATGCTTACCTTACAATGACAATCGTGTTACACTCAATACTGATTTAAAAGATAAATGGGGAAGACCATCACTTAGCGTTGATTGTGAATTCAAAGAAAACGAAAAAGCTATGCAACAAGACATGGCGAACTCCGCTGCTGAAATGTTGGAAGCCGCAGGTTATAAAGACATCAGTCAATATGTAAATACATCTTTTCCGGGTAATGCGAATCATGAGATGGGAACGGTGCGGATGGGTCGCGATGCAAAAACGTCTGTACTAAATGCTTTCAATCAAATGCATGAAGTGAAAAACGTTTTTGTTACCGATGGTTCTTTCATGACGTCATCATCGTGTGTCAATCCATCTTTAACGTACATGGCATTCACCGCTCGGGCTTGCGATTATGCTGTAAAGGAATTTAATAAAGGAAATATTTAGCCTCACCCAACCTTCTCCGATGGAGAGGGCTTAGAATTAAAACCAAATGAAAAAATTATTAATCATTCTTGTTTGCATTACATCTCTTGCCCACGCTCAGAAACCTGAAAAAGGTTGGCGTAGTCTTTTTAACGGCAAAGATCTTAAAGGCTGGAAACAAATTAATGGAACAGCAAAGTATGAAGTGAAAGATGGAATGATCATCGGTACAACCACAGAAGGTTCTCCTAATTCTTTTTTATCAACAGAAGAAATGTTTCAGGATTTTATACTTGAGCTTGAGTTCAAGATGAATGATGGTACAAACTCAGGCATTCAATTCCGCAGTGAAAGCAAGCCTGATTACATGAACGGAAAAGTTTTCGGATATCAGTTAGACATTGACCCTTCTGCTAGAAAATGGTGCGGAGGAATTTATGATGAGTCAAGAAGACAATGGCTTTATCCGTTGGAATATAATCTGCCCGCTAAGAATGCTTACCGCCATGAGCAATGGAACACAGTTCGCATCGAAGCTATTGGAAACTCTATGCGTACATGGATCAACGGAATACCGTGTGCCAATCTCTCTGATGATATGACCCCAAAAGGGCTCATCGCATTACAAGTACATTCTATCGGCAAAGACGAACAAGCAGGCAAACAGGTTTGGTTTAAAAACATTCGCATCAAAACAGAAAATCTTCAACCCACGCCTGCTGACGATATTTTTGTTGTAAACTTTGTGTCCAATACATTAACCGAGCAAGAAAAAAAGAATGGCGTATCATTGTTGTGGGATGGACAAACTACCACGGGGTGGAGAGGCGCATACAAGGAAAAATTTCCAGAAAATGGATGGGAAATAAAAGACGGAGCACTCCAAGTTGTTAAAGCAGCGGGTACTGAATCTACTAATGGTGGTGACATTGTAACACTGAATGAATACGGAGCTTTCGATTTACAATTCGAATTTAAATTAACAGAGGGAGCAAACAGTGGTGTAAAGTATTTTGTAACAGAGAAAGAAAACAATGCAGGCTCTGCCATTGGCTTGGAGTATCAAGTGTTGGATGATGAAAAACATCCGGACGCAAAACAAGGCGTTGTAGGTAACAGAACTTTATCATCGTTGTACGATCTGATCCCAGCCGATAGAAATCCAAGAGGGATTAAAAAAATTGGTGAATGGAATCAGGGTCGTATTATTGTATATCCCGATAACCGTGTGGAACATTGGCTAAACGGATATAAGGTTGTAGAATATCAACGTGGCAATACTATTTTCAAAGCGCTTGTAGCAAGAAGTAAGTATGCTACGTGGGAAAATTTCGGAATGTCAGAAAAAGGACGCATCTTATTACAAGATCACGGTGATGCAGTATCTTTTAGAAGTATAAAAATTAAAGAAATAAAATAGTTTAGAAACCAAATCTTATGAAAACCACAAGAAGAAATTTCATTAAAAAATCATCGCTCGCAACATTGGGAGCATTGGCGTTCACCGCTAAAAGTTATGCCAACATAGTGGGCGCGAACGATCGCGTACGGGTTGGCATTGTTGGATTTTCCGATCGCTTCAAAAGCACCTTGCTTCCCAGCTTCATGAATCATCACACTGAATTAAATTTTGATGTGGTGGCCGTTTCAGACCTCTGGAAAAAAAGAAGAGAAGAAGGGCAAGCCTATCTCAAAGAAAAATTCGGGCACGACATTAAAGCTTGCATGAACAATGATGAGCTCTATAAAACAAAAGATATTGATGCCGTAATCATCAGCACGGCTGATTTTCAACATGCCCTTCACACCATTGAAGCAGTAAAAGCAGGTTGCGATACCTACACCGAAAAACCGTTTGCCGAAACGATGGAAGACAATCGTGCTGCATTGAAGGCAGTTAAAGAATCAAAGAAGATTGTACAGATTGGTTCACAACGCAGAAGCGGAAATAATTATCACGCAGCAGACGATTTTATTAAGAGCGGAAAATTTGGTGATATCACCATGGTAGAATTAACATGGAATTTAAACCAACCAGGAAGATGGAGAAGAGCAGCGTTAGTTTCTGAACTTCGCGAGCAAGACACAGATTGGAAACGCTTTTTGATGAATCGTCCAGTTGAAAATTTTGATCCTAGAAAATATTTAGAGTTTAGATTGTTCTGGCCTTACTCCTCTGGTATGCCTGGTCAATGGATGAGTCATCAAATTGATACGGTGCATTGGTTCAGCGGATTAAAACATCCACGTAGTGCTGTTGCCAATGGAGGTATCTACGTCTGGAAAGACGGAAGAAAAAATTGGGACACTACTACAGTTGTTTTTGATTATGGACCAGAAACTGATCCAGCATCAGGTTTCCAAGTAATCTTCACTTCTCGTATGCACAATGGAGATGAGAATCCAGCAGAAATTTATTATTCTAATGGTGGTGAGTTGAATCTAAATACGAATAAGGTTTCTCCTCGTGGTGGTCTGCAAGAGAAGCAGGCAAAAGCCATGAATATGAAACCAAATCTTTTGCCTGATCTTGATATTAATGCGTCAGCAGAAAAAGTGGTGGCCTCAGCAAACACAGGTGGTGATCCACTAACGTCCGCCCATATGCGCAATTGGATGGAGTGCGTGCGCAGCCGCAAGCAGCCCAACGCTCCTGTAGAAGCGGGCTACTCACACTCCATCGCAAGTATCATGAGCACTGCCGCAGCACATATGGGAACCAAAGCTACCTTTGATGAAGCGACTCAAGAAGTGATGACGAATGGTAAAGTATTTAAATATTAAAAGATGAAACAGTTTTGCCTTCTCACATTCCTCGCTTTGATTCTATCACAAAATACGGATGCTCAAAAGAAAACCGAAGGCTTTCGTCTTGTTGATAATATTGACACCAAACAGATTGATGTTTTATACAACAACAAATTACTTACCGCTTATTATTACGCAGACTCTATAAAGAAACCCGTTCTCTTTCCAATCAATACGTTATCTGGCGCTACTGTAACGCGTGGGTTTCCAATTGCTCCCAGGGAAGGTGAGCTGGTAGATCATCCTCATCACACGGGAATGTGGTTGAATTATGAGTATGTAAATGGATTGGATTTCTGGAACCATTCAACAGCGATACCTTATAAAAACAGGAGTCATTACGGAACTATTGTTCATGATGGAGTGGTGAAAACCGAAGCGAATAAAGCAAATGCCAAACTAGAAGTGACCGCCCGATGGATTAATCATGATGAAAATATTTTACTGCGTGAATCTACACAATACATTTTTTCAGTAGAGGGAGCTAACTTCATCATAGATCGGATCACAGTACTCGAGGCCATAAATGAAGATGTTCATTTCAATGACGTAAAGGATGGTTTCTTTGCCATCAGAGTTGCAAGAGAATTACAACATCCTTCAGAGCAACCGGAAATTTTTGTTGATTCCAAAGGAAATCCAACTACTGTTCCTGTCATTAATAATAGTGGGGTTAACGGAGAATATTTAAGCAGCGAAGGTTTAAAAGCAAATGCCGTTTGGGGAACACGCGCACGTTGGGTAAGTCTCAGTGGGATGATGAAGGATGAATTGGTATCGGTCACAATTATCGATCACCCAAAAAATATTGGCTATCCTACCTACTGGCATGCTCGTGGTTATGGCTTATTTGCTGCCAACCCATTAGGACAAAAAGTTTTTAGTGAGGGCAAAGAGACATTGAACTTCATGCTAAAGAAAAATGAGTCTGTCACTTTTCGATACCGAACAGTAATTCATTCTGGCAGTAAACTCATGCCCATTGATATTGAGAACTTGGCAAAAAGTTTTGGAAAGGAATAATCAAAAAGAAATCTACATTAAACAAAAAAGGCACTTCATGAAGTGCCTTTTTTGTTTTCGATAACCATTACCTTATCGTTGGATAATAATTTTCTTAGTGAAAATCTTTTCTCCTGATTTTATGCGCACATAATGTATTCCGTTAGAAAGATCGGAAACAGATATCAGATTCTCTTTGCTCTGAAAAAGTGAAGTTCTTATTAATCTTTGCCCATGATTATTGAAAATCTCCAGTGTGACATTGAGATTATCTCCAACGTCAATCAAAAGTTTATCTTGATTAACCGGATTTGGATAAACTTGTATTTTTATTCCCGCACTAACTTCAACTTCCGTTACAACCTGTAGACTTCTATAGAGAGAGTCAGCTCGTTTTGCTGAGTTTATTAGTTCTGTATTGGCGTTGGCAGCATGCAGAGCAAATGCAATAGTAACCTCCTGGCCTGCTTCAATCAAATATGGTCCTGACGACACCACATGACTTACATCATTTCCTGCGGTAAGATCTCCTGCATCTGTTTTACCTAAGCCACTTGATATAGTGGTGAATTTTTCAACATCTGTGAATCCATCATAAATACCAAAGGGATTACCTGCAAGGTTATGATCATTGTCGATAGCATAATATTGTGCATTACCAGTCAATGATTGAATGCCGGCTTGAGGGAGATTCGATGGCTGTGCGGGAAATACGTAACCTAGTTTTACATCATCATTCCATCCTGCACGATCTCCAGCGCCTAGCTTTGCAATATCCCAGTCTGCAAAAATTCCAAAATAAAAATCATTCACTGCAACATCCGTTGTATTTTTTACTCTATATTCTAGAATGATGAAATTACTGAAGGCCGTGTCCTTCCACACTAAACTTTGGTATGAAACAAGCAGCGATTCTGATCCTGCTGTTGCTGCATTTCTAAATGATCCAGATACTTCAGAATAAGATCTGTTTCCCGGAGTTGTTTTTATAATTTTTGAAGCTGTGGTAAAATCCTTATCGTATGTATTATTAATGCTCCGCACAGAGTTAAAAAGTTTGGAAGAAGATGTTCCCATAATTAATCCCATTTCATAAAGAATACTATTCTCATTATATACAAATCCAGATCCATTTGCAGAGTTCTCAGAGTCTTCAAATCCCATGCGGCCATTCGATGCAAGTGTTGTTGTTATATTGTTTTCATTGATGTCAATATAAGAAGGAACTACAAAGCTAAAAGTTTGTCTATCCGTGTAAACTCCATCCGTATAGGTAAGCAACACCTCCAGTTGTGTGTTTAATGGTGTTGCTGGATTAAGCGTAATGGTAAATGGATCTAAAGTGTTACGTACTGAACTGTTCTCGGAAATAGCACCGGGATGGATTGTGCTTTTGGTAATTGTTAAAAAAGATGACGTTGTTGAAACAGTAATTTCTAATCCACCACTTGTGCTCTTTAAATAATTTGTAAAGTCAAAGTAAAGATTGGCTGTTTGTCCCGGGTCAGGAGGATTGCCATCATCTTTTACTAATAAAGGATTACTTGCACGAACCGAGGGACTTTCGATAGTGAGTGCGCTTTTAATATCTAATCTTCCTCTGCCCAATTTATTTTCGTATTTAGTTAAGCTGTTTAACCCATTTGTATAAATAATGGGATCGGCTCCAATACGAAGTCGTTCGCCTACCTGCAGCGGTGTGTAGTTGGGAAATGCAGCCCAAACCAAAGCCGCTGCTCCGGAAACAATTGGCGCGGAAAATGAAGTTCCGGATTCGTTCTGATAAATATCATTGTATCCCGTGGTAAAGGTATTTACTCCTGGCGCTGTAATGTCGACCGTTTTTCCATAATTAGTGAACGATGCTGCTTTATCATTGCTATCAGACGCGGCCACTGAAAGTACGTAATCATACGAAGCAGGATAAAGTGGTGCAGAAGTTCCGTCATTTCCGGCAGAGGCAACAACAAGGCATCCAAGATCCAAGGTGACGTATGAAATTATATCTTGATAAACGGCACTCGCATTATCACCTCCCCACGAGCAGTTGATAATTTTAGCTCCGTGTGTTGCCGCATATAAAATTCCATTATATAAGTTCGAAGAATAACTCCTTGCTGTAGTGGGTTGATTATCGGCATAGTGTTTTGTGAAGAGTAATTTTGTTTTGAACCCCACACCCGAAATACCTGTTCCATTATCCGTTGCTGCCGATGCACAACCTGCTGCCCAGGTTCCATGACTGAAGTTTCCTCCTTTTGTAATGGACGCGTTATTATCACCAAGAAAACCTGGCTGACTAATCATCAAAGTATCCGCTCCAGAAAAATCCCATCCTTTATTATTATCAATGTAACCGTCATTGTCATTATCAATACCATCAATTGGATCGGCTGGATCAATAAAAAGTTGTGAAGCTAAATCAGGGTGATCTAAATCTCCTCCTGAGTCAACAATACCGATCACGATAGATTCATTACCCTGCGTTATATCCCATGCTTCAAATGCTTTAATAAGAGATAAATAATATTGACTTCCTTTCTGTGGATCATTTGGCGTGTACATGCCTCTGCTGGTGTATGCTGGTTCGATGACTTCAAAATATCCGGTAGCATATAATTCGTTAATGTAATCTTGTATGGAAATATGTGAATCGAATCGAATCTGATAATAACGTGTAATATCAATGTTCACTTTTTTTGGGCCGCTGCGAGCTGCTCTATTGCGAACTACTTTATGACTGATCAGTGGTTGTGCCGAATGCATATTTATTTTAGCAAGCGCTTTACCCGATGTACTCGATGATGATTCAAAAAGTGTTTTGTGTTTCTCTTTCAGTTTTACCCAAACTACTCCGGCTTCATAATCTGATGTTGATGCATCAACCGGTAATTTGAATTTTTGAATTAGTTTCTTTCCTTGACCGAATCCTGAAAAAGAGATCAGTAGAAAAAAGATGAATACAATGTTGAATGCTCTTGTACACATAGATTAGGATAAAAATAGTTTGTCTCGAAGTCAAAGGTAATCCCGGAACAGAGTTCTAAATCATGCCGCGCGATTTTAATTCCAGGTATTTATTGATGGTATTAATGGTGAGTTGCTCGGGAGAGGTAAGCAGCGCCTGGATGCCGTGTTTGGCCAATTCTTTTACAATTAACTTTTTATCGTAACTGAATTTTTCAGCAATGGCCTTGTAATAAATTGATTTTAAGTCAGGGGCTGGTTTGGCAAGCAACGATTTCATCTCTGTGTTCTCAAAGAAAATAACCACGAGTAAATGTTGCTTCGCAAGACTTTTCAAAAAAGTGAGCTGGCGATGTAATCCGTAAATAGATTCAAAATTTGTAAACAGCAGCAACAAACTGCGCTGCGTTATTTTTCTTCGCACGTGTGTATAGAGTGCTGAGAAATCAGGTTCGCGATAAGATGTTTTTTGATTATAAAGTACTTCCAGAATTTTCGACATCTGTCCATTCTGCTTGCTGGCCGGCAACATCGTTCCAATCTTATCCTGGAAAGTGAGTAATCCAGCCTTGTCAGATTTCTTAATAGCGATGTTTGAAATAACAAGACTTGCATTAATTGCGTAGTCTAACAAACTTAATCCATTGAATGGCATCTCCATCAATCGGCCCTTGTCTATTAAGGAATACACTTGCTGTGACTTTTCGTCTTGATAATGGTTTACCATCAACTGATTTTTTCGCGAAGTGGCTTTCCAGTTTACAGAACGAAAATCATCACCACTTACATATTCTTTGATCGATTCGAACTCCATGTTCTGACCAATACGCCTGATTTTTTTGATACCTGTATTCGTGAGTCGATTTGAAATCGCCATCAGTTCATACTTTCGCAGTTGTATGTATGATGGATACACCGGAATTAAAGCGTCAGCAGAAAACTGAAATTTTCTCGAAAGAAATCCGAGTGGTGATTTTACAAAAACATTAACCGATCCAAACGAATATTCGCCACGCTTCACAGGCCGTAAAAAATAATGAATGACTTTACTTTCTCCTGATTTTAGTTGTACTAAAAAATTAAGATCACGTCTTTGAAATTGATGCGGTATTTCATCGATCACTGACAGCGAGACGGCAAAAGGATAAAAACTTTCTACATAAATTTTGATTTCATTCTCATCACCATTCGAAAGTTTCTCGGGTGTAGACCGATAACCATGAAGTCCTTTGCGTATGCGGAACAACAAAATCAAATCAGTAAAGACAACGGCCAGCACTAAAATAAAAAGCGCCTTCGGTATAATGATGGGAAACTCTTCAACTATGAAGCTTACCAAAAAGGTAAACACCAC
The DNA here is from genome assembly GCA_046595655.1 of Chryseolinea sp. Lineage (GTDB taxonomy): Bacteria > Bacteroidota > Bacteroidia > Cytophagales > Cyclobacteriaceae > Chryseolinea. Next base: position 1,618 of record JBKJOF010000013.1, on the reverse strand, counting down.
AATTGTGATGGCCAGAAATAATCTGTTGTTTAAATATAGAGAGCGAAAACCTTTCACTAGCGTGGCACTTCTACTTTATCAATAATCTGTTTCACTACTTCATCAGCTGTAATACCTTCCATTTCTTTATCAGGTGTTAACATGATGCGATGTCGCAATACAGGTAACGCAACAAACTTAATATCCTCAGGCGTTACAAAGTCACGACCGTTCACCGCGGCAAACGCTTTCGATCCATTTAGAATAGCAACCGAGGCTCGGGGTGATGCTCCTAAAAATAATGCGGGATTATTCCTCGTTTCAAGAACTACCTGTGCAATGTATTTTACCAGGTTATCTTCAATATGAATTTGTTGAACAATGCTGCGATACGCTTTGATTTGTTCAGACGATAACACGGCATCTACTTCATTAACAGCAAGAACTCCTTTGCGGGAATGATGTCCTGTAATTATAGCAATCTCCTGATCGAGTGTTGGATAGTGTACCTGAATCTTAAATAAGAAACGATCCAACTGCGCTTCGGGCAACCGATAGGTACCTTCATGCTCAATCGGATTTTGTGTTGCCACAACCAGGTAAGGATACTCAAGCGGATATGTTTTTCCATCGATTGTCACTTGTCGTTCTTCCATCACTTCAAAAAGTGCGGCTTGTGTTTTTGCAGGAGCGCGGTTTATTTCATCGATCAAAACAATGTTCGAAAAAATAGGACCTGCCTTAAACTCAAATTCTGATTTTTTGAGATTGAATATCGATGTTCCCAAAACATCAGAAGGCATTAAATCGGGTGTGAACTGAATGCGCGAAAATTTTACATCGATTACTTTTGAAAGCAACTTAGCGGTAAGCGTTTTTGCAACACCGGGAACTCCTTCGATCAATACATGTCCATCGGCAAGAATGGCGGTAATGAGCAGATCTACCATTTGTTCTTGCCCGACAATTACCTTACCTATCTCTTCTCTGATCTTGTTGATGCTCGCGTTCAACGCACTGAGATCAATCCTGTTTTCAAATACTCCTTCTTCCATAATGCCTTCTTTATTTTGTTAAATATTATAGACTGATGTTACGCAACTTAGCGGCTTCTTCGTACCTCGATGAGTTTGTGGCAAAAAGTAATCAGGCCACGAAAGCACCTGATCACTAAGTTTCACTAAGAGAAATTTAAGTTTGCTCATTAACAAGATTAACATCATTGATTAAACTTTTCAATTCTAGAATTCAAGCTAATTAATTCTTCTGCTGATAAATTCTCTTTTGCAGGGACGGACTGTATTATTCTAAACAACTCACGCACATCAGTTTCTGATTTTCCGGCTTTGCGTGCAAGTGTGTAAATAAAACTGTCATCCAGCTTTGTGGTGCTCATCCAATACTTTGTTCGGATTTGTTCCAACAGAAAATTAATTTTTTTCTCAGCAATACTCTTGTGCTCATTGTTTTGATAATAAAGATTACCTATGGCTCCTACAAACTCCAACGTTGTGTTTTGAAGCGGTTTAATAATGGGAATAATCCGTTGTTTTCGTTTTGCTTCGAATATCATAAAAAGAACGAGCGAAAGAACCGTAATGTAGTAAGCCCACCGCAATGGTTCTGTCGTTAAAATAAA
>JBKJOF010000170.1:0-20164 GCA_046595655.1 Chryseolinea sp. | reverse complement strand
CCAAGTCTTAGAACCTTTACGTTGTCCAACGATTACGTTGAATCCATTGTCGCGCAAGTTCAATGCTTGTGCCGGACCTTGAACACCGTATCCGATAATTGCAATCGTTTCATTCTTCATTACCTCCAATGCTTTTTCCATTGGAAACTCTTCGCGGGTTATAACTTCCTCTACAGTTCCGCCAAAATTGATCTGTGCCATTTGTTAAGTGTTTAAGTGTTTAAAGTTTTGATTTTAAGTCGATAGTCTATGGTCGATAGTACATAGTTTAGCGGTTTGTATTATTTAGATTATTATTATACGTTCTAAATATTCATGACTCCAGCTACCTACACTATAACTTCGGTGTGCTTCACGCTTAGTTCCATGTAAACATCACTTCCTTCATAATAAAGAGCTTGCTCCACTTCAATTAGTTTTTCCAATTGGTGTTTTACTTTCTCCATTAAGTCGGGCGTAGTGTGTACTAATATTAACGCCATGCCTCTTGTGAAATCATTTTCGTTTTCGTGCGCCATTACTTTTTTAATGCGCACTCTTCTGCGATTCAAAATATTAATGATGCGATTCAATACCGAAAAGTTATTATCTGAATGTATGGCGAAGGTGAAGTTCTGTTTCATAGTTAGATTTTAGATTTTAGACTTAAGATTTTAGATTTTGATGGTAGACGCCAAATATTTACGTTCCATTTTGTCAATTGTCTTTTGCCTATTGTCAATTCTACTTTTTAGGTATTTCTAAAATAACGTCTGCTACTCCTGCACCTGCTGGTACCATTGGGAACACATTGTCTTCTTTACCCACCACTGCCTCTAAGAAGAAAGATGTTTCCGCATCCAGCATTTCTTTTAATGCAGCTTGTAAGTCCTCGCGTTTTTCTACTTTACGAGCAGGTATGTCATACGCTTCTGCAAGTTTTACAAAATTCGGGTTCGACATTTCCGTGAATGAATAGCGTTTCTCATGGAAGAGTTGTTGCCACTGGCGAACCATTCCAAGAAAGTTATTATTCAACACTAAAATCTTTACTGGAATTTTATACTGCATGATGGTGCCTAATTCTTGCACCGTCATTTGATAGCCACCATCTCCAATCACTGCTATAACTTGTTTAGCAGGCATTCCTAACTTCGCTCCCATCGCTGCCGGAAGTGCGAAGCCCATTGTACCTGCTCCACCCGATGTTACATTGGTGCGTGGATTTTTATATTCGTAATAGCGTGAAGTTACCATTTGATGTTGACCTACATCCGTTACGATGATTGCTTCACCATTTGTCATTTCTGACAAGTGATGAATTACCTCTGCCATCATCAATTCTCCTGTAGGATTGAACTCGTGCTTAATGACTTTATCATATTCGATGTCCATCATCTTGCGGAACGTTCCGATCCATTCTGGATATTGATTTGAATCACACTTCGTGATCAATGCATTCAGTGCTTCTTTTGCATCAGCATGAACAGCCACTGTTGCCGGTATGATCTTGTTGATCTCTGCACGATCGATTTCAATATGAATTACTTTCGCTTGCTTCGCATACTTACTTACGTTTCCGGTTACACGATCATCAAAGCGCATTCCGACAGCGATGAGTACATCGCACTCATTCGTGTTCACGTTCGGTCCGTAATTTCCATGCATGCCTAAGTAGCCTACATAGTTTGGATGATCAGTCGGAAATCCTCCCAAGCCTAATAATGTAGAAGCAACAGGTATCCCCGTTTTTTCAGAAAAGGCAATCAACGCTTCAGTTGCGCCCGATAATAAAATACCTTGTCCTGCTAAGATGTAAGGGCGCTTCGCTTCGTTGATCAGCTTCGCTGCTTCTTCTACTTGCGGAAGTTGTAATTCAGGTTTTGGTTTATAGGTGCGAATGTTTTTACAAGGCACATATTCTGCTTCCTCAATCATTTCGTTCTGTGCATTTTTGGTGATGTCCACCAACACAGGGCCCGGTCTTCCGGTACGCGCGATGTAAAATGCTTTCGCGATTGCCGGTGCAATGTCTTTTGCTTCGGTTACTTGTATATTCCACTTCGTGACAGGAATGGTTGTGTTGATCACATCTATTTCCTGAAACGCATCCGTACCTAACAAGTGCGCAAACACCTGACCCGTGATGCATACAATTGGAGTTGAATCGATCAAAGCATCGGCTAATCCGGTAACGAGATTTGTTGCCCCTGGTCCTGATGTTGCCAAAGCAACGCCTACCTTACCAGACACGCGTGCAAACCCTTGTGCAGCATGAACAGCACCTTGTTCGTGGCGAACCAAAATGTGAGTGAGCTTATCGGCATAACCATAGAGCGCATCATACACCGGCATGATGGCACCGCCTGGATAACCAAACAATGTATTTACATTCTCTGCCACAAGGCATTGTAATAATGTTTCAGAACCTGAAATCATTTTGGCGGGCGATGCTTCCTTTTTGGAACTGGCCTCTGCCGCAGTTTTAGTTTTCGTCAGTAACGCATCCATCAGCTGCTGTTTTAACTTGTTTTGCATACTTCAACAGAACTCCACTTTTTACTCGCAACTCTGGTTGTACCCAAGCTGCTTTACGTTTGGCCAGGGTTGCAGCATCCACCATCAGGTTTATAGTGCGGCCCCGGACATCTATTTCAATCGGATCATTATCTTCTACTAAACCAATCAGTCCACCGTCATACGCTTCTGGTGTAATGTGGCCAATCACAAAACCGTGAGAACCTCCGGAGAATCTTCCATCCGTAATCAACGCTACACTCTTACCTAAGCCAGCACCCATGATAGCAGATGTAGGCTTCAACATTTCCGGCATGCCCGGTGCGCCCTTAGGTCCTACGTTTCGAATGACGACAACATCACCGGCTTTTACTTTACCTGCTGATATTCCGGCATTCAAATCAAACTCACTGTTGAATGTGCGCGCTGGACCATTAAATTTCTCTCCTTCTTTACCAGTGATCTTCGCTACTGATCCTTTCTCTGCTAAGTTTCCATAAAGGATTTGCAAGTGACCTGTTGCTTTGATTGGTTTCTCTAATGGATGAATAACATCCTGAGCAGTAAAGTCGAGTGATTTTGCTTCTTCTAAATTTTCTTTTATTGTTTTTCCGGTAACGGTTATACAGTCACCGTGAATAAATCCTTTCTCCAATAAATACTTCATCACCGATGGAACACCTCCAATTTTATGAAGCGCCTCCATCAGGTATTTTCCACTAGGTTTTAAATCAGCGATCAACGGTGTCTTATCCGAGATGCGTTGGAAATCTTCTTGTGTTACTTCAACACCCACTGATTTTGCCATCGCGATTAAGTGAAGCACAGCATTGGTTGATCCACCTAACACCATCACAACAGTAATCGCATTTTCAAATGCTTTCTTCGTCATGATGTCATGCGGCTTCAAGTCGCGCTCTAACAAAACTTTGATTGCTTTACCTGCTTCTATACATTCCGCTGATTTCTCTTTGCTCAATGCAGGGTTCGATGCTGAATATGGCAACGACATTCCTAATGCTTCGATAGCCGATGCCATGGTGTTTGCTGTATACATCCCTCCACAAGCACCCGCACCCGGACAAGAATTTTGTACGATGCCTTTGAAATCTTCAGGAGTAATATTGCCTGCCATTTTCTGACCAAGCGCTTCGAATGCCGAAATGATGTTGAGCTCAGCGCCTTTCCAATGTCCACCAGCAATCGTTCCTCCATACACCATAATCGCAGGACGATTTAATCTTCCCATCGCAATTAAAGAACCCGGCATATTTTTATCGCAGCCTACTACTGCAATCAGTCCATCATAATATTGTGCACCACAAACGGCTTCAATTGAATCGGCAATAATCTCGCGACTCACTAAAGAGTAGCGCATACCTTCTGTTCCGTTGCTGATGCCATCACTCACTCCGATGGTATGAAAAATCAATCCGACTAAATCATTACTCCAGACAGCAGTCTTTACTTCTTTGGCCAGATCATTCAAGTGCATGTTACACGTGTTACCATCGTAACCTGTACTCACAACTCCTACCTGTGCTTTCTTTAAATCTTCTTCTGTTAATCCAATTCCATACAACATGGCCTGCGCGGCTGGAAGGGATGGGTCTTGGGTTATTGTTTTGCTGTATTTGTTTAGTTCAAGCCTCACCCCGGCCCTCACCTCATCCGGCCTTTGGCCACCTTCTCCTGTAGGAGAAGGGACAAGGAATTTATTTCCTTCTGGAGAGGGAGCAGTGCCTGCAAGTATTTTAGATTCTTCCTTCATGAACAATTGGCCTCTTAACTAGTTTAAAAAATGGTCTCTACGTGTGGGTGTGTTATTCTAAATCTTAAATCGCAAATGCCTCACCCCAGCCCTCTCCGAAGGAGAGGGAGCAGTGTCTGCTTTTATTTGAGATTCTTTCATCATGAATAATTTGGTCTCTTACTAGATTAATGATTAACGAGGAGAGGCGAAGCAATCTTGCAACTGCTCCACGTCCTCGAGCATCTGGTTGTCAGATGATGACGTAGCTAAACGATTTCTCGAGTACCTGACATTTGTATGCTTCTTGTACAGTAGCACCCAAACTGTCGAACCATTCTTTGCGCATTGGCTTTGCATCGATCGATTCGATGCCTGCAATTTCTGCAGCAGTTCCACACAAGAATGCACTGTCGGCACCTTCCAAATCTTCTTGCTTAATAATTTTTTCTTTTACGGGAATATCCATTTCATGACAGATGTTAATCACAGACTGGCGTGTGATGCCTGGAAGAATGTGACCCGCTGGAGGTGTGTACAGCACTCCATTTTTTTCTAAAAAGAAATTAGCGCCCGGAGCTTCAGCAACATTGCCGTTCATGTCTAACATCAACGCCTCATCGTATCCACGAACTTTGGCTTCGCTTGTGGCGAGGATGGAGTTTACATAATGTCCGGTAACTTTTGCTTCCATCTTCAACGAATTTGGATTCGGACGTTGGTATGATGAAAGACCTACCTTCAATAATTTGTTGCCATGATACTTATCCCACTCCCATGCGCAAAGCATTAAGTATACTTCGCTTGGCTGGGTGAGCGTCATGTTTGGTCCGCAATACACTAACGGACGGATGTAAGAGTCTGATAAATTATTTTTCTCGAGAAGTTGATATGAAATTTGAACAAGTTCTTCTGTTTCGTAATCGAAAGGAATACCAACCAATGCGCAGCTTTGTTTGAGGCGCTCAAAGTGTTCGTTGGCTTTAAAAATTTTTACACCGTTCATCGTTTGGTAAGCGCGGATACCTTCGAAAGCACCATAGCCATAGTGAAGCGTTTGGCTATACAAATCGGTGTGCGCATCCATTGCCTTAATGAACTTACCGTTCAGAAATAAAATGGTGTCTTTAGTGTAATACATATAACAATTGTTAGTTTGTCTAAGCCCTTATAAAACAAAACCGTCCCGCTTGAGGGCGGGACGGTTCGTTAGTTTTTTATATTGATGCTAAACTACTGTCGTCCCACCGGGTTTAAGAATAATCACGACCAGAAGCAGCACATTAACGATAGCGATCGTCCGGTAGGAGATCATTAAGTGTTGTGCTATTTGAGTTGTGTTCAGCATTTAATTTTGTTCGAGTACAAGTCTCAAGAATTTAAAGGTGTAATTCAAGTTAATGTCAGAAAAAATTTATAAATGTCACAAAACGAGTGTTAGTTTATTGAAGGATTTTCAACGCTGGTGGTAAGAAGTGGTTGGGAAAAGTGAGATTTTTAAAGGCTTAGTTTTCAAAATTTACTGAGTGTCGTTAACCGTTATTGCCTTCTCCTTAACTTTCATTTTTGTCAACTTGAATCTCTTTTTTTTTGATATTTCTCTCTTCAAATGGAGCGATTTAATTTCATTTATTTTGATTTCAATTTGCTCAATTCTACGTCTTCTTTGTTTAAGCTATTCTTGATTGATTCGTAGTAGTATAAAACTCCTAGTGCTAAGTTAAGTATACTTTGACGGATCATTCTTTGAACAGTTACGAGCTTTGAGCTACGAGTTTCGAGCGATTGTCTCAAAGCTAATGGGTCGAGGCTTATAGCTTTAAGCACGTAGAATTCGCTTAACATAATAATAGAATAGTTTTTTTCAAACTTGTAATTCTCCGTTAACATCAATTTATCATCTAGTGACAGACTGCTTTTAGCCGGAACGATGTTATGAAAATTAAATATTACAGAAGACACGATAAAACCCCCTATTTTAGATAGCCAAGCTATCAAAGTACCTACTTTTTCTTTGTCTTCAATTTGAATCATAAAGATTAAGATTACAAAAAAACCTAACCCAATGTGAGCCGTAATAGAAGTAAGGGAAAAAATCGCTTAGTGAGAACTCCTTTAGTTCCACCTCATCTTTAGTAAACTTTGAAATGACAACTTCAATTACAATTCCTAGGAAAATTAAACTTACTATTTTTAGAATTTCCCTTTGTTCAGGAAACACATCAACTAATTTAATGATGAAGGTACTTACACTAATTATCAGAGAAATTATGCCGATTTTCTTCATAACATATGCGTAACGTTGAACCTAACTGTCCTTAATTTTCTTTACTGCATTATCATATGAAATGTTGGTCTTGTCATACGCCTCATGTCCATATCCATATTTTTCATTCAACTCATAGAGCATATTATAAAGTTCTATCGGCTTTTGTGATTCAGTAACCCATTTTAGAATCAGGTCAAGTATCTCAGACATATTTTCCTGATAGGTCATTCGTCCATCACTGCCTCTAATTCCGTCACCATCGGATTTCTTTTTACCTCTATTCAGGAAAATGTTTTTCTCATCATAAATAATTTGTCTTCCGTCTTCATACATCTCTCCTTTAGGCAGATACTGCAGTAGAAGGTTTCTTATTCCTTTATAATATAGCTGATACTTTTCCTCTGGGTTTTCAAAGTCTTTACCGATTAACTGCTTGATTTCGTTAATCTCTTTCAAATCTCCTGTGTCAGCAATAGTGAGTTGTCTGCCTCTACTTTCGTTTGCCTTTTGAAGCAGTTCGAGTCTCTCTATATCTTCTGGTGATAGGGATGATTTCTTTTTTTGGTCCTTGTCTTCTTGTTTAGCCATGATTATTTCTCATTTAATTCAAATATCGATTTAAGGTTAATAGCAATTTCTGAAATACTATTTTCCTTCCATGTAACGGGATTCAAATTTACAATCGCTAAGTAGTAGTCGGGAAAGTATTGTTTGAATGCACCGTAAAAGTTTTGATTATTCAAAGTGTTTTGAAAATGTTGAAATGATGTGTATATAAAACTTGGGTGAACCTCTATTTCCTTCGCAAATTTTGAAACCAAATATTCATTGTGAATATGGGGGGTTATATACCTGAAGCGATCCAAGCCACAGAAATATTCTGTTGCAAAATCGTCTGCTTTCTCTTCGATTAAAAAAAGATCAGGATCACCTGTCAAATGAAATTTCATATTCTCGATTGTTTTTAAGTCGTATAGTACGTGATGTATTTCGTGGATTAGAGTTAACCAAATGGTGGTGTACTTCTTATTCAGGTCTGTGAGGACAATGCACGGTTTGTCGTTAACGATGAAAGTGCCACCACGAACTTGTGTCGTTGGGAGCTGAGTCTGAACAATAACCGTAACTCCTACATTGTAAAGTGCTTTACATACTGTGAGTAATCCTTTTTCAACATCTTGCGAGTAAGGTTTAATCTTAACTAATATGTTTTTTAATGCCTCTCTATTATAATCGTTCGGGTTGCTCATCACTCTAAAACACTGGTAGGCTGACTTAACCCAAAAATCTTTCATCTTGTCAGTAAAGGTTCTCTTTGTTTTGCTGAACAGTGGATACATAAGACTATTCTTGTAGTCAAACACGTTATCGTATCCGAAGAAATTTAAAATTCGGTCTGTGACTACCTCTATATTTTCCGTGTCAGTAAAGAAGCCAAGTTTAGTTAGTTTTTTCAGGTCGAAATTCTTCGCTATGAAGGAAGCTTTTTTAGCCTTTTCTATTGCTCCAATATTCTCAGGAGTCTGATTACTTAGAATAGTAGAAACGATTTCTTTAAGATCAATCTCTAAGAACTCAGATAGTTTTAGAACATTAATAAGATTGGGTTGCTTGGCTGTTCCAGTGATCAAATCATTCAGTGTATCCTTATCTATATTAAGGATGGTGCAGACTTTCGTTTTTGTAATCCCATACTCCTCCAGTTTCTTGTCAAAGATTGCTTGCAGGGATTTTGCTTCGTTGTTCTCAAAAGCCCTCTTAAGTAGCTGGTCTATATCACTGTCGCTGATCTCACTCATATAAGTAGGGGTAATTTCCCCTACAAATATATCATAAAATCGGCATTTTTTAACATTTAAGGGAAGTTACCCCCGATTTTTCACATTAATTTTCTAGTGCCCACTTATTTTATGCAGGAGCACAAGGACAGCCTTGCACTAGACCTACCATCTTCCAGCGTCCCGCTGAACGTACTCGTATTAAATATAAAGTAAATCAATATATCCATTAGCAATCCCCGCGTAATCTAGCACACCAGTAAAAGAGGCAAAGTATAATATTTCCTAATCTCTGATTTAGTATTCTCTACTCATGATAGTGACAACTGAAATATGAAGATAAGCGGGACGCTTATCTTCTGCAAGAGCACAACGGAGACCCTTGCGCTAGGGTGGGACCACTAAGAAATGTAATCGCTTACTTCACCATAACATAGTTTGCAAATCCATTATTTGTAAGGGTTGTGGCGACACCTTTTTTCCAAAGAACAGCTACCTGTTGGTTATCTACATAATCCCATCCTGCTACATAAACATCACCATTATATACACATACAGATTGCGCTCGTGAATCTGCATTGTTTGAAAGGATTGTTGCTACACCATTTTTCCAAACTGTGGCTTTCATTAGATTATCTATATTTTCTGCACCCGCTAGATAAACATCTCCGTCTGACACAAATATGGACCTCACTAGCGATCCTGTGGAACTGCTATTAATTGTTTCCTCGGTACCATCCACCCACACTTTGATAAGCTGGATAGACCCCTCGAAATATTGCATGGCTACATAGACCTTGCCTTCAGAAACTGTGACAGCACGAGCTTCGGCACGCTCAATAGTTGGCAGTAGGCTTGTTCCCGTTCCGTTTTTCCAAAGCATAGCGGACGCACCAGCATCCGTTGGTTCAATTCCAGCTACGTAAACATCACTACCTGAAACAAAAACAGAAAAGGCACCACCTACTGAAGTTGTAAGTTGTGTAGCTGATCCGTTCTTCCAAACTTTAGCCACGTAGCCAACACCAGCTCCTTGGTTCTCAGTGCCTGCAACATAAACATCAGTGCCATTGACAAACATTGAAAACGTCTCGGCATCATTGGTTGTTTCGTTGAGTGCTGCAATAGGCTGAGGAACACCATCGACTGTTTTCCAGTAGGTAGCATAATGATGTCCTACGGCCTCTATGCCTGAAACATAAAAAGTTTTGTCGTCAACGTGCACAGATGTCGCAAATGAGTTATACAATCCGTTTGTAAAATTCAAAGCTTCACCATCTTTCCAAACTGTTGCTACGTAGGTGCCCGAAGAACGGTTTGCACCCGCAACATAAACTGATGGCTGAGACGTAGGTTCTTGCACCGTTACAGTAACAGTATAAGTGGCCGTGCTTCCATCTTCTGCTGTAATGGTATAGTTGACAGGATTGGTGAAATTCGTTGAAGCGCCTGACGCAGGAGTTACAGTTTTACCGGTATGTACAATGGTAGGTTTTAATTGATCGATAGAAGTGCCTGCAGGAAAATCACACTGGATGTTCAAGCCCGTAATAGTTCCTGTTACATTGGCAGCCAATGCTGCATTATCTGCAACTTTAAATGAGAATGATGTGATTGTTTTCTCTGACGAAACCACAGGATCACTTTCATCTGACTGACATGATATCATCAAAGACAATATCATAAAGAACATTAGTAATTTAATTTTCATCTCTGTAAAATTTTTACTGCTTAATAATTTGTTGACAGAATTAATCTATCGCTGATGCAAAATTGAAAATTTACTACATCGTAATCCATCCCCTGAAAACAGGATTTTTTACAGTCTGTTGGTTAAATCTTGCCTACCAGTAAAAGTGACAAAGTATAATTTTTGCTGATCTCTGATTTTGTTTTTTCTACTCATGATTGTGACAACTGAGCAATTTTCGAATGACGATTTACGAGGTACAATTTTTAAATCGTACTTCGTAAATCGAAAATCGTACATCTTTATTCGTCTTTCAACACATCAACCGGATTAGTCAATGCTGCTTTCACAGAATGGTAACTGGTGATCATAATGGCCATCAATAATGTTCCAATACCTACCAATATAAACATCCACCACGAAGGGGTAATACGATACGCAAAATCTTCTAACCACATTTGCATGAGCCAATACGAAAGTGGTGCTCCAATAACAAAAGCAATGATGATGAGTTTTGTATATCCTTTCGAAATCAAGGTGACAATATTCCAAACCGATGCACCTGAAACTTTTCGGATACCGATTTCTTTTGAGCGTTGTTCGAGTGAATAGATAATCATACCTAACAATCCTAAACATGCGATCAAGATCGCGAGGCTTGCCAACACGGTTAAGCCTTTTCCAAATTGCGCTTGTGTTTTAAAAGTTTCCGCGAATGCCTGATCAACAAATTCATACTGAAAAGGTGAATCACCGGCATGTTGTTTCCATAATTTGGTAAGCTGTGCAAAAGTAGTCTCCCACGATTCACCGCTTTGTTGCGTAATGCTCAACGCCACAAATTGTTTATCGCCAGCATTGATCATGGGACTAACATTCTTAATGTGAAATATGGCCATCGGTTCAATGGGAGTTGCCAGCGACCAATAATTAAAATCAGCCACCACACCAATTACTTCAAATCGGATTTCGCCACCTGGAGCTTCGATTTTCTTTCCGATAACGGATTCATCCATATCCCAACCCATGCGATTTATAGCAGCTTCGTTTAAAATGACACGATCAATATCACCTGGCGAATCCGCTGAAAAATTTCTTCCGTATTTTAATTTGATATCAAGTGTAGGAAGGTAACGTTCATCGGCTGTCGTATAGTTCAGCGATAATGTTTTTCCGTTCATACCTTCTGCTGAAAACTTATCTCCGCCCCAAATAGATGGAGGTAATGATGTACACCATGAACTTTTTGCTACACCTTGAATATTAGAAGCAGCGTTTGCAAAAGCTTCACCATCGCTTACACCTTCAATGTGTTTAATGACCAAAAGATTTTCTTTGTTGAATCCAATATCTTTTGATGATACATAATGTAGTTGTTGAAACACAACTGCTGTGCAAACCATTAAGATGATCGACACGCTAAATTGAAATACCACTAAACCATTGCGGAATAATTTTCCTTGTTGTCCGCTTTTTAATTTACCCTTCATCGCTTCTATCGGATGAAAGCCACTTAGGAAAAATGATGGATAGCTGCTTGACACAATCGCCATGAATAAAACGAGAGCAAAGAGTGTCATTATTAAATTCGGATCAGAAAATAAATTAATTGATAAGGAAGCTCCCGTCATTAGATTGAAGAAGGGCAACAATACTTGTGTAAGTGCTAAACCGGTTACCAATGCAATCAAACAAAATGTAAGGGCTTCAACAAAATAATTCAAGCTCAATCCCCTGCGTCCAAGTCCAAGGACTTTGCGGATGCTGGCTTCTTTAATTCTTCTTGTAAATTGAGCCGTTGATAAATTCATGAAGTTGATACATGACAACAACACAATAAAAATTCCAGCGCCTATTAGCGAATAAATAATTTTAATGTCGCCTGAATCATTCAGGCGATTCGACACGATAGAATCCGGTAAGTGAATACTCGTCATCGGTTGAAGAAACAACTCCCATTTTTTTCCGGATTTAATATAATCATCAAATGTAGTGTTCATTACGCGTTGCAAAGTCTGCTCTGCATGCTTGCGCGGAATAGCAGCAAGTTTCGCTTCTACATTTATCATATTGGTATTTTCTTTGAACCGTACATAGGTCTCAAGTTGTGTCCATATCCAGCTCCAGTATATTCTCTTTACAACAGGAAAACTGTTCATGGAAAGCAACACATCAAACTCGATGTAGGAATTATCAGGAGTATCTTTTACAACAGCCGTTACCTCGTATGTTTTTTGTTCCACACCTCCGCCTAAACCACCGAGGCGAACCATTTTACCGATCGGATCTTCATCACCAAAATATTTTTTGGCAGTTGATTCCGACATCACTAAGGTATTCGCCTGTAGCAATGCACTCTTCGAATCGCCTTTCACAAAAGGAAAGTTGAACATCGAGAAGAAATTTGAATCGGCTGCGAGGACTTTATCTTCCTCGAACGACAATACTTCATTCTTCGGAGTGGTGTACGAAACAATAAAATTACCTGGTGTATGAATGCTCGTCATCAATTCTACTTCAGGTAACTCGGCTTCAACAGCATACGCTACACCAGGACCGGTCGATGAAAATTGCTGATCGCTACCTTCTCCCCAAATGAAAGTCTGGTTTACGCGGTAGATGCGCTGAACATCAGTATGAAAACGATCATAACTAAATTCGTGGCGAACATACAGGTAAATCAACAAAGTGCTGGCGATACTAACCGTAAGCCCAAGCAGGTTGATGAACGAGAAAAGTTTTTGACGTTTAAGGTTTCTGAAGAAGAGAAGGAAGTAATAGCGAAGCATAGTGGTTTCGGTTTGGCCTAACCTTGACAAAGCTTATACCATAACAAGATAGTGGGTCTATGTTAGGATTTGAAGGATATTCAAATAGAATGGCGTTCAGTAATGACTTTTGGTGTCCGGTATCGGATATTGATTTAATTCAATTGATAATTTATTTATTCATCAATTTGCTCAATCACTGTGGTATTTCTACTGGTGTGAATGATTTCTAAAATCCTGACTTCATTTTCACCCACGCGATAAATTAGTTTGTAACTCCAAATTGTAACAGAACGATATTCATTTCCTTTATTTTCCAGATAAGGTTCTATGGGAAATCGATTTGCTAACGTTGCTAAGCTGGCAGCTAGTTGTAAAATCTCTATTCTAACTTTTTTGGCTGCGGTCGGTGATTCTTCTTTGATGTAGAGCGTTATTTCCTTTAACGATTCTTTTGCCTTTTCATCCCAAATTACCTGATAACTTTCCATCACCAGCTCTCTGAATCTTTTTCTAAATCTTCCTGCGAAATATATTCACCACTATCGATTCTTTTTTCAGCTTCCTCGATTTGCTTAACCAACTGTTTCCGGGTGAGGGGAAATCCTTGCAGGTTGTAACCCATTACAGGATTGTTTTTCTCCTTCAATAAATTCCTTACCTGCTCAATGATGCTACTATCTTGTATTCGAGCTAGTTCTTCAATCAAGTGTAACTTTTCTGCCTGAATGTCCATAGTTCAAAAGTTTTGACTCGTTAAAGTTAACTATTTTCATTGTGGTTTTTACGCTCGATTTACGAACATTGTACGCATTGATTCAGAAGAATTCTTTTTAAGAAAGATACTCCACAATCCCATCCCGAATCGCAGTGAATGTTTTGACCAACGTTTCTTCGTTCTCTTCTAATAATGTAACTCTGAAACCTTGCAACTCAGAACAGAACGAAGAAATCGGAACGACACAAACTCCTTTTGCTCCTAATAGGTAATAGACGAAACGTTTATCCAATGCAATATCATTCTGATCAACCCAACCTTCTACTAATGATCTGATTTTTGCATCTTCAATTTTTATTTTCTGTTTAGAATTCAATGTTCCATCTCTGAAAATTATGGTGTTATAAAACGCACCAAAGGTTTCGTTAAATGTTAGTTGAGGAACGGTGCGCAAAATATCAGCAATGATTTTACTGCGCTTGCCAATGTTTTGATTCGTCTCTTCGCGATATGTTTTAAAACGTGGGTCACCAAAAATTTTGGGGATCACCACTTGTGGAAGTTTAGTAGAACACACTTCAATCATCTTTGCATTATCCAATGCCTGACAGAAGCGATTAAAATCCTTATCCTTATCGCGGTTATAATATTCCATCCAGCCACAGCGTCCACCGGGCCAGGGAAGTTCTTTCGAAATACCTTTCATGGAAATGCCCGGAACATCACCAATGATTTCAGCAAGTGCATACGCACGCGCTCCGTTGTAGGTAATGTTGATGTAAATCTCATCCGCAATTAAAAAGAGATTGAACTCCTTCGCGATTGCGACAATCTTTTTCAATGTCTCCAATGGATACACCATGCCCGTTGGATTATCCGGATTGATGATGAGGATGCCGACAATGTTCGGATTGTATTTTACTTTATTGTATAAGTCATCCAGATCCGGATACCATTTATTATTTGGATCGAGTTTATAGGTAATCGGTTCGTGCGCTGCGTGTGCTGCTTCTGCGCTGGAGTGTGTTGAATATGCAGGCGAGGGACCAATTACACGTGAGGTGCGTGAAATAAATTGATAGACTTTTGAAATCGCATCTCCCAAACCATTGAAGAAACAAATGTCTTCAGCAGAAATTTGTACGCCACCTGCAGCATTGGTTTGCTTTGCGAGAAACTCTCTGGTCTCGAGCATTCCTTTCGAAGGACAATAACTATAGGTATCGTCCAGTTTCATCAAATCAGAAATAGCATCCTTAATCCACTGCGGAAGTTTATGATTTTTCTGTATGGGATCGCCAATGTTTTCCCACGTAATGGTGAGGCCAAGTTTTCTCAATTGATCAGCCTTCTTTACGATCTCTCTGATTTCGTAACTCAGCTCACTTGCACCTTCACTTAATAATTTTTGTCGCATGCTTAAAATTTCAAACAACGATGTTGAGAGTTTTGCTGGAAGGATTCAAGAAGAATGAAAAATAAATTTTTATGAATGCAAATAACAAGTGTTAGTTTTTAGTCGATGGTTAGCAGTCCATGGTCGATAGCAGTGACTTCCATCGACTATGGTCTATCGACTATTAACTTTTTCTAACAAGTCTCACTACATTCTCCACATGTATCGTATGCGGAAACATATCGACAGGTTGCACGGCTACGATTTCATATTTCTCTGCGAGAATTTTTAGATCGCGTGCCTGGGTTGCCGGGTTGCAGCTTACATATACAATTACCTTTGGCTCTGCTTTCAATAACATCTTGCAAACATCTTCGTGCATTCCGTTTCTTGGCGGATCTGTAATGATGGTGTCAGGCCTTCCATGAATGGAAAGAAATTCATCATCCAACAAATCTTTAATATCGCCTGCGTAAAAATCGGTGTTCGTAATGCCATTGATTTGTGAATTGACTTTGGCATCATCAATAGCAGCGGCCACGTATTCTAATCCAATTACTTTCTTTACTTGGCCCGCTATAAAGTTGGCAATGGTTCCAGTGCCGGTGTACAGATCATACACCAACTCATCACCTTTTAATTCAGCAAGCCGCCACGCTACTTTATAAAGTTCGAAAGCCTGATCAGAGTTTGTTTGATAAAATGATTTTGGTCCGACACGAAATTGCAATGTGCCTGATCCATCCGGCTTTTGCATTTGCTCGGTGATATATGGATTACCTTTCCAACAGATTATATCCAGATCGTGAAAGGTATCGTTTCGTTTTGCATTGATGATGTAATTAAAAGAAGTGATCTGCGGAAAATCTTTTTCTAATCGATTCAGAATTTTTTCAGTCCACTCTATTTTGTCTTCAGTTACCTGAAGGATGATCATCGTCTCACCTGTGTTGGCGGTTCTAATCGTTATCGTTCTTAGAAAACCGGTTTGTCTTCGTAAATCAAAAAAGGGAATGCCATTTTTCACCGCTTCATCTTTCACTGCTAAGCGAATTCCATTCGATGGTTCGGGTTGAAGAAAACATTCTTTCACATCAAACACACGATCAAATTTTTTCGGCATGTGATATCCCAATGCTGGTTCGGCAGGAACAGAGTTGTTGGCCTCACCCATACCCTCTCCGGAAGAGAGGGCTTTTTTAATATGAAGTTCTTCGTACGTTAACCATCGATGCGATGAAAAAGTATAATCAAGCTTGTTGCGATAGTATTTGATTTTATCCGAAGGAATAATCGTTGAAATAGAAGGGAGCGACAATCCGCCAATACGTTCTAAATTATCAACAACTTGTTGCTGCTTATAGGTAAGTTGAACACTGTATTGAAGATGCTGCCACGAACATCCTCCACACAAACCAAAGTGTGAACAAAATGGTGTTGCACGATTGGGCGAAAGTGTTTTTATCTGCACCACTTTACCTTCTAAAAAACTGCTTTTAATTTTTGTTAGCGATACATCTACCACATCTCCGGGGGCTGCACCATCAATAAAAAGCACTAAACCGTTTACCCGCGATAAACATTTGCCTTCTGCAGCCATGGTTTCGACTACAATATTCTCGATTACGTCTCCTTTTTTCATTTGGCGCGCAAAATACAGAATAATGGTATTTTTAGCCTCCAACCGTTTCCTTATCTTTCGTGTCTCGTTAAAATCTATGAGGAGATATTTACTAATAATACTGTGCTTTTTTGCGTTGCCCGTGCTGGGTTCGCATATCGTTGGAGGTGAGTTCGAAATCCGCTACATCAGCGGCAACTCCTATCGCATTAATCTCATTTTATATTTTGATAAATTGAATGGTTCTATTGGTGCAAAAGATCCTAACATTACAGCGGCTATCTACCGCAAGCGGGATAATGTCAGAATGCAAAATGTTTTTTTTAGTAACCCTTCCGAATCGGAAGTTGAATACACACAGCCAGATTGTTCAAATGGCGAAGTCGAAACGTTAAAATTAGTTTACACTACTGTCGAAACGTTTTCAGATGATCGGTATGATGATCCGGAAGGGTATTACATTATCTGGGAACGATGCTGCCGAAATTATACCATCACCAATATTTTTAGCAACAACCCTGACATCGGAGGCGTTTCTGCCGGTCAAACTTTTTATCTGGAGTTTCCGCCTGTTGTAAAAAATGGAGAGCCGTTCATTAACTCTACACCAAGATTATTTCCGCCTCTTAATGATTATGCTTGTCCGCGCAAACCTTACTATGTTGATTTTGCCGGAGTAGATGAAGATGGAGACTCTCTCGTATATACATTGGTTACACCATTAAGTACACATACTGTTGACGCGCTTCCGCCATTGCTTCCTGCACCTTACCCCGAAGTTACCTGGCACGCACCTTTTAGTTTGAATAATATTATTGCAGGTATACCTGATTTAAAAATTAGCACAGATGGATTTTTAACAGCAACACCATCGCAGCAAGGGCTTTATGTATTTGCAGTGAGATGTGAAGAATTCAGAGATAAAATTAAGATTGGTGAAGTAAGACGCGATTTCCAAATGCTTGTAGTTGATGTTTGTCCACGAGCCGATCCTCCGAATATTGTTGGAATAAAATTATCAGATCCAGGCACGCTCTATGATGAAACGATGAACGTCATCTTCGCTAATACTGTGGACGATGCCACACGATGTATTGAAGTTCAGGTTTCCGATCCGGATGCTTCCAAGCAAGACGATAATTTTACGGAGAATGTTAAGATTAGGGCTATTCCACTAAACTTTAAAAAAGATGTAAGCGGTATACTTCCAACCATTACCAGTGCAACGTTAATTAAAGGCAGCACTAAAACGTTTCAAATCTGCTTTGGTGAATGTCCTTACATTGAAGGACCTTTTCAGGTTGGCATTGTAGCCTACGATGATGCCTGCAGCTTACCGCTTTCTGATACCTTAAAAATTACGGTTAACATTCAGCCACCGGCAAATAATAATGTGCGTTTCATCTCGCCCGCGACTGCTGTTGTATCGCAGACATTAAATGAGGGTGATAAACTCACATGGGACATTCAAGCTGTAGACGATGATGGAGATCAAATCATTGCTGCTATTTTCACGGATGGATTTAATCCATCAGATGTAGGAATGAAGTTCACACAAATCAAAAATGAGAATGGCGAATACCATGCACAACTAGAATGGGACACGCGCTGCGATGTTTATGACTTCACACACCGAACAGAATTTGAATTTAAGATTCAATTGGAAGATGTGGATTTCTGCAAATTCTCCCACCCTGTATATCGGACATTTAAGTTAAGAGTAAAACTACCTGGCAACCAAGATCCTATAATTGAATCGAATCTTCCGGGTGCCAACAGAAGATTGATTGACGGAATTACAAAAAAGGTAAATGAGTCACTGCACTTTAATGTATTTGGTAGCGATGGCGATAACGACTTTTTAATTCTTGGTGTTACCGGAAAAGATTTTAATCTCAGTGATTATAACATCACTTTTCCAGGAGATCAGAAAAACGGAAGTGTTACATCTGCATTCAACTGGAATATTAATTGCGACAATGTTGATCCAAATGTAAAAGATGAATTTGAGTTTGAGTTTATCGTAGTAGACAATGCCAACAAATGCCGCTTCTATAAAGCCGATACCTTAAATGTTATCGTAAAACTCGAACCACCAGATAATAGCAAACCTGAATTACGTGTTAGCAGCACAAGTGCTACGGTTTTGTTAATTGATGATGATTCGCTCAGTATTGTTCTTGGAGAACAAATTTCATTAAGCATTATTGGTATCGATGCAGACCTCAATCCACAAAAAGATTTGGTGCGTGTAGAATTGATTGAAGCTACCGGAAACGTAATACCAACGGGATACATCTTTGCTCCTGCAGAAGGAAAAGGAACAGCCGTTACCACCTTTGCCTGGAAACCCGATTGCTCCATTTTCGAAAATAATATTTACACGAATAATTATGAGTTTACATTCCGTGTTTTTGACGACAAATGTTTTAACGCTAAAGGCGACACAGTAAAAATTGCCATCACCGTAAGCGATGTAGATGGAGGCGATGAAGACTTTATTCCTCCCAATTTCATTACACCCAACGGTGATAATCTAAACGACTTTTTCGCGATGGTTAAACTCGATGAAGATTCCAAACAACTCGTCTCGATTTTACCAAAAGATAATTGCACCGGAAGATTCATCGACATCAACATCTTTAATCGCTGGGGCAAAAAAGTATATTCAAGCGACAATCGAGATTTCCGTTGGTATGCCGAGGAGGAGTCGGGCGGAGTATATTTCTACCTGCTTAAGTATAGCGATAAAGAATACAAAGGAATGATTACGGTTCGCGATTAGGTGTAATTCTGTCGCTAAAGAATAAGCATCAGCAAATTATTTTCTTTCACGAAAGCCGTTTCACCATTCCAATTAATTTTAAGCCACACATCTTTTCTGCCAATCAGATTAAACCGATGTCCTTCATCGATCACGGCAATTACATCCGCTCCTGAAGAAGGTCCTGCCATGACATAGGTGCGTGGGTGTGAAACAATACCAGACGAAAAGGATGATCCTGAATTAACATTAACGAGTAGCGCTATCAATGCCGTGACGATTACAACTACGGGAGCCACTACATTTTCGTTCATTCCATATTTTATATAGAGTGCAATGCTCATTAAAAAAATTGCAAACACACCTAACGCAATGGAAAGGTACAGGCGAAATTTCCGAAAAACAGACATCGCCATGTTGTTGTCAGAATATTCATAACCTGTGAGATTAAATTTAGCAGCAAGCTCTTCCATTTTATCACCCACGGCTTGGTCGTTTGTGTTGGCCTGATACAGGTTCAAACAATATAATGCAGAACCGATATGCCCGAGGCCTTCATGAATGTAGGCCATCTTCAGTAACATGGAAGGAGTATATTGTTTCTGTGCTAAAATAGTTTCGTAATGCTCTAATGATTCAACATATCGCTTGGCTAGAAAAAGAGAATCAGCCTGTTTGAGTCTAAAGCTTGAAACCTGAGCCGTGACAAACGAGGAAGAGCCTAGAAAAACAAATCCAAGAATGATGAGAATTTTTATAACGCGTCTTTGCATATTTTTTTTATCCTGTTACCTTTGCGACCTCAATTACGGAGATGCCGCAAATTGACACAATTTTAACGATTCCGTAGCTCAGTTGGTAGAGCAATACACTTTTAATGTATGGGTCCTGGGTTCGAATCCCAGCGGGATCAC
>JBKJOF010000095.1:0-7341 GCA_046595655.1 Chryseolinea sp. | reverse complement strand
CCAATGGATGGAATTACTTTACCCGTTCCATCCGAATGAAAAATTGGAAAAATCACTGCAGCAAAAAGAGCCATTAAAATAAAACCACGCTTTACTTTAAAGTCAGTTTCATTCCTTAGAAATACAATGTAGATCAACAAGAAGAAACATAGTCCGAGATTGGCTTCTAGTAGGTAGTTGATAAATGCATTCATGGCTTTTGTTTTTTGAGTTCATTTAAAAGCTTGTCAATGTCAGTAGCGCTCATATCGTTTTCTTTTGCAAAGAATGATACCAGGTTTTGAAATGTTAAAGCTTTATGCTGTCCGTATACGTTTACGAGACTTTTTACTTCCTTATTTTCAAGAAAAAAAGATTTTTGAAGATAAGGAAGTAAAAAGTCTCGTAATGTTTGACTAGTGAGATTTGGAATTTTAGTAGGTAATGGTTTCTGATTTGTAGCCTACAAACGAGACTGCCAATTTTCCGCCAGATGTGTTTGGAACAGTAATACTAAAGTTACCTTCTGCGTCTGTTGTTGTTCCACTGGTTGTGCCAACATTAATAATGTTTGCTCCGGAAATTCCGTTTTCTGATTTATCCAACACCTTTCCCTTCACAATCTTTTTATCCCCGTTTTCGGTTACAAAAAAAACAACTTTAAAATCACCCGTAAATCCCCGAATTTCAATCGCACTGCTTGTGGTCATTGCATTGTCATCCAGTTTGAATCGGATGGGTAACACAAATCGTTGACGAACGGCCTTTCCATGTTGTTTTCCTGGCGTCCAGTTTGGCAGACGTTTCGCTACCCGAATGGCCTCATCATCCATGGGTTGATCCAAACCTTTCGTAACGATAAAGTCTGATAGAGATCCATCCGTATTCACTACAAACTGAACCAAGACGGTTCCTTCCTTTTTCATTTTTCGAGATGCTTCCGGATAGACTAGGTTTTGTTCGAGGAACATTCCCAAAATTTCCATTCCTCCAATAGGCGATGCAGATTCTTCTACGATGGTGAATACGTCACCTTCTTGCTTGGAGCTTTCAGCAAGCATCCCTGCCTTTTCATTAAATTCGATGATGATGAAAGATCGTTTGTTTCCATTCTTATCTATACTACCCTTCATTACATTAATGGAAGTGATGTCTTCCGGCTTGATTTCAGCAAGTTTCGCTTTCATTGTAGCTGCTTTATCCAAATCATACTCATCGACTTCGAGCACTACAAACTTTTTTGTGGGATTGGCTTTCTGTAGATCATTAAGTTGCTTTTGAACATCTTCAGGAAGATCAATAGCCATCGTAGACTTTTCGGCAATTTGCTGTGCATCCTCCATAATCTGATCCTGGCAGGATACAATAAAAAAGAAAGCTGGAATCATTAGAGCAATGGATGCAATTTTCCATCCTCGTATTTTTGATTTAAGTGTTCGCATCATTTCAATTCGTTTTAAGGTTAAAGAATTACTAAAGTGATTGGCTAGTCTGAAGTCGGCCGACAGTAAAGCAACCTTCGCCAGGAGGCTGCAGTAATTATTCATATCACGATTTTCGACAGCGCGCGCATCTGCCTCGAACTCGTGAAGTTGAACAAGTATCTTTTTATAAATTTTAATGAATGGATTGAACCAAAAGAAAATGCTGAGCACATTCATTAATAAAATATCAAGTGAATGCAGTTGTTGAACATGAACACGTTCATGATCGATGATTTGTTGCTTTTCTGAATTTGAAAGCTGATCGGACTGGCCAATAAAGATGAACTGAAAAAAAGAAAACGAAGATTTATTTTCGGAAGATTCCAAGACTAAAAACTGATCCTGTTTAAAAGCATTGGACTGAAAAATTACTTTGATCAACATTACTAACCTGATCATAAAAAGACCAAGGCTCATTAACACGCCAACACTATAAATGGCATTGATAAAGAACCAAATATCAAAGGGAGTAGATGGTGCAGCTAGCGTTGAATTTCCCTTTGCCGTTACCACAAATTCAGGAAGCCACGTAGGAGGAACAAAATCACCAATGGATGGAATTACTTTACCAGTTCCATCGAAATGAAAGATTGGAAAAATGACTGCAGCAAAAAGAGCGATTAAAATAAAACCACGCTTTACTTTAAAGTCAGTTTCATTCCTTAGAAATATAATGTAAATCAACAAGAAGAGACATAGTCCGAGATTGGCTTCTAGTAAGTAGTTGATAAATGCATTCATGACTTTTGTTTTTTGAGTTCATTTAAAAGCTTGTCAATGTCGGTAGCACTCATATCGTTTTCTTTTGCAAAGAATGATACCAGGTTTTGAAATGATCCATTGAAATATCCTTTCAAAAGATTATTGAGATAAAACTTAGTGTACTTCTCTTTGGTGATGGTGGGGAAGTACTCATGTGTTTTACCATAAGCCTTGTGATTAACAAAACCTTTTGTTTCCAAAATTCTGACTATGGTGGAAACCGTATTGTACGCAGGCTTGGGATTAGGCATGTCTTCCATAATGTCTTTTACAACACCTTTTTCGATTTTCCATAATATCTGCATAACCTGATCCTCTGCCTTGGTCAGTTCCTTTAAATCTTTCATCGACTATGTATTTAGGTTTAAAACTAAAAACTTAGTTATATAAAAGCAAATGATTTTAAAAGTTTTTTTTCAACACTAAAACGGATTCGTTGTGAAAGGAATTGGGAAGCTTTATTAACCTGCTTAAAAAGAATTGGTGAAGCAATAGGAAAGTAGATTTGATCCCATCTGCAATGCAAGTTGCCTCTTCTCTTGTGGGTCGTTGTGAATGCGCTGATCTTCCCAACCATTACCTAAATCACATTCGTACGAATAGAAGAGGACTAATCTCCCTTGATAAATTAACCCAAAACCTTGCGCAGGTTTTCCATCATGCTCATGAATTTTAGGAAGACCTTTCTGGAAATTATACTTTTGATGATAGACTGGATGATCAAACGGAAGTTCAATTAATTCGAGTTCTGGAAATACTTTTTTTAATTCTAACCTGATGAATTTATCTAGTCCATAATTATCATCAACATGAAGAAAGCCTCCCGCCATGAGGTACTTTCTCAGGTTGGCTGCCTCAGAATCCGTGAAGACTACATTGCCATGACCTGTCATATATACGTAGGGATAGAGAAATAAATCCCTACTATCCACCTCTACGATGTCTTCTTCTGCAGCCAGTGACATGCCCAGATCGCGGTTGCAAAACTCAATGAGATTGGGCAACGCGGTTTTATTAGCATACCAATCCCCACCACCATTGTATTTTAGCTTGGCAATTTTAGTAACAACCTGTGCATTTGCAGATGTTATGATGACGACTAGCGATAGAAATAGCGCAAATCTTACCTGTGTGGTTATCATACCTTTCTTTTATGGACTTAAAACTGAAAATAGACTTTCTTTGTGAATTAAACCTTTTTACGAAAGTTGAATCTAATCGGCCGAAGTTAAAAACAGAAACTAATAAAACGTATGAAATTGAAGAGCGTATTCTTAAAAACTTTGTCTTTAGCCTGCATTGGGGCAGTGTTGATTGTTTCGTCTTGCAAGGATGAAGATCGTTTAACGTTACAAGACACTCAGGATATTTCGGAAGAATCGGTAAGCGATTCCTATTTTCAGGATATGGATGATATGGCAGGAGTGGCTGTTCAGGCACCAGAGGATGCACAATTTAGCGGGGGAAGAGTATCTGCATCTTACGAGATCACCATTAATGACGATCGCTTTAAGTGCGGTGGAATTGTTGTAACGGTTGAGCCTGGTAGCAATTCAAATTCAAAAACTCCAAGTGGTATTTTAACTGTTAATTTTGGAGCAACGGGTTGCGCTGATTCAAAGGGAAATATTCGAACTGGAAAATTAATTTTTAATTATACTGGTTGGCGCTTTAAACCCGATTCTAAAATAATAACAACAACTGAAAACTATACAATCAATGGAATTAAATTGGAGGGTATTCGAACCTTAACGAATGTGACAGGTAGCGATTCGTTATCACCAAAATTTAAAGCTATCCTAACCGCTGGCAAAGCGACATTTCCAGATGCATCAATTGCTACTCGCGAATCAAACATTACATGGCAATGGAAGAGAGGTGCAACCGTAGCCAAAGACTTTCTTTTGGTTGATCAATCTAGCGAAGCTCATGGTACTAGTCGTGGTGGAAGACATTATGATATTACATTAGCGAAAGCCTTAACGTTCAAACGTTTTTGTGGAGGATTACCTGTTGAGGGGATTAAAAAATACGTTATCGATGGAGATAAGACAATTTTGATTGACTATGGAGTTGATGACAATACTTGCGATAGAAAAATTGTGGTAATCGTGAATGGTGCTGCCAGAAGTTTAACGGTTGATTGATGGTTCACTTCAAAAAGAAAAAAGCTACTTCATTTGAGGTAGCTTTTTTTATGAGCTTTGATTTCGCGTTTAAAGTTGCTGGTTTAGTCGAACAAGGTAAGGTTACCAAATTGATCGGAAGGTGGTGTAGGAAAAATTAATGAAGCAACATCAATTGAAGTATCGTTGATGCGGGGTGAAATGGGGAAGTGGTTCATCTTCGTAGAAGGATAGGCGGTAAGAATTTCTGATAATTCAGTGGCACCACTTTCTTTATTTAGCCAAATGCTTTCTGTTTTCTTATCAAACATAACCGGCATGCGTTCTTGCACAGTCGCCACCAGTTCATTGGCAAAAGTAGTAAGGATGGTAAAGGTTTGATGTTCATTACCATCGGTATCTTCAAATTCTTCCCACAAAGCTGCTATCGAAAATATTTCCTGATCGGTAGAAATAAAACGATAAGGTATTAGGGTTTTCTTTCCTGCTTTTTTCCAAGCATAGAAGCCATCAGCCGGAATCAGGCAGCGCATCTTCATTAAAGATTTTCTTAATGATCCTTTATCATGAATTGTTTCGGCATGAACGTTTATGATTTTTTCACTCACTGTTTTATTATTCGACCACTCCGGTGATGTTCCCCAATAAAATGTAGAAATACCTTGTGGCGCGGCACTGGTAATAACGGGTAAGAGTTGAGTAGGCGCAGCATTGTAGCGTGGTTTGTAAAAATGAGGAACGTCAACAGCGAATCGTTCACTTAAATTTTCAGCGGAAGCGGTAATGCTGTACCGGTCGATCATTTGATTAGTTGCTAGTGGGTAGTTGAATTGTATCGTTGTGGCGCAAATACATTAGGAACAAATAAAACGCAATGCACGCTCTTCGCTCCAATATAATCCATTTTTATTGAATTGGGCAAAACCAACATGGCCACCATTTTCAGGACTTTCGAAAGTAAGAAAGGAGTGATCTCTTGCCTGATTCACAGGATAGCAATCTTCGCTGAGGAACGGATCGTTTTGAGCATTGACTATATGAGTAGGTATGGAAATGTTCTTTAGGAAATAAAGCGAACTGCACTTCTCATAGTAATCAATGGCATCGCGATAGCCATGCATGGGCGCTGTAAAGTGGTCATCAAATTCTATTAGTGAAGAAATCTTTTCGATGCCATTCGTATTTAAGCCTTGCATGACTTTTGATTTCTGAACAATCTTAATCTTAAGACTTTTCAAAAAACGGTTGGAGTAAATCCAGTTAAAAGACTTCGATAGTTGAAGACAGCTGGAATGTAAATTTAGGGGAACAGAAAACACAATTGATTTTTTGATAATAGAGTTTGGAGTGCGTTCTCCCAAATACTTTAGAATAAGGTTTCCCCCTAGGCTAAAACCAATCAGATAGATTGAGTCATATTGTTTTTTATTTATTGCATGTTGAATGACCCGATCCAGATCATCGGTTGCACCGCTGTGATAAAAACGAAGTTGCTTATTCATATCTTCGCTGCAACCCCGATAGTTCCACGCAAGTGCATCGAAGCCATTGGTAAAAAACGCCTTCGCCATTCCTTTAATGTAGCCTCGCTGTGTATTTCCTTCGAGCCCATGTGAGATGATGATTAACTTCTTCGATTGTTGAGTGAGCCAATCTAAATCAAGAAAATCTTGATCATCGGTCTCAATTCTTTCGCGGTGATAGGGTTGCAACTCTACTGATCGAAATAGAGAAGGATAAATAGTTTCGAGATGTTTATTAAAAAGAGGGAAGGGTGAGGTGTATTTCCCTTCCATTACTTCTTCGCTGCAATAATTTTTAGATGCTCTAAATGATGTTCGCCATGCCAGGCATATAAAGCAATCTGTCGCTCAAGTTTTACCTCCTTTTTTGTATCAGGGTGGATAAACGCTTTTTTCAACTCATCCGCGCTAAGTGAACGCAACAGCACCGTCCATTTAGCATGCAATGCTTTAAGTAAGGTAATTGAAATCGAAGGATCTAGTTTGGTTTCTGGAGTTAATGCCCATTCCTTTTCTTCATAGGCTTTTATTATTGGTGTGGATTCGGTAAGCGTCCACTTGGATCTAATGTAAGCATTCAAATGACTGTCTGAAATATGATGCAGCAGTTGTCTGGCTGTCCACCCTCCTTCACGATAAGGAGTTTCCAATTGCTTTGCTGAAAACGATTTTGCCAATTCTTCTATCTTGGCAGGAAGACTTTCAATTCGACCTATGTTTATTTTAGTTTCTTCAGGAGTATAGTTTTCCTGCGGATCAAGTTTCCCGATAGGATACCGGAGAGCGTCATCGTTATTCATGAAATTGTTCTTTAGCTTTCTTTCGTCTTTTACGTACTCGAATATTCACCATTTCAATAATCATTGAAAAGACGATGGCAAAATAGATGTATCCTTTCGGAACTTCTTTATGAAGGCCTTCGAGAAACAACATAAATCCGATTAGGATTAAAAAGCCCAGAGCCAATACTTCCATGGAAGGATGTTTGTGAATGAAATCACTGATTTTACCTGAGAAAATAATCATGATACCAATGGAGAGTACTACAGCAATAATCATGATGATTACTTTATCAGTTAACCCAACGGCAGTCAAAATAGAATCGAAAGAAAATATAATATCAAGCAAAATAATCTGAACGATAATCCCGGTAACGTTTACTTTCCCCGTGCCAGTAGCTTCAGGACCTTCCTCTTCTTCTCCCTCCATTTCATGGTTGATCTCGCGTGTACTTTTGGCGATTAGAAACAATCCACCCAAAATTAAGATTAAATCGCGGCCACTAATGGCCATGGGTTCTCCAAAAACTAATGTGCCTGGCAGAGTAAATAGGGGTTCTTTAAATTTCATTACCCAAGTAATGGTGAGCAATAACAATATTCGAACGCCCATTGCGAGCAAAAGACCGATATTGCGTGTTTTAGAACGGATTTCTATGGGAAGCTTATTCGAAACGATCGAAATGAA
>JBKJOF010000153.1:0-4707 GCA_046595655.1 Chryseolinea sp. | reverse complement strand
ATGCTGAAGAAGAGAACAAGAAGCAAAGAAATCTTTCGCATAGTTGAAATGATTTAAAAATAAAAGTTTCAGGAAGGTACAAAAGGATTTGTGAAGGTGAAGCTAATTGTACACCGGATGCACCAATGTTTTATCAACGATGGTGGTCATTCATGAATACTCTTTTGAAAAGATAATTCTCCATTTATGAACCAATGGCGAGGTCATAGAAAAAGGCTTAAGGAAACGCCATTGATTCAAGAGGCGTCAATTAGAATGGGTGCAATTCAAATTGACGCGATGAAATAGATCTCTTGGGCTAAAGCCCCGCTTCACTAGTGTAGCTGATAACCCCGCACTTAAGTGCAGGGTTATTCAAATCTTTTCCCGATGGACTTTAGTCCAACACCACAATATGAATTGCACCCATTAGAATCGCGAGCCTTTTAGATCAGAAATTAAATTTATATTTATCTCTTCAAAGAGAAGAATTAAAATGACAGACAATCTACTTCAGAAAAAGTTTTTCCATACGGACAAATATATCTTAGCCCTTTGGCTTTTGTTCCCAATTGGAAATTGGTCAATTGATTTTTTTAAAGATCGTTACAACAATTACAAAATATTTAAGCAAGTGTTTTGGCATGTAGTGAACCAAACCAACTTGTACGTGGAGTATCCGCAGCAGTATCACGATACCAATCATTACGGGCCAATATTTAGCATTATTATAGCGCCCTTCGCTGGTTTGCCTGACATTGCTGGTTGCCTGCTTTGGAGTTTTTTTAATGTGCTTGTACTCTATTATGCCATGAACCGGCTAAGATTAAAGCAACCGTACAAGATCCTTCTAATGACTTTGTCAGCCATTGAATTGGCAAATGCTGTGTGGTCTAACCAGTTTAATCCTTCTGTGGTAGCAATGTTACTTTTGGCTTTTTCCTTCGCAGAAGAAAAAAAGGATTTCTATGCAACGTTTTGGATTTTACTTGGAGCGTTTGTAAAAATTTATGGCATAGTGGGTCTGGTATTATTTCTTTTTTCTAATCAGAAATTAAAATTTGTTGCCGGATGCATCTTATGGAGTGTGGTATTCTTTTTATTACCCATGGCAATATCCTCTCCCGATTTTATTTTGCAAACTTACTATGATTGGTATGCTTCGCTTGTTGAAAAAAATGGGCTTAATATTTCTTTAACATCGGGTCAAGATATTTCTTTCATGGGTTTTGTGAGAAGAATAACTCAGAATGCTGCAATACCAAATACTTTATTCTATGCCATTAGCATTCCAATGTTAATAATTCCCTGGTTTAGATTCGATCAATATAAAGCGAAGCACTTCAGATTGCTGGTCATATCTTCCTTGCTTATGTTTATCGTGCTTTTTAGTTCTAGTGCTGAGCATCCCACCTATATTATCTGCGTTGTTGGTGTGTTTCTCTGGATGATAACCCAAGAAGAAATTTTTAGCACGCGTAATATTATATTATTAGTACTGATCCTCATTTGGGGAGGACTATCTCCGACCGATGCCTTTTCAGTTCCGGTTCGGAAATTTTCATTAAACTACTCAACCAAAGCAGTAGCTTGTATGTTTGTGTGGATTCTGATAATCAAAGATTTGATTCTTAAAGATTTTAACGAACCACAACCTGAACGATTTTATCCGGCCTAATAAATTGCACTAGTCCCATTGAATCGTCAAGATATGAAGTGGAGCCATCAACGTGTATTTGCTATTTTGTTTATCTCCTTTAGGATTTAAAACAGATTCAGGTTACGCGATATTTTTTTCCTCCCTCATTCAGCAAAATTATTTTATTTATTAATCTTACCCGGCTTCGGAATCAATATCAACTCCATCTGTCTTCCATCAATGTAACGAAATCCTGCCGTTTCATCGAAGTACCCATCTTCCTCTAACTTAATCTGAATTTCTTTTTTCCATTCGATGATGTACACGGTTACATTAAGTTCGATGGAGTAAGCAGTGTTGTCATACATCGGATAGTCTCCCGTAAAGGGCACTCCATTTTGCGCATCCCACATGCCAATGGTAGTACCCGCTGCATGACCGTGGTATCCGATTGGATGAGTATAAATAGAAGGAGTCAATCCTTGATTGATGGCTTGCGCCCGCGATTCCTCTAAAATCTTGTTTCCTGTTTTTCCAACGGCAAAATTTCGCGTGAGGATATCTTGCAATTTATTGCCACGTCCTAATGCTTTCTTTAAATAGTCAGGCGCATCTGTTTCTCCGGGCTTAAGAATATAAGCATGTTGTTGTGTGTCTGTGTTTAGCCGCAGGTAAGTAATGCCGAAATCAACATGAAGTAAATCTCCAGGCAAAATAACAATGGGTGTCGGGCGTTTTGTGAAGATGGCATCGAGTTCATTTCGTTGTACAGAAACAGAAGGATGAAACCAGGTATCGAGCTTCAACTCTTTAATGCGTTCGCGATACCACCATACAACATCTTCGGTTGTGGTTACTCCTGGTTGTATTACCTGATCTGAAAATCCTTCCTGAATTATGTCGTGAGCAATTTTACAAATCTGTGGATAGATCACCATCTCCTTTTCACTTCGTGTTTCTAACCAGCTTACCGCTAGCTTTTCGGCAGAGACAATATGGACGTGAAATTTCTTATCGAGTGCCTTCAATAATTTTTCATAATCATTAGCAGTTAACCCATCAGCATGGCCAAAATGTTCTGCTTTGTTAACGGCAATTTTTCGGGGGTTTCTTTCTTCAATGAGCTTCGCCAGTTGTTGCCACTGGTCAGGTTGATGATCAGGATCCCACGCTCTTTTAAAAACAGTACCTACATCGTAGCGAGACACAGCCAGATATTCCACTTCCTTATCTCCTCCACGATCAAAGATTACCAACATGGTTGTTCTTCGGGCAGCCATCCATGTAGCCGGTAACATCGTTTTGATAACAGGATCTTCGTTGTACTCACGCGACATGATGATCCACATATCAATACCTTGTCTGCGCATGAGTTTAGGTAACACGGTGCGCAAGCGATCATCCAATAACGCATCGATTACTTTTGCCTGCTCACGTTGTGAGAGAATGAGCGGGGTCTGTGAAAAAGAAAGTGTAGAGATGAAAATAAATAAAATCAGGTAGATTTTTCTGGTCATACAGTATAGTTAATGATGCAGCGCTCCTTACTCAATATATCTTTCGCATTACTGATGTCGGTGTGAGATTTCGCATCGTCCATCTCTTCGCGAACTTTATTCCGGACTTCTTTCAAACGCAGCGCTTCCAGAAATCGCTTTACATCATCTTTGCTTTCTAAAATTAATTTTGGAACAACAGTAGGTTTGTTATCATCGCCCTTGGCTACCATGGTAAAGTAAGAAGAGTTGGTATGTTTCATTACGCCTGTTCTTACATCCAATGCTTCAACACGTATGCCTACAATAAGTGAACTGTTGCCGACATAATTAACAGAAGCATGGAGCGAAACCAATTCGCCTACCTCAACAGGTTCCAGAAACTCAACGCGATCAACCGTAACCGTTACACAGTATGCACCGGCATGTTTACTGGCGCAGGCATAGGCTACCTTATCCATAAGCGACAATAAAATGCCTCCGTGAATCTTGCCACCAAAGTTGGCGTAAGAGGGAATCATTAATTCGGTGATGGTGGTTTTCGATGCGTGAACAGGTTTAGCGGAATCTGCCATAGGTTTCATTTCCAAAAGATAGGAAAAAGGAGATGCAAGAATAAATTTTTACATCATCGCGATAAACAATATTTCTACTCTGAATTCGAAAAAAAAATAGCAAATAGCGGGGAAGCTCACAGACGGATTTGCTGACGCCTTATTATTTCTTGATGCAAAGCGAATTTGACCCCACTCTTCGAAGTTCGCAGCGAAAAATTCAATACCACTGAGGGCACGGAGGAAATGCGCACAGAGGAAAATACGCAGGGGTAACACTACTGAGTCGAGGTTAGTTTGTTTATCATTGAACGGAATCTCAAGAACATGGCGATTGCTGTGAAGGTAAGTCCGATGGACAAGCCAAGCCAGATGCCGATGGCACCATAACCCAAGATAAACGCAATCCAATATCCCAATGGTAAACCGATAACCCAGTATGAAATGAAAATCAGCACGGATGGAATTTTAACATCCTGCAATCCACGCAGTGCCGCAATGCAAACCACTTGTGCTCCGTCTGATAATTGAAACAATCCTGCGAGAATCAATAAGGATGAAGCCATTGCCAATACCTCTCGATCATCGACATAAAGCGCGGGCAGTAAATTTCGACCGAAAATAAAAACCAACGCACAGGCAGACATCATGATCAATGCCATGATCAACAGCGTGTACGATGCTAGGCGCAAATTTTTAAAATCTTTTCTTCCCAAAAAATAACTCACTCTAATAGTAGCTGCTGCTGCAAGCCCTGCCGTTGTCATATAACTAATGGTCGCCAAGTTTATGGCAATCTGATGTGCTGCTTGTGTTGTAGCGCCAAGCCATCCCATCATTACCAATGAAAAATCAAATGCAGCCACTTCAAAAATAAATTGTACTCCGGCCGGAATACCAATGTTCAACATTTTACTGAACATCTTCTTCGTATAATTTCCGATAGAAAAACCTGCGCGATATTTTTTAAATGCTGGTGCATGGTAAATATACAATGCCATCGTAAAGGCCATAAAAATTCTGGATATCATGGTAGCCC
>JBKJOF010000120.1:0-15324 GCA_046595655.1 Chryseolinea sp. | reverse complement strand
GATCCGAAACCTTTTCTCACAGCTCTTGAACAAACGATGAAGCAGCATACTGATTTTCAATCTTCTGTTCAACTTGATTTTGTTGGAGAGGTACATCCTCAGATAAAAGAATTTATCAGTCAATCATCAACGCTCTCTGCGATTACTTTATTTACAAAACCAGTTCCGCATCATGAACTGATTACCATATATGGCGAATCAGCGTTGTTGCTTATTATCCTTACAGGTTACAAAGATGCTGAAGGATACATGCCTGGTAAATTATTCGAATATCTAGCGACAGGCTTACCTATTCTGGGAACGGGTCCATCCAACGGTGATGCAGCAGCATTGCTCAACCAATCTGGCGCAGGACAAATGATTGAAGGGTCCAATCAGGAAAAAGTAATGCAAGCTTTGTTACAAGCTTTCGAGCGATGGAAAAATTCTAACATACCAACTACGCAGCCTGAAGGATTTAAAAAGTATTCGCGAAAAACAATTACAAAAGAGCTGACCGATATCTTGTAATTGATTCGTTCGTCATGCTGTATTTTTAAAATTTATGTCTTCGTCCCTCCATTACCTTTAACAAAACAAGTAAATCATTTACAATTCCAACGATTTATCTGAAACGGAGAGGAAGTTTTTCATGTTGTAGACAGGTGAAATGTATTTGGAGAATTAATGTACAACATAATTATCGAACCAATTATCAAAGTAGGATGAGAGATTTAAGATTGAATTGAATTCCAGAAATTAAAATGGTGATAACATCAACACCTAAGGAGTTGTAAAATTGACAAATGACACTTATCGCTAATAGGATTATACGCTCTTGTTTTCTTGGAGAAGATTTATAAATCAGGAGCGTCCAAAAATTGCTCAATCAACGGAGTAATATAATTCTGTCTCCATTGGCCATTCGTTAATGTTGTTAATTCTCCAAGGTAAGTTCCATGACCACCGGGAATAATGGCAAGCTGGCAATTTGGAATTAAGCGTGACATAGAAACGGTATGTTCAGGAGTTGCTACATCTTTATCTGCTGAGATTAGAAGGGTAGGTGCTTTTATTGATTTTAAATCATTGTTGCTCCAGTCTTTAAAAGTTTGCATGCGCGTGGCATCTCTGTTAAACATGGCGAGCAGCGCGGTGGAGTCTTTGTTTACTTTTAAGAACGCATCCTTGTAAGGCTGTGGCATATCATCGAAGGTTGCATGCTCCATACCTTTCCAAAATCCGTCAGGTATACCTTCACGCTTGTAGAATGATGATGCAACAATCAGTTTGTTCACTAATGCAGGATGTCTCATTGCAATTTGCATCGCTGTGTTTCCTCCATTGCTGAATCCAAGAAAATCTGCTTTATCAATTTTTAGATTATTTAAAAGCGCAGCGACATCATCAGCATCTTGTTGAAAAGAGGAAGGCGCATTTCGATCTTCCGTGCGTCCATGTGCCTGCAGCTCGACAGCAATGAGCTGTCTGGTTTTTTTCAGCACAGGTATTATTTTACTAAAGCTGGTTTGTATAGTAGAGCCACCACCATGTATAAGTACGAGCGGTTTACCAGTGCCGTATATTTCATAATACATTTTAATGCCGTTCACTTCAGCATAGCCGCTTTTAAATGTAGTGTCGTTTTGCATAGCGTGATGAGATTGTGTTTTATCGCTTATAGTAGTGTTGCTTTATTTTTTATTTTGTTGCACGCAACCGATCAGGACAATTACCAACAGTACACTACAGGGCGTTGTAAAGGCAAGTAATGATTTCATGATTTATGAGGTTAGACTAAAAACTTATAATATGTTCAGCCTTTTTATTTCAGCGTGTAACTTACCATCCAGTTGATGCCATACTTGTCGGTGAAGCTTCCGTAGTATGCTCCCCAAAACATATCTTCCAATGGCTGATTGATCTTTCCGCCTGCTGAAAGCGTATCGAATAATCGTTTTGCTTCTTCACGTGAATCCGGCTCCAGGAGAATGTGCATGTTATCTCCCACGGTTACCTTCATTCCAAAACTTTCAGGAGCATCAGTCGCCATAATAACGTGGCCACCTAAAATTTCCAACTCAGCATGTAGAATTAATTTTTTATCTGCGTCTGATAAAGGAGGCATACCTTCCAGTGGAGGAATGTCACCAAATCGTTGAAGACCTCTTCCAGTAAACTCTGTTTTGAAAACAGATTTGTAAAAAAGAAAAGCTTCCTCCATTGTGCCGGGAAAATTCAAATAGTTGCTTACTCTAGCCATGGTATTTGTTTTCAGTTGTTGTTTAATTTTAAATCGTGCTTCTACATACGCATTCAGCTTTTCGATATTTTGTTTCAGGCCTTCCTCTGCATTGAACGTTTTTACTACCTGGATGAATTGTTCTTTGGTTTCGAACAACATGTGCCAGCTGATGTTAGTTTGATTACCTTGTTTTTCAAATTGAATGGTAGCAATGAACTTTGGAGCAGACACATGTTCATACACCAGCTTCTTGTGTTTTGCTACTTCTTTGAAAATACTTTTGTTCTTATAATCCGTTCCATCGGGACCATGCATCACTAAATCCCAAACGCCTTCGGGTTTTATTTCCATTTTGGTAATGGTGTTAGTAAAACCATTTGGCCCCCACCAGTTTTTAATGTGCTCAGGATCAGTCCACACTTCCCAAACCAATTCAATTGGTGCATTGAGTAATCTCGAAATTCGGATCTCGCGATCGGCCGTATTACTATTTTCGTTTTGCATTCTTCTTTTCTTTTTGAAGTTTGTCTAAATACAATTCCAGGTTATCCAACTTGCTTTCGAAGAACTGTTTGTATTGGTCTACCCATTGAGAGACTTCGTTGAGTTGATCAAGTTTTGCTTCACAATATCGTTCCCGCCCTTGTTGCTTGATGACAATCAATCCGCACTCGGTCAGAATTTTTATATGCAATGAAATTGCCTGACGGCTCACATGAAAATTCTCTGCCAGCGCATTTAAGTTCTGCTTTTTTTTTGCCACTAAGTTTATGATCTGCCTTCTTGTAGGATCGGCAATGGCTTGAAATACATCTCTCCGGGTTTCCATAAGCAACTTGCTTTAGGCAAGTATCTGCTTGTAAATTTATGCGCAAGCAAGTGCTTGCGCAAGTTATTTTGAGAAAATTTTTTTTAGAGAAATATGAAGAAGCGTGAGATAGGGATAAACAGCATAGTACACCTAAGCGGAAGGGTGGACTAGCGTGAGTTGATTTAGTAAAACAATGGCATCTCTAAAAACTTAATTTTTAATGGCCTTCTCCCGCCCCTTCTCCGTATGGAGAAAGAGAAGCGGAGGTTTTTAGAGATGCCGAGTAGATTCTGTAGCAAATAGATTTCTTGCTGATTAATGTATTCCTAGTGACTGCTGAATTCCCTCCAATGATTTTCCTTTTGTTTCCGGTAATACCTTCCAGACAAAAAATCCTTGAACGGCCATCATTATTGTGAAAAAGAGAAAAGAATAAAAACCACCATCCTTCATATCAGCAATGATTGGAAAAGTCCATGAAATGATGGCGGCCATAATCCAATGGGTTGAGCTTCCCAGAGTTTGTCCTGCCGAGCGAACTTTGTTGGGAAAAATTTCCGAGATAAATACCCATATCACAGCTCCTTGTGAAAACGCAAAGAATGCAATGAATGCTACTAGACAAAGCATTACACCATAACCACCAAAGTCTTCAGCATAGAACGCGCGCGCCACGAGTCCGAGTGAAACGACCATACCGATTGAACCAATGATGAGTAATTTTTTCCTTCCCACTTTGTCGATAATGGAAATAGCCAATAAGGTAAAAACCATATTCGTTGCTCCGATGGAGATGGCTTGCAACAATGCCGTGTCTTTCGTGAGCCCGGTCATTTCAAAAATCCTTGGAGCATAATACATTATCGCATTGATGCCCGAAAGTTGATTGAACATGGCCAGAGCCACAGCAAACATAATGGGTTGATTGTAATTGCCATTGAATACGTTTTCTTTTTTCACGCCTACCTCAGTGTGAAGAGATGCTTCAATGGTTTGTATTGCTTCTTTTGGATTGGGTTCACCTACTTCGTTAAAGACTTTTTCGGCTTCACTACTTCTCTTTTGTTTAATTAACCATCTCGGACTTTCTGGAACAAAGAACACCAACACAAAATATACAAGTGAGGGAAATGCCTGCACACCCAACATCCATCGCCACGATTCTTCGCTTACCCCAAACAACAGGTAGTTTGAAACAAAAGCAACGAGAATACCACACACTATATTAAACTGAAACAGCCCTACTAATTTTCCACGACTGGCAGCTGGCGAAATTTCGGATATGTACATTGGTCCGACAACGGATGATGCACCCACTCCAATGCCTCCTAGAAAACGGAATAACACAAAGACTTCCCATGATGATGTAAGGGCAGTAACTGTTGACGTTACCAGATAGAGCAGGCCGATTGCTTGTAATACTTTTTTTCGTCCGAATTTTTCAGCCGGGGCACCGGCAATGAGCGAACCGACTACCGTTCCAATCAAAGCCGAGGCGATGGTAAATCCATGGCGGAAATCATCTAGTGCCCAAAGTTGTTGAATGGATTTCTCTACTCCCGAAATAACGGCAGTATCAAATCCAAAAAGAAATCCTCCGAGTGCAGCTACGATGGCGCTGCGAAAAACAGTGTTGGTCTTCGTCATGATTTAAGTTGGTTGTGGGAGAAAAGATAAGGGTTTAAAGTTTAAAGTTCAAAGTTAAGGTTCAAAGTTCTTGAAGGCTGCGCTTAACCGGATGGGTTCCTTTACGCTTTTTCGTGGGCAGCGCTTAATAAAGAAAATACATTGTAACTGCGTATAATAAAAAAGCACCTTCGTTGAGGAAGGTGCTACGTTCTAAACTCTAATATCTAGTATCTAACGTCTAATGTCTAACGTCTAATGTCTAATGTCTATCGTCTATGGATTCATTTGCATTCTCTTCTGAAAGTATGGTTTCAATATAGCACGATCCAACACCAGCCATGCTAAACCAAGATTCAGCACAATGATAATGTTGATTAATAATTTTCCATTGAAGGGAATAGAAGGTAAGGGTTGTTGAACATATTGCTTTGGTAAGTTTATCTTGTTTAAATCGACAACGGTCTGGGTTTGATTGAACACTCCTGAAGAAACCAGGAATGCTACAATGCCAACAGCAACCAGTACTCCGATTAATAAAAATATTCCGTTGCGAATAGGGAAGGAGCTCTGTTCCGTGTGACCTTCCAGTTTGCCCATTACTAACTGCGTAAAGTTTTTAGAAGGCTGCTCAAGTTTAGTTTGGCGCAGCGCGAAATGAACAACGCGAAGTTCTTGAAGCCGCGCACGAACACTGTCACTTTCCTGAAGTAATTTTTCAAGATTCGTTTTCTCTTCGGGTTTTAGTGAACCATCTAAGTAGTTCAGTAAAGTATCGTCTAAAATCTGAGGTATCTTTTCCATACGTTATAAGGTTAACGCTTCATGTTTCAAAATTAGTGTTAATTCGTCAGCCAATCGTTGTCGTGCACGGTGTATTCTCACTTTGATGGTGTTGGCTGCAGAATCGGTAATCGCTGCAATCTCGTCAAGCGAAAATTCTTCGAGATAAAACAGCGAAAGCGCAGTGCGGTCTGCCTCACTTAACTTCGCCATCGCCTGGTTTACATATTTCTTTTTGTCAGTTGATTCTAATGTTCCTTCATTTCCGGGAGTGTATTCAACAATGGTGTTCTCAATGCTTTGAAAAACGTGTTTATGTTTACGCTTAGAGCTAATGGCCGTATTGAAAACAATTCGATACAACCAAGTGGAGAACTTTGCCTCACGATTGAATTTGCTTAAGTGATGGTAGGCTTTAACAAAAGCATCCTGCGCCACCTCTTCCGCTTCATTGCGATTCTGAAGAACCTTTAGCGCAATGGAAAAGGCATAGTACTTATGCTTGTCGACCAACACG
The DNA here is from genome assembly GCA_046595655.1 of Chryseolinea sp. GTDB lineage: Bacteria > Bacteroidota > Bacteroidia > Cytophagales > Cyclobacteriaceae > Chryseolinea. The sequence goes on along the minus strand of JBKJOF010000120.1, from coordinate 9,363 downwards.
GCATATGCCCGCTGATCGCCCGCCAGTACCTTGTCGATACATTGAAACTCCTCTTCGTTTGTCATGACTGCACCTTGGACGCAACTTTAAGAATGGAAGTTACAGAATATTCCTGCTGCTGGTTACAAATTACCACATCATGCCCTATTAACCCATTGTTATAGTTTCGGTACATTAGCAGTTTGCAAAAACAGAGAGGATGAAGAAATTTTTAGTGCTCGGAAGTTTTATACTAATGACCTTGATTGGTTCTCAAGCTCAAGTGATGATCAATGAAGTTTGCCCAACAAATGGTGATATCAATTACGATCCTCAATTCTATAATTTCTCTGGTTGGATTGAACTCTATAATAAAGGTAACAGCGCGGTAAATATTGGTGGATACTTTCTATCGAATGATCCTGCAAATAAATTTATGTGGCAAATACAGGGAGGCACTACCATAGATGCAAAAGGCTATCTCCTCTTTTGGTGCGATGAAAAATATACTGGCTTACACACCAACTTCAAACTCGATGCTGATGGCGAACAGGTATTTTTATCCTCTTCCAATTTTTCTCCTATTGATAATTTTACTTTTCCATCTCAATACATTAATATTTCATACGGCCGCACGACTGACGGAGCAACAACATTGGGTTATCTCTCTAAAGTTACGCCTGCGGCAGCCAATAGTTATGACAATGCAACGGAAGTATTGGCCGATGTAGTTTTTGCAAAGGAAGCCGGACGTTACAGCGGAACGCAATCTCTTTCTTTATCACATCCACAAGCTGGTGTTACCATTCGGTATACATTAAATGGCACTGAACCTATTATTGCTTCTTCTCAATATTTATCTCCCTTGTCCATTAACAAAACGATGACCGTAAAAGCGAAAGCTTTTAAAACAGGAATGCTTCCTGGCAATACGATAACGAAAACGTATTTTATCAACGAACATATTTTTACACTTCCAGTCATTTCACTTTCACTAAAGCCTTCTTATTTGTGGGATAACACCTATGGTATTTATACAGATGGAACGAATGGTATTATTGATAATTGCACATTCAGTCCAAAGAATTGGAATCAGGACTGGAGCCGCCACGCTGTGTTTGAATATTATAACAAGAATGGGTCGAAGCAGTTTGATCAGTCGTTAGACATTCGCATTGGAGGAGGTTGTAGCCGTGCTCAACCTCAAAAATCATTTGCAGTTAAAGCCCGAGATGAGTATGGCAACAATTCGGTAGATCATCCCCTTTTCCCCACCAAAGAAATTTATAAGTATGGAAGTTTCTTTCTGAATAACTCAGGGAATGATTTTAACATGACCATGTTTCATGACGCATTGTTACAAAGCCTAGTGGTAGATGAAATGGATATTGATTACCTGGCTTATCAACCTTCTGTGCTGTACCTCAATGGCGAGTATTGGGGCATACAGAATCTTCGCGAGAAAATTGACGGTGACTATATCAAATCTAATTTCGGTGTAGACAAAGATGATGTCGATTTAATTGAGACGTATGAAAATGCAGTTGAAGGAACACCTGCAGCTTACTTATCCTACAAAGATAGTTTGCAGATTATCGATCTTAGTGATCCTGCATCTTTTACTTTTATCGACAAACACATTGATGTTCAGGAATACATCAATTACCTTGTTACTGAAATTTATTATGCCAACACCGATTGGCCGGGTAACAACGTTAAATTTTGGAGGCAACGATCAACGAATGGCAAGTTTAGATGGATTTTATGGGATCTCGATTTTGGTTTTGGACTTTATACTTGGGCAAGTTATGCAAATCACCCAACACTTAATTTTGCCACAGAACCAAATAGCGGAGTGGTGTGGCCCAATCCGGATTGGTCAACGCTACACATTCGATTAGTTCTTCAAAATCCGATTTTCAAAAGTCGGTTTATTCAAACGATGTTAACGGCAATCAATACTACGTTCAAACCCGATCGAGTAATTAATGTGATTGATAGTTTTCAAAGTCGCATTGCTTCTGAGATGCCGCATCACAAACAACGGTGGGGTGGAGAAATGAATGACTGGTATTACGAAGTACAACGGTTGCGCGATTTTGCCCTGGAACGAAATCCATTTATGATTGATCATACTGCTGATTTTTTTGGACTCAGCGATAAGATTAATATTTCTGTGCAGTCAAATCCATCCAACGCATCGTCATTTAATTTTAATGGTGTTACCACCGATGAAGTTGATGTTGTTTATTTTAAAGGTGTAGGATATGATCTTAAACCGAAAGCAAATCGTGGATTCGTATTTAAAGAGTGGAAAATTACGGAGCGCGAATCCACACGAGTACAGATGATTACTAAAGGAGATACGTGGAAATATTTTGACCAAGGTTCGCTACCTGCGTCAAACTGGCAAGTAGAAAATTTCAACGATGGAATATGGCAACAAGGTGTTGCAGAATTAGGATATGGAGATGGGGATGAAGCAACGGTTGTTAGCTACGGTCCTAACATTGGGGATAAGTTCATCACCACCTATTTCAGAAAAACATTTACAGTTCTCGACACCGTTAACCTTAGTGATCTCTCAGCTTCTGTTCGAATGGATGATGGAGCCGTAGTTTATCTGAACGGTATCGAAGTTTATCGTAGCAATATGCCGGGCGGTGTTATTGGATATTCAACCCTGGCCATGCAAAGTGTATTGTCAGAAACAGCATTCAATCCATTTGTTATCGTGAAAGGTTTAGTTAAACCCGGGCAAAATGTTATTGCTGTTGAAATACATCAAAACGTAATCAACAGTTCTGATATCAGTTTTGATTTTGATTTGAATGGAGTGATACCGGGTAGTGAAGTGAATTTGACTAGCACCGTTCCGGTGTTAACAGATACTGCATATTCTGATATTTTTATTGAAGCGATGTTTGAAGAAGTGGAGGTGACTAACTATAACATTGTAATCAACGAATTTAACGCCACACGATCGGGCGCACAGGATGAAGCTGGTGAAGCAGAAGATTGGATTGAACTTTTCAATGCTGGAACAGAAGCAGTGAACTTGAATGGAATGTACCTGACTGATAATTTCAACAACAAAACAAAATTCAAGATTACCGAAAATGTTGCGGGCGAAATGCTTCTGCCTATTTCAGGTTACAAAGTTTTTTATGCCGATGAACAAACCGAACAGGGTTCATTCCATTTGAACTTCAAACTTTCAAGCGATGGTGAGCAAGTTGGTTTATACTACCAAGAAAATGAAACCATCTTAATGTATGATACCACACTCTTTGGATTTCAGAAAGATGATTATTCTTTTGCGCGCATACCGAACGGAACAGGTCCTTTTAAAGCCACCATTGCAATGACACCTGGAAGTGAAAATGTTTACAAGGACGTAACACCACTTGCCATTGGTGTTTATCCAAACCCTGTAGTAGATCGATATGTAAAAATTGTTGCCGAAGATGCAATCTCATCGGTTGCTATCTACGATGTGATGGGAAAACAGATACAATTCAGTAGCAATACTAATGAAACCACTTTTGATGTAGACATGATAGATTTTCGTCCGGGGCTTTACATTATAAAGGTAAGCTCTGGCTCGCGCGTGGCAACATCAAAAGTGGTGAAGCAATAGTTCATTTTATTTTAAGGTATCTCTAACATCTCTTTTTCTATTGGCCTCATCCCTTCTCCGGTTGAGAAGGGTAAGCGGTGGTTTTTGGAGATGCCCTTTATTTTGAAGAAGGTTCAATGGCCTCTTCTTCTTTTAATCTTTTGAAGTAAGCCTTTGTTTCTTTCAATACTTTTGGCGCAAGAATAAATCCGGAGATCATCGTTGGAAGCGCCATCAATGCAAATGCCACATCGATGATATTCATTACCAGATCCATTGACACAATAGCGGCTGGCACAATAGTGAGCAGATAAACATAATCGTAATACTTACCCGCTTTAACCCCTACCAGAAAAGCGAATGCCTTGCTTCCATAATAACTATAAGAGAACAAAGATGTGATGGCAAAGAAGAAAGCACTGATGAGCAATAATATTTTTCCGGTTAACCCGAGCGAGCTTTCAAAAGCAGTGGTGGTAAGCGTAACACCATTCGCTCCAGAGGTTTGCCACACCCCTGTAACCAGAATAGCAAGAGCGGTAAGTGTACATACCAATAACGTATCTACCGCAGGACTAACCATTGAGACTAATCCTTCACGAATGGGTTCAGAACTTTTTGCTGCACCCATTGCCATAGGGGCTGTTCCAATACCGGCTTCATTGGAGAATGATGCTCTGCGAACACCCGTAACAATTAGACCTCCTACAATACCACCCAATGCTGGTTCACCATGATAATGATTTGCAGCAAAAGCGTCCGTAATGATCAACCATAAATATCCGGGTACTTCATTTAAGTGAATGAAGATGATCGCCAATACTGAAAAAAAATAAACAATGATCATGAGCGGAACCATCTTGCCGGCCCACCTACCAATTCGTTGAATACCACCAATAATAACGGTGCCGGAGATGATCATCAAAATCACACCAATTACAAATTTCGCGGTATTGATTTCTAAATTTCCAATATGAAAGGTAGATGCCTTTATTTCAGAAGATGGAATGCCTATATCAATAATGACTTGCGTTAATTGATTGGCCTGAAATATTGGGAGGCAACCCACCATAGCACAAACTGAAAATAATACTGCCAGTGGATACCATTTTTTACCAAGCCCTTCTTGAATTACATACATCGGTCCACCTTGAAGTTGTCCTGCAGAATCTTTTCCACGGTACATTACCGCAAGTGAGCTAGTAAAAAAATTAGTGGACATACCTACGAAGGCAGTAACCCACATCCAGAATAAAGCACCTGGCCCGCCAATCGAAATGGCTACAGCGACACCTGCGATGTTTCCCATACCAACGGTTGATGCAAGTGCAGTTGAGAGTGCTTCGTATGCGCTGATCTGCCCGGGATCGTTTGGATTATCGTACTTGCCACGAAGAATGGCAATGGCATGACCAAAATGTTTGTAGGGAATGAATCGAGAATAAAAAAAGAAAAACAATCCACCAAGTATAAGCAGAAAAAGAACTGGCGTCCACACACCCGTTGCAATGTTGTTAATCAATTCACTCATTAAAATATCCGTTTAGGTTTGAGGGTGGTAAAAGTAAGGAATAGTTATAGGTTTAAAGTTTAGAGTCTAAAGTTCAAGGTTCAAAGTTTAACAGTTATTAAAACTTAGCACTACACTATTCTAATTGTAACCTTTACATTCCGCAGTTTACTCCACCAACATATCTGGAAAAACATAACGTTCTAATTCGCCATTACCTTCGCTGACTTCGTTCCAGGATTTGATGTTGAAAGAAATGCTGCTGAGTCCACCCGGAGCCATGTCGCCAATTTCTGCTTTTGTGAAATGTTCAGCGAGGTAGGAGATGGTTGGATTATGACCGACACACATTACGTGTTGATACTCATCATCCAATTGAGAAACAAAGTGAAGGAAGGTGCGGGGCGATGCCTCGTATAAATCTTCTTGAGGTGAGATTTTCGCTGAATCAATTTTTAAAGCATCGGCCACAAGATTAGCAGTTTTTAATGCCCGTGCAGCGGTGCTGCTCATTATAATATTGAGTGGGGTATTTTGTTTAAATAAGTAGGTGCCGATCATCAACGCTTCTTTAATTCCGCGTGACGATAATTCTCTATCCTTATCATTTTCATTCAGTTGTTTCTGCGCACTTTCGGCATGACGAAGCAAATACAAATATCGCGGCATAAGGAACGGTTATGTTATCAATACGGTGTCTTAATCATCAATATTACTAAGTCGTAGCAAATATTTTTTTTATTGGAGGTAAAAATCCTTTTAATCAGGTAGATAGATGCTAAATGGACACCACATAATGTACCTCAAACGATGCCTCAAACCGTGTTCAGAATTTGACATTTTAAAAATTTACAGATATTTGAGCCATTCCGAACTAAACTGTTATGTCGAAAAACCTTGTAATTGTAGAATCCCCGGCCAAAGCGAAGACGATAGAAGGGTATCTGGGAAAGGACTTTAAAGTAAGCTCAAGCATGGGGCATATTCGCGATTTGCCGAAAGGTAGCGGAGCCATCGATGTTGAAAATAATTACGAACCTACGTACGAAGTCAGTCCGGATAAAAAAGATATCATCGCCAAACTAAAGAAGCTTGCCGAAGATGCCGAAATGGTTTACCTGGCGAGTGATGAGGACCGTGAGGGAGAAGCGATTTCATGGCACTTAAAAGAAGTGCTTGACCTGAGTGATCAGAAAACAAGAAGAATTGTTTTTACGGAGATCACGAAGAATGCGATTTTAAATGCGATTCAAAATCCAAGAGGGATTGATATTGATTTAGTAAACGCACAACAAGCAAGACGTGTACTCGATCGATTGGTGGGTTACGAACTTTCACCCATTCTTTGGAAAAAAATTAAAACGGGTCTTTCCGCGGGACGCGTTCAGTCGGTTGCTGTGCGATTGGTAGTTGACCGCGAACGGGAAATAACCGGCTTCACAACAAAGTCATCTTTTAAGATCAATGCGATTTTTGATTTAGGAAAAGGCAAACAATTAAATGCTGAATTGCCCGAACGTTTTGATCAAGAAAAGGATGCTCTCGAATTTTTAGAAAGTTGCAAAGGCGCAAAGTTTTCGATTGCCGATTTACAAACCAGACCATCGAAGCGTTCTCCTGCACCTCCCTTTACTACATCTACATTACAACAAGAGGCCAGTCGCAAGTTGGGCTTCTCGGTTGTACAGACCATGATGGTGGCGCAGAAATTATACGAAGCGGGTAAGATCAGTTACATGCGTACTGACTCGGTGAATCTTTCGGACGATGCACGCAAAGCTGCACTCGCACAAATTGAAACATCGTACGGAAAGAATTTTGGACAGGCTCGTTTTTATAAAACAAAATCTTCGGGAGCACAAGAAGCTCACGAAGCCATTCGTCCTACTGATTTTTCTGTGAACGATCCGGGATTAGATCGCAATGCAGAACGATTGTATGATTTGATCTGGAAGCGCGCCATTGCATCGCAGATGGCCGATGCAGAATTAGAAAAGACAACGGCTACGATTTCTATTTCTACCAACCCAAGAAATTTAATTGCTTCGGGCGAGGTCATTAAGTTCGAAGGATTTTTGAAAGTATACATGGAGTCCAGCGATGATGAAGATGATGATGAAGAGAACAGTAAAATGTTACCTCCGTTAACCATCGGTCAGGATTTGTTACTCAACACATTGATAGGTAAACAAGTATTTACACGACACCCTGCACGATATACGGAAGCAAGTTTAGTAAAGAAATTAGAAGAACTTGGAATCGGTAGACCGTCTACGTATGCGCCAACCATTTCAACGGTTCAGAAACGTGGGTATGTAGTGAAAGAAATGCGTGAGGGTGTTGAAAGAAAATATACGGTATTAACGCTGGAGCAAAATAATATCACCAAGGAATTTGAAACTGAAATAACAGGAGCGGAGAAGAATAAACTTTTTCCAACCAACACGGCTATGGTCGTGAATGATTTTCTGGTAGAACATTTTCCTGATATCACCGACTTCTCTTTCACATCAGCGATTGAACGTGAGTTCGATGAGATTGCCGGTGGCAAACTTCAGTGGAAGAAGATGATTGATAATTTCTACACGCCATTTCATAAAAAGGTAACGGAAACAGAAAAGGTAGAGCGATCATCCGTTGGAAAGAGTCGTGAGTTAGGTGTTGATGCAAATACCGGCAAGAATGTATATGCCAAGCTCGGTAAGTTTGGAGCGTATGTTCAGCTGGGAGAAAATCCAGATGACAATGGTGGAGAGAAACCAAAGTTTGCCAGTCTTCGTCCCGGACAGTTTCTCGAGAACATCACCATGGAGGATGCAATGGTATTATTCAAAATGCCACGCAACCTGGGCTTGTTCGAAGAGAAGCCTGTCGTAATTGGCATCGGTCGTTTTGGCCCGTATGTATTGCACGATAAAAAGTACACGTCCATTCCAAAAGATTTAGATCCCTATACCATCACATTCGATCGCTCGGTTGAGTTGGTTGAGATGAAGCGTCATGCGGATGCGAATAAATTAATCAAAGGCTTTTCTGATAATCCCGATATTCAAGTACTCAACGGAAGATTTGGCCCTTACATTAAAGCTGGGAAGAAAAACGTAAAAATCCCGAAAGGAAAAGAGCCAACGGATTTAACATTAGAAGAGTGCGTTATTCTAGCTGAAAATACTCCTGAGAAAAAAGGAAGATGGGGTGCTGCTAAAAAAGTGGACAAGACGCCAGAGAAAAAAGCCGCAGTTAAAAGAGCACCCGCGAAGAAAGTTGCTGCGAAGAAAGCCTCCAAAAAAGTCGCTGCAAAAAAATCCGTTAAGAAAGCTCCGGTAAAAAAGAAATAGAATAGATGAATGTGTTTTAGTGTTTAAGTATTTTAGTGGTAGTATGATTTAGGATTTTGATTTGAGCAAAGCATTTAGATTCTTGAATTACATTATCAAAACATGTAAACTAAAACACTAAACACATGAAGAGTCTGGTCGTCCTTACCGGTGCTGGCATTAGTGCCGAGAGTGGAATTCCTACCTTTCGCGACTCAGATGGTTTGTGGGAAGGGTATGATGTAATGGAGGTTGCTACACCACAAGGATGGCAAAAAAATCAAAAACTCGTTTTAGAATTTTACAATCAACGCAGAAAAACAGCGCTTGAAGTAAAACCGAATCGTGGTCACGAAATTCTGGCCGAGCTCGAAAAACATTTCAAGGTCACCATCATAACACAAAATGTAGATGATCTTCATGAACGCGCAGGATCATCTAACGTGATTCATCTTCATGGAAGTTTGTTTGAGTCGCGAAGTACAGCAGATGAAAATTTAATTTACCCGATCAAGGGTTGGCAATTAAATGTTGGAGACAAGTGTGAGAAGGGTTCACAACTTCGGCCAAACATTGTGTGGTTTGGTGAGATGGTTCCATTGATTGAGGTAGCTTCCGTGTATGCATCAAGATCAGATGTTTTCTTAGTAGTAGGTACATCATTGTTAGTTTATCCGGCAGCGGGCTTAATTCATTCTGTTCCATTTGAAACTCCGAAGTATGTTGTTGACCCCAAACTTCTGGACGTTGCTTCGACACCATATTTAAAAATGATTCAGGAAAAGGGAAGTATAGGACTGGAGAAAATCAGAAACGAATTATTGGAATATGCCTAACATGCTACTCGCCATCGACATTGGTAACTCCGACATTACGCTTGGCCTTTCGCATGAAGGAAGCTGGAAGCATGTGTGGAGGATACCTTCTGTGAGCGATCG
>JBKJOF010000221.1:0-10423 GCA_046595655.1 Chryseolinea sp. | reverse complement strand
TTAGGCTTTTAACCTTGACTAAACTCGTATTAAAAATTCATTTCTTTCCCGCAATCCGCTCTTCTATACTAAAATCACAACGATGAATCGTAGCGCCATTCAGAAAAGTTGTTTCTTTCTTTAACGCTTGCCATCCTAGTGTTCCCATGATTTCCGTTTAATTTTTCTCGCCCTCGCTATCAGGCTGAAACTCTTTCAACGAAAAGAAATAAAAAAGTAAATCCAGAATTTCGATTCTGGATTTAAGATAGGCTGCATCCGGATATTTTAGAACAAATTGTTCAATTCTAGAATCGTATTTTTCTTGAGAAAAACTAAACCGATTTTTAATTAATGATTTTGTTTCCGGATCATTCATCACCATTCTAAAGGTGTGAGTTCTATTGCGTTCATTCTCTACTCTTTTTAACGTACGCTTTTCTTTTTCTGATTTAAGAAAATAGGAGAAGGGTCCGATAATAGTATAGCTCGGGCCAAACGTCTGGATCATATATTCATTTCCGGGGTCTTGCGTTACGTTGTCGGTGGGTTTTGGTATTCGAATTGATTTATACCAGAGCGGTTTGCCTTGAGGTTGATAGTCTCCATAAATTGAAAGCGCAGGGAGTATAGTTTGTGTCTCCGAAAGCGTCACGGCAATAGATCCACTCAAAGTTCCAATGAAGACTTTCTTAAGTCTATAGCCTAGCCTGGAAAATATGAGGCTATCGCCAAATACACTAATAATTTTAAACTCTCCTTTATCGTTTGTTATACTTACATTTTTAGTTCGCAATGATTGCACATAAACTATAGCAACGGGATCGCGGGTCACTGAATCTGAAGTAATTCCACTGATAGTAAAATGAGTTTGTGCCTGGCCTTCAAAGGAAATCGCGATCAACCAAAATAGACCCAATACTATATTGCGTTTCATCGAAATGGTTTTAATATTCGATGAAGTGAATTCTATTAAAGTTTAAACAGAAGTACGGAAACTAATGTATCGCACCATGTCTTCGTGCGTGTTTTTGAATCTTATTCGTAATGAATACCTATATCTTAAATTACAACTTCGGATTTTCTTCTCGTGGTAATCATCAGAATACCAACTAAAATAAAAACAGTTCCAACTAACTGAAGAGTGCGAATCGGTTCACCCAAAATTAAATAGGCTTGAAGGATTGTTGAAATCGGACCTATGCTTCCCGCAATCGCTGCATTATCAGATCCAACGCGTTTAATTCCTTCCGCTACTAAATAAGATGGAATAACTGTGGCCAGTACAGCCATTAAAAAACTGTAGAGATAAACCGTAAGAGGTAAATTCAACAATGAGTTCGTGTTCGAAATGGAAAAATGAATAAGCACGGCCACGCCTGCAAAACTCATCGCATAGCTATTAAACTTTGCAGCGCCAAGAGACGGGATCAATCGGCCGCTGCCCACAATGTACATGGCGTAGGTAATGGCGCAAATAAAAATCAGAATAGCACCTTTATAGAAATCATTCGTGTTTATGGTTGTGTCTACTTCTCCCCAAAAGGCAATGCACAATCCTATATAGGTAATAATTAGCGCGAGCCATTGCTCTCTCCGGATTTTTACTTTAAAGAGCATGGCCGACATGAACAATACTAAGGTGGGATAAATGAACAACACTAATCGCTCGATGCCAGCTGAAATAAATTGTAAACCCAAAAAATCCAGCAGGCTACTGACGTAATACCCGAGACATCCAACCACGGCCACACCAAGCCATTGCTTCAATGTAAATTTTACATTATCTGTTTTGCGCGATGAGAAATAAGCCGTGAGAATAAAAAACGGAAGCGAGAATAACATTCGCAATGCCAACAAGGTAACAGCATCAACGGGTGTATCGCGATAAGCCGCTTTAACAAAAATTGCTTTTGATGAAAAGCAGATTGCACCCACCAAACAAATTATAATACCACTAATGAAATTTTTTGAGTGCTTTGAGCTCGTTGTCATTCGAAAACAAATATGCAGGGAACAACTGGCAAATGAAAATCATTTAAGCAAACTATTGGCAGCGGATATTATCTACTCCGCTCGAAGTGTCTCTGCCGGATTAGTGAACGCTGCTTTCATGGTTTGGAAGCTGATGGTCAGTAAGGTAATGGTAACGATGGCCAATGCGGGAAGCATGAACACCCACAATGTTATGGTTACTCTAACAGCAAATGAATCAAGCCACTGATTCATTACGTACCATGTTGATGGAACAGCAATGATGGTAGCCAACACTATTAAAATCAAATACTCTTTCGATAACATTAAAACGATGGTCTTCTCGCTTGCTCCCAAAACTTTTCTGATGCCGATTTCTTTTGTACGCACCATAGCGGTGTATGCCGATAGTCCAAATAAACCAAGAGCCGTTACAAAAATCAACAAGCCTGCAAAAATTGTTATCACCTTTCCAAACTGAATGTCACGATGATATTGGCTATCATATTTTTCATCAAGAAAGAAATATGAAAAAGGTTGTCCTGGAAAAACGGAATTGAATAACGCTTCTACTTTTTCTACTGTCGCTTTCGCGGAAGTTGTTTCAATAGGCACTAAATAAAATACACCTCCATCGGGGCGGTAGGCATAGATGATAGGCAGCAAAGGATTTTTGGGTGACTCGTGATGAAAGTTGTTTACTACGCCTACAATGGTGCAGGTATCATCAAGAAAACTAATTTTTTCACCAATCGATTCTTCTGCCTTTTGATATCCTAAGTTTTTTGCTGCAAGCTCGTTTACGATAAGTGTTTTGCGAGTAACATCTTTGTCCGAAAAAATTCTTCCGGATAAAAGCTTCAATCCGAGTACAGCTGCAAAATGTTCATCCACCCAAATAAATTTGTATTGGTTTGCTTTTGTGTCGTCATCACTCATTTTACGAACGCTGTTGGCATAACTTGAAATTGGCGTTCCTGGAATGGTGCTGATGAAACTCATTTTTTCAATACCCGGAATGCGCACCAATTCATTTCGAAATGATACCGTTCGCGAATCATAAAGAGAATCATACACTTCTGATTCGCGCACGACCAACTTTTGTTTCATATCAAAACCCAATTCCTGATTTCGAAGAAAAACAATTTGATCATGCACAATGTATAAACAGCTCATTAAAATTATCGCGGTAGCAAAGGGGATAAGTACCATTCCTTTTCTAACGAATCGTCCTGACGTTGACGTCACAAATTTTCCCTTTAGAATAAGTGCTGGTTTAAATCCAGACAAAACAAATGCCGGATAAAGTCCTGAAACAAATGCACCACCAATACTTACTAATGTTATGATAAGCCAAAACTTAGTATTCAATTCTGAAAGCAAAATCGATCGGTCTATTAGTATGCTGAAGTAGGGCAATGAAAGAATGACGATTACAATGGCAATGCAAGCGGAAATAATATTCAGCACCAGCGACTCCGAAAGAAACTGCGCGATGAGTTGAATACGAAAACTTCCTAATACCTTTCGTACGCCAACTTCTTTTGCACGCTCTAGCGATTTTGCCGTTGCCAGGCTTACGTAATTTAACCAGGCAATAAACAAGATGAACAGCGCAACCAACGTGAGATAAAAAACATGTTGATGATTACCATTTGTTTCCAGCTCACCATCAAAATCAGAATAGAGATGAATGCTGGTAAGTGGTTGCAAATATTCTTCCATACCCTGGTTTGTTTCCTTCAACCATTTGCCGGTCTGAGCTTCAACAAATGTCGGAAGTTTACTTTCCAGCATTTTATAGTCAGTGTGTTCGCGCAATTTTAGGTAGGTCATAAATCCATCCCATCGCCACGGTTCTTCAATAATGAATTTGTTGGCGCGATCTTCGTATGTGGCAAATGAAATCATGAAATCAAATTTCATGTGACTATTCGTAGACATGTCTTCATACACTCCGGTAATTTCTACATCCCATCGTCCGCGAACGTTTATACTTTTGCCAACTGGATCAATACCTTTAAAAATTTGTTTAGCAAATGAAGATGATAACACAGCAGTATATGGTCTTTTCAGTACCAGAGAATCAACGCCTTGTTTTAATGTGAATGAAAAAACACGAAAAAAATCTTCGCTGGCATAACACGTTCGTTCTACCTTCAACCCTTCACCCTTATATACGATTACCGGTGCCGTCTTAAAGATTCTCACATCATATTCTACTTCTGGAAAATTGGCTTTCATGTCAGGGCCAATGCCTGCACAAACAGCAACAGTTTTTGATGAAACTTCTCCCTGATTAATTCGGTTTTGTTGAACCCTGAATATTCTGTTCGCATCCTTGTGAAAAAGATCGTAAGCTTGTTCGTGTTCAACGAATAACCAAATGAGGAGAAAGGCAGCAATGCCAATGGAAAGTCCTGCGATATTGACAATAGAATAAATCCTATTTTTGAGAAGCGCCCGCAGCGCCAACCGAAAGTTAACCTTTAACATGATTTTAAATTAACGTGTTTGAAAATAACGAGGGAGTCTATTTCATATCGTAAGATATAGGTTTAATTGAAAATGCAAAAAAATAAAAATGGTGGAAGCAGAATATGACGTGGTAATCGTTGGCGCTGGACCGATTGGCCTGGCCTGTGGAATTGAAGCAAAGAAAGCCGGACTGCGTTATGTCATTATTGATAAGGGATGTTTGGTGAACTCTATTTATCACTACCCACTTAACATGACTTTTTTTTCTACATCCGATCGGTTGGAGATTGGAGACGTACCATTCATATCACACGGGCCAAAACCAAATCGCGCAGAAGCTTTAGAATATTACCGAAGAGTTTGTTCTTCGTGGAATCTGAATGTAAAACTGTATGAAGAAATCACAGCCATTCAAACAGAAGATCATTTTCATCATGTATCAACAATAAAAGGAAATTATAAGGCAAAGGTTATCATCATCGCTCTGGGATTTTATGACTTACCTTATTTACTGAATGTACCTGGCGAAGATTTACCAAAAGTAAAACACTACTACGATGAGCCTCATCCTTACTTCGCACAAAAGATTGTGGTTGTTGGTGCCGCCAACTCAGCAGTTGATGTTGCGCTTGAAACCTGGCGAAAAGGAGCAGAGGTAACAATGGTAGTTCGTGAAGATAGCATCCGCGACAGCGTAAAGTATTGGGTGAAACCTGACATTGAAAATAGAATAAAGGAAGCATCTGTTAAGGCTTACTTTAATTCAAGTATAGTTCGTATTTCACCAAGCACTGTTGAGATAAAAACACCGGAAGGTAACGTAATCTTAGAAAATGATTTTGTCCTGGCCATGACGGGTTATCAGCCTCCGTTCGATTTTATGAAACGATGTGGAATTCAATTTGAAAATGATGAATTCAACACGCCCGCATTTAATGAGCATACTATGGAAACAAATGTACCCAACTTGTATTTGGCTGGAGTTGTGTGTGGTGGATTGAAAACAAATAAGTGGTTCATTGAAAATTCTCGCATTCATGCCGAAATGATTTTTGCTGATGTAAAGAGTAAGGCCGCGCATTGATCCTTTCTGAGTTCTGAAATTTTTGAAGATTCTTTCTGGATTTTGTTTTATACATCCTACCTTGTATACACTATGAAAGCTACTCTCCTTCTTATTTTTCTCTCCTGCACAATCAGCTTTGCACAAACTTCAAAACTGGTTTTGAGTGCCAATGATTTTCTTTCTACCCTCGATGAAAAGACAAAAACTAAGGCGCTTTTTCCATTGAACAATGAAGAGCGTTTTAATTGGTATTTTGTTCCTCGTGAAAAAAGAGAAGGAGCTTGCTTTAAATACCTTACCATCGAACAACGTCAAGCTGCTTTGTCGTTACTTAACACTTCACTTAGTGAAATCGGTTATAAAAAGGCGACTGAAATCATGGCCTTAGAAAATATTTTAAAGGAAATAGAAAATCGAAGTGCGGGCGACAACTATCGTGATGCTCTTAACTACTACTTCAGCATTTTTGGAAATCCATCGGATACAAAACCATGGGCATGGAGAATAGAGGGACATCACATCTCAATAAATTTTACCGTTGTTAATGGCGAAATAATTTCCTCAACACCTTCTTTTTTTGGTAGTAATCCGGGTATTGTGCAAACAGGCGAAGCGAAAGGCAAGGAGATTCTCAAACAAGAAACAGCGTTGGGATTTGCTCTTGTCAATTCATTAACGGTCGATCAAAAATCAAAGGCAGTTATTTCAGAGACTGCGCTTCCAGAAATCATTACAGGAAATAAAAGGAAGGCAGAACTGTTAACTCCTCTTGGTATAAACTATGCGACCTTGACAAACGTACAACAACAACTTTTCAATCAATTGCTTAATGAGTATGTTAATAATTATGAGCTAGGTTTTTCAAAGAAGCTGATGGCTAAAATTCAGAAAGCAGGTATTGAAAAATTGTCCTTTGCTTGGGCTGGAAGTTTAACTGCCGGTGCTGGACATTACTATCGCATACAAGGTCCTATGTTGTTGATTGAATATGATAATACACAGAACAACGCCAATCATGTTCACACAACAGTTCGCGATCTCACTAACGATTTTGCAGAAGATATTTTAAGAGAACATTATCAAAAAGAGCATCAATAGAAGTGTACATTCTTAGAAAAAATACTGTTCACTTTTCAACACTTTTTCAATTAACACTTTCTTGAAGCTTTCATTTTGGGTGAATAGAAGCGTTTTAGAATTCAGCATACATTTTGGTATCTAATTTCAAAACTAAAGTCTATGAGATCGCAAAGCTCAACCTCCTCCGTTTTACTTATCATTGTTTTGATTTTTACATTCCCGCTCTGGATCGGAATAGCGGGCGGACTCCTTGGTGTGGTTATCGGATTATTTGGCGCTGCAATTGGAATTGTTGCAGCAGTGTTCGGAGCAATTGTAGGAGTGTTTGGTGCAGTATTCGGATGGATGTTTAATTGGAATTTTCACGTGCACTGGCCGTTTGCCTTTTTAGGAAGTGGATTCTTTATTACAATCGCGATAGTATTAGTCGTTATGATGATTACGCGATCCAAAAAAATATAATCAGGAAACCGGGTGCCTGTTGTATAAGCTCGGATTTAAAAAATACTTGGTGTACACCGGGTATTTTCGGATCTCAACCAGTGTAGGTTTTAGTCGATTGACAAAAACAACTTTATATTGAAACTCAAAACCTTTCTCTACCAAGATGTCTTTTCGAACCATGTACCATTCCTTGTTCCATGGATTTAAAACTTTCACTTCTAGATGGAACAAACCTTGTGTACTCTTTACTCGCACAAACTTGCCCGGATATTTATTATACAGTTTACCATTTACATAAACCTGCATGCTCGTTCCTTTTTCTGATTGAATAGCGATGCCTGAATCGTAAGCAGAAGATGTATAGGAATAAGCGATCAAGAAAAGAAAAGGCAAAATTCTCATAGCACAGTGTTTAGATTTAATACGCAACCACCGTGCCATCGACAAGAAAATATGAAACTTTAAAACGGAATTAGTTGCAATTAAGTGACGTTGTGTGAAACCTTTTAAAAAGGTATGTATTTGGGTAAGGCTACAAACGAGACTTACTTCCACTTAATGCCACAGCCAATTGCTTTAGTCTTTGGCGTTGCTACAGATTTACCTGACAGTAAAGCATCCACAGCTTCTTCAATATATCTTTTATCAGCAGCATTAGCATTGCGAACGTTGTTGTCGATGGCTCCCATGTAAACGACCTTAAAAGCATCTTCTTCATTTTTTAATACAAATGCATGCGGTGTATTGGCAGCACCAAAAACTTTTGTTGTTTGTTGGCTGGGGTCAATAAGGTAAGGGAAGGTGTAATGTTTTTCTTTTGCTAACGCCACCATTCTTTCATACGAATCACCAGGAGAAACCTCTTCACTATTTGGATTGATCGTAATAACAGGAAATCCTTGAGATACATATTTTTTATTCAGTGCAATGATTCTTTCGTTATACGCTTTTGAGTATGGACAAGTGTTGCAATCGAAAATAACAATAACCCCTTTAGACGATTCATAGTCGGAAAGGGAAACCATCTTGCCGTCTACATTCTTTAACTTAAAATCAGAAACCAAGTCACCTACTTCATAGTTTGGTTTATGGCCTGCAAAAAATGCGACAATGCAAATCACTAGAAACGAATAAACTTTTAGATTTTTCATACCGTGTTGTTTTAGTTTTCCTACTTTACTTCTTCAATCAATTTCTCCAATTCACCTTCCGTCAATTCTCGTTCAATAAATTTTCTTTTCCCATTTTGTGGATTAATCACCAGCGTGGCAGGAATTGCACCACCCCAATGCTTGTCTACCTTATCAATCCACAGGTTATAATCTATCTCATCTAACAATATGACTTCAGCATTCATTTTCTTGCGTGCAATAAACGCATTAACCTTGTCGAGCTTATCGGCAAAATCAAGATTAACAAGGGTAATCTTAATATTTTCTCTGTTCTGTGCGTTCAATTTTTCAAAGAGCGGTAATTCTTTGACACAAGGCGCGCACCATGTCGCCCAAAAATTAATGACCTGGATAGCGCTTGAATTAGAGTGTATTATCTTTTGGAGTTCGTCAAACTTGATGACTCGGGTTTGCTGCGCCTCAGTTTGAAACATTGAGAACGTCAGAAAAAAAATAAGGAAGCTTTTATTCATGATTAGAATCTCAACGAAAAATGGTCATTTCAGTTCAACAAAATCTCAACACTGTGATCTTAATACTCAACGCCCATGTTCATTTTTACAATAATAGAAACCATAAAATTCGACTAGTTATAAAGCAAAATTATTTGTTAAAAAGATTTCCACAAATTTATGCTGTTGTCCACATTACTATATTATTATCCATTAAACATCATTACATCAGCTAGTTACATCAATTTTTTTAAATCAGTTCTTTGTGGACAACTTTATAGTCTTAAAAATCAACATGGCTCAACACGGTTTATTCTATATTTCAGATAGTCAGAACATTAAGAAAAAACCATTATTCAACAACCCAATTATCAGCTTTCAATATGAACAATTCAGGCAATTCAATCAACAGACTGTTCAACATAAATATACCGATTATTCAGGCCGGCATGGTATGGTGCAGTGGATGGAGATTAGCCTCTGCTGTAAGTAATGCTGGTGGTCTTGGTATACTGGGTGCAGGTTCGATGCATCCCGAAGTTCTAGCTGAACATATTCGGAAATGTAAAATTGCTACTCAAAATCCTTTTGGAGTAAATGTCCCGCTTCTCTATCCGGAGATCGATAAGATTATGAAGATTATTATTGAGGAAGGAGTAAAAATTGTTTTTACCTCCGCGGGAAATCCATCAATATGGACTGGCATGTTAAAGGAGAAAGGTATTACTGTTGTTCACGTGGTATCAAGCGTGAAGTTTGCTAAAAAATCGGAGCAGGCTGGCGTAGATGCTGTCGTGGCAGAGGGGTTTGAAGCCGGTGGCCATAATGGTCGAGAAGAAACCACAACCATAGTTCTTATACCGATGGTACGCGATGCCATTTCCATTCCTTTAATGGCAGCAGGAGGAATTGCAACCGGAAGAGGAATGTTGGCTGCCGAAATTTTAGGCGCAGACGGTGTGCAAATAGGTAGTCGCTTTGCTGCAAGCTCAGAGTCTTCGGCTCACGAAAATTTTAAGAAAAGAATTACGGACTTAACGGAGGGCGAGACTGTTGTCACCTTAAAACAACTGACTCCTGTTCGGTTAATCAAGAATAAATTCTATCAGGATGTGCAGCAAGCTGAACTTCGTGGAGCTAGCAAAGAAGAACTGGATGAGCTTCTTGGAAAACGAAGAGCGAAGAAAGGAATGTTTGACGGTGATCTGAATGAGGGCGAATTAGAAATTGGTCAAGTCTCAGCAGCTATTCGAACAATTCAGCCAGCATCTGAAATTCTACTTGAAATATGGAATGAATACAAGGCCTTAAAGAAAGCGCTTTGCTCATGAACTTTTGCGAATTAAAGAGAAATGTCTTTACGTTTCGGATTAAGAAAAGGCCAAAGCATTTTTAATTTCTGATTAAGAAATCTGGAATCAATGATGAGTCTCTCTGCGTTTGTAAAAAAGTAAGTTGGATTTGCGCCCGACAACTTTTTCACTTACTGTGTAATATCCCGAGCCATCAAGTTCCCAAGCTATGGATTCGCCCTGAGGTTCGGGAATATAATTCAATACTTTAGGACGATCCTTCAGCATATCAGAAACTGTTTCTGTACTGTCGCGACTCCAGTAAAAAATTGAATCATAATTTTTTACTGTCATCCGACTAATCCATAATAGCTTATAAAAGTATCGCCTGGATAAAGATTACGGGGATTTTTCTGGGTTTTGAAAAACACCCCCATTTTTCAAGTTAAACATATCGAGTTGTATTTTTTTAATGTCTCGCTCCGC
>JBKJOF010000202.1:0-14883 GCA_046595655.1 Chryseolinea sp. | reverse complement strand
GGCAGGGTGTCAGGTTTTTCAGAATGCAGCAAACTTTGAAGAATTTATAAAGTTATGTGAACGGCACAGTGCGCTTTATGGAAATGCCTTTACCTACACACTTGTAGATTTCAGATCAGTTAACCGAATTATTCTGAAACGTATAGTTGAGGCCACCTCCCTGATTGCTGCACTTATCCTCGGCTGGACAATTAAAAAAGTAATGAGTAATGAGCGTACCTAAGCCTCCCTTTCATTCTGCAATCGAAGAATTGCTTTATAACATTTATCTAAAGCTTTCAGATAACATGGCTGCCTTAACTACTAATGATATAAACACACTTGCCAAGCTGAATGCAATTCTTACAGATGCAGAACTTATGAAGTCTGACGATGTAATTAACGCCATCAATGCTTTAAAGGGTAACGCACCTGTAGCGGGCGATACACTTGAGAAATTATACAACATTATTCAAGCACTCAATTATCTCAAGGCAGAAGACATTGACACACTGGTTGAGATCAATTCCATTATTACAGATGCAGATTTAATAAAGACAGAGGATTTCACCGCTGCTATTAATACTTTGAAAGGTAATGTTTCAAACACTGGTGATACGTTGGAGAAACTATTTAATCTTCTTCAACCAGTTGTTTCAGCCTGGGTACAAGATGGGAATACAACAGGCTCGATAAAAGCCATTGGAACAAAAGATAATTTTCCGTTGCCTTTCATCACATCAAATATTGAACGTGGAAGATTTGATGAGAATGGAAATTTCATGGTTGGCTATAACGGATCTGCCGGAGGCAAAATTCACATCAGGACAACTGATTTATTAGAAGGGAATTATGCTGCCTACATCGATGACCCCATACTCAATGTTCTATTTGGTGTTACTAATTCAGGGAAATTTTTTTTGAATAAAGACCGTTCCAATTTACTTATCAATGGTGGCTGGCCAGGTATGTCAGGTCTTAGGAATTTAATCCTTACCTCAGGAGCCATTGGCGCAAAGGTTGTAGACAGTGGAAATGATAATGTTATAATTGGGTATAATCCCGCTGGTAGTTCAGGTGTTAATCCTACCAGAACAATTGAAAGAAACGTGGTCATTGGTTCGGAAGCTGGATCAACGGACAACAATGGAACTGGCTATGTTGACAGTGTTTTCATCGGTTATAGAGCAGGATGGCAAATAGGAGTTACTACTGGCCAAAGAAACACGATGATCGGAGCAAGCGCAGGTGCTTTTGCTCCACAAAGCGGAAGCGATCATACACTTATTGGGTACGATTCACAAAATGCAAGATCAAATACATACAATACATTAATCGGGTCTGGAACTCGCGCTTACAATAGTTTGGGTGACTTGATTGCAAATGGAAGTGGAGTAGATTACGCGACAGCCATTGGTGCAGGAGCCATAGTAAGGACGGCCAATACTATTGTTCTTGGACGGGCTGCGTTTGATCAGGTGGTGATCGGAGCTGAAAGTAATAACCTATCACTACCAGGCGTAAGTCTAAATTTTGGATTCAACGGCTATAAACTTCAAATTATAAAATCAGGTGGGCTTGGTCTCGGTGTTTCTGGTTCAGCATCTTTTCGTGATGGAAATTTTAGCATCAATCTTGGAGAAGATGGTAGTGCCGCTGTAAAAAATACCTTTCGGATCAATACCTATATCGCGGGACTTGGCGGTTTTGATTTCGCGATTGGTGCAAATAATATTAATGCAGCTATTGAAATTACTGACTATCTTTTTGGAGGAACAAAAACTGAAATGCTTAGGCTGTCTCCGGGTGGCTACGCGAATACAGCAATCCTAATTGCTCCGAATAATTACAATACCGCTTATGGGTATCGGTACATTCTTCAAGAAACAAATCCAGGTCAGCAGAGTAGATATGTTTCAGCCTTTCATGCTCAATTGAATTTTTCGATTGACGATAGTTATGCTAATTATAATCGGGTACAATTATTTTCAGCGCAGGCAACAGTAACTAATCATTATTTGGATGGCTTCTATGCCGATGTAAGAGGCACTGATCCGAATGCTCAGGTATTTGCGTTTCACTCTACAGGAAGTCGGATATTTTTTGATGGAAATGGAATGGCCTTCGGAACTCCCGTAGTAAGTATTAGCACGGATGGATCAGCACAACTTGGAGCGACTAATAATCTCTTGAATGGAAGCTATGTAATCAGTGCTGCGCTTTTCATTGTTCCATTGGGAGCTGAGAGAACAGGAATTATCATCTCCCCTGGACAAACCCATGCCAATGGATTATTTATTGGGTCGCAGCAAACACTTGGCACACGTGACTATGATGGCTACCTAATGTGGCTACAGTATAGTACTACAGGAAACAATATTCTGGGTGGCACATCCAAGCCTATGCTTTACATTAGAAAGCATAATGCTGAACTGAATGGTTTTGATCACACCGGGGCATTCATCAGGATGGAAGAAAATATTGGCTCAACAGGATCATTTATCGAAGCCTTTAAATATGATGTCGGAAGCAATTCATTAAAACTGAAATTGTCAGTTGATAAAGATGGCGTTCTATCTCTTGGACAAGTCATTTATGATCCAGCCGGAATTGATTCAGTAGGTAGGCTTTACTTCAGGGATGATGAATTACGATATATAACCTCAGCAGGAGAAGTTAGAGTAGTTAATACATTTTTCGGACCGTAAATAAATATTAAACTTAAAAAGTATGACAAACAGAGAAGCCTATCGCATGATTACCGTACTGTTGGAAATGGCCGTTCCTTCTGGAACTAAGCTTGAACACGCCAAGAACCAAACATTAAAAAATGCAGCCTCTTTTATCGAGGCCTATAATGACAAGTTGGAAGATCTCAACATTGACTATTGCAGCACAGATGAAAAAGGAAACATTATTAAAGACCAACGAAATCAGTACGTCTTTACAAAAGACAAGCAACGGGCGTTGGCCAAAGAATTAAAGAAATTTATGGACAGCGATGTGATCCTCCCATTCAACCTAGTCACTACATCAGATAAAAAGGGACTTAGTGAACCACAGATCGAATATCTGGAAGAGGCTGGTTTTCTTAAAGAAGAGGTTTTATCGTAAAATAGACATCAAACCCGACTAGCTATTTTGCCTTTCATTAGGCGAGCAATAGAGCCTTTAATTTTTAGTAAATCTTGTATAAAAAGGTTCGAAATGGCCACCCCCCAGTCTACAACTCTTAAAAGCCTGAATCAATAACGGTTTCAGGCTTTTTAGGTTCGATTCCCGTTAAGATCAATTCTTTATGCTATTCTTTCTACCAAATAATGATTGCATTATGGCTTACATTAAATTAAGTAAAGGCTCTACTTTTGGTATTTAGAGATTGTTCCTGATTTGTAATGCTCTACACCGTGAGCGCCATTATGATTATCTATTATCTTTTTTGCAATGGGTAAGGCCAATACCAATGCCCGAATATTCAGATTTGTTATGCAGTCGTTGAAACATTTCAAAGATTTTCTATTTGCATTTCGTGTCGAAATCCAATCCCGTTATCCGTATTAATTTACGATTTTTTAATAAAAAAATTGAGAAACCAGATAGTTGCATTATGTTTGCAACCAGATGGTTTCTTTAAATAAAAGATAATGGAAACAAGAAGAGATATTTTTCAGGCTATCGCTGATCCTACCAGAAGAGCAATATTGGTTCTGATTGCGGCTCATGCCATGACACCGAATGCCCTTGCTGATCATTTTGACACTTCACGTCAAGCAATTTCAAAACATTTACGGGTACTAACAGAATGTGAACTCGTTAAGTCAGAATATCAGGGAAGGGAAATTCTCTATCAACTCCGAATAGACAAAATGAAAGAAGTTGATATCTGGCTGGAACAATTCAGAAAGATTTGGGAAAAGCGCTTTCATCAACTTGATAATTTAATAATTAAACTAAAAACAAATAAAAAATGAAATTGAATTTACAATTTGACTTTCAAGTCGACCAGAAAAAAAATACAATAACGATTACACGCGAATTTGGTGGTGAACGTCAATTAGTTTGGGATTGCTATACAAAGAGCGAGTTATTGGATCAATGGTTTGCTCCTTCACCGTTGACTACAAAGACTAAAACAATGGATTTTACAGAAGGTGGACACTGGCTATATGCGATGGTGGAACCTAAAGGAACAGAATATTGGGGTCGAATGGACTATTTAGCGATCAACCCCATTAACAGCTATACGTGCCTTGATGGATTTACGGATTCAAGTGGGGTGCTCAATCCAGAATTACCACGTGCTACATGGGATGTAACTTTTACTGATCACCTGGCGACAAACGTTATTGTGCAGACAGTGGTGACCTACAACTCATTAACTGATCTGGAAGCTGTCATTCAAATGGGCATGAAAGACGGATTAGTATCAACAATGGAAAAGCTTGATTCCTTGTTATTAAAACTAAAGAAATAATCTAAAAGTCAGAGTATGAAATCGAAAATTCTATTTGTTGCAAGTCTATTATTCGGACTAATGTTTATTAACGCGGGCCTAAATAAATTTTTCAACTACATCCCGGTACCTGACGATCTGCCTGAACCGATGATGAAGATGTCGAAGGCCCTTATGGAAATTGGCTGGCTAATGCCGCTCATTGGCATAGCAGAAATCATTGGCGGTGTTCTATTTATTATTCCAAAGACACGCGCGTTTGGAGCAACTATCATCTTTCCAATTATGATTGGAATTCTTTTAACCCATATACTCGTTGCTCCCTCCGGTCTCCCAGTTGCAATAGCATTGGCGGCTATACTTTTATGGGTAATGATTGAAAACAAAAATAAATATCTTCCTTTAATTAATAACTAAAACTTAAAAATGGGACAGTTCAATAAAGAAGTGGATAAATACATTGTAAAAATGGGGGAGTTTGCAAAGCCTATCCTTACCCATTTGAGAGAAATAGTGCATAGCACTTGCCCAGATGTTGAAGAAAATATTAAATGGGGAACACCTCATTATTCTTACAAAGGCGACCATCTGTGTATGATGGGTGGGTTTAAACAACACTGTTCGTTTAGTTTATATAAAGCCGAACTAATGAAAGACAAAGCTATTCTTGAAAGTGTAAAGGCAGGTAAAAAATTCGGTTATATGGACAAGATAAAGGACATAACTGAATTGCCTAACAAAAAAATCTTAATTGCATACATTAAAGAGGCAATGGAATTAAATGCGAACGATACGGCAAAACCCAAAGCTCTAAAAGGGAAATCAACAGTTGAAGTTGTTGCACCAAAAGCATTTCTTGAAGCAATTAAAAAAGACAAACACGCAAACGCAATCTTTGAGAATGAATCACCTTCATTTCGTAAGAACTATATTATTTGGGTTGCAGATGCAAAAACAGACGAAACTCGACAAAAAAGAATAGAGCAATCTTTGGAATGGATTGCAGAGGGCAAAGACAGATTTTGGCAATATAAAAAGTAGATCTATCGGCTTACGTGGAAAATATTTCCCAAATTATTGAGGCCTAATTCAAGATACCACTAACCTGAGAACCATCTATGCAGATATTCTCTACAATTACACGTTCTCAAGAATATCCATTTGATTTCTATGATAAATATTTTAATATAGGCGATACAGTATATGTTAAATCATATGGATATTCAGGTGGTGGAAATATCGAATCTTACACAACCCTGATACTGGTGATTATATTTATCCTTACTATAACCGCACGCCAAGTGAAACCAGATATTTTATAATGGAATAAACGAAGGGTTCACCTCATTTTTGGAAGGGAAAGTAAGCTCAGCGTGGTACACGGATATCAATACACAAGCCGATAATAAATCAGCATACAAAAGCACCTAAGTTTGCGAAGATTGACAGTTTATCTGTTAATCGCTCGGATTGCTAATTTTACCGAATCCATCATGAACAGGTTCGATATCTACTTTCTAGTCTACAATGGATTGGAAAGGCTAATAACGGGATTAAAGGGATCAAACTTTAACATATGAGCCGTAAATAAGTTCGAACTCGCTACCCTCCACTCTACAAGAAAAGACAGTCAATAACGACTGTCTTTTTTTATGTTTAGTGTTTACGTTTTGTTCAGCGAATCTTTTAATAAAATCTACGTTGACTTTACTTCTGATTTAAAACAAAGAATTCTTCCCGTAATATTTCAGCGACTAAAGGTTATACCGTCTCAGATGGCTTAGAGTGTCGGTTAAGGCAGTCAGCATTGGCTGCTTTTTTTATCGAATTTCCTTTTTGGAAAAGTGTAGTCTCTTTTCTACTTTCGATTCAGGGAACCCATCTTTTCTGTCACTCCTCGGTATCAGATGGAAGGGCTTTTGCTTTTTACTGCTATACACAATAGAGAATACCGTTGAATCGAGTGAATGAGTCTATTGTTGAATAAGTAAACTGAGTCGAAAAATATCCTGAAGCATTCAACTGCACCGACTTATAAAATATTCCACGCAGATGGAACGTTGGGAAAATGCATGAACGGTGCCGATGTTATATAACATCAATGTAAAGTTTTTGAATTTTAATAGACTGAATTGGCAAGTAGTTTTTATAGCTGAATCACTTTATCAAATTATAAATCAGACGTTAAGGAAAACACAAAGGAACTTCAAAGCTAAACGGTAGCGCGACATTAAATAACTCTTGAATCATACCTAAATGACTACAAAAAAAATTATTATTCGAGGTGAAAAATCACTTTCCCCGGATGCTCAATCCACTGATGTACTGCAGTTAGTCAATTCCTATAAAGTGAGCGGCAGCAGTAGAGGTCACGCGGAAACGCATGAAGTCGATCTTCAGGAGGACTATGTTGTTGAACTAGTTTTTGATGACGATACCATATGGCTTTGTAGCAAGGATACTATAAAAGAAGTATTTCCTGAAGCAGCAATACGAGGTGGCAATGATGATGCATTTGAAATACCCATCGGATTAATTACGGGTGATGAGCGGGGAGGAGGCATCGTAGGTACAATCCTTATAAAAGTGATCAATGTATTTACTAGAAAGAAGCTCGGGAAAGAGATAAAACATTTAGCAGAGAATCTTGAAAAAAAATTGCTCGATAATAAGATTGGTCTCTACTTGCTTAACGCAGATTTCAGTCTTTATGAGTTCACACAACAACAAGCCAACAAGCCTTATCTCATTTTTCTTCATGGCACTGCCACTTCAACAGAGCATTCGTTTGGAGCTATAAAGACTACAACGGCCTGGAAATACATTCGAGATACATTTGGAAATAATGTTATAGCCTTTCAGCACGAAACGCTTACAAAGGGTCCATTGGAAAACACATTGGATCTTGTGAATGCATTACCAAAAAATATTTCATTGCACATCATCAGTCAATCGCATGGTGGTGTAGTAGGCGATATACTTTCGCGCTTTTGCAATGGCGATCAAAACAACAGCGGATTTACAGAAGACGAAATCAAGTCATTAAAAAAATCAGGACGTGCTGAAGATGTGGCAAACATTGAAGGTATTAAGAAGGCGATAAAAGGAAAAAACATTACGATTGAACGATTCATTCGTGTTGCGTGCCCAGCGGGAGGATCTATTTTGGCATCCAAACGGTTAGATAATTTCTTGAATGTTGTATTCAATATCATCGGTACAGGAACGGGCTGGAACGGAAGTCCACTCTACATCGCTTTTAAAAATGTTGTAGCAGCGGTTATCAATTGCAAGAACGATGAAAATATTCTGCCCGGTATCGAGGCACTGAATCCAGATTCTCCTTTTGTGAAGGTGCTTAATATCCCTCAATCTCCCGTTGTCATTGACAATTCTCTAATTGTTATTTCAGGTAATTGCAAAATGAAGATTAATCTGAAAGCGTTGCTTGTTATCGTAAGTAAGTTATTTTTTAGACAAGACAATGATTTGATTGTGAATACGAGTTCGATGTATTTAGGATCAAGACGATCGGGACGAATTCAATACTTTTTCAATGAAGGTGCAGAAGTAGATCACTTTAGTTATTTCAAGAACAAGCTAACCACGGACGCTCTTTTAGCGGCTTTAGAAACAGCAAATGGTTCACTTATTCCTGGGTTTAGCATTCTGGAAAGAGGAGCTGCCGTGGAAGGTGATCGAAATGCATTGCTGAAATTAGAGATGGGTCAGGTATTCAAGGATACAGTAACTGGCACAAGACCTATCGTTGTGTTGTTGCCAGGTATAATGGGTTCCAATCTCGCACAAGGAAATAAATTAGTGTGGATTGATTATTTGAAATTTATTGCTGGCGACCTCACTAAACTTAAAATAGAAACACCGATGACTGCGCCTTCAATCATCCGGACTTCTTACAAAAAGCTTGTCGATTATTTATCTGGCGCTTACGATGTAGTCACTTTTCCGTTTGATTGGCGCATTCAATTGAATGACTCCGCCAAGATATTCAATGATAAAATCAAGTCTCTGCTAAAATACAAGCAACCCATTAAAGTTATAGGGCACTCTATGGGTGGCGTTCTCGTGAGGGATTTCATTATTAGCTATCCTCAAACTTGGAACACACTGAATCAATCAAGCGGTTTTAAATTAATTTTCTTAGGCGCACCACTTGGCGGTTCGTTCCGCATTCCTGCTGTTATGTTTGGTAAAGATTCCGTTGTAGATAAACTCAGTAAGATTGATATTTTTCACTCGAAAAAAGATTTGCTGAATGTGTTTTCAAAATTTCCAGGCCTGTTAAGTCTTTTGCCATTCACCACTGATTCTGACAATGATTTTTCTAACATCAATTTGTGGAATAAAATAAAATCTGCTTTGCCTGATAATGACAACTGGCCTTTACCTCTGCCAAAAGATTTACAGGTATTTAAAAACTATCGTGATAAAATCAGGCAAGGCCTCGCCACGATGGATTATTCGAATGCAGTATACATTGCCGGAAGAGATAAGGCTACTCCATGTGCCTATCAGATTGAAGAAACAAGTGAAGGTACGTCACTCCAATTTTTAAGCACGGCCGAAGGTGATGCCAGTGTAACATGGGAAACAGGTATTCCTAAAAAGATGACGGAGCATAATTCAGTTTACTACGTTAATGTCACACATGGCGCACTTGCCAACGAAACATTTCTTTTCCCTGGCATTGCTGACATTCTCATCAAAGGTTCAACCAACTTGTTCAGTAAGAACCGACCTGTTGTTCGAGGCGAAGAGAAATTATTCCGCTCGCCTGAATACCATGATTTTGATTTGTCAGCTCAAGGAATTGAAAACACCATCCTCGGGCTTGATCAAGAAGAAAGAACCAACATTAGTGAATCACCACTAAGTGCATCCATCACGCAAGGCGATTTGCGATTTGCATCATATCCTGTATTGGCCGGGCACTTTGATACAGATGGAATATTATTCGCAGAAAAAACGATTGACTGTTACCTCAATGGCGCACTATCGCAACGACATCGATTAGGTCTTTATCCAGGTGAAATTGGTTCGAGTGAAGTTCTGCTTTCAGGAAAAGATGATTTCAAAGGAGCGATTATTGTGGGCCTTGGAGATCCCGGAGCTTTAACATCATTCCAGCTTGCTAAAACAGTTGAACAAGGCATTACTAACTACCTTCTTTTGCTGAATGATAAAGGTGGAGCTAAAAATTCTTCTTTACGAGTTTTTGATAAGGTAGGTATTTCATCACTTGTGATCGCAAGTGGTTATGGTGGAATATCTGTAGAAAATGCGTTGAAAGCTATTCTGCTTGGTGTATCGAGAGCGAACGAAAAAGTTAAAAGATTGTATGAAAATAACGTGCGTTTAATTGAATTCATTGAGTTTATAGAACTCTATAAAGACAGAGCGTTAAACTCTTTCTATGCATTGAATAGAATCGAACAAGAACAAGAACATGATCCGTTGCTCAATGTAGTAGTAGGAAAACGGAACATCAGAATTAAACCTGGCTCACGCGATCGCTTACCTATCGATACTACTGAAGGATGGTGGATGCGCATCCGTGTTGATTTGGAAAAAGATGACAAGCAACCTGCTCTTCGAAGTTTGCAATTCAGTGTCTCCACAGGTGGGGCTCGTGAAGAAGTGAGACGCCTTCACACCAGTAAGGGAATTATTGATCATCTGATAAACGATATTTCTACAAGCAAACAATGGACACCACAACTTGCCAAAACTATTTTTGAGTTATTGCTTCCAAACGATTTCAAAGAAAGATTAAAAAGGCAAAACAACATTAACTGGATACTGGACGAGACCACAGCAAGTTATCCTTGGGAGTTATTGCAAGACGGTATTGGAAACGGACGACCACTGTGTATCAACGCAGGGATGATAAGACAATTAGCCATTGAAGAATATCGGACAAAAATTGACACGGTAACAGATAAAACAGCTATGGTTGTTGGTGATCCTAATTTGAACGGATTTGCTAGTCAGTTACCTGGCGCTCTCAAAGAGGGAACAGTAGTTGACTCTTTACTTCGTTCTGAAGGATTTGATGTGAAGCCGATTCTGAATGGTACATACTCGGAAATTATACAAACACTTTTTAGTTACAACTTTAAGATCATACACCTCGCAGGCCATGGAGTCTTTAATGAAGATCCAGCAAAAGGTTCGGGTATGTTAATCGGCAAAGATGTGTATTTGTCTAGTAAGGAAATTAATCAGATGAGTACAGTGCCAGAGTTTGTATTCGTGAATTGTTGTTTCCTTGGTAAGACAGAAGGTATTGCTGAAGAATATTTTTTGCATCGATATAAACTGGCAGCTAATGTAGGTACTCAGCTAATTCGAAATGGAGTAAAAGCAGTTATCGCAGCAGGATGGGCGGTTGACGACCGTGCAGCATTGGAATTTACGGAAACCTTCTACAAGTTTATGTTTGAAGGATACCCTTTCGGAGAAGCAGTTCAAAAAGCCCGCGAAGTAATTTATACTAATTATCCAGGCACAAATACATGGGGCGCATATCAATGTTATGGAGACCCTTTCTACCGATTCACGAATGATGGGATGAAATCCAAACACAAGGATGATCCATATGTAACAGCTGATGAAGCCTTGGTAGATCTCGAAAATTTAAGAAATGCTACTGAAACAAATGACAATCCCGCTGCAGAATCACTGCGTGCACTAAACACGATTATAAAGAAAGTCGATAAAGCAGATGTACGCAACGGATCCATTACCGAAAAGGAGGCATTAATCTACGCGGAGTTGTACGAATACGATTTGGCTATTGAGAAGTTTAAAACGCTGTTAAAACTGGAACGCGCTTCATTCTCTTTTTCAGCCATGGAGAAGTATTGCAACATCCGCGCAAAAAAATGTTGGCTTGATTTTAAAAAGACACCATCTAAATTAAAGGAGCGATTAAAAGATATAGATGAAGTAATTATTGATCTTGAAGGAATGGTACTGTTAGGTGCTACTGCAGAGCGACTGAACTTGTTAGGTAGTGCATTTGAGAGAAAAGCTATTTTGCTTTCTGGAGAAAATGCAAAAGATAAAATTAAAAAAACCAATGCTTATACTCGTGCTGCTTTCTATTATCAATATGCGCATAAGGTAACAGAAAATGATTACGCTGCATATTCGATCGCCAACTGGATTGCATTGGAATATGCATTGATAGTCGTTGGAAATCGTGAATGGGGCAAGAAGATAGTGAGTGGCCGTGACACATATACTTTGCCAGCGGAAGCTGTAATTAAATCCGAGTTAGGCAAATTGAAAAACGCATTGGTTACTTCACCTCCAGTTCAAATGGACTACTGGAATCTGGCAGCGGTTGCAAATATTGAATTGGTTTTATTTCTGTTAAAAGCCAAGCAGACAGGAATCGATGAACTTATCAATACCTATCGCATCCTTTGGGGCAAAGCCGGATCTAAAGGAATGAAGCAAGCCGAGATTGAACATCTTGAAATTTTGGTCGATGCTTTTTCTTTAAAGAAAGTACCCAAAGCAATTGCCTTTAAAAAATCATTGCAGAAATTGATTGATGAATTAATGAAAATTAGTTGAAGAATGAGGTGGATGTTAACGTAATTTTTTATAAGAGAAGTTTTGGGAATTTTGAGAAATTAAAATTTGAGCAATACAAAATAAAATCAAGATCAGAATAATGCAGTTTTGCGATTGTTTGCAGTGGCTCATGAGAGACTCGCTGCAAAAAACGATCAGGCAGCGGGCACCATCTTGATCTATGTCGTTTATACCGAGCCTCACTTAATAAGATTTCAAAAGAAGGTAGAGCTACCTACCAAAATGTCGCCTATATTAGCTCAGATAATTTTAGTTTAAGAGCAGCTAGGCTTTGCTCTCAATGATGTAGGGAAGAAGTCTGAAAGCGAAACGGTTTATTAAAGTTGAAAACAAATCGTGGTGACAGTATTGAAATGTAAGGAAAATTAAGTCGTGTTGATAGATATCGTTACGTAGATGTTTGTTGCAAAAAAATGAAACTAGGAAGCCAAGGATAATTTAAAAAAACAATCAACACTTACTTAGTAGGGTTTAATAGTGATTGGCTGGATACTTAAATAAGCACGAGCCGCGAGAAATAAGAACCTTAAAAAAAACCGAAGCAGAAAATTATTTAAGAGAATCTCCAGAACCTCCGCTTATCCTCCTTCAACTGGCGAAGGGAAGAGATAATGCCATTTCAAAACAAGTTTTTATAAATGCCCTTAATAAAAAATCCAAATCCGTATAAGCGATTAATAAAAGTTTCATGCCGAAATATCCAACTAAACTCCCTAAAGTATTCCTAGCCTGTCCATTTGATAAAGACTTAGATAGACTAGTTGCTCATCTCAATAAACTTCCATGGAAAATTAAAGTAGCCTCTGATAGGATTACGAGTGATCATTTATTAAAAAAAATAATTACTGAAATGAGAGCTTGCGACTTTGCCATCTTTGATATCTCTGGTTGGAACCCGAATGTATGTCTTGAGTTGGGATTGGCGCGCGGGTTGAACAAGCAATACTACATCATCAACAACACCGCAAAAAAGAAAGATGCTCCAAGTGATATCAAAGGAATAGACCGTGTCGATTATGACTGGGATAAGAGAAAAAATACGGCTAGTCTCTATGATAAATTGAAAGACGGTATCTTCAAGAAAAATTTTTTAACGCGTGCTCTTTGGAAAGAAATACAACACACTGCTAATGCTGATAAGAAATTTGAATTGATATTAAATATCCTTCACGCGTTTAGATCAGAACGCAGTCAGTTAACCGTAACTGAATTAAAGAAGCTCGCCAAAGGATTGAATTTAAAAAAGCAAACCGATTTTGAAGACGTAGTTGACTGCTTGGTCAAAGTAAAATTATTTAAAAAGGTGCAGAGTTCTGGAGCGATAAGGCCTTCAAGAAGAATATTCAAATGAAATGCAAAAGAGAACATTTATAACAACGACTGTGTCAATACAGCACAGAATTTTTGTCAATGGAACAATAATTGAAAAATGGAATACCTCTGGACAAGAGTTTATGAGCAAATATAGTTGTGACAAGATTAAACGAAATTGACATATGAGGCTGTAAACTGTGTCAGATATTTATTAATTACCAATCAGGTTTACTCTTATCCTTCGATTTAGTTGCCTTTCTTCTGTTCTGTTGTAAATATTGCTTCTCCTGATTCTTCATTGCTTCGAGTAGCATCTTGGCTTTCTCTTCGCTGATTTTCATGTCTTTTAACTTGTCGGAAAGCTGGGGATCGTTTTGTTTTTGCTTGTCCTTTTTTTCTTGCTCACTTTCTTGTTTGTCTTTTTCAGGATCTTTCTTTTCGTCCTTATTCTGCTGGTCTTTCTTTTCCTGTTCTTTCTTCTCCTGCTCTTTTTTATCCTGATCCTTTTTGTCTTGCTCGTCTTTTTTCTGATCGTCTTTCTTTTCCTGGTCTTTCTTCTCCTGCTCCTTTTTTTCTTCTTCTTTCTTTTCCTGATCTTTTTTTTCCTCCTCTTTCTTTTCTTGTTTCATTTTATCAGCAAGCGCCTTGAGCTTTTCATCGTTTGGATATTTTGCCAGACCATCGCGAATAGTTTGCATAGCTTCTACCTTTTTATCTTTTACATAGTAACTGGCAGAACTATTAAAATAGGTCTGTGCATTTTGCGCATAACCAACAGTAGAGAAGAGAGAGAATAGTATGAATGTAATTATCGTTTTCATTTCTGTTTGTTAATGGTGACTACATCATTTAAACGATCGATGAAATCTTTGAAGTACATGACGGTGGGATCTTTTTTAGCACCGTCCAACATCAACTTGTGTGCCTCTGAAAATTTGAACTGAGCGGCCAAAGCTTCCGCTTGCGCTTTTAACTTCTTGGCATACTCAGAAGGTTCTTTCTTTTTGTCTTGTTCGTCTTTCTTTTTCTGCTCGTCTTGTTTTTTCTTTTCGTCCAGTTTGCGCTTTAGTGCTTCATAGTTATATCGCGCATCCTTATTCTGTGCATCTGCTTTAATAGCTTGTTTGAATTGACTGAGTGCATCTTCAAATTTTCCTCTTTGGTGATTCAGAATGCCCAGTTGCTGAAACGCTTTTGACTTGATATGGGACTCAGAACTATTCGTTAGCATTTGATATCCCGGATAGGCAGAAGCCGTATCTTTTGTGAGGTAATACGCGTTGGCCAAATTCAACATCACTTCATCTTCCTTCACGTTAAGCGAATCAGACAAGTACTTATATTTTTCAATCGCTTTCTTGTAGTCTCCGGTAGTGTATGCTAATCGCGCTTCTTTTTTTATGCGATTGATCTGCCCGATCTTGATAGGATCTGTGACTAATGAAAACATTAATATGAAACCAAAAACAATCTTCATATTTTAACTGTAGGTATAGAAACTAAAATATCGA
>JBKJOF010000111.1:0-6354 GCA_046595655.1 Chryseolinea sp. | reverse complement strand
GTCTCCGATTCCAATTCATTTGAAAGCCTTTTAAGTTTGAGCAAGTAGCTGCCACCAAAATAGATGGCGGCTACCGTACCTGCACCGATCAGTATGTGACTACGCTTGATCATTGCGCTTCTTCCTTCTGAGCTTAAGACCTCTTAACTTGCTGAGCTTGGTGAAATCTTTTACTTTCTCTTTATGCTTTTGCCATAGTGGACTTGTTACATCACCTATGATCTTGAACGCAAGACAGATGATGCCTCCTACAATGGCTTGCAGCGCATAGTCCAGAAAGAATGAAAGATTTACATTGGAGAGTAGGTTAAAAACCACTCCGAAGAGAAAGGCAATCCCATTACCCGTCCCGTGATTTTGATTTATCGCTGTGTTCATGGGTCAAAGATGTAGCAACCCAAAAGCACAGGTTAACGATTGTTAACGGTAGTGAATGACTGTATAACTTTATTAAATATTATGAAGGTTTGTGAAGGAATGTAAACGATTTAGAATGAATGTTCCGTGTAACATAAGCGCACGTGGCCGTAGGCTTCGCAAGATTTATAAAAAAAAATAATTATTGACTTAATTAATTCACATGGTCTTTCAACAACTCAGCATGTTGTGATGAGCGTCCATTCTACTCCTTTATAATCTTTTTTACAATAGAATTACGCTGCATTTGCAAGCGAAGTAAATAGGCGCCGCTTGCAAGTGAATGCACATCGATAAAATCAGATTCTCTTGTATATACAAATCCCTCTTTGACCAATTGCCCCAAGCTATTATACAGGGTGAAATCATAAGGCTCAAAGCACTCTAGCTGTGCCTGAAGCTGAAACAAAACTTTCACTGGATTTGGAAACACATTATAACCTTGGCTACTATTACAGGCAGATTCGTCATCCAGGGGAACTCTTAGATTGAATGTGTTTTGTACGAAATTGGGTAGACCAGGAAATACTTCGCCACCACCAAAATCAAAAAAAGTAGGTGTGATATAACATTCATATCCTTTGTGGAGATTCCGTGGTGGTTGACCATTTTATTTCGTTTACTAGTGATCACTATTTTTCGGAACACTATGCAATTCATTTCGCGATAATTTGACCATTGAATGCTTTGTTATTCAGCGATTTATTGTGAAACTCAAATAATGAGTCGTGAAATAACATTCACTGATCACGCTCTCACGAAAAGAAGTGGTCAAGGGTAGCGAAAAATCCAATCTTGAAGGCACTCGGAAATAATGAATGGTATTTCAGGACCATCTCCCAGCAACGTTAGCGTAAGGCAAAGGCAACCGTAATGACCAAGAAGTACTGCGGAACGGGATAAATTTCATCCCTGCAAAAAAAATAAAGGAAGAAGTTCTACACAATATTCACTAATTCTGATCCCGGCCATAAATACCATTGATAATCAAATAGTTGTAGCATTTTACCAATAAAACTTTTACCTTGAAATGGCGATAATAGATTGCTTAGGCCGAATACTTGGATCATCCATTACTTTGACTTTTTTTAACTTAAGCGATATTCATAATATTGATTTTTAATCGTAACAGACCTTGGCAGCAGCGGAACAAATAAAGTCACTAATCAAAAGTTTTTCGGAAGGTGATGATGCTCGTTTTTACTCGACAGCAATGCAGATTGCGGCATCCGAGGCAAAGAAGGGGCATACAGCTTTTGCTGATGAACTTCGAAAGCTTATTGACAGAGCTAAAGAAGAACGGGGTATCTCCAAATTTAATGTTCAAAAAACAATTCCGATTGCCTCACCCAGAGGAGAGCTAAGTGATCTGCTAGAGGTTTTTTATCCTAAGGTCAAGCTAAAGGACATGATCTTAACTCCGGAATTGGCTAATTCTCTAAATCGGATCGTAACAGAGCACCGCAAGTTTGAAGTCCTGCAACAACATAATCTTCATCCGAGAAGAAAACTGCTTCTCATAGGTAGACCCGGATGTGGCAAGACCAAAACTGCTCAAGCACTGGCAGGTGAACTTGGACTTGCTGTCTTCATTGTTCGCCTCGATGGATTGATCACAAAATTTATGGGTGAATCCATTTCAAAACTGCGACTAATATTTGATGCCATGCAGAACACAAGGGGTGTTTATCTTTTTGATGAATTTGATTCAATCGGTTCAAATAGAAGTTATGGGAATGATGTTGGTGAAATTAAACGCGTATTAAATAGTTTTCTTCTCAACATTGAAAAGGATGATTCACATAGTATAATCATTGCTGCTACAAATTTACCCGAGGCTTTGGACAAAGCTTTGTTCAGGAGATTTGATGATATCATTGAATATCCTTTACCGGGAAGAGAAGAATTGTCAATCACATTCAGTAGAAACTTGGAGGGATTTAAACTGAGTGGAGAAAATACTTTTGATCATCTTATTGAAGCAGCCGAGGGGATGAGTTATGCTGATGTAATTAGATCGTGTCAAGAAGCTATTAAAGAGATGTTAATAAATGGGTGGGATTCAATTTCTGAGAGCTCCCTAATGTCATTTCTTTCGATTAGGCGATCAAGCAGTACCCATTTATAATAGTATGTTATGCCGGATTCAAATGAGTACAAAAGGCATATTGTATTTTCTGGTAGAACATCTTCAGAGAGTTACACAAGCCCGAAAACAGGAGGGGGTAGTATTGCGATAAAACAAAGAACGGCCTCCGAACATGGCGAAGTTGTAAGAGAGAAGCTTGAGGCAATTCGAGTTCAATCGGAACAACTACAAAATGAAACGTTACCACAAGGGATTATTAGAGAAGATGTGGTCTATGTAGAGTTCATCTCCGACTTTGACGTAGAACTTGCCTTTGAGAGTTTTGACGATAACCGATCAGGAAAGTATCATTTACTAAGTTGTCATAAAGAAGACAATCAGTATAGAGCTGTGGTTGCTCTTAATAACAAAGGCATCAGTAGTTTTATTAAGAAAGTGGAAGTCTATTCCACGGAAGTCACTAAGAAGAATGGTACCCCAAAGAACGCTAAGCTTTTCAGTAATATCCTCGACATAAGATTTGCTTCACTGAAATCGTTTTGGAATGAACCGACCTTGGAATTTCCTTCTGCAGATCAGGAAATTTGGTGGGAAGTTTGGATAAGAAGAGAGGACGTTTTAGAAGACGATGCTGAAGACTCAAAAGTTGTCGATCAATTGACTATTGTAGGTGCAACTATTGGACAACGGAGGCTGATTCTACCCGAACATATTATTCGCTTAGTAAAAGGAACACCGAATCAACTTTCGAACTCTCTGCTCTTACTTGATAATCTTGCTGAACTAAGAAAGGCAAAAGACACAGCAGAATTCTTTACTGAGTTAAGAACTTTTGAACAACAAGAATGGGTCAATGATTTACTTCAAAGAATCGACAACCAAAGTAATGTTTCGCCATTAGCAATTTGCATTTTAGATACGGGTGTAAATAATGGTCATCCGTTGATAAGTCAATTCTTATCAAATGCTAATATGGATTCAGTCAATCCTGCTTGGGGAAAATTAGACGGACACGAAACTGGTCATGGCACACAAATGGCGGGCCTTGCCCTTTATGGCGATCTGGTTGAGCCTCTGGCGTCAACCGGTGCAATTCAAATATTTCACCAATTGGAGTCGTTAAAACTTATCAACGCAAATGCTCCGCATGAACCTGAAATATATGGACAGGTAACCATTGAGTGTGTTAATAGAGCAATTGTTATATCTCCTACGAGAAAAAGAGTTTTTTGTATGGCTGTTACCTCGTCAGATAATAGAGATCGGGGAAAGCCTTCATCTTGGTCAAGTTCTGTTGATAAAATAATTTTCGGTGAATCAGGTACAAGTGATGATAAAAACATGTTACTGATTTCTGTCGGTAATGTGGATCATGATAATCATTTAGAGTACCCAGCAAAAAATAGAACGGAGTTTATTCATGACCCTGCGCAAGCCTTCAATTGCATTGCGGTTGGTGGTTATACGGAAAAGGATTCAATCAATCTTACAGAATTTCCGGGATCAGTAGCCTTGGCTCCACGAGGAGATATTTCACCGAGTAGTTCAACTTCTTGTTTATCTGTTAATCAATGGCCAATAAAGCCAGACATTGTATTGGAAGGTGGAAACTATGCAGTACAGGATAATTTAATTATTTGTCCTGATTCATTACAACTATTAACGACAGCAAAAGATTACTCGACTAGTCGATTTACAGCATTTGGTGATACCAGTGCTGCGACTGCATTAGCCTCAAACCTTTTCGCAAAGATATACCAGCAGTATAATGATTTATGGCTTGAGAGCATCCGTGGAGTTATAATTCACTCATCAAATTGGACATCTCAAATGTTGGGAGGGGTAACCATAAACGAACTCTCATACAACTCTAAAAGAGAATTATTGCGATCAGTTGGATATGGCGTGCCGAACTTGAACAAGGCTCTCTACAGTTTAAATAATTCACTTACCCTTATTGCTCAAAGAACAATTCAGCCATTTAGATTGGATGGAAGCACAATCAAAACAGATCAACTTCATATTTATGATCTACCTTGGCCAAATGATGTGCTCGAAGGTCTTGGTGGACAGCAGGTAAAACTAACGGTAACCCTGTCCTATTTCATCGAACCGAATCCGGGTAACAAGTACTTTAGTTCAAAGTATTATTACCAATCGCATGGTTTGCGATTTAATATGAAGCGGCCATTAGAAAGTCAAGATGAGTTTAAGGTTAGAATTAATAAGGCAGCGCGAGAAGAAGACGAAGTAGTTAACGCTGTTGCGCAGTCAGGGGAGTGGATTATTGGAGAGAAACTCAGAAACACCGGGAGTGTACATAAAGATATTTGGATGGGGACAGGAGCAGAATTAGCAAGCATGAACAGCATTGCGGTTTACCCGGTAAATGGATGGTGGAGATTTCGGAAAAAAGCAAAGCGTTATGATAAACAGGTTCGATATTCCTTACTAATAAACATTGAGTCTGCCTCGACAGAGATAGATTTATACACACCAGTACAGAATTTAGTAACGGTGACCGTTTAAATAGAATTAGGCCATAATTTCCATATCTTAATTTCGAGTTTAATACCTTAGCTGTTTCACCTATTTCATTTTTAACGTCTGGATTGCACAATGATAGAAATTCGACAAGATGTTACGATACCCAAAATCAAAGACCTCTTTGATGATTTAAGAACGCGAGAGAAACGTAACCCTCCGATCAACTACACCTTGTTATTCCACTGTGCAGGCAATAGTTCATGAAGGTTTGTGATTTTGTAATCTTGGATTTTGAAAAGGACATCCCTTAGCCATTCGAAGGGGTTTACATCATTTACCTTGCAGGTGCCCAGCAATGAATATAACATCTCTGCTCTGCGCGCACCGTTGTGTGAGCCGGCAAACAAGTAATTCTTTCTGCCAATGGCTACTGGCCGAATGGCATTTTCCACCAGGTTATTATCGATTCCAATCGGCCATCGGTTGTGTAAACCATGAGTTTGTCCCAACGCTGTAAACTATAATGCAAGGCCTTGCCAATGTTGCTCTTTGGCAATGCCACTTTATAATTCTCCAGCATCCATTCTTTTAGGTGAATCAGTATAGGCACAGACTGTGCTTGCCGAAGCTCAACAATTTCAATGGCCGATAAGGCTTCCGATTTTACATGGCGTTCTATAGCATATAATTTTTGCATCTGGGTCAATACATATTCGGCACGTGCAAGGTCATTGTCTTTCCCTTCATCAAATTTTCTTCGCGCATGCGCCATGCATGCCAACAGGGTTATGCCAGGCGTATTGCCAAAGTCTTCATACACGGCATAGCCATCGGTCTGTAAATATCCTTTAAACTTTTTCAAACATTCTTGTGGCCCTTCCCGTCCGCGGCCTTCGCGATAATCAAACATCACCAGGCGTTTGGTGGGTGATCGGTACACCCAATGATAGCCGCGGTGTGTAGTGCCTTTTTTATTTTTATCCAATACTTTGATAGGCGTTTCATCTACCTGAAGGTAATCTTCGCTCAAGACTTCTTTTCGCAATACTTCATATAAGGGATCAAGCAACGCACAGGTAGCGCTGATCCAATCGGTAAGGGTGGAAGAAGGTAGCTTGATGCCTTCCCGCTCAAAACGTTGTACCTGCCGGTGGATGGGTAGGTGATCGGTGTATTTATCAATAATGATCTGTGCCAATAATCCTGGACCAGCAATACCTTTATCGATAGGTCGTGATGGAAGTTCTGCGATGACCACACCTTCACCATGGGGCTTGGCATATTTAGGGCGAATGTATTGCTTCACAAACAACTTGCCGGGAATACGCTCCAGCTCTTCGGTGATTTCCTCACCAATCTTT
>JBKJOF010000062.1:0-7651 GCA_046595655.1 Chryseolinea sp. | reverse complement strand
GAAGCCATGCCTAACACTCCGTTCATTGGTGTTCTAATTTCATGGCTCATGGTGGCTAGAAAAATACTTTTTGCCTGGTTAGCTTTTTCCGCTTCAACCTTTGCTGTCTCCGCTTCTATTCGGGCTTGCTCTGCTTCTTCTCGTTGAACTTGAAGTTGGTCATTAATCTGTTGCAAAAAATCAGTCTGAGCCTGCAGTTGGTCATTCAATGTCTGCATGTTCTCTGCCTGAGATTCAAGTGCTTCCTTTTGCCCGGTTATCTCAGCAGTGCTTTCTTTTATTTTTAGTTCAAGTTCAATTTTTTGCTTTTTCGTTGTATTCATTTTAACACCGACAAACGTGACGATACCTCCTAAAGTAGAAATACCAACCAGCAATCTAAACCACCAGGTTTTCCAGTACGGGGGAACAATCACAACTCTTAACGATCTGATTTTAGTAGACCATTTGCCTCTGTTATCAAGGCCTCTTACTTTAAAAATGTATTCACCAGGATCAAGGTTAGTATAACTCGCTGTTCTTTTTGTTCCAATTGCATTCCAATTTTCGTCAAACCCTTCCAACATGTATTCATACTGCTTTTTCTCCTGGGCGACATAGTTAAGAGACGCGAATTCAAAGGAAAAAACAGTTTGACTTGGCAAGAGTGTTACCGTTGTTGTTTCCGAGATATGCTTTGCTAAAGTAAATTCTGATGGGATGCTATCTGCTATCCTAACGGATTTATTGAACACCTGAAAATCCGTTAATACAATGGGAGGATCGTACGATTTTTCATTTATACTATCAGGGAAAAATTCATTAAAGCCATTATTGCCTCCAAAATAAAGAACGCCCGAGCGG
Organism: Chryseolinea sp.; assembly: GCA_046595655.1. Taxonomy (GTDB): domain Bacteria; phylum Bacteroidota; class Bacteroidia; order Cytophagales; family Cyclobacteriaceae; genus Chryseolinea. The sequence goes on along the minus strand of JBKJOF010000062.1, from coordinate 6,808 downwards.
CTTTTCGCACTTGCATTTTGTTTAAACTCATTTGATTGCAATCCATCGGAAATACCAAAATTGGTAAACGTCTTGTTCAGTATATTAAACCTTGAAAGGCCTTTGTTCGTGCCAATCCACAGATGTCGTTTATCATCTTCTTCTATTCCGAAAATCGTGTTATTTGGAAGGCCGTCAGCAGTACTGTAGTTTGTAAACTTGTTATTGTTAACGTCCAAATAATTTAAACCATCGGCAGTTCCAATCCACAGGTTTCCCGAATCGTCTTCGCGAATTTTCCCAACAATATTGCTGCTGATACTATTTTTTGCTTTACTATGTTTGAAACTGATAAAACGATTTGTTTTCTTATCAAAAAGATTTAACCCACTTCCATCTGTGCCGATCCACAATCGGTTATTACTATCCTCAAAAATTGAATTGATTCTATCGCTGCTAATACTAGTCGTGTCATCGGCATTATAGCGGAAATGAGAAAATGATTCGTCCTTAGGATGATACAGGTTTAGACCACCGTAATACGTGCCGAGCCAAATATTTTTATCCCGATCTTCAAAAATAGTCATTACGTTATTGCTGCTTAGACTCTGCCCACTTCCGGGTACATTCTTAAAGTGCTTGTATGTATTGTTTGCTTTATTAAACACTGAAACACCATCGCCCCAAGTGCCAAACCACAACTTGCCGCCACTGTCTTCGAATATGCTTAATACGAAGTTTCCACAAATGGTATTGACGTTGCCTGGATCATGTTTGTAGTGCGTAAAGTCTCCAGTCTTCCGATCAAAAAGATTCACACCATCTCCATCTGTACCAACCCATACGTTATCTTTTGAATCTTCAAAGATAGAAATCACATTATTGCTGCTTAGCCCCGTTGCGGAAGAAGTTTTCCTGTAGTGTGTAAACTTGCTACCATCTGTACCGTGAAAATTAATGTCACCAGCATATGTGCCTACCCACATATTTCCTTTTGTATCCTTATAAATTCTCCACACCGAGTTATTACTTAAACTGGTAGGATCAGCGATATCTTGCTGAAAAGAAAAAAATGTTTTGGAATGGCTATCGTAAATTACCAATCCATTATGCTCTGTTCCAATCCAGATATTTCCTTTTTCATCATCCTGTATGGTTAAAATTACACCTAGTAATTTGGACTCAAACTGGGAGTTATTGTCCGAAACATTATGAAACTCACCCGTTAAAGGATCGAATAAATTTAACCCTCCACCTCGTGTACCGATCCAAAGTTGTTGTTTGCTGTCTTCTAAAATAACTTGGGTATTATCTGAGCTAATGGATTTAGAATCTTTGTCGTTGTGCTGGTAACGGGAGAACGAATTGGTTTCTCTATGATATTGATTTATTCCTCTTTCTGCTGTTGCAATCCACAAATTGTGGTGATGGTCTTCAAAAATATCTTTTATCGCATTTTGACTGATGCTCTTACTGTTATTCTGATCATAGGTATGATGTGAAAATGTTTTATCCCGTTTATTAAATCGGTCTAAGCCACCATCATCTGTGCCAATCCATAAAACTCCTTCGTTATCGATCACCAGAGCGGTTACTAAATCGCTTGAAATAGAGTGAATATTATTTTGATCGTGCCGATAGGATGTGAACTTCTCTGTTGCTCTATCAAATTGACTTAAACCACCGCCCCATGTGGCAATCCATAAAATACCATCGGAATCTTCAACAATTTCATTGATATTATTACCACTCAAACTATTTTTGTTACTCTCCTTGTTTTTAAATAATGTAAAGGAATAGCCGTCATATCGATTTAGTCCATCGCGCGTTCCAAACCACATGAATCCGCGACTGTCTTGTAACATACAAATAACGTTGCTGTGAGACAAGCCTTGAGCAGTGCCAATGTGTTCAAATTTTAAATTCCGCAACTGACCACATACTCCAAGTGAAATGGTGTGCAGAAATACAATCAGAAATAATCGGTTAACATTTCGCATACAAACAAAAAAAACTGGCTTACAGCCGATGTTGCTAAATTCTTGATTTCTATACGTTCAACTAGTCGGTAGTTTTTCTTTAATCTTAATGGCCCACTTCTCCAGCAGGTTTACTACTATTTCAAGTTTAATTGGTTTGCTGATATAATCATCCATCCCTGCTTCCAAGCATTCTTCCTGATCACCCTGCATGGCATTTGCAGTCATTGAAATAATAATGGGTTGATAATGATGCTTTGACCTGATCGTTCGTGTTGCCTCCAATCCATCCATCTCTGGCATCTGCACGTCCATTAAGATTACATCATAAAAGTTCTCGTGCAATTTCTCGATAACCTCCAACCCATTTTGAGCGATCTCAATTTTCTCGTAGCCTAATTTAGTAAGAACCCGAATCGCCAACTTCTGATTAATGGGGTTATCATCTGCTACCAAAATCTGAAGCGGATATCGCAATGCAAAATCTGCTGACAATACCTGTTTCGGTTTCAACTCTTCCAATTGAATTCCTTTTCCTTCAGGGCTCAAAACGGAATGAAGTACGCGGCTAAAGTGCATTTGCTTTACCGGTTTATTTAAGACCGCAGAGAACAACGCTGCATGTGTCTTTTTACTCTCATCCCCTATTGAACTTAATAAAATAACAGGCACGGAATTGTACTTTGCTTTAATAAGAGTGGTTAACTCAACGCCATCCATATCAGGCATTTGCATATCGGTAATGACAAGATCAAATGTTTTATTTGTCAGTATTTCCAAAGCCTCTGATCCGGAGGAAGCAAGCGTTGGCACCAGTTTCCATTGCTCAAGTTGCGTTTTCAAAATGATTCGGTTGGTGGTATTATCATCCACAACCAAAACTTTTTTGCCTTCATTACCTGTTAAACTGGCATTCACATATTGTCGCGTAGATTCCTGACTTACTCGACTTTTAATGGTAAACCCAAATGAACTACCCATGCCAGCCTCGCTTTCGACAGCAATCGAACCGCCCATTAATTCAACAAGGCGTTGACTGATTACTAACCCTAGTCCTGTGCCTCCATATTTGCGAGTTGTGGATGAGTCTACCTGAGAGAACGCTTTAAACAATCGCGAAAGTTTGTCCTGTGGTATACCTATACCGGTGTCTCTAATCTGGAAGGCAAGTTCAAGTTGATCGTTGCCCGCGTTAAGTAAATCTATTCGTACAAAAATTTCCCCCTGATGGGTAAACTTCATGGCATTGCTAATCAGGTTGAGTAATATTTGGCGAAGGCGATGGCTGTCACCAATAATCTGCGAAGGAATCTGATAGTCGATTAGGTATACCAGATCCAAACCTTTGTTTGCTGCCTTCGCAGCAAACACATCCATCACCTCTTCTATACATTGACGCAAATCGAAAGCATGTTGATCCAACTCCAGATTGCCTGACTCTATTTTTGAAAAGTCGAGTATGTCATTAATAACGGTAAGCAAAGCTTCACCACTGCCCGTGATCGTGTCAGCGTATTCTCTTTGTTCAACAGTAAGTGAAGTTTCCGCCAAGAGTGAAGCCATGCCAAGCACACCATTCATGGGCGTGCGTATTTCATGGCTCATCGTGGCAAGAAAAATACTCTTCGCCTGATTGGCTTTTTCTGCTTCCTGTCTGGCTGTCTCTGCTTCTTCACGTTGTACTTGTAGTTCGGCATTAATCTTTTCCAGAAAATTGGTTTGATCTTGTAGCTGATCATTCAACGTATGCATATTCTCCGCCTGAGATTCAAGTGCTTCTTTTTGCCCAATTATTTCTGCCGTGCTTTCTTGGATTCTTTGTTGAAGCGCAACTTCGCGCTTTTTAGTTCTATTCATTCTTACAACTGCATAAGAGACGATCGCTGCTAAAGTAGAAATACCAATTAGTAATCTGAACCACCAGGTTTTCCAATAGGGCGGTGTAATAATAAGCACCAATGTCTTTACCTTTGCCGATGACTTACCACTATGGTCAATGGCTTTTACTTTGAATGTATATTCTCCAGCTTCCAGATTGGTATAGGTGGCCGTTTGGCTGGTGCTTGGTTCACTCCATACATCATTAAATCCTTCCAGTATATAGGAATATTTTTTTTGTCCCGAAGATGTGTTGTAGTTTAAGGAAGCAAATTCAATGCTGATAACGGATTGATCGTACGATAGAAGTATCTCGGTCGTTTCACCAATACTTTTCTTCAATGGCGATTCAGGATTTACGCTATCGGCAATCGGAACATGTGCATTGAAGAGTTTAAAATTAGTAAGTACAATAGGTGACTGATCAGTATTTTCACGAAGGCTGTCCGGAAAAAATTCGTTAAATCCATTATTGCCTCCAAAATAAATTGCCCCTGATCGGCTCTGCAAAAATGCTTTCGGTTTGAATTCATTCGACTGAAGACCATCTTCAATACCAAAATTTTTGAATGTTTCAGTAATGGGGTTGAATTTTGAAAGTCCCTTATTCGTGCCAATCCATAAATTTCCGTGAAGGTCTGTCAAGAGGCCAGCAATCACATCGTTGGGTAGGCCTTCAGTGGTTCGGTAAACTTTAAAAGTTCCCTTTCCGGGATCAAAATAATTTAATCCCGCCATTGTGCCTATCCACAAGTTACCGCTAGCGTCTTCATGAATCTGATTTATCCAATCACTGCTTATGCTGTTAATTCCTTCTCGATGAGAAAATATTTTAAAAGTATTCGACTGCCGGTCAAACCGATTTAGCCCTTTACCCTCAGTTCCGATCCATAAAATTCCGCTCTTATCTTGATAAATAATACTAACGTAGTCTCCACTTATACTTGCGCTGTTCGTATCGTCATGCATGTAATGCGTAAACGAATCGTCTTTCCTATTATACAGATTAAGGCCACCATCATACGTACCCACCCAAATGTTTTTGTCTTTATCTTCAAAAAAAGTCCAGGCGTTGTTGCTGCTTATACTGCGCTCATTTTTAGGATCATTTTTATAGTGTTTGAATACATTGGTAGTGGGATTAAATACGGTGATGCCATCTGCCCAAGTACCAATCCAAAAATTACCCTCGCTATCCTCCAACATGCTTAACACATAATCGCCACAAATGCTGGCAGAATTATTTTCTTCATGCCGGTGATGTTTAATGTTTCCCGTTTGTCGATCAAACCTATCAAGGCCACCTCCGTCTGTTGCCACCCATAAATTGTCTTTTGAATCTTCATAGAGGCTAAGCACTTTATTGTGGCTGAGCGTATTTACCGAAGAGCCGTGCCTGTAGTGCGTAAATTTATTACCCTCACTACCCCAAAAATTAATATCACCCGAATGTGTTCCCAGCCACATGTCACCGCTTAAATCATTATAAATACACCATACAGAATTGTTACTCAAACTATTTTGATCAATCTCATCTTCCTTAAAAGTCTGAAATGAATTCCTTTCCTTATTGAGAATGCACAGTCCACCGTTTTCTGTGGCTATCCATAAATTTCCCTTTGTGTCTTCTCTCAGGTCTAAAATAAAATTATTGGATAAACTCTGCGCATTTTCTTTATCATACATAAACGACTGAAAGGTATTCGACAACTTATTAAACCGATTTAAACCACCACCGCGTGTACCCACCCAAAGCTGATGTGCATGATCCTGAAATAAAACCTGTATATCATTATGAGATATTGAAGAAGAATCATTTTCACGATGATAATAACGTGTAAATTTTTTTGACTTACGATCAAACCGATTCAATCCATTTTGTGTAGCCAACCAAATGTTATGTTCATTATCTTCAATGATGCTGTTCACCAAGTTTTGTGAAAGGCTTTTTGAATCACCTTTTACATTTTTGTAATGAAGAAATATTTTAGTTTGTTCATCATATACATCTACACCCCCGCCATCCGTTCCAATCCAGAGGAGGTCTTCGCTATCAAAGAACATACTTTTTACACCGTCATTTGAAATTGAATTAGTGTTATCAACTTCATGTCGCAAGTGACTAAATTTTTCACTAGACTGATCAAAAATATTTACACCTCCCCCCCAGGTACCAACCCAGAGTTTGTTTTTGCGTTCAATTATCCCGCTGATGTAATTGTTACTGATTGAATTTTTATCACCAACAATATTTTTGTAAACTGTAAAAGTGTAGCCATCATATTTATTCAATCCATCGTGAGTACCAAACCACATAAAACCTTTGGTGTCTTGTACCATACTAATGATGTTGCTGTGTGAAAGACCTTCACGAGTACCGAAATGCTTGAATTTTAAATTTTGAAGTTGAGAACACGCGGGAATGGAATTAGCAATTAAAACTATCAATACAAACCAGTACGTGATTTGGACAAACGAGTGCTTATGTAACTTAAAAAAATACATTTTTAAAGTTGCAAGGGTATTGCCTTCGATTTCTGGTTGATGTTTGAACTTCATTTTTAAGCAGATCTAATAGTACATTTAACTTTTGACTCTCGTTGCTGTAGCAATCGCTTCGATGAATAAAAGCAAAGCACTTACTTTGCTTTTATTTGTAAAGCAGATTTTTCCAGCAGGATAACCAGATCTTTAATGTTTACAGGCTTGCTGATATAATCATCCATTCCTGCTTTTATACATTCTTCACGATCACCTTGCATCGCGTTGGCCGTCATCGAAATAATTATTGGCTGATGATGTTTTTTTGACCGAATCATACGGGTGGCTTCTAATCCATCCATCTCCGGCATTTGCACGTCCATTAAGATCATATCATAAAATTGCTCTTCAAATTTTTCTACCGCTTCCATTCCGTTTTGTGCAATCACAATATTCTTATAGCCTAGCTTATTCAAAACCCGTTCCGTCAA
>JBKJOF010000002.1:0-23212 GCA_046595655.1 Chryseolinea sp. | reverse complement strand
CTTTTGGATGCTACTATTTTTAGGAATAAGGATTTCTACATTTTTTGCCTGGAAGGGCAGAAGTGCTTTTCAGCAGATTGTTCTTCCATCATTCTTTGCCATTGTGATGTTGAATTTTATTTTGAATAGCCACTTTTATCCTTGTTTATTTCGCTATGCAGCTTCTAATCGTGCTGGCGAAATAATGCATGCTTCAGAGAAGGAAGGTAAAAATCTCGTTGAATATAATGAACTTACTTATGGTTTGGATTTCTACAACAGAGCCAGTGTAAAAAGCCATTACGATCTTTCTGATTTGATCTCAGAAAACCAATCCACCACACTTTGGATTTTTACCAATCAAAAGGGATATGATGAAATTAAAGAATCAAACCTGATCATTTTGAAAGAGAAAAAATTCGAGCATTTCCATATCTCGAAACTCTCATTAGGATTCTTAAATCCCAAAACACGTCACGAAAAGGTTGACTTTAAATATCTAGTGCAAGTGAATTTAGAGAACTATTTTCCGAGCCACAATTGAATTCCACCTGTTAATGAGGCGAGAAAAAATTATAGATTGAAAAAAACGTGCACAACAAATTTCGTTTTCTCTCGCTATGTTAAATGTTAGAGGCCAAGTAAAATATTCAGATTATTTATTAGCACGTTATTTTCATTCATTAGTTTACACCTTGCAAAAAAATGATGTGAAGGATATGCAAGCATTTATTTAGTTCAGGATGAAGACCGACTTCTGTATACAGGAGCAGTTTACTTTAACTGTTAAAAGTGTTTACTCTTATGATACTTTAAGAGATTTGGAAGACGTGATTCCGGATTCCAATATTATGTTTATGTTAAGTTGAATAACATTTGATTAACATGACTTAGCTTCGCAATCTAATTCAGAAACAAACAAAAACTTAGCAAAGCAAAAATGAAGAAGATTGTAAAGAAAGAGATTACCCATACCGTAGAAGAGGCAATGGGAAAGGCACTCGAAAAGTTAAATATTTCAGAACCTTCAAAGAAGACAAAGAAACTTCTTGGTAAAGTATCTAAAAAGTTTTCGAGTCAACTGAAAGAAGAAGTAAAGAAACTTAACAAGAAAGTAAGCAAGGCGAGCAAGTCGCTAAAAAATCCAAAACCAAAAGCGAAGAAGACTAAAGCGTCATAGTATAAACACACGGAGTTTATTATTGAGAAGGTGCTTATTTAAACACCTTCTTTAATTTATTACATCTAAGCCTAATGTATGACTACTGAAATCAAAACACATAGACTGAGATTCAATCGGGCACTCGAACCGTTCAAGGTAATGTTAATGAATAGGAAGGGTGACTTAACGCTCGAAGACTGGCTTCATCTCGTTAATCGTACAAAACATGGAGTGCTTACCGAACCCGATCAATATCTTGGTAAAGAACTTCCTGATAAAGAAGCTATTCAAAAAGTGGTAGAGAGAATTTTCTTTGAATTTCTGAAAGAGCAAGGTAATTAGATATCTATTTTATAATGTCGATCTGTACAAAGGAGCAAATCGATCGCGAATAAAAAAGGTGGTCTGTTTCCAGACCACCTTTTAATATTAAATAACAACAATAAATTACGCCAGGTCAAAGCGATCGAGATTCATCACCTTGTTCCATGCTGCCACAAAGTCCTTTACGAACTTCGCTTGAGAATCATTGGAACCATAGACTTCAGCGATGGCACGAAGCTCGGAGTTTGATCCAAAGATGAGATCGACACGAGTGCCGGTCCACTTCACTTCACCAGTTTTCCGATCACTTCCCACAAATATATTTTGTGAGTCTGTCGTTGCTTTCCAAGTTGTTCCCAAATCAAGCAGGTTCACAAAGAAATCGTTGGTAAGAGATTCTGCACGTTTCGTAAAGGCACCATGCTCTGATTTGTCGAAGTTCGTGTTCAGTACACGCATGCCACCAAGTAATACAGTCAATTCAGGGGCAGTCAATGTTAAGAGTTGCGCCTTATCAATCAGAAATTCTTCTGCTGATGCGGTATGCGTATTCTTCAAGTAGTTTCTTAAACCATCTGCAGCGGGTTCAAGCAAATTAAATGATTCTACATCTGTTTGATCTTGAAATGCATCGGCACGACCCGAGGTGAAAGGTACCTTTACATCAAGGCCAGCATTCTTTGCTGCCTTCTCAATGCCTGCACATCCTGCCAGCACAATCAAGTCTGCAAGCGATACTTGTTTACCTCCTGCGTTGAATTCATTTTGAATACTTTCAAGAGTCTTCAATACAGTAGCGAGTTGTACAGGATTGTTTACTTCCCAATCCTTCTGCGGAGCAAGACGAATGCGTGAACCATTTGCACCACCACGCTTATCAGAACCTCTGAACGTAGAGGCTGAAGCCCAGGCAGTAGATACCAATTGAGATACCGACAAACCAGATGCAAGGATCTTATTCTTAAGTGCATCGATGTCGTTATCGTCAATCAGTTTATGAGTAACAGCAGGAATAGGATCTTGCCAGATTAATACTTCTGTTGGTACTTCAGATCCGAGGTAGCGAGCAATTGGCCCCATGTCGCGGTGAGTTAATTTATACCAGGCGCGAGCAAACGCATCGGCAAACTTGTCTGGATTCTCGAAAAAGTTTCTTGAAATTTTCTCGTAGATAGGATCTACTTTTAAAGCGAGGTCAGTAGTCAACATAGTAGGTGCATGACGCCTTGATGGATCATGTGCATCTGGAACGGTATCTGCACCGGCACCCGATTTAGGTTTCCATTGCTGTGCACCGGCAGGACTTTTGGTCAACTCCCATTCGAAGCCAAATAGGTTTTCGAAAAAATTATTGCTCCACTTCGTTGGTGTTGTCGTCCATGCACCTTCGAGACCACTCGTAATGGTATGCACTCCATGACCATCGCCAAAGGAATTTTTCCAACCAAGACTCTGCTCTTCAATGCCTGCTGCTGCAGGTTCAACTGCTACATATTTGCTCGGATCAGCAGCGCCATGTGTTTTACCAAAGGTGTGACCACCGGCAATCAGCGCTACTGTTTCTTCATCATTCATCGCCATGCGGCCAAAGGTCTCGCGAATGTCTCGTGCTGATGCCACTGGATCAGGCTTTCCGTTAGGCCCTTCCGGATTAACATAGATCAATCCCATTTGTACTGCGGCAAGTGGATTCTCTAATTCACGATCTTCGGTATAACGTTTATCTTCCAGCCATTTGCTTTCAGAACCCCAATACACATCTTCTTGTGGCTCCCAAACATCTGCACGTCCGCCTGCGAAACCAAATGTTTTGAAACCCATTGACTCCAATGCGCAGTTACCTGTGAGGATCATTAAATCTGCCCACGAAATTTTCTTACCGTATTTCTGTTTGATTGGCCAGAGCAATAAACGTGCTTTGTCAAGGTTAGCATTATCGGGCCAACTGTTGAGTGGAGCAAAACGCTGCATTCCTGCACCTGCGCCACCACGACCATCCGCAACGCGATAAGTACCTGCACTGTGCCACGCCATACGAATGAATAAAGGTCCGTAGTGACCATAATCAGCCGGCCACCATTCTTGTGAGGTGGTCATGAGATCAAAAATTTCTTGCTTTAAGCCCTTTAGATCCAGAGATTTAAACTCTTCTGCATAATTAAACTTTTCATCCATCGGATTAGACAGCGAAGACTGTTGGCGAAGAATGTTTAGCTTCAACTGGTTAGGCCACCAATCACGGTTTCGTGTGCCGCTGCCAGCGCTTTGCTTAACTGATCCACCATGAATGGGGCATTTAGCTCCGTCCGTGTTCATGTCTTTCATTGTTGTGCTTTGATCTTGCATATTCGTATTTAGAATTTATTATTTGTTACCATCATTATCCACCAAGATTACGACAGTATGAGTAATAAATAAAATTGATTCTTTTTATAAGAGCATAGTTACTGTCTATGAGTTGGGCTGAAATAGATTATACGGGGGAACAGGAAATTTTCCCCGCTGATTACGTTGATCAAAAGGCACGCAGATCTCGCAGATTAATACACTTGGAAAATCAATCTTCAGGCTGGAATGCACGATTTAAAATACACTCTCATCCGCGCCATCAGCGGGTATTCAATCTGCGCGATCTGCGGGGAAATGCATTGGTATAAAAAAATATGTATGGAAATCTCCAAACTTATGCATCTTTAACCAGTGACTTTTAATCATATTGTTATTAACGGATGCATACCATACAGGTCTGTGATGCTTCTGAAAACATTGCCCTGTATCCGCTTAACATGAAGCTCATGAAAACTATAGCACTGATTTTATCCTTAATCTCCTTTCAATTATCATTCGCACAGCAAAAACCAGATAAGATGACCCCATATGATTATGACAAGGCCTGGAAAGAGGCAAAAGAATTTGAAGACAAAGGACTACCTGAATCTGCGCTGAAGGTAGTGAACCTCATTTATGAGCAGGCCAAAAAAGAACAAAATGCATCTCAACTAGTAAAGGCCGTTATCCATCAATTAAAATTCACCGACTATAAAGAAGAAAACGCATTCGTTAAAAATTTAAACCGGCTTCGCGATGAAGCTCAAACTGCTACTTTTCCAACTAAGCCTTTGTTGCACTCCATGCTGGCCGAAATGTATTGGCAGTATTATCAAAATAACAGGTATCGATTTAATGAACGCAGTGAACTCACCAACGTGCAACAAGACGATATCGAGACATGGAGCTTAAATAAAATCATTGAAGAGACTTTTCGCCAATACAAACTTTCACTCGAAGAATCCGATCAATCGAAAGCCACATCAATTGAATTATACAAAGAGGTGCTAAATCCTGGAAATAAATTAGGCCGAAGCTATCGTCCTACTTTATATGATTTTCTGGCGCACCGAGCGTTAGATTTTTCTTCCGGTGAAGAAGCGTCCATCACACAACCTGCATATGCTTTTGTTCTCGACAAAGAAGATTACCTCGGGGATGCACCCGCATTTGCAAAGCTGTCCATTACATCGAAAGATACTTTTTCAATGAAGTACTTTGCCATTCATTTATTACAAGACATTATTCAATTTCATTTGAATGATAAAGATCCGGAAGCATTGGTTGATGTTGAAATAAAACGTCTGTTGTTTGTTAAAGAGAATCTGATTCTTTCCAACAAAGATGAAGCCTACCGCAAAGCACTCGAGCAATTAGAAAAGAAATACATAGCGCATCCCATTTCTACGCAAGTAACGTATCTCATCGCGCAGACTTATTTAGAGAAAGCACCTTTGTATAAACCACTTCAATCAGACGATCATAAATGGGATTACAAGAAAGCATTTGAAATTGGTGAAGCCGCTAAGAAACGTTTTCCAAATTCCGATGGGGCCATTCAATGTGAGAATATGCAGGATAATATTCTCACCAAATCCCTCAGCGCTACAATCGAAGAAAATAATATTCCGGGTGAAGCTTTCCGAGCGCTGGTGCAGTATCGAAACTTTACCGACCTACATTATCGTATTATCAAAACCAATCGGGATGAGATTCAGACACAACGCAAAAAATGGGAACGTAATTACGATGTGGATCGTGAACAAAAATTCATTGAATACTTTGTTTCTAAAACTCCTTTAAAGTCCGGGAAGTTTGTTTTGCCCGATGATAAAGATTATCAACAACACAGCATTGAAGTAAAGCTGGACGCATTACCGCCAGGCGAGTACATGGTGTTGTTGAGTCACCGTTCTGATTTTGTTACTGCAACCAATGGACTGGGCTATGCCTTTACACGCATCACGAATATCAGTTACCTACATCGTTCGCTTAAAGATGGTACTACTGATTGTTATGTTTTGCACCGTCAAAGTGGTGAACCCTTAGTTGGTGTTTCGGCAGAGGTATATTCCAATCAATACAATTCTAAAAAACGAACTTATGAATCAATCAAAGTTGGATCGTTTACAACGGATGCAAAAGGATATTTCAAAATACCGTACGTCAAAACTGAAAATCTCCGAAATTTCGCGATCGACTTTAAATGGCGTGATGATCAGTTTAGTACTGTGGCTATAGATTCGCGTGAATATTATGGCGGAACTATTCGTCAGTATAAAGGAAACGAGCCTGAAAAACATCTTCAAACCTTTTTCTTTTTAGACCGTGCAATCTATCGCCCCGGACAAACCATTTACTTTAAAGGACTAGTCGTCAACACCAATGGCAAGACTTCCGAAATCAAAACCAAACTCAGTACCACCGTTACCCTTTACGATGTCAATCATCAAGAGCGGGGAGAGGTAAATGTTACCACCAATGAATTCGGTACGTTTAGTGGAACCTTCGCGGCACCAAGTTCAGGTTTAACCGGACAGATGAGCTTGGAAGATAGTTATGGAAATGGATCCGTTTATTTTTCAGTAGAAGAATACAAGCGGCCGAAATTTGAAGTAGGCTTTGAACCATTGAAGGGAACATTCCGTCTCGATGAAATGATTTCATCCGAAGGATTTGCACGCGCGTATTCAGGAGCAAACATTGATGGTGCTAGTGTAAGTTATCGCGTTGTGCGCACGGCTCGCTTTCCTTACTGGTGGTGGTGTCGTTGGGGTTATTATCCTACCGCGGCTGAAATGGAAATTAGCAATGGCATAATGCCGAGCGATGCGCAAGGTAAATTCAAAATTAATTTCCAAGCCATTCCAGATAAGAGTGTTGATCCTTTGTCTGACCCTACTTTCGATTATACGATCTATGCCGATGTAACCGATATCAATGGTGAAACGCATAGTAACACTACAACGATTTCAGTAGCCTATAAAGCCTTGCAGGTTGGCGTCATCATGGGCAACATCAATAAGGGTCAGCTTCCTAAAGAAGCAAAAGAATTTTCTATTTCCACAACCAATCTTGCTGGTCAGTTTGAGCCAGCAAAAGGAAGTGTGAAAATATACGAACTAAAATCGCCCTCGAAAGCGTTTCGCGCAAGGCAGTGGGAGCAGGCTGATCGTAGACTTTATACCCGTGAGCAATACGAACAATATTTTCCAGTCGATCTATATGAGGATGAAAATAACAAATTTAAATGGGAGCGCGCGAAGGAAGTATTCAATTTGAACTTTGATACCAAAGATAAAAAAACGTTTACGCTTGATAATCTTAGTCAATGGGAATCAGGTGAGTATGTATTGGAGATCAAAGCACTGGATGCTTTTGGTGAAGAAGTAAAAGAAGTAAGTTTCTTCACTGTGTTTGCACCATCCCAGAAAATCATTCCAACTCCACAGGTGCATTATTTCCAGCCAATTAACATGACGGTCGAGCCGGGAAATAAAGCCGTGTTTGCAACCGGAACATCGGATAAGAAGATACTCGTGCTCTATGAAGTCGAACGCGATGGAACATTACTATCCAAAGAATGGATTACGCTGAGTAACGAACAACGTTTGTTTGAGATTCCGATTCGCGAAGAACATCGCGGTGATTTAGGTGTACACTATACCTTCATCAAAAACAATAGACTCTATAATCAGAGTGCAACGATCTCTGTTCCGTATACCAATAAGGTACTTGATGTTTCATTCGAGAGCTTCCGCGATAAATTACAACCGGGGCAGCAGGAGCAATGGAAAATTTTAATTAAAGGTAAGTCGGCTGAAAAAGTTACCGCAGAGATGGTGGCTACGTTGTATGATGAATCTTTAGATGAGTTCAGAAGCAACAGCTGGTATGCTACTTTCTTTGGTTCACAGAATTCACAACTGGGCTGGAGTAGTAACAATGGATTTAATCAAAAATTACTTTCAGGGTACAGCCGTTATTGGAATGAAGGACATCATCGATCTCCAAACAGTGCTTACTTTGATACCTTCAACTGGTTTGATTATAGTTTCTATCAGTATTACTATGGTAACAGACACTTTCGCGCTGGTGTTGCTGGTGCTCAAGAAGAACTTATGGAGATAGGGGTGAGCAAATCAATGGCAGCTCCGGTTCAGGCTGAAATGGTAATGGATGCAGCAGCACCGATGATGAAAGAACGTGCGAATGATTCAAGCTCGATAGTTCCATCTCAAGCCCAAGTCGCGAAACCTCAACCTGAAAAAAAAGAAAATTTCTCTCAAGTTAAAGTTCGCACCAACTTTAGCGAGACTGCATTCTTTTATCCGCATCTGCAAACCAATGCTAAGGGAGAAATCATTATCAACTTCACCATACCAGAAGCATTAACACGCTGGAAGATGTTGGGCTTTGCACACACTCCTGATTTAAAATCAGGCTCCATCATTAATCATTTGGTTACACAGAAAGATGTGATGGTGGTACCGAACCAACCGCGCTTCTTCCGTGAAAATGATAAGATGATTTTTCAGGTGAAAGTCAACAGCCTCGTGGATGCTGAACTTAATGGTCGGGCGCAACTTGAATTCTTTGATGCGCTCACCATGAAGTCGGTGGATGATGTGATGAAGAATACGGACAAGACAAAACCGTTTGCATTGAAGTCACGCCAGAGCTCAAATTTAGAATGGAGCATTGAAATTCCGGAAGGCTTGCAAGCGATTACCTATCGGGTGGTGGCGAAGGCTGGCAACTTTTCTGATGGAGAAGAAATGACCATTCCGGTGGTAACGAATAGAATGTTGGTGACCGAAACATTACCATTACCGATTCGCGGCAAACAAACCAAAGAGTTTACGTTTGATAAATTACTAAACAACAAATCGAAAACGCTTCGCAATCATCGCTTCACCTTAGAGTTTACTTCTAATCCAGCATGGTATGCCATTCAGGCCTTACCGTATCTCATGGAGTATCCGTATGATTGCGTGGAGCAAACCTTCAGTAGGTTTTATGCAAACAGCATCGCTTCACATATCGCAAACTCTAACCCACGCATCAAACAAGTTTTCGATACCTGGAAAAACATCCAAACCGATGCTTTACTTTCTAACCTCGAGAAAAATCAAGAATTAAAATCAGCCTTGTTGGAAGAAACCCCTTGGGTACTGCATGCCAAAGATGAATCACAACGCAAGCGCAATGTAGGTTTGTTGTTTGATCTCAATCGAATGGCCGATGAGCAGGAGCGGGCGTTGGATAAAATAACAAAAGCACAAAACTCAAATGGCGGCTTCAGTTGGTTTCCTGGTTTCCCTGAAGATCGTTATATGACGCAACACATCATCAGCGGCATGGGTCACCTCGATGTATTGGGCGTGAAATCTATACGCGGAGAATCACGCACATGGTCAATTGTTACCCATGGAGTTGGTTATCTCGATCGTCAAATCAAAGACGATTACGATCGACTGAAAGCTTTGGCGAAAAAGAAAGAAATTAATTTAGAAGACAAACACATTGGTTATAGTCAGATACATTATCTCTATACCCGCAGTTACTTCAAAGACATCAAAGTGAATGATGATGTGAAGGAAGCCTTTAACTATTATCTCGGACAAGCAAAGAAATACTGGCTCACTAAAAATCTGTACATGGAGGGTATGACGTGCCTGGCGCTGCATCGTTTTGATGACAAGTCGACCACGGCTGCAATGATCAAATCGTTTACTGAACGCGCGTTACGTTCTGAAGAGATGGGTATGTATTGGAAAAATGATTATGGATACTTTTGGTACCAAGCACCGATTGAAACCCAAGCGTTGATGATTGAAGTGTATGATGAAGTGGCGAGCGATGTAAAAGCCGTAGAAGAATTAAAGGTATGGCTGCTAAAACAAAAACAAACACAGGATTGGAAAACAACCAAGGCAACGACTGAAGCATGTTATGCATTGTTGCGAAGAGGAACAGATGTGTTGGCCAATACAAAAATAGTAGACATCAAAGTAGGCAACGAAGTAGTTGATCCAACAAAACGCGAAGACACTAAAGTAGAGGCGGGGACAGGCTATTTTAAAACCGCATGGCAGGCTAATGAAATCAAACCGGACATGGGTAAGATCACCATTTCAAAAACGGATGATGGTGTAGCGTGGGGTGCAGCCTACTGGCAATACTTCGAACAGCTTGACAAGATCACGCCTGCGGAGACTCCGTTGAAATTGAAGAAGGAACTCTTTAAACAACAGAATACTGATCGCGGTCCCGTGCTAACACTCATCACAGAAAAATCACCATTACAAATCGGTGACCTCGTTAAAGTACGAATCGAACTCCGTGTCGATCGAGAAATGGAATATGTTCACCTTAAAGATATGCGTGCCGCAGGCCTTGAACCTACCTCTACCTTATCTACTTATCGCTATCAGGATGGTTTGTATTACTATGAAAGCACGCGCGATCTTGCCACGAACTTCTTCATCGGATACCTATCCAAAGGAACATATGTGTTTGAATATGATTTGCGCGTATCTCAAAAAGGAGATTTCTCTAATGGTGTTACGAACATTCAATGCATGTATGCACCAGAGTTTGCAAGTCATTCGGAGGGGATTCGGATTAATGTAAAGTAGCATGATTGTTTCGCATGCTGAAAGTGATTTTGAATTTTTAAAAGGTTGCTACAATACACGAATTAAAATGTAACTCTGATCTGCGCCATCAGCGGGGATTCAATCTGTGCGATCTGCGGGAATGTGTATTTGAATTTTCTCGCAGATTTCGCGGATGAAAAGACACGCGGATCTTCGCTGATTGATATGCGTAATAATTTTCGGATTGACAGAAGCATTGAATTGAATGGCTTCCGTGATAGTGTTATTATTACTTCAACGATTTCAAAATTAAAAGCTGTTCTGAAATACGTTTCCAATTTTATGCCCCAGTGATATTGCAGATTAAATACGGATAGATCACCGATGATACACTGGATTATCTTTCGTAAAGCACCGCATTAGCCGCTCACGATTTGAAAATACGATCAATCATTTCTTTGGTTTCAACACGTGCTTTGTGCCATACGGATTTGAGGTCGATTATATTTTCCAATGAGGGTGTAACTGCTTTGGTAAAAGCGTTCCTTAAAATTCCTATAATGGCGGTACCGGTTCGTACATGCGGATCATCCAGTCGGCCCTCGAACGGAATGACAGTAGCAACCTGATCATTTCTGCTATTGGTGAGTATAGTAAATAAACCCGCCACAATTCTTTCCCATATTTTTTGGAATATAGAATCTGTTGCATCCGCGTTGCCGATAAAATCCAAATTATGTATAATGGGTTTGAGATACCCCTTGAAACAATTTTCTGCGATTGCAACTTCACCGAATAAATCCAACATGCCTGTGTTAATGTCTACTTTTCCATACACTTTGAATAGATCATTAAGCAACACCAAGTTCACAGATTTCAGTTCCATATCTAAATCGAGCGTAAGGTTCGGCTCAAGAGGACGAACCATAACGTTGATTTGTGCAGTACCCTCATACAGATCACACGTACTTCTCACGCGGCATGATTCGCTTAGTATAGAACGATTACTAAAGTCAACAATCGTTAAGTTAAATTTTCGAAGCGTTGCAGTCCATCCAGGGTGAAGGTGTGGATTGGTATACTGGATTTCGCCCTCAATAACTTCAACATTCATTTTAAATGACATTAATTTTTCAATCGAATTCTTCAGGCTTGGCAGCTCTTGAACAATGGTTGAATCCTCAGCCTGAACTGGTTCAGTTTCTTTCGCAACAAAATGCATTTGGGGTTTGTCCAAAATTATATGCAGGTCTATGATTCTTCTGAGGAGTAGTTTCCATTTGAAGAGAATCGTAACGACCGGTAAATGGAGTAAAGGCTGCTCTGGTTCAGAATCTGCAACGGCACGTATAGTCATGTTCCGCAGACTGATTTTGCTTTTTAAAAGATGAAGATCAAGTTCCGCTACGTGGCCTTTATAACCGTCCATTTTTCCAAGAGCAGTATTGAGTATGGCCTTAATAATAATAGGAGTTATTATAATGGCAGTGATGATTATAAATGCAATGATGAGTATCAAAATCATAAGGAAGTGCTTTAGCTCAACATCGAAATCTTATGTTCAATGTTATTTTTTCTGTTTCTCGTCTTTGTCCTTTTTACCAAATATCTTTTGTAAAAAGGTTTTCTTTTCTTTTTTCGCCACGTCTACAGTATGGATATTGATCTCCTGATCAATGGAAGGTTGGATAGCACTAACAAATGCGTTTTGTAATATCTGAACGATTGCTTCCCAAGTGTCGGTATCGGGATTTTTCAACGAGCCTTCAAAGGGAATTTTTGTTGCTACCTGATCTTTGGATTGATTTTGAAATACTTCACCAACGAATCCTGCCATCCCTTCCCAAACTTTTCTTAATATATTGTCATCCCGATCTTCTTTGCCCAAAATATCCAGATCCTTTATCAACGGCTTAACGTAGCCTTTAAATTTTCCTTCCTTCGCGGCAACTTCTGCATACAAACCGAAATTCCCCTTGTTCACATCAATTTTTGCGTACGCTTGAAAAAACTCGTTTAGTTTCACCAAGTTGGTATTCTTGATTTCAGCATTCAGATCGAATGTCGGATCCTTTGCCAATGGATTGAGCTTCACATTTAAACTAAGCGTACCTTCATATATATCAGCGGTGGCGTTTAGTGACGCTGGCAACAGCGTAGTAGAATCATAACTGTTTCGAAGATTTAGAGCCAGTGCGTATGCGTTGGTTAATGCGATGTCAACTTTAGGTTTGGATAGCTCATCCCGATATTTGATTATTCCTTGATTTATTTCAACACGATTTATTTGCAACGGCATAAGATCATCTTTCAAATCCTTGAAGCTGCTGGAATCTTTGCGCACCGATTTTGGTTCTACTTTGTCCTTGGTGAACGTAATCATCGGCTTTTCCATAATGACTTCACCCACAATAGAGCCTTTGAATAATGCTCTCCACTCGACTGACAAATCAATTATGGAAGCAGAAAAAAATGCAGTCTGTTTGTTGGTGATCGTATCTACTTTGTTTAGGTAAATGCTATCGAGTTGATAAGCACCTCGTATAAGTGCGATATCAATATCGACCACGTGCCCATAGTATCCTTTTATTTTCGTTAAACGATCATTCACGAGTCGCAATACCACGTAGGGCAATATTAACCGGATGATCACAAGTAAAATTAGAATGGAGCCAAAAATGATAGTGAGCTTTTTCTTTCGTGATGTCATAATAATATTTTTAAGCACTAACAGCTACAGAGGTCGGTTCAACTTCCTTTCCTTTGGATGCCATATATTGATGCGTGAACTCTGCTCCGAATAAGACAATCAAACCGGAATAAGAAACCCAGAGCATAATTAAAATAATAGATCCTGCAGCTCCATACATAGAGCCCGGTTCGCTTTTTCCAAAGTAAATTCCCAAGGCAAACTTGGCGAGCACAAATAAAACCCCTGTTAATATTGCACCTGGCCATACATCCCTCCATGAAATTTTTGCATCGGGTAAAAATTTATACATGGCAGCAAATAGGAAACTTATGACGGCAAGCGACACACCAAAGTCAAGAATTCCAAATAGCAATGTTACGCCTATCGACATTCGAGCAGAAACCCAATCGCTGAAAGCACTCAAGCCAGCCGATAAGGCTAACGATACGAGCAACAAAAAGCCAATTACGAGAATTAGACCAAACGAAAATAGGCGATCTCGAAGCAGCTCAAGAATCTTTTGTTTTGTTTTGACTTTTGGTTTAACCTCCCAAATTTTATTAAACATTTGTTGCACCTGATAAAAAACACCAGTAGCTCCAAACAGGAGTGTAGCAATTCCAAGGATGGACGAAAGCACAGTGCCTTTGCTTTCACTGGCCTTGGCAATGATCGCTTCAATATCATGCGCAGTATCGCCACCGATCGTTGACTGAATCTGACTAGTGAGTTGTGTGGTAATCTGCTTTTGATCGTAAAAATATCCGCCAATATTAATAATGATTACGAGTAGACCCGGCAGGGAGAAGATGGTATAGTAAGCAATTAAAATACTGTTGTTGAACGGATCTTTTTCCTTCCATTTTATAAAGGTCTGCTTGATCAAACTGCCAAATGATTTTAAATGCTCCATCATAATACTATGGTGATAAAATGACTTAAGATTAAGTAAATTATTTAGGGATCGTTGAACAATCCCGCTTCATGCCGCTCATGGCTAAATCCATGCCTAATCCGTTATAGCTGAGTCGCAAACAAATCTAGTTTACAAGAATAAGGTAAATGGCAATTGAAGTTGTAATTGGACAATGTCTCACCGTTGATTTTATTACACACTGAATAAGAATTTCCCCAAACTGATTTGTTTTATTCTGTTTCTTTCAATGTGTAGATCAGGTTCATCGTTGAATATTTTGTGACACTTCTTTGCGCTCTGCAACTGTGATAGATGTGTTGAAACGTCTCTTCTTGAAACTGTATGAAGAAAGACAATGCGTTCAGTGACCCTTTACATTCCTTGTTACTAATCGCACTACATTAAAATATCCTGGCACACAAGTTATTGCAATGATGCATAGTTAAAATGCTTTTCATTATGACTGCACAGAATATTAAATTGAAATGAGTGGCTTGTTAAGAATCGGCACGAGTGGAATTGTTCTGCCCGGCCCAAAGAAAGATTTTCCATTAGCATTCCAATCGCGAACGAGATTGGAATATTATAGCTCTCTATTTAATACAATTGAAATAAACAGCACCTTTTATAAAATCCCACGGCAATCCACTTTTGAGAAGTGGTCGTCCGAAGTAAGTGAAGATTTTCAATTTACTTGTAAGCTTCCGCGAGTCATTATTCACAACAAGGGATTGTCTTATCAAACCCGTGATATTGAAACCTTCATGGAGGCGTGCAAAGGTATCAACAAAAAGAAAGGCTGTTTGCTGGCACAATTTCCGGCTAGCATAAAAGCAGAACGAAGCGAACAGCTAGAAGAGATGTTAAGGTATCTCATCAGCTTAAATGTTAATCCTAAATGGAGAATTAGCGTGGAGTTCCGCGACAGTAGCTGGTATCATCATACTCCTATCTTAAACAAGTTGAAGGATTTGAATGTATCGGTTGTAGTGCATGACATGTCAAGTTCTAAAACGCCATGGCAACTTGCCGGTGATCCTGTGTATTTGCGATTTCACGGACAGCAAGGTAATTACAGGGGAACCTACCCAAATGAAGTGCTCACATCATATGCTAGCATGATCAGAAACTGGCTGCTCCATCGTGATGTATATGTATATTTCAATAACACCATTGGTGAAGCGTTCAACAACGCTCAGCATTTGATACAACTGATTTGAAAATTCCCCATCGCGGATGTCGTGCGAAAAATTCGGTATTGGTTTTGTCTTACCTGAACAAAGTATTAACGCATGCCGGAAGGACCATCCATTGTAATTTTAAAAGAAGCAGTTCAATCTTTTGTTGGCCAAAAGATAGTGATGGCAGAGGGCAACAGTAAGAAGATTGATTTCGCTCGTCTTACCTCAGCTCGGATAATTGACTTTAAAAGTTGGGGAAAACACTTTCTGATTTGTTTTAAAGACTTTACTATTCGCATTCATTTCCTACTGTTTGGCTCGTATCGCATCAATGAAGATAAGGAAGGAACTATTCCGCGCCTCAGGTTGAGTTTTTCAAAAGGTAGGGTGCTAAACTTTTACGCCTGTTCCATTTCTATTCTGGAGGAGAATCTCGATGAAGTTTACGATTGGACTTCAGATGTGATGAACAAACATTGGGATGAAAAACAGGCATTGCAAAAAATAAAGAAAAAACCCACAGCGTTGGTATGCGATGTCTTACTCGATCAGCAAATATTTTCGGGTGCGGGAAACATTATTAAAAACGAAGTGTTATTCAGGATTAAAGTACATCCTGGAAGTTTGATCGGAAAGCTACCGTTGGCGAAAAGAAAGTTAATGATAAGTGAGGTTGTTCGTTACAGCTTTCAATTTCTGGAATGGAAGAAAGCGTTTACACTGAAAAAACATTGGCTGGCGCACACAAAAAAAACGTGTCCGCGTGATGGTCACGCCATTGTTAAGAAATACATGGGCAGCACCAATCGAAGAACATTTTATTGCAACGTGTGTCAGAAGTTTTATGAATAACAGGTCTAATTACTTTTGATACATTATGGGGAACGATTAAATGAAACGCAAAACGCAATGACTAAGAATTCGCTTTTACAATTTACGTCCACTAGTATTTATTGTCCAGGGGCTGATGTTCATATTGATCCGTGGAAACCGGTTGATTTTGCTATCCTTACACATGCTCATAGTGATCATGCAAAGCCTGGTTGTCGGCATTACCTCGCGCACAAAGATTCCGAGAGCATTTTGCGGCTCAGGCTTGGAGAAGATATTTCATTACAGACCGTTGCCTATGGGGAAAGAGTTTCAATCAATGGTGTTCACTTTTCCCTTCATCCTGCCGGACACGTCATTGGGTCTTCACAAATACGAGTCGAATACAACGGTGAAGTGTGGGTGGTCAGTGGAGATTATAAAGTACAAGACGATCATTTTTCTACTCCCTTTGAAGCGCTTAAATGCAACACTTTTATCACAGAGTCAACGTTTGGATTGCCGATTTATAAATGGCCAGACCAGGCGGACGTGATGTTGGATATTAAAGAATGGTGGATGCAAAATCATGCGCAAGGTAAAGCAAGCGTATTGATGGGATATGCCTTGGGTAAGATGCAGCGTCTTATCAAAAATCTTCAGCCTTTTGATAACCCGGTATTTGCGCATGGCGCTATCTATAATGTGAACGAAAAATTACGAGAGGCTGGTTTTGATCTTCCGCATATTTCCTTGGTAACAAATGCGATCGATAAAAAATTGTATCGGGGAGCATTGATTCTGGCCACGCCTTCGTCTCTGCATACTCCTTGGATGAAAAAATTTGGGGCGTACTCAACCGGTTATTGTTCCGGATGGATGGCCGTGCGCGGAGCAAAAAATCGAAGATCAGTAGATCGCGGATTTGTTTTATCCGATCATGTTGATTGGAATGACCTCAATGCAGTTGTAAAAGAAACGGGTGCAGAGAAAGTATTCGTAACCCATGGCTACACCGATACCTATGCGCGGTGGTTGAACGAACAAGGTATTGAAGCAGCAGAAGTAAGAACACAGTATGGTAATGAAGAAGAAGCTGTAACGGACAACGCATAATATGAAACAGTTTACACAACTTTTTTTGGATCTGGATCGCACGACTAAAACAAATGAAAAAGTGGCGTTGCTGAAAGTGTATTTTCTGACCGCACCAGAAGAGGATAAGCTTTGGGCGCTGGCTTTGTTTACCGGAAGACGACCACCTCGAAATTTCAAGACAGCGCAAATCCATGCATGGGCATTAGAGAAAGCTAACATTCCGGAGTGGCTTTATAGGGAGAGTTATAATAGCGTAGGCGACATGGCCGAAACGATTTCTCTTCTTCTGCCCGCGGGTTCGTCAACCTCCGATAAAACACTGAGTGAATGGTTTCGCGCGTTAGCAGGAATAAAAAAAGCTTCGGATGAAGAAAAAAAACAATTTATTCTGGACGCATGGCAGAATTTTTCGCCTCATGAAGTTTTCGTGTTTAATAAATTGATCATGGGTAGCTTTCGCATTGGTGTTTCGCAAACATTGGTCGTACGTGCTGTGAGTGAGTCGATCCAACAAGATCCTGCATTGATTACGCATCGCGTTATGGGAACTTGGGATC
The DNA here is from genome assembly GCA_046595655.1 of Chryseolinea sp. Taxonomy (GTDB): domain Bacteria; phylum Bacteroidota; class Bacteroidia; order Cytophagales; family Cyclobacteriaceae; genus Chryseolinea. Next base: position 5,563 of record JBKJOF010000002.1, on the reverse strand, counting down.
CGTTCACCACTACGTTTAAGGAATTGATTCTGGGTGAAAATGTAAACGATCAGTTTTCAAAACCGTATCCGATTTACCTTGCTTACGCCATAGATGGAATAGTAGATACATTAGGCAATCATGATGATTGGTTTGCCGAATGGAAATGGGATGGCATTCGCGCTCAAATCATTTTCCGAAATAACGAACTGTACATTTGGTCGAGAGGTGAGGAGTTGGTGACCGAAAAGTTTCCCGAGTTAAATGTCTTTTCAAATTTCCTTCCAGATGGCACGGTACTCGATGGTGAAATTGTTTGTTTCATCGATGGAAAACCCATGCCTTTTAATGTTTTACAAACTCGCATCGGCAGAAAAAATATATCAAAGAAAATTTTAGAAGAAGCACCGGTGGCTTTCATTGCATATGATCTTCTGGAGTTGAATTATAAGGATTTGCGAAAAGAGAGTCAAAAGAACAGAAGAGTAGAATTAGAACAATTACACCAGCAAATTAATGAACCGAATGTATTCAAGTTATCGCAGTTGCTTGAGTTTAGTTCATGGGAAGAATTGAAAAGCTTGCATCAACTTTCCCGCGCTAATGTTGCAGAAGGTTTTATGATAAAACGTAAGGCAGCCACTTATCAAACCGGACGAAAAAAAGGCGACTGGTGGAAATGGAAAATTAATCCACTGAGTGTCGATGCTGTTTTAATCTATGCGCAAAAAGGACATGGAAGAAGGACAGAATTTTATTCAGATTACACCTTCGCGGTTTGGGACGCTGATAAACTTGTTCCTTTTGCAAAAGCATATTCAGGCTTAACCGATGAAGAGATTAGAAAGGTAGATTATTTTATAAAACAAAATACGATTGAGAAATTTGGTCCAGTGCGGAATGTAAAACCGCAATTGGTTTTTGAAATTGGATTTGAAGGCATCAATGCATCAGCACGACATAAATCCGGTATTGCAGTTCGATTTCCACGGATGCTGCGTTGGAGAAAAGATAAACCCGTGCAAGAAGCTGACACACTGGATAATCTCAAAGCGTTATTGAACAGTTATGCGTGACATCCATCAGGTGAGTTGCAACATATCATACCGTGCTGGACTTTTCTCAATGGGAAATTGGTAGATTCTGTCTTCATAAATCTAATGGAGTGCACTCAAGAAAATTCTGCATTAGTAAGCAATAGATTCCGATGTAAGCATGGAATAACTTATTACGCGTCACAAGCCTTAATCGTAAATTAAAATGCGAGTTAGACCTCATGTGGAGTGAATCCTAAAGAATTTTTGAATTTGGTCTTCTCCATCAATCGGGTTAAAAGCACTTATATCCCTCATATCTTTCACTAGTCCCTTGCTCAGCTTAAAGCATGCGGTATTGGTGTATCTTATTTCATAATTATATAGTTAAACTTTTAAACTCTTATTTATGGTAGCAACAACAGAAGTAAAATTCGATAGGGATTTGGCGAACAAAAAGATAACCATCACCAAACACCTCAATGCCAAGCCGGAAGCTGTTTGGCAAGCTTGGACGAAAAAAGATATACTGGATCAATGGTGGGCACCCAAGCCTTGGAAAGCTGAAACGAGCAAGCTCGAGCTCCAAGAAAACGGTTCATGGCAGTATGCAATGGTTGGGCCAGAGAATGAAAGGCATTATGCAAAATTTCAGTATACCAAAATACACGAACCAAAAAGCATAGAAGGAATTGATTCCTTTACAGATGAAAAAGGTTTTGTAAATGCAGAACTCCCCCAAGCGCACTGGAAGATTGAATTCAGAGCCTCAGGCGCGGGAACCGATATGAAAATTGTAATGGCTTCAAAAACCGAAAATGCCGTTGAAAAGATACTCGATATGGGTTTTGAAGAAGGGTTTACAGGGGGTCTTACCAACCTGGAAGAATACCTTGATAATAAGCAGTAGAAGAGAGGCTGGTGATGATGCCCGTTAACAGGTGGGCATCATCATTTTAGTTTTGTGTTAGCGCGTTTTGTAGTGCTAGGCGTAGCTATTGAGAAAATGCAGAAGCGCGGATTTAGTTGACTCTACACCCTTGATCAGTATCGGAGGTTTCAATGAATGAACAACATAAAAGTATCCTGAGGATAAGCGAAGAAAATAATTCACATCAGGATGAAGGATTTCAGGATTACAACCTAACCATTCAACAAGCGAGCGTGCCTTATCAGGGCGTTAAGAGATGATACTTAAAAAAGAAAAAATAATTTTAGTCTATGCTTTACTTACCATTTGCTGGTGTAGCTCCTGAATTATTGGCCGGTGATATGGAATAAAAAAGAGGTTTACCATCAATCCCTGGATTGCCCTGAGTTCCAACTTTTCCCGCCAGGCCAGCTTTGGATTCTTTCGCGGCTCCATGGCCGCGTAAACCAGCAATGCCACCGTCTCCGCCAACACCTCTGTATCCACCACGATTATATAGATTGAACTTAGTTACTAACTCTTTTAGGCCATGAGAACGAATTATTAAGGTAAGGTTTCCTCCGCGGCCACCATCACCACCGTTACCACCATTACCACCATTGCCACCATTGGCAATACAAGTAGAGGTGCTGTTGCTACCCTGACTGCCTTCGCCTCCTGTTCCGCCATCGCCTCCATTTCCTCCTGCTAGATTAATGATTACCATGCTGGATTCTATTGTCAATTGTTCGACTTCAAGCGTAAAATCCTTTCCGGCAACACCTGGTGTTCCGTTCTTGGCAGGCTCTCCGGGCCTTCCCGGCTTACACACACCCTCGGGCTGTGCGGCAGTCCGGCCATTTTTCCCATTCGTGCCCTTTTCACCCATACCCATAATTCTAACGTTAACCCCGAATACCAAATGACGAACCTTAATCATTGCAGTCGGTCTTGTAAGAACAATCTTAGCCGAATCGCCAATTATTAATTCGTCCAGAACGAGGGTATCCTTATCCAGTTTAAATTCTCCTTTTTTGGGTATCTTCAAACTGGTTTGTGCAGCAGCCGCGCCCACTACACCAAAGCATATCATGAGGATGCAAAAAATAATAATCAATATCCGGAAAAGAATCCACGGGTTCAGCCTCCTATGATGCATGCTGACTGTGGGAGAACTGACTTTCATGGGCGACTTTATTTTATATAAAACTAAATTGCTTAGAGTTGATTCAATGAGGAAGCTTGAATGGATCATTGCAGAAGTAGGATTATTCTCATTCAAAAAGAATGTGACGTGGCTAGTGCCTAATGTGTTTAGATTAAGAACACTATGTTTACAAACCTCCCGCATGTTAAGTGTAATTCATTTCTTGTAAGTGAATGATGACAAAGCGATTATCCCCACATTCTTTTTCGAATTGTTGATGCATTTATGGGTTGACTGTCAATTGACTTTTGTTTCTTTCGTGTATGTAATATTTAGATAAGATCAACACTTTAAACATTCAATTACGCGTAGGCAAATGGCGTTTGTGCATATTTCGTTAATCGTTTTATTTAGTGTTGCTGTGATGAAGGAACTCTGAATCAAACGTTGGGCTACATATTATGAAGTGAGTACAAGTTCATATGAGACTTAATTCACGCTACTAACAAAAGTAGCAAGAGATAGCAAATATCTCTGCTCGTTTGTGGTAACGAGTTAGCATTCTGCAGGCTGCCCTCAAGGTCGTACATTTAATAATCCGTCAGAGTCTGCTCGGACTGAAACTCTGACGGAGAAAGAATAATGTTACTCGCTCCAGGGAGGCTTAATTCCATTGGTTCTTGCATAGGTGATTAATTGTCCCAGGTGTTCGTTTGAATGACCGAGCATAATCAGGATGGCAGACATGTTAGTGTACTCACCTGGAAACGGAAACTCAACCTTGTTACCAAGCGATGCGTCCTGCGTATTCTTAATGGCGTTAGTCGCTATTTCATACGAGCGTTTCAGTTCGGCTGCAATGGCGTCTTTAGTTTTCAAATCTTTTTCCAGTGTCTCCATGTTAACGCCATCGGGAATTTTTGCACCGAGTTTAGAGGCGAAGAAATAATTTGCCGAGATGATGTGCGCACAAACTTGTGCTACGCTGCGCACTCCAGGTTGGGGAGACCATGAATACTTATCTGCAGGAATGGCCTGTGCAAGTTGCATAACATGTCCGGAAACAAAAGAGATCGATCCAGCAGATTCCTTCTGGAATTGACCTTGACAAAAACCTTGCATCGTAAACAGCAGGGCGGCAACGGTAAATAGTTTTTTCATACTAAAGGGTTTATTGTTGGAATGAAAGGTAGAAAAGTTATGGCATGGGCACTATCGGATGAGGTTAATATTTTATAATAGACATTCCGATCTATTTTCCACAGGCTTCGTTGTTTCTTCACAAAGCGGTACTCTCTTTATACATTGGCTGGTTATCGATGCTACCTCTTATCAGAGTCACCTTTTTATTTTCAAGCGCAAGAAACACGGCTAATGCTTTTCCGATTGCTCCGGATCCAATAATGTAAATTCGTTTCATCATAATGATGTGATTTTTTTAATACATGACAACAAAGCTTCGAAAGTATCTCTTAACCACTTCAGCTAAAATTATTCGAGGATGGCAAAATTGACGGAAATTAAAACGGAACTACCTACCTAAAGTGTTGAAGAGTTCGTCATGAAAGCAACTGATAATTATCAGCACAAAAACCCATTACTTAGGGAGGAGATTGACTTTCTCAAATACAATCAAAAAGTAATCCTAAAGAATATTGGATCGTCTTTTCTTTTGATAATGAAGGGCATATTGCGCTAGATTGGTACGCACAAAAAAAGATCGGTTTCTACTGTTGAACGAAAACCACTAGTAGTTAAAAAAGATAAGGTTTATTTTCGTTAACCTGTAAACCGAAAACCAGTTTCATTATGAATTTTGAAACGATTATAAATCTCTTCAAACAAGGAAAGGCCACCGCAAAGAGCCACATGCGAAACCTTATTGAGATTGCTGCTGTAGATGGAGGATTTGGTGACGAAGAACAACGGCTATTGGAGTACGCAGCGATGCGCAATAATATTTCACGCTCCGAGTTAAAAGAAATTCAGGAAGACAAGTCCAAAGTTCGTTTTCAAGCGCCTCACAATGAAGAAGTCAAATTTTTTCAGCTATACGATCTGGTTCACATGATGTCGGTTGATAAAAATATTCATAATGAAGAGCTAAGGCTTTGCGAAATATTTGCAATCAAATTCGGATATAGAAAAGAAGTGGTGAGAGAGATGATCGAAATGATTAAACAAAATATCGAAAATTGGATTGGGCCTAAAGAAAGCATGCAAACTGTTCTGGGTGCGATGAAGGTGTACGATTAAAGAATTAAGGACGAAATAAAGTCTGCAGCTTCGGAGTCTATGTCAGAAGCATCGAACTTCGAGCAATAGAGGTTTCAATTCTTCACCGTTCAAAAATTCCCAACAGTAGTTGCTTCTTTTGGGTCACATTCATTTTCTGGGGAGTAAAGGTTTAAGAGAACAATTTTTCAAGTCTGAACAGGAAGAATTTAACATCTGTAACGCCTCTTAAATTGGCTCTGAACCCTTTGATTTTGG
>JBKJOF010000224.1:0-20590 GCA_046595655.1 Chryseolinea sp. | reverse complement strand
ATTTAACCCACTACGGTGCATTTCGAAAATCATACCAACGCGTGGCGTGTCAGAAACAGCGTGTTCGTGGGAATTTTCTCTACACATTATCCACACTATTAGTCACAGCATTTTCTGAGGCTACTCCTGCATCGATGTTTAGGTTAAGCACTACACGATGGTCAACCTTATCATCAATTAACTGAAGGGTAATTTCATCTTGAATAACATCATCTAAAATAAGCTGAGGTATTCGAGAAATTTCTTCCTGATGTATTTCAATGAAATATGACGTTTCCTTGAATGTGTATTTAATCTTAAACGATTTCCATGCTTTTGGAACACACGGTTCGAATCGCAAGGTATCGCCTTCACGTCTTATGCCGAGGAAGGATTCCAGAATGAGTTGATACATCCAACCGGCTGATCCTGTGTACCAGGTCCAACCGCCTCTTCCGATGTGTGGTGCGACACCATAGACATCAGCGGCCATTACATAGGGTTCTGATTTATAGATTGCAACATCTTCAGCATTTTGTGCGTGATTGATGGGATTGATCAGGTTTAAAAGTTCGCTGGTCTTCTCCCGATCTTTTAGTTTTGCAAAGGCCATTACCATCCAGATGGCAGCGTGTGTGTATTGTCCACCGTTCTCTCGAACACCGGGTACATATCCTTTAATGTAACCTGGGTCTAAATCCGTTTTATCGAACGGTGGCTCGAGTAGTTGAATCAATCCTTTCTCTCTGTTAATTAAATATTGATTGGCTGATTGCATGGCCTGGAGCGAACGTTGCGTTTCCCCTCCATCTGATAATACAGACCAACTTTGCGCGATAGCATCGATTCTACATTCTGTATTTTTAGATGAGCCGATCGGTGTGCCATCATCGAAGTATGCGCGTAAATACCAATCACCATCCCATCCATGCGTTTGAATGTTCTTCTTCAACTTCTTCGCTTGCTTATCGCATTTCAATACGAAGGCGGCATCACCACGAAGTGTTGCTATTTTATTAAAACGATTTAGCACATCATACAAGAAGAACGCAAGCCAGATGCTTTCCCCTTTTCCATGAATACCCACCATGTTCATGCCGTCATTCCAATCGCCAGAGCCGATGAGCGGCAAACCATGCTCACCAAAACGGAGGCCGTGTTCAATCGCTTGCTTGCAATGGTCATACAGTGTTGCATGCCGATCTGATATTATTGGTAAATCATAGTATGATTCTTCATCAACATTTAGTCTTCTTCCTTGTAAAAAAGGAATGGATTGATCCAGAATAGCTACGTCACCGGTTAGATTGATATAACGACTTGTTACAAAAGGCAACCAGAGAAAATCATCTGAGCACATGGTTCGTACGCCACGACCCATTGGCGGATGCCACCAGTGTTGCACATCGCCTTCAACAAATTGACGCGAAGCAGATGATAAAATTTGTTTGCGTGTTACCTGTGGTAAGGTATGCGTAAGTGAAATAACATCCTGAAGCTGATCTCGGAAACCAAACGCTCCGCCTGATTGATAAAACCCACTGCGTCCCCACAGTCTGCAAGATAGGACTTGATACAGTAACCAGCCATTCGATAACAAATTGATGGAAGGATCAGGTGTCTCTACCTGCACATTACCCAATGTCTTTTCCCAGAATTCATGTACTTGTTGCAATGCTTTTGTAGCAGCCTGACTTCCCTGAAAGCGGTGAACTGTATCAACAGCGTCACGTAAATCTTTTCCGGCACCAATTTTAAAAATCAGCTTTCGCTCTTTGCCATTTTCTAATTCAAAAGGTATTTGTATCGCGGCACACGCATCCATACCGGCACCAGCTTTTCCGGAGAGTTGTGCGTAGTTCATTGCTTCGGGGTGTTGAAGCGTACCATTCCGTCCTATGAATTCCGAACGATCTGTAGTATAATGATAATTAGGGTCATCAACATCAAAGAATGCTACACAGTTTTGAAACTCCGTGTTGAAAACATTTTTCGCAATGAGTGCTCCACTGGTTGCGTCTAATTCGGTTACAACATGCATCACCGATTTTGATGGAATAGTACCTAATATCCATTCAATATAACCTGTCGCTGAAAGTTTGCGCGTGCGATCTGATTGATTGCGAACAGTGATTACAATAAATTTAATGGGCGCTTCAATATCCGTATACATGCACACGTCCGTGCGAATTCCATCTTCTTGATGTTCGAAAATGCTGTAACCAAATCCATGACGTGTTACATACGGTGACTGCCCTCTTGAAGGTAATGCCATCGGTGACCAGTAATAGCCTGTCTCTTCATCGCGTATGTAAAACACTTCACCACCACCATCCGATACGGGATCATTCTTCCATGGAGTAAGTCTGTATTCATGCGCGTTTTCAAACCAGGTATACGATGAACCGCTTTCGGATACTACTGTTCCAAAGTGTGGATTAGCTATTACATTTGACCAAGGCAACGGAGTTCTATTATTTTCTTTCGTTGTAATGATATACTCCTTTCCATCTGGCGAAAAACCTCCGAGGCCATTATAAAATTGAAGATCACGTTGAGCAACTGCTTTTTGATTTACCACCGATGCAGATTTAGCAGGAATTAATTTTGTACTGATTGCTTTTTCGGTAATGCGTTTGTTCACCTGATCGGACAATGTTCCCTTTGTATCTGAAATAATAACACGCGCAACCGTTTGAAGTAAAACCCGATCTTCTGCCGGAAGCTGATCGGCAGGTCTCACTACTATTTTTCCTTGTTTTTCAGACGTGTTTACGTGTGTGCTCGCAATAAGACTTTGAATTTGTTCCTGAAGCACTTGGCGGTAGCCACTCGGATCTTCGTTGAGTATAACCAGATCCACATAAAGTCCTTTGCTTTGCCAGTACGCTTGCGCTTTGATAAGTTGTTTAACAAGCGTAATATTTTCGGTATCGGAAACGTGAAGCAAGAGGATAGGTAAATCACCAGAGATGGAATAACTCCATAGGGCAGACTGTCCACGCTGATTTCTCATCAGAATGTTGGCCGGTGCGCGGAAAACTGGATTAAGATACAAAATAGAGCTCGCTAGCTTTCCGTAGACTTGCACGTCTGATTCTGTTGCGCCTAATTGTCGCAGTGCAACCTGGCTGTGTGTTAGTGATAATTCAAAAGCTCTATCGCGAAGATGACGATCCTGATATTTATCGATCAAGCTTTGATTGATTTCTCGCGTGTCTGCAATACCAGTAACCATGTCAATCGTTACAGATTCTCCAGACTCTAATTTTATTCTGTGTTGTATTGAAGCAATGGGATCTAATACAGAACCTTGTGAACCAGAAAGTGATTCACCTTCCACGATAACATGTGGAGTATGAATTGTGTTTCCTCTTCCAATAAATTTATTCCGATCTGTTTCATATGAAACCTCTGATGTCTGCACGCCATCGATTTTCATTAAATGAAACATCCAAGGTGGCCGCTCATCTTTTGAGCGCGATCGTCTCGTACATACAATGGCGTGTTGATTGGAATGAATTTCGGTTTGGACAAACAAATTGCTGAAGGCGGGATGAGAATCATCTGCTGCCGGCAATGCTAGAACGATTTCACCATAGCTGGTAATCTCTAAATTTCTATCCGTTTTAGAATGATTAGTGAGTTGTACTCGCCTTACTTCAACATCATCTTCAGGCGATACAATGATGGTACTGTACGATTCTATTTCACCGTCACGTCTTCTAAATTCTGCACGGTCTTGTGAGAATATAGCTTCATAATGTCCGGCTTCTGCCAGCGTGGGTTGATGTGTGGTTGACCAATATTCATTCTTGTCAGTATCGCGAATGAAACAAAACGTTCCCCAATCATCGCATGTGCTGTCTTCGCGCCAACGATTAATGGCAATGTCTTTCCATCGGCTGTAACCACCACCCGCGTTGGTAAGCATAACATGATATCGGCCGTTGGATAATAGTTGAATTTCTGGAATCGGTGTATTTGCAGTTTGAATAACTCTGATTTCTGCGGCCGGCAAAACACGCGGTACATTCTCAACATCAGAACCAGAATAAAAACCAGTTGACTTTGGAACCCGCTCTTGCAATAATAAAAGTGCTGTTTGAAATTGTGTATCAGCTTCAAAACGTTTTTGCATCGGTTTATCGAGCAATAGATATGCTATTGAAAGAAGACTCATACCTTGATGGTGCGCCATAAAAGTTTGTATCACTGCAAATGCCTGACCTCTCGATAATCGAACGGGAGTGTAATCAACAGCCTCATAGAAACCATACCTACCTTCAAAGCCCTTTGCCTTCATTCGTTGAAGATTAGAAAATGCCGCTAACGGATCAACCATTAACCCCATAATGGTTGCGTACGGAGCAATCACAAGATCCTGACCAAGGCCACGTTTGAAGCCCAGCCCCGGAACTCCAAAGGCTTTGTATTGATACGTGAGATGAGCATCCACTACGTTGTAACAAGATTCAGAAATTCCCCACGGAACGTCTTGTTCTTCTCCATATTCAATTTGTTTTTTTACCGTTCCAATACACATTTCATCTAGCAATGTGTTTTCGTAAGTAGGCATAACAAGTAACGGCATCAAATACTCAAACATAGAACCACTCCATGATAGAAGAACAGGGGTGTTATCGGCAGTGGTAAGTCTTCTTCCTAACGCAAACCAACTTTCCTGTGGAAGTTTACCTTGTGCAATGGCGACAAATGAACTGAGTCTCGCTTCAGATGCCAGTAAATCATAATAGCTAGAATCACGATGATGTTCATCTACATTGTATCCAATGGCGAGCAATCGCTGCGATTTGTCATATAGGAATTCGTATTCCATATCAGCAAACTGCAAACACGCGGAAGCCAGATTTTGTAAAACTAAAATGCGTTCTCTTGCCCGTTTGCTTGCTTCACGAATATTTTGCTCAACACCCGCCAGCCATTGATTTTCTTCTACGGTATTTTCAACACTTAGGTATTGCGAAAGTTCCGGAAGTATATTCCGATCCATTCCTGCAAGCTCAATGAGGGTTGGAATATTTGAGAGTCTTTTCCATTCCACGAATTTTTCAGGAATGCCGGAATCATCTAACCATGGTGAAAAAATGGCTAACTCTTCTCTTAATAATTCTAAATGGCGTTCGAAAGAAATTATCCAATCACTTTTTTCATAGTGGGTTATGCCAACCGAATCGGTGGACACAACGTCACGATATTGATGTAAGATGTGTTCGAAATATTTTTTAAGTGTGGGAAGTGTTTGAACATTTGCGTAATCCTCGGTGTATATTTTCTGAAGGACCGGTCTTATGGTTGAGTCTTGATTCGGAATACTATCCAACGCCAATCGCAAGGTATCGTGTAGTCCTTCTAAGAAAACAGATCCAGATATTTTTTGATTTGGTAATGCCAGTAATCCTTGTCGAAGAGTTAATAAGTGACCGGCCAGGTTTCCGCTATCTACCGTAGAAATATATCTTGGACGGAGAGTTTGTAATGTTTGAGTATCATACCAATTATAAAAATGCCCTTCATGTCGATCCAGTTTTTCGAGTGTGTTAAACGTTTCCGTTGTGCGTTCAATCAGTTGTGAGGTAGTAGCGTACCCAAAATCGTGTGCAGTAAGATTCGCTAAAAGCGAAAGACCAATATTGGTAGGAGAGGTGCGGTGCGCCACGACCGGTATAGGGTATTGTTGAAAGTTATCTGGTGGCAACCAATTGTCTTCAGCGGTAACAAAGTTTTCAAAAAACGACCAGGTTTTTCTGGCGAGTGTTCGAAGGTATTCATTTTGTTCTCCATTTAACTTTGTCTTAGAGGCATGGACAGGTTTACCCAATGCGCTTGCAATAGCAGGTGAAACAATCCAAACGAATAGAAAGGGCACAGCAAGAAAAAGAACAGGAGATTGCTGCCAGTATAAAAAAACGAAAACAGCAATAGAAAATAGTGGAGCAATCCACATTGTGCGATATGATGAAAATACATTCTCATTTTGTTTTTGAACAAATCCAGAAGGATTCCACTCGAGCAATTTCTTGCGACTAATGTAGACTCGCCAAAGCGTGCGAAAAATTGCATCTGCGCTCACATACGCTTCGTATGGCAAACAGACTAAAGTGAAAAGAGCCTGAAGAATACTTTTTGAAGTATTGCCAATCGCATTGTTAACATGCTGGGTGATGGTAACTTCTTTTGGTTTAAACATTGCGCCCCATACCGAAGTAACTGCGGAGGGCAGCAACATAATGATGGTGAGTGAAACTGTCCAGAACCAAGGAGAAGGTAACATAGTCCAGCCAGCAAGAAAAAGTAATACAAAAGCTATAGGTATTATGCTTCTTCTTAGATTATCAAAGATTTTCCATCGAGATAATGCAGAGATGGAATTCTTGTTCCAATGCCGATCAGCACCTGGGACAAACGGTAAAAACCAAACCGCAATTTGCCAGTCGCCACGTATCCAACGATGACGTCTGGTCATGTCAACACCATATCGTGAAGGGTACTCTTCGTAGAGTTGAACATCACTAGCAAAGCCACATCGTGCGTAAGAACCTTCCAGTAAATCATGACTCAATATTCTGTTCTCAGGAAAACGATTGCTTAACGCTTTTTCGAAAGCATCTACATCGTAAATACCTTTTCCAATAAAAGACCCTTCCTCAAAAATATCTTGATAGACATCCGATGTTACGCGTGTATAAGGATCAATGCCTGAATCATTTTCATGAAGAAGTGTAAAGCCGGAGCGCGTTGCACCATGTAAGCTGATAGCAATGCGAGGTTGTATTATTCCATAACCTTCAATGACTCTTCTCTTTTTCTCATCATACAAAGGATGATTGAGTGGATGCGCCATTAACCCAACTAATTTCCAACCGGCATCTCTTGGTAATTGTGTATCAGTGTCGAGTGTGATTACATATTTTACGGTAGTGTATATGTGTTCGTTTCCAACAATCACTGAGAATCGATCGCTTGTTTTGCCTCTCAGTAATTGATTAAGCTCAGAAAGTTTTCCGCGCTTGCGCTCATAACCCATCCATACTTTATTAACTGCATTCCATCTTCGTGGTCTGTGGAAAAGTAGAAAGGTACTGTTGTTTGCCTTTCCATATTGATTGTTTAGTTCTTCTATTCTCCTTTGTGAGAACGCAATCAGTTCCTCATCCTCTGGCATTATTTCTGAAGGCGCATCTTTAAAGTCGGTGAGGAGCGCAAATAAAAGATTTGGATCAGGGTTGGCCAGATAGCGAACTTCTAAATCTTCCAATAATCTTTCAACCTGTTTGATGTTGGCAATCAATGTTGGAATTACAACCATTGTTCGGTATTCATTTGGAATGCCAACGGAGAAATCGAGTTTAGGCAAGGGTGAAGGTTTTATCCATAGGGTGATCCACCAGTTGCTGAGTGATAATGCCAATTGACTTGCGGATAGTAACGAGAGAAATGTAATGCCAAACAACCAACCTATTGAGATACCATCTACGAAGGCTTGAATGATCATACCACCCGCTATCGCTACCGTAAGAAATAATGCTACTGTTATGTACAGCGCAGACGAAATGCTAGTTAATCTTTCTTTGATGGATCGAACATAAGATAAACGTATACCTGCTTTTTTTTCTGTAAGCTTTGCTCCTGGACCATTTAAAAAATATCCTACGTGTGCCTTGCGTTGATTCGTATTGTCTTTATTGAAATTCTCGCGAGCAAAATCAATCGCAATTTGTGCTACTTGATTCTCAGATAGAGGACTTGCTTTTGCTATCCGTTCAACTCTATGACGGTAATGATCGCGGGTATGAAAGTCCATTTTAGAATACACTCCATTCACATCTTTACGAAGTGTCTGATCTACCACGCTCATTGCTTCTACAAATTCGCGCCAATCCATTTTAGATTGATATCGCAAGCTGTTTATGCTATTGCTTACCGACACCTGATCAGCTGCTTGCTTTTGATTTTCTTCCAACACCATTGCACTAATGGTATTTGTGTTGCCGGAGAGATTTTGTTCTACCCAGCTTAATGGCAAAGTAAGTTCAGCCCCTTTCCATTGTAGTTTTCGCGCAAACTCCGCCACGAAGGCACTGCCCAATGGCGGGTTAGATCTCGCCATATCTGCTATTATCAACACCAAATTTTTCGGAGTTTTCTCTGCTGTCTCCAACATTTTAATTGCCCATTGATGAGCAAGCGTACTATCCATCCGATCCACAGCAATGCGTGCTGCCATTCGACTTAAGTTTTCTAGCAAAGCGAGTCGAATCATAATAGGTATTGCCCATAATTCGCCCAACGTGAGATGATTTATTTTTTGATAAGCTGCTATAAAATTGCTAAGACTATAGATATCTACATGCCCATCACTGTGGGAAATTATTTCAATGGCAATGTCGTAGACCCTTGGGAATCCTTCCAATGGCCCGTTATTCAATTTGGGTAATCCCTTGCTATAACCTTTTGGTAAATACCGTTTACCAGTTCTGATCTCTTCTTCTATTAAATAAAAATTATCCAACAGCCATTCACCAGCCGGGCTAATTGGTTTTTTTTCCTGAATGCTTCGCTGAAGCAATTCATTAACATGAAACAATATGGTTTCGTTATCGGCTAATCGTTTTAAAAGTTTTTCGGTGGAGTGCTCATAGCTTATTGAATGAATACTTGCCAAATGGAGCGCATGTTGTTCCATTTGTTCTTTACTAAATAGTTCAGAGCGCAAAGGAGGTTTGTCTTTAACATCCTGATGTGTAATGTTATCATGCTGAAAATATGATTTTATGGGAGAGAGTAATTCGTCAATGGAGATAGTATCAACTTTCATAGGAGTAGTCAATGTTTAAAAATAATTTTTTACAAACCAACAGCATCAGAACATTCTACCATCCAAATAGCTTGGGTATCTCTTCCGTTAGCGTGGGCTTATAAAGAATGCGGAAGGAAGTAGAAGATGTTTTCGGAACATCGAGTACACTAATCAAGTGAAGCTGCGTTAGAGGATAATTTTGTAAAATAAACTCTGTCTTTCCCCACCCTAATCCATCGGGCAGATTATTGTCGAGAAAGAGATGATCGGGTTTTTCCTTTTCCAATAAAGCTAATCCTTCTGCAATGGAATTGGCGATAAATACTTGACATCTTTTATTAGCAAAGAATGTCTTCATCAACAAACCAAAATCCTTTTCATCATCTACAATTAGAATTTTCTTTTCTTCCATGGCATTGAATTCAGAGATTAAGCTTAAAAACCCTACCAATAAAAGGGAGTGGAATTATGGCTTTAGGGAAGCGTAATCAAGCTATTTGGTGAATTTTAATTTAAAAGATGTAGATTAATCTCTACATTATGAGGCGCATCTTCAACGGGCTTCAAAATTCTTTACCAATCAGACTACTGAAAATTGGTTATTGTAGGCTTGAACACCTGATCATTTCCGAATAGCCGTTTTAGTTGTGTACTAAAAGTGATTTTAAAATCACCAGTATATGCTCTGTTGCCAACAAAATAATTGAAGTCTAACGTAAAGGTAGGGAAGACTAAATTTTCATTCAGCATCCGAATGCCCGCACCTACCGATGTGAAGAAATTCTTCTTTTCAAAAAGATGTTTGTCGTTTGTTAAAACATTGACGTTAACATTATGATAAAATGCAAATCGGAAACCGTATGTGTACCAAGGCATGAAATAGACATTCTCCGCACCAAAAGTATAACGCTCTGAACCAAGAGGAGGAAACAAACTTTGGTTTAACCACTTGCCCTCAATACTTATGGTTTTATCCAGCACGCGATCTATACCTACGGTATAACTCATATTGATAAACTGTCTTGATTTTACTCGTCTTATTTTAAACAGATCGCTAAAGTAGGATGCGTTCCCAGTAAAAATTCCGTCTTCAAAGTTACCTCTCCTTGTAAACGATCCTAACGTGATTGCACCACTAAAATAACCATACCCTAAAAGATACTTTCCTCCTGTAGTCTTTACCTCAAAATAGTTTCGATCATAAAACTGATTTATTTCTTGGCCAATTAATACAGTAAGCGAACCACCAATCGGAACATCTTCTGTTCTGCCAAAACCACGGATTAGCGAACTCTTCATATAATTCCGTTTTGTTAAGGTAGCACTTCCCAGAAAAAGTGTGCGGTCAAAAAAGAAAGAGTTTGAGTCGGGCGAGACAAAAGGCTTTTGAAAAAAATCTCTGGCGTTAACACGGAACGAGGTAATAAGATTGGCTCTTTTTTGAAATTGAAAAGACCTACCTACCCATACGTCTGCATTGTTTTCGCGGTAGGGTATTTCGAGGGTGTCACTATCTTCAAAATAAAATTTCTCGCTAGTGGTAAATAAATCAATACCTCCCGCATATTTGATTTCAGCCGTAAAAAAATCACGTGCAAACGATAAACGCGTTTGTTGTCGTTCAAAATTATTCGTGTATTGAATTTCACCCTGAACAAAAGTGCTTCGAATGTTGGGATCGCGCAGCGTTACTGAATATCCGTTGGCAGGACTTGCTCTTCCATTTCTAAAGTAAGAAATCTGTAGTTGCTTGGCAATTCCCAAGATATTTATATCAAATACATCTAACCTGAATTTGTCAAGCGAACTATATTTACCGGTAAAACCTATCGAGGCAACATCCTGAGTAACCACGACTACATCTACTATTTTCTTTTTCTCGTTAACGATTTGCAAGAGTATGCGAGCATCTCGCAAGGTTCTGAACTGTCTTAAGATACGCTCATTATCAGCAAAACGATAGACGTCTACTTTATCTCCGGATTCAAATAATAAATTTTGTCTTACAATGTAAGCGCGTGTGTCTTTGTGAACCTTGTTGATGAATCTTCCAAACTTTGTGGTGGCAACTTGTAAGGTATCAATCACAGAACCTTCTAACAGATCTACAGATTTGAAAGAAATATTTCGAATGGTGAAGCCATCAAACGGTTTAAATTTATCCTCACTTTTTTCGATAGCGTCATTTACCTTTGTCTTTCTGCTTTTTTTCTTTAGAACTAAATCAGCTATTTCTTTGGTTAGCTTTGTTTGAGAAGCACGGCTTTGAAGGGTATCATAAAATCGATCAGTCAGTAGCGCAGGATTTTCTTTCACCCGAATATCTTTAACCTCTTGTTCGGTTAAATAGACCACCGTATCTCGTTTTGTTATGAACGATACGTTTCTCAAAATCACAATTTGATTTTTCGGGATAGCGATCTTTATTTTTTTTTTCCGCTGCGCGAAAACATGTTGTTCTAAGACGAACATTAAAATTAAAATGAATAATATCCGCATAGTGTCATCCGGTTCAGTCAAATTCTATGCTAATAAATTAATTCACTGGGTGTAGAGATGAAAGCTATAAAGTTAAAATGTGTAGACATATATACACATAAAGTGGGGTAAAAATTCGTAACGTCTCTTAATTGTTATAACAAATGCCGATTCTTAAATATTCTTTGACTGGCACGAAATTTCTCTACCGTTCGGCAAACATAGAATGAATGGAGTTTAAAAATTTACTTTTTACAGTAGCCTTAATCATAAGGTTTATTGGTCGATTTTTTAAAGAAGCATTTAGACCTCCATTTGAAGGTAGGGAAATTGTAAAACAGTTTTATAGCATTGGTTACAAGTCTGTTTTGCTAATAACGTTCACTTCTTTTTTAGCTGGCATTGTGTTTACTAAACAATCGCAGCCTTCGCTTGCTTCGTTTGGCGCAGAGTCATGGTTACCTTCGTTAGTATCGCAAGCAATAGTGCGTTCATTAGGCCCACTTATTACGGGTCTTATCTGTGCAGGTAAATTAGCTTCTAATATTGGAGCCGAATTGGGCAGTATGCAAGTAACGGAGCAGATTGATGCAATGGAAGTTTCTGGAACTCGCCCCTTTTCTTATCTGGTTGTTACACGAATAATTGCCACAACTGTAATGCTTCCCATACTTGTTATCTATTCTGACACTGTTGCCTTGCTGGGGTCATTGATAATGGTTCACTCTTTTAATAACACTGGATTTTTATTGTTCGTTAATGAAGTATCTTCTGTGATAAAGTATCTGGATATATTTTCTTCCCTCATCAAGTCAGCGCTGTTTGGCTTTGCCATTGGCACCATCGGTTGTTATGCAGGTTATCATGCAGGTAATGGAACAACGGGCGTAGGTAAAGCAGCTAATACTGCCGTTGTCGTTTCAATGGTTTTCATTTTCGTTATTGATCTTATCATGTTACAATTTTTAAATCTGATTCGATAATGGAAAGCGAAATAAAGAATGCACCGACAACTGCTAAGAAAGTAGCCGAGCTTCGAAATGTTGAAAAAAGTTTTGGCGAGCAAGTTGTTTTGAAAAATGTAAACTTGGAATTATATGAACGAGAGAATCTGGTAATACTTGGTAAGTCTGGTTCTGGTAAATCGGTATTGATTAAATGCATGGTTGGGTTATTGACACCCGACAATGGTGAGATACACGTTTTAGGTTATGATGTGCCGCATCTATCACCCGAAGAATTAAACGAATATAGGTTACAAGTAGGATTTTCATTTCAAGGAAGTGCATTGTACGATTCGATGACGATTAGGGAGAACCTTGAATTTCCACTGAAACGAAATCTGAAAATATTTGACAAAGAACAATTAGATGAACGCGTGACGACTGCATTAAAAGAAGTAGGACTTGAGAATTCTATAAATAAAATGCCTTCCGAATTGTCTGGTGGAATGAAGAAGCGGATCGGAATTGCCCGAACACTTATTCTTAAACCAAAAATCATGTTGTATGATGAACCTACTGCAGGATTAGATCCGATAACATCGGCCGAGATCAATGAACTTATACTAGAGATGCGCGATAAACACAATACTGCATCTATCATTATCACGCACGATATTAGTAGTGCCCGCGCTACATCAGATCGCGTCATTGCCTTGTTCGGTGGTGTGAATAAGATGGAAGGAACCTTCGAAGAATTAAAAGAAAAAGCAGATAAAGAACTTGCCCCATTTTTCAACTATTAATATTATCTATATGAGCACTCAGGAATACAAGCAAAACATAAAATTAGGAGCCTTTATTGTTGGAGGAATCGTCATCTTCTTCTCTACTCTTTTCTATTTGGGAAGCCAGAATAATTACTTCAACAAGACGTATATGGTCTCCGCAGTTTTTAAAAATGTGGAAGGTTTAAAGGAGGGTGATAATGTTTGGTTATCAGGAGTAAAAATTGGTACCATTAAAAAAGTACAAATCATATCTGAAGGTAAAGTTATTGTTACGCTTTCTTTAAAGGACAAACAAAACGAGTTTATCAAGAAAGATGCAACTGCTTTTATCGGATCGGATGGATTGATTGGAAATAAGATTGTAATTATTCGTCCAGGTGTTGCCAGTAAAATTATTGAGAGCGGAGATACTATCAATTCTTTTTCGCCTACTGATACACAAGAACTTTTCAATATTGCAAAAGAAGTAGGTAGCAATACGCGATCAATAACAGATGATTTGAAATTACTAAGTGGCAAGTTGAACAGGGGAGAAGGGATATTAGGTGAGCTGCTTCATGAAGGACAAATCGCTACTGATTTGCGAGCTGCAATTTTATCTTTAAAATCTGCTGGAGATAATACGAATAAAGCAACGGAACAGTTAAACATGGCCACCACAAAAATCAACAACGGAGATGGATTGATTAATAAACTTTTAACTGACACTGCATACGTCTCTACATTTGAGGGTGCACTAAACAACATCGCCCAAGTTGGAAAGGACACCAAGCTAATGTCGCACGATCTGCAGGCGGTTATTGCAAAAATCAACAATAACAATAATGCTGTTGGAGTATTGTTAGCCGATACTATCTTTGCCAACAAACTGAAAAAGACTTTGGATAATACTCAGGCTGCCTCTATTAAGTTGGATGAAAACATGGAAGCACTCCAGCACAACTTTCTTTTGAAGGGTTATTTCAAAAAACAAAAGAAGGCCGAGGAGAAAAAAAACTGATAGTGCACTTGTTCATAAGAATTTTATAACAATGCCACCTCTCAAAGGGTGGCATTGTTATTTTAATGTAGTGGAGATGTTTACAAATACTGTGAAGAAAACTCCACAACTTTTTGGGCATACAAAACTTGAAGACTTCTCAAATCGAATAATAAAGAGAGTTTTCACCGATAACCCATCATAATCAACCGTCAACTTGTAGTAACTGATTAGAAGATCGCTATTTGACTATGCTGGCATATACTTTGGAATACATCAACTAAAATAGTCACAAACCAAAACAACAATAACCATGAAAATTAAATTTATGCTCGCAATGTCAGTGATAGCTGCAATGCTATCGAGTTGCGGAACACAAGAAAGAGAAAGATTACAATCGAGTAATGATTCTTTAAGAGTGGAATTGAATGCTACTCAACAAGCGATGTCAACACTTCAAGAAGTAGGCACATTGTTAGATTCTATAGATGCGAATCGTGCAGCATTGCGTCTTAGCATGGTAGAAGGTACAAACGTTCAGGATTACACCGCGCGTTTGAAGAACATCAATAAATATGTAAGTGCAACCGAGTCAAAAATTGCATCGCTTGAAGAATCAATGAAGAAAACAAATTCTTCTAAGTCAGGATATTTGGCAACAATTAAACGCCTCAAATCAGAACTTGAGACTGCCAACAAACAAATGGCTGTACTTCAGGAAGAAGGAATGAAGTTAAGAGATGAGAAAGGCGCATTAATTTCTCAGGTCGTTGAAAAAGATTCGTTGATCACTGAGCGTGAACAATTTATTAAGGTTAAAGAAAATGAATTGGTAACGAAAGAAGCTGAAGCACGTGCAATGAGCGAAGCAGCAAGAATTGAAAAAGCAGATCTCTACTACCAACGTGCTGAGGCGTTGGAGATAGTAGCGAAACGCACACAGTTTGCTCCTAAAAAGAAGAAAGAAACAAGACGTGAAGCGCTAGAGTTGTATAAGATTGCCCTTTCACTTGGCAAGACTGAAGCTCAGCAGAAAATTGATGAGCTTGAGAAGGTTATAGGATAAATTCAAATCAAGGTGAGTAGGTAAAAACCGGGGGGTAACTCCCGGTTTTTTTATGCTTATTAAATTAAAGATATGTATCAGTTAATTACAGGCTATTTTAATCACGAAACAGAAAACAGATTTGCGAGGTATGACTTTTGATCATTGAGTATGATTTGTGATTTGTTGCACGAATTGAATTTTTGTGGAATAACAAGTCGAAATCTAAATACTAAGCTCCTTTTGCTCTTTCGAAATCTTTTGGATGACAATGAAACATTTCGTTGAACGATTTATAAAAGTAGGAGCGACTGTTAAAACCGGTTTCGTAAATAACTTCTGAAACACTTATGTTAGAGTTTCGGAGCAAGTCTGCTGCTTTCTTTAATCGGTATTGTTTAATCAATCCGTGTGGCGTGAGACTGGTAATCGTTTTTACTTTTTTGTATAATGATGCTTTGCTCATACCTACCTCTTCCGCAATAGTATTAGCATTAAATTCCGGTTCGCTTAAATGAAGTTGAATGCATTGAGTGATTTTTAAAAAGAAGGTATCGTCCTTTTCTCCAATACCTGTTGACAGTTGGGTGAGTTCGAGATGGGCAAAGTTTTTAAATTTCTTTCGGATCAACTCCATACGTTCAATTAATTTTTCTATGCGAATAAAAAGATGTTCGGGATGAAACGGTTTGGGAATATATGAATCAGCACCCACTTCCAATCCTTCAATACGATTTTCAATTTCACCTTTGGCGGTTAATAGTATTACCGGAACATGACTGGTTTGAATATTCTCCTTTATCTTTTTGCACAAGGTTAATCCATCCATATCGGGCATAATCACATCGCTGATCACCAAGTCAATTCTTTCTTCTTCCAGAATTTGTATCGCCTTTTTTCCGTTGCGCGCTTTGTGAATAACATACTTGTCGGAAAGAATATTATCGAGCAATGAAATAATGCTGGCGTGATCATCGACAACTAACAAAGAATACTCGTGTTTTACCTGAGACTTAGTTGTTTCGGTTTCCGTTGTGTCTGAAACGTAATGATCAGTTTCAAATTCCATCGATACTTTTTCCGGAAGATGGTGAGACGAAAGCATCATGGCATTTTCTTCAGGCAAGTCAACGTAGTGTTTTTTGGAAATGGGAATCATCACTTTGAACAGACTCCCTTTACCTACTTTACTTTCAACCTGAATTTCTCCACGATGTATCTGCACCAGACTTTTGGTAAGCGAAAGACCAATACCAGTACTTTCTTCAAGCCCATTTGCACTCGCTACATCTGCAGGGTTATGATAAAAGCTTTCAAATATTTTTTTCTGATCTTCTTCAGCAATGCCAATACCTTCATCGCGAATGGAGAAGATAGCATTGCCTTTCGATTCTTTTAGCGTTACGCTCACCATGCCGCCCTTGGAATTGTATTTAATAGCGTTGGAGATTAGGTTGATTAATATCTTCTCCAATTTCTTATGGTCAACATACGATTTTAAGGTATCGGGTTCAGGATGAAACTCCAGGTGCACATCGCGATCGATGGCATGTTGTTGAAATGATTCGATAATTTCCTGTGTGAAAGGAATAAGATCGATGATGGAAATAACAAGGTTATCTTTTCCACTTTCTATTTTTCGGAATTGGATTAATTCGTCAATCAGTTTTTGAAGGCGCAACGAGTTGCTATAAATGGTCTTCAATTGTTTCTCATCGCCACTCCCAGTGCTCTTGTGTAGGAGTGAAGCGACAGGACCAAGAATTAACGTTAACGGTGTGCGAAATTCATGCGCGATGTTGGTGAAGAACTGAAGCTTGTAATCGTTTAATTCTTTTAACTGTTGTGTTTTAAATTTATCGATTGCCATCGCTCTTTTTTCGCGTGCTCGCCAACGGATGAAAATTACAATTCCGGCTTGTAAACAGAGGGCAAGTAAAATGTATGCTGCATAAGCCCAACTTGTTTTCCAAAATGGTGGGGTAACCGTAATCATCATTACCTTTGGCGCAATTCCCCAATCACCATTTTCGTTTGTGTAGTTAATGTTCAGCTTATAATTGCCGGGTGGAATATTGGTGAGACTTAGAAATTGTTGCTGCCCAATGTAGTTCCAGTCTTTATCAAAGTTCTCGAGGAAATAAGCGTATTCACTTTTCTGTTTGTTCCAATAATCCAATATAGTGAACGAGAAGCCGATGAAGTTCTGATCGTAATTCAAAACGATGTTATCCGTAACATCAATATTATTTTTCAAGATAAGACTCTCATCACCCGGTGTAATGGTGGCGTTCCGAACCTGAAAATCCGTTAGGGTAAGCCGTGGAAAATAATTTTGTGTGTAGAGTTTATCAGGATAAACAATATCCAATCCATCAACACCACCAAAGAAAAGTTTCGATGATCGGGTTGATTGAAAAGCTGCACCATCTGCAAATTCAGTATTCTTCAGTCCATCATTCGGATCAAAACTTTTAAAGGTATTCTTCTCGCGATTGTACATCACCAAGCCGCGGTTAGTGGAAAGCCAAAGGTTCGTATTTAAATCTTCTAGTATTCCGTGAATTGTATTGTTAGGTAATCCTTCGTGTTCGGTGAAGTGTTCAATCTTGTATGGCTTACTCGATAAAAACATACGATGAAGGCCACCACTGGAGCCAATCCATAATTGTTCTTCCTTGTCAATGTATAAACTCAGCACATCATCATTACTCAAACTATTTTTTTTGTTCGCGCTCGCCTGAATGTGTTCTTCAATTTCTTTTGTTAACGCATTGTACTTATAAATTCCACCACCACGCGTACCAAACCAAAGCAAGTTCGGTTTCTCTTCCACAATGGTGTACACAATATTGCTGGTGATTGAAATCGGTCTTGCCTTGCCGGGATGAGATAGTTGATCGTATTCTTTCAAATAATATTTCCCCTTCGCTGTTTTCGAAACTTTTAAATGAATAACTCCATAGCCACTTGTCCCTAACCAGATGTCGTTGAAAGCATCTACACAAATGGAGTAAACCGAACTGAAGGATAAAGTATTTTCATTCTCAAAGTCTTTTGGAAAATGAAATACTTTATTTGTTCCGGCTTCAATCATATCAATACCTTCACCATCAAGACCTACCCAAATATTTTTATCGTGATCTTTGTTGATGGACAACACGGCATTATTACTCAATCCGTTTTTGGAATTTAATACACTGGTTTTGCCAGTCACTGCATGAATGATGTTCAATCCGCCACCACGTGTGCCAATGTATAATGTTCCAGCATTGTCTTCATAGATCGATCGTATAATACTGTGCGACAGCTGACCTGCTTCGGGTTGTCCTTCTGTAATGGAGTAAAATGTTTTCGGTCGGGTTAAAAATTTGTACACGCCATCACCATCGGTACCTACCCAAACAATATCTTGTTTTGTTTCTTCAATGCTGAGTATCTTAATTCTGGCCTTTGAAAATGATGGGAAGAAAGAATTCATGGAAGTAGCCTTCAAACCATTTGATTCCGGAGCGATTTTAAAGATATCGCCAGACTCTGAACCAAGCCATACGGCAGTATGATTTAAGTTTTCAGATAAAGAAGATACCGACACATTACCGATGTTAATTTTGTCGGGATCTTTTTCAATATCAGCGAGGTCAAAAAACAGAAGTTGTTTATCGGCATTTACAATTGCTAAATAATAGCGCGAACCAATATGGAGAAACTTGTGAAAGGAGGGAGCCCTGTTACCACTCAGTTGTTTACTGAACACCAACCGTTTATTTGCAGTGCATACCAGCTTTCCATCGGTTCCTAAAAAATATTGCAAGCCATCGTGCTGATTAAGATCAACAACGGTGTTGAGCCATTTAGCATCGACACCTTCAAAACCGACAGGGATAAATTTATTTTCTTTTTGTGAGTACCGGCTGATACCTTTTCCAATCTGACTAACCCACACTGCAGAGTCTGAACCGATGCATGCTCTTATGTTATACTCCAGAAGCTGAATGTCTGGCAGGCTATCAAAGTAAGCCTGAAAAGAATTTGTGGTGCGATTGTATCGATTAATACCTTGATGTGTAATGACCCAAAGATTTCCGGTTCCGTCTTCCAGAAAATCGCGGATCACATTGTTGCTGATCGTTCCTTTTACGAATGGGTCGGGTTTGTATACTTTAATGGAACTTCCATCATACCGGTTCAATCCATCCCACGAGCCGAGCCAGACATAATCAAATCGATCCATGTAAACTGAGGTAATCGCGCTGTTCGATATCCTCGAAGTTTTATCAACATGCTGATACGGCCAAGGTGAGGTGCTGTCGCTTTGAATCGGGTTTGCGAACAGTGCAAAAAGGAAAAGTACACATGCCATAATAACAAAGCCAGTCTACAAGGCTCTTCACAACAAACGTATGCAATCGTGCTATACAAAACCCAGTTTATTTGTCCTCTATATCCTAATGCGTCCTCTCTGTTCTTTTTTCTCTCATTATTTATAACAGGCAGTACTTTATAAAAAGTATATCGGACACATAAAGTCACCAATATCATCAGCTTGCATCACGCAATCGAATGTTATCTCGGTTCCAACCAACAGCATGCAAAACGTTTCAAATCAAGTCATCGCCAAAAGATTCAACGAGAACCCTTTGTTAACACCAAAGGATGTTAAACCCAGCAGTGCGGGAATGATTGTGGAATGTCTGCTCAATCCCGGTGTGTTTCGATTTAATAAAAAGATTTGGCTTCTAATACGCGTGGCCGAACGCCCTGAACAAAAAGTAGGCTTTATCTGCGTCCCTATTTATAATAAGGACAGTGAGGTACAAATACTTCAGTTTGAAAAGACCGATCCTAATCTTGACTTTTCTGATGCCAGAATAATACGCCATAAGAATATAGACTACCTCACCACACTATCCCATCTTCGGTTGATGTGCAGTGACGATGGTAGAACTTTTTACGCACCCGAAAACGACAGTCCGATTTTCGGCAAAGATATTCTCGAAGCATATGGCATTGAAGATTGTCGTGTAGTGGAGCTGGATGGAATTTTTAATCTCACGTACACCATGGTCTCATCTCTTGGTGTTGGGGTTGGATTAATACAGACAAGAGACTGGAAACATTATGATCGCAAAGGCATGATCTTTCCGCCACATAATAAAGACTGCGCCATATTCGAAGATAAAATAAGAGGAAAGTATTATGCCCTTCATCGGCCGAGTAGTCCACAGCTTGGAGGCAATTACATCTGGCTTGCTGAATCGCCCGATCTTCTTCATTGGGGAAATCACAAGTGCATTGCAACAACACGCAAAGGTAAGTGGGACAGCGCCCGCATTGGTGCAGGTGCTGCGCCTATCCGAACACCACAAGGCTGGCTTGAAATCTATCATGGCGCAGATGAAAATCATCGCTATTGTCTCGGTGCGCTTTTGCTGGATATAAAAGATCCTTCCAAAGTAATAGCCCGAAGTGCATCTCCAATTATGGAGCCGACAGAGCCTTACGAACAAACTGGTTTTTTTGGAAATGTGATCTTCACCAATGGGCACGTTGTAA
>JBKJOF010000046.1:0-24999 GCA_046595655.1 Chryseolinea sp. | reverse complement strand
TAACCCATTAGGAAATAACTGGTGGAGTAGTTTTATGTCTATCGTTTCGATATGGCTTTTCTTTTTCGAAAAGTAATCCCTTATAGCATTACTCCCCAACTTTTAATACTGACCCCTTCTTTTCCGCTGACACTTCCCAGTCAAGATGATCCATCATGGTAATATAACTGCCTTCTTCCTTGGTGTAGCGAATCACTTAGTTGGGGTTTATGGGGTAGGAGCGATGGACGATGCGTCAATGAGGAAAAGCGATCAAAGAAAATGGAAATGATAAAAATCTGAGGTGGGAGTAAGGGTAGCTTAGTTGTTGGTGTGGGGTGATTGTAAATATGATGGCAACTCATTTCATTTATCCCCTGAAGAGTTTGGGCACGGTACTGAAGCACTAAATCATTTTACAAGAAACTCCGTACAGGGAGAATTGGCAACGGGTAGATCAACCCGAAGATTACTTACACAATTCGTTTCGATTGATTCAGTGTGTTAAGCTGTCAGAGTGCCTGAGGCGGGAGGCACTGCTGTAAAGAACAATCGATAAAGATCATAACTCTCGAAACGTGGTACCCACGGCCATTACAATAAATCCACTGAGTAACAGCGCATAATTGTATTCACTGAGAAACTCTACGTGAGCATAATGACCAATAATACCCAGCGTACCAAGTACTAAACCAATAATCCATGTTATTTTTTTTGGAGCAGATGGTGTTGACATATTTTTAATTTTAGTGTTAGGCAAAGATCAATTTTAAAGCGAGCTACAACTTAGGTATCATGCAATATAAGGTAAGATACTTATAGTTCTAACATCAACAAGCTGTAACAGATGAAGATAATGAATCAACGTACTGATTGCTATTTTTAATTTTCTCTTAACAATGCCGTATTGTTAATGGCGCCACCACGAAATTAATAGCGGAACAAATACACGGTAAAGATCTTCATCATTGGGAATAGTTGTGATCGGACAATGATTATCATCTTTATTTCTTTCGAGATCAAAAATAATTACTGTTTTGATACAATCCAGACTGGGAAACTAATTCGTCCTTCTTTGCTCTTGGCACTTAGGACTTGCTATAGTCGCTTCGTTAAAAATAATTGGTGACCTCAGTTTTAATGCCTATTTTTGCCACGAATCAGAAATTCTTCCCTATATCTCCTCAAATACGTTTTATTTTTTTAGATGCCTTTGGCTACATCTTGATCAGTCAGGACTGATTTTTAATTCTATCACCATACACCCAACAAGAAAAGCGAATTTTTTTTAATTTAATTTTATACAATGCAAGGAATCGTAAAGTTTTTCAATGAAGCCAAAGGATTTGGATTTATCACCCCGTCAAATTCAAAAATTGACATTTTTGTACACACTTCAGGTCTTATCGATGAGATCCGTGAGAATGATGAAGTGACCTATGATGAACAAGCTGGAAGAAAGGGCGTAAATGCCGTGAATGTTACAAGAATAATGGATTAAGAGTTTCTCTCTTTAAGATAAGAAGATCGACCCGAATCAGGTCGATCTTTCTTTTTTATAGGAGTCTGCCATAATCCGCAGTCATGTCGAAAGGGCAAGCGTTCTTGCAAATTTTAAGATGATGAATTGTTATGCATCAATTTACTCAAAAGCATTTCTGCCCGATGATGGGGATAAGACTACTCATTCAACCATTACAAGTAAGTGCGGTAGTTGATATTACAGCTAGATATTGTAAATCAATAGAATCAAGTTTCGTTAGGCTAAAACTGGAGCAACATTAACCATCATTATATTTCCTCGTATTACTTTTTTTTCCCACACTCCAGATAAAACACTATCCAGCAGTGGAGCCCAATATTGTTTAACTTTGCAAAAATCTCTGCCCATTGATACCCATCGGACAACACCAGGAATTAATCATATTACGCCACACTTCTGTAGGATTGTATTTAGGCGATGAAGATGAAACAGAGGACGTATTGCTGCCGAATAAATATTGTCCTGAGGACTTTACGTTAGGTGAAAAACTGCGCGTCTTTGTTTACCGTGATTACGATGAACGAAAAATTGCTACCAATCTTGAACCAAAGATTTTGATGCATCAGTTTGCTTTTCTGCGTGTGGCATCTGTTAGCGCGGTTGGTGCTTTTCTGGATTGGGGTTTAGAGAAAGATCTAATGGTACCATTCCGTGAGCAACGACAAAAAATGGAAGAAGGCCGATGGTATATCGTATACCTTGATCTGGATAAAGAGACAGATCGTTTGTACGCTACCAATAAAATAGAGAAGCGCCTTAAGAATGTTGAACTTGCGGTAGGGGAAGGGGATGAGGTTGACGTTATGATTATGAAGAAGACCGATCTTGGTTTTTCAGTTATTATAAATCAGCAACACGAAGGATTGATCTTTGAAAGTGACATCTTCACCAAACTTAACATTGGCGATAAGGTAAAGGGATTTGTAAAACAGATTCGTGATGATAATAAAATAGATATCACGTTGCAGCCAATAGGGTTTGAGAACTTCAATGATCCGAATTGTGAAATGATTCTCGCCCGACTAAAAGCAAACAACGGATTTTTACCTCTCGCTGATAAGAGTACGCCAGAAGAAATCTATGAGACATTAAGTATTAGTAAGAAAACCTATAAAAAGGCCATTGGTACGCTATACAAACAACGTAAAATTATTCTTCAGGCAGATGGAATTAAACTTGTTTGAGTTGTCTATGAAAACCATTTCACGGAAAGGCGAAAAGGTGGAATAAATCCATCAGGTACAATGAAGAACAATGAACGAAAGTGAACCCTCGAAGAATTGCCGATAAAGTAAACACATTTATAAAACGCTTGCTTCGTTGCGAAATATTGAATAATCACAGCGAGATACATGGGGTGATCACGGTAACTCGCTGGAATAAGGTCATTTTGTTAGGCTTGCTATGATAAAAGAGTGAATAATGTAAATCTTTTGCCTGGCTGTGTACTGCTTAACCTTATAAAGTTACTTACATTCATTAAAGTGAAAGACCGCATAATAACTGGTTGCAATTAACTTTGTCTAAACGAGGAGCGGGGAAAGGAAAAACGAAATGAGTTTAATTGTTACAAAAAAAGAAATTGAACTTCAAAAAATTGAAGAGGAAAAGCGTGCAGAAGAATTAACCGATGTCAAAACAAAATTAGCCTTCCAGAATGATGAAAAGGAAAAGCGAGAAGCAGAACTAGTCGTTGTCAACAATGAACTAGCGTTTCAAAACGATGAAAAAGAAAAGCGCGCTGCAGAATTAGTTATTGCTAACAAGGAACTGGCATTTCAAAATAAAGAAAAGGAAAAACGAGCCGCTGAGTTACACATCGCCAACATCGAACTGGCATTTCAAAATGATGAGAAAGAAAAAAGGGCTGAAGAATTGATCATTGCAAACAAAGAGCTTGCATTTCAAAACGGTGAAAAAGAAAAATTAGCAACCGAAAAAGGAAAACGAGCAGAAGAATTAATCATAGCCAACAAAGAACTGGCATTTCAAAATAAGGAAAAGGAAAAGCGCGCTGCTGAATTAGGTATTAAGAACATCGAACTGGCCTTTCAAAATAAAGAAAAAGGAAAGCGTGCAGAAGAATTAGCTATTGCCAACAAAGAATTGGCGTTTCAAAACAAGGAAAAGGAAAAAAGAGCAGCAGAATTAGGCATCGCGAACATCGAACTTGCCTTTCAGAATGACGAGAAGGAAAAAAGGGCAGAAGAATTAATCGTTGCAAACAAAGAGCTTGCGTTTCAAAACGAAGAGAAAGAAACACTGGCCACTGAAAAAGAAAAACGCGCAGAAGAGTTAATCATTGCGAATAAAGAACTGGCGTTTCAAAACAAGGAAAAAGAAAAGCGGGCGCAAGAGTTAATTGTCGCCAACAAAGAACTGGCTTTTCAAAATAAGGAAAAAGAAAAGCGGGCAGCAGAGTTAGGCATTGCAAACATCGAACTGGCCTTTCAAAATGAAGAAAAAGAGAAGAGGGCTGAAGAGTTAATCATAGCCAATACAGAACTTGTCTTTCAAAATAAGGAGAAGGAAAAACGGGCAGCTGAATTACGAATTGCAAACATAGAACTAGCCTTTCAAAATGATGAGAAAGAAAAACGGGCTGAAGAGTTAATCATTGCCAATAAGGAGCTCGCGTTGCAAATCGATGAGAAAGAAAAATTAGTAGAAGAAAAGGAGAAAAGGGCAAAAGACCTGATCGTTGCCAACAAAGAACTTCTATTTCAAAACAAAGAAAAGGAGAAACGAGCAGCCGAATTGGGTATCGCCAATATAGAACTCGCTTTTCAAAATGAAGAAAAGGAGAAGCGGGCTGAAGAATTAATCATTGCCAACAAGGAACTTGTATTTCAAAACGAAGAAAAAGGAAAACGAGCAGCAGAGTTAATTATCACCAATAAAGAGTTGGCCTTCGCAAAGGAAATCGAAACGGCTAAACTGGAATTGGAGATACTCGCCAATCATCTTCAAAAACAAAATAGTAAACTGTTAAACTTTTCACACATCGCATCTCATAATCTAAGATCACCAGTAGGTAATCTTAATTCGTTATTGAATTTCTATAAACAAAGTAATGATAGTGAAGATAAAGAAATTCTTTTTTCAAAATTTGAAACTGTTATACATCATCTCACCTCAACGTTAAACGAGTTGACGGATGCCCTTAAAATTCAAGAAGATATAAGTAAGGAAAGTGAGCTGTTAATTTTTGATGAAATTCTTGGCAAAACGATGGAGGTACTGGCAGGTCATATATTGGAAACCAATACAGTGGTTACATGTGATTTTTCTAAGGTACTTAATATTGAGTATCCCAAATCTTATCTCGAAAGCATTATGCTTAATCTCCTCTCCAATGCAATTAAATACCGATCACCAGACCGCACTCCCGAAATTCATTTTCAAACCGAAAATATCAATGGTCGCCTAATGTTGACAGTTCATGACAATGGGCTTGGTATTGATTTGGAAAAGTATAGTAATAAGTTGTTCGGTTTAAATAATACATTTCATACACATGCTGAATCCAAAGGCGTTGGTCTATTTATTACGAAGACTCAAGTAGAGGCAATGGGTGGATCTATCTCCGCAGAAAGCGAAGTGAATAAAGGGACAAAATTCAGCGTGACTCTAAAAAAAATTAAATGAATTACCGGGTATTTTTTAGTGCTTTGCGATACCAATGAATCGACTGTTCGTGAAGACAGATGCCAATTGAATTTTACAACACACGTTTTTGATAATGATTTTGGATTACGTTTCTTCGATCTAGGAGCAAACTTTTTGTTGAAATAACTGCCAGGGTCGAAAGAAAATTTAATTGATCTAAAATGAATTATCAATTATTCGAGCAGTCTCTCTGGGTGACTTAGTCGGATAACAAGTATCACGTTCATTTGCCAGCATAGCGAGCAACGGGGCCAGTGAACATATTGCCTTTATTGTTTTTGATCTGCTCAAGTTGGGATTGTCAACGCTCACGTTGATAAAGGCAGAGGTCAAATTTTTGGTTGATCATGGGAATACGGCTTCTATAGGCTCTCCAACTTTATTGTATTTAAAATAAATCGTTTCCTCTTTTCCTTCCACAAAGAATGTATTATTTGTTATTGGATAGAGGTTAAAATTTCCGAGGTAGCGAATGTTCACGATAAGTTGACCGTCCTTTTCCCGTAAGATCGTTACCGGATCTCCATCGTTGTCGTAATATTTTTCAAAGCGTTTGGTTTGCGATGGATCGTCAGGTATCAATGCCGGCCAGTGTGTGCGATCGGGTTCGTATGTTACTAATTTTGACTCATCGATCGTTGTTTCTATTTCTGTTCTTGCCTCGAGAATTTTTTTAACAATCTCTTTGATTTCATTCCAATCAACAGCGACCCATGGTTCAACGAAAGTGTTTGCGCGATGTACGATGATCATGTCACTGTCGGGGAGCAGGATCAACGCGTGACCACCCGAGCCTTCGGCAGTGTAACATCTTTGCTTGAATGTTTTTTCGGGATAGATATTCCACGCATAACCAAATCCACGTTTTTCTTCCTTCGGTGAATATGCTGTGAGACTTTCTTTCACCCACTGTTGTGGTATAATCTGCTGGTCGCTCCAACGGCCGTCATTCATATACAGCATTCCGAAGCGTGCCATATCTCTTGATGACATATTGATATGATAGAGGGGATGCAACGAATAATTGTGTGAATATGAAAATGCGTCACGTGGCATGAAGTCTTCCATGCCAATGGGCTTGGCAATTTCAGTCTCGAACGCGTCAGTAAGTTTCATCTTCGTTTGTTGTTCGAATAGTGTGTTCAGCGCATTGTAGTTCCAGTTGTTGTAATACCAATGTTCACCTGGCTTGTGCGAGCCGCGTTTAGGTATTTCATCGACACCACCACCACCCGGTGAAGGAAGATAGATTCCAGAGTAGCCCGTCATGAGTTGTTTCACGGTTGCTTGCTTTTCTATTTCAGTAAGTGGTGTTACTTCATCAATTCCATATTCACCGATGGATTTATTGAGATCGATTTCACCCCTGAAAGCGTGAATGCCTATAAGAGCAGATTGAGTTGCTTTCCTCGCGGAATGAAGACGGAATTTGCGACTAGCATCGCCCCACGATTGAACGATCACTCCTTTATAAATGATGAGCACGTTCGCTGAATTGTATCGTTTTGCCAGATCCCGCGCTTTTTGCAGCTTTTGAGTTGAAAATCCCGCGTCTTCTGGAGTTTTATACTGCATCCAGTGGGTTGTTGGTAGTCGATCCGAGCCTGTTTTCGAAGCAAATGCAAAGAGTATAAGGAAGAAGGGGAGATATTTTTTCATAGATGGCTTGATTAAAGTTAAAATTCCAAAACGTGTGTGCACACCTCTGACATCTCTTATCCGGATGCCAGATGGTAGGTTAACCCATATTAAGCCAAACTCAACTTCATCGGTAATATTGTATGTGAATATATAATAGGACAACATTTAATTTCTAAAAAAGAGCCCCCTAAAAAGGGAGCTCTGAAATTGAAATAGCCACCAGCCACCGACATTGACTTTTATAATATATTTAAACATGACGCGACCACACGGGATCGGATAGGAGGGTGCAAGGCTGCCGCAAAAAAATACTACCCGGGGAATGTGTGTTGGCAGAAGGCGAGGGTGGAGATTTTTTTACGCGCAGGCGCAGCGAACCCTTGCAGCTTTCTATTCTGCACGCCCGTAACTTTGTGTTATGTTTAAGTAAATTTTACACCACACCTTTTTGCTAATAATCCTAGATTGAATTTTGTTTGATCTAGAGGCAGACTTTCTTTTGAAATAACCACCAGTGTAAAAAGAAAATCTAATTGATTTAAGATTCAATTATCAAATTTCTTTCCGAGCAGTATCCCATGGGCGCCTATGTCGGATAACAAGTTTATTTCCACCTAACCTTCTTTCTTACATACTCCTTAAACTCCTCCGGGCCAACAATTTCAATTTCATCCATCAGGCCCATAACAAATCTTCCGATGCCCGCATAGCTAGCAACAGGACCGGTGAACATATAGGCTTTATTATTCTTCGATCTGCTCAAGTAAGGTATGGCTTGGGGATATTCTTCGCGCAGCAACAAATAAGCACGAGCATTAAGTTGTAGAGTAACAGTTGTTATAGTTTTGCCTGTAAGTCCGAAGAGGTCGCAGGAGGGAGGCTTATGCAAATCTTTGTATCGAAAAGGTTTGTGTGTCTCAATTACCTCACCCATGCGGTCTAGCTTAAACTGCTTGCAGATTTTTCCTTTTACATCGAGTGCCATCAACGTGCCGTAGTTGGGACCAAATTGTATGGGTTCCACCAAGCGGTCGCGTACCAGCTTGCTGTTGGCGCTGTGATATTTTTTTATCGTTACCTGGTGTTGGTTGCGAATGGCCTGTGTGAGTTGTTCTACCAGATTGCCCAAATGCGCTTTGAGAAAAAGCTGCGGCATGGCATCGAGTTCGGAGTTAAGTGAAAGTTTCTTGAGCACCGAACTCTTCAATGGATTTTGAGCATCGGCCAGGATAAGCGCGCGCAGCATGGCGGTTTCTTCCAGAGTGAATTGTGCCTGCACCGGGTCGTCATCGGTGGTTATCATAAAATAACGGTGGTGAAAATCCTTCTCTACACAAAAGCCCGCTTCATCCAGCATCTCTAGGTAACGATAGATAGAACTTTTGGCGGAGTCGAAACGCACGGTCAATTGTTTAATCGTCCACCGGCCTGCTTTTAAAATAGCAATGAGTTGAAATAGTTTTAAAAATTTGGCGTGGGGGAGAGTTGTCTCTTGCACTTTAACGGGATTCATGATGACATCGGTTTATTACAATGTGAAGATATGAAAGTTTTAGGTCTCGAGTTTAGGGTTAACTCGAAACTTTAAACTCGTAACTTTATCGATGGCAACAATCAATCGAGTTTCGTGAAAATCAAATTAAATGTTCCCTAAAGCGGACTCATCGCTTGCAACAATCAGTCGTACTGTGATAACAATCAATCGAGTCTCGACAAAATCAAAGTGAATGTTCAGGAAAACAATCTCATCGCTGGCAATAATTAATAGAGGTTCGTCAACATCAAACTCAATGTTGACGAAAACAAGCAAATCGCTGGCAAAATCAATCGTTTGGCTTTCAACGGTCAACGTGGTTTTTGGTGTCAAATTCAATGCGAGGTCCTTTCCCGGGTATTTAGGCGTAAAAATTTTTTCCTACCCCCGATCAAATTCCCAGCTCTTGGGAATGCGTGTCCATATGTTTGTATTGTTAAGAGCGTAACATAAACCAATACACATATGAAAAAGAGAGTAAGCATCCCCGTGAGCAATCCAACAGCCTTGTTGGAATTAGCAAAGAAAGTCCAAAGCAAACACTTAGCCGATGGTAGTGCTTCATTGCTGAATGGATTGAAATGGACAGAGATCAGTCCTGCGCTGGAATCCGCAGTTGCAGATCATGAAAAAGCTACGCAAATGAAACGCGACATGTTAGAAGCTTTCCAGAAGCGAAACCTCAAGCTCGAAGCTATTATCGGAGCGCTGCGCGACAGTCGCGATGTTCTTTCAGGGGTCTTCAAAAAGGAAATGAAAGTGCTCGGCCAATGGGGCTACGATGTGCTGGAGGTTCGATCGAATGTTGCTCAATCCAAGCCGGTTAGTGGCGAAGCAAAGGTCTGAAGGTTTACCATCACTCGAATAAAAAAGGAGCGTCTGCTCCTTTTTTATTGTCTAATTTTTTGGGCCGAATCATTTTCATTTTGCGTTTGCCGTGAATCCATTTGAATTTCTCTAGTTGTGGCGATTTTAAATATCTAGAGCCTAAATTGAATTTAATTAATTAAGTCTAATTAACTGATTTTAAAATAATTATAATGGTTTGGTTAACACTTCAACTGAATTGGTGTGAGATGTGAACAGACCCTCAGTTGTATGGCTCTAGAAGGATCCAAGGTAAGCGCCATGAGCGTTTTTTCATGTACCGCGTTATTGTTAACATAGCTTTGGCATCTGGGTCTCTCACCAATCTTTATAAAAAGTTTTTAGCGCGGAGTTTTAGTATTCCTTTCTCGTTCAGTCACCCGCTAGAGCAGCGACTCTCTTTAGGCAGGCTTTGGAAGTGGGGATGTGGGGAAGCACAGTGGTGGTGATGACGATACGATGCGTTTCCTTGATTAAAAGTCATTCAATTGATCCATTTAAAAAAGAGTTGCAAAATTCCGCCTTTAATGTCAGAAACGTTAGAAGAATGGAGATTACAATAGCATGAAATAAAGACGCCAGTATACACAATTCAGGTTTTCCCCGACATCTTACCTTCTTCCTGATTTTTCCTAAATCAGCGCTTTTCTGATTGATACCATTACACAATACATGTTTTTTGTAAATGATATTTTTTAAGGATAATAATGCCGCTGTATATGGCTTCGGTCTTTGGTGCATTTGCTGTCCCTCAGGAATGATCTTATAAAATTTCGGATAGTCTTTTCTTCCAGTTTACAACCAACAATTCATTACAATGAAAAATGTTGCGATCAATATATCATCTCTCGATAGTCAAAATAATAATGTTTGTAAAGTTTTTATAGAAGGCGATTTATCTATTGGCAATGCTGTTGAAATAAGGTCTAAACTTCAACAGGCATTACTTGATTTTTCGGTGGTTGAAGTTGTTGCCGATAATGTCACCAATATTGATTTAACTTCAATTCAAATCTTCTACTCACTTCTCAAAACGCCTTCATTAACAAATGATAAGTCAATAACACTCGAATTAAAATTAAATAACGATTTGCATGTCTTATTAGAGCAAGGTGGCTTTGGAGCCATACTTAGTGAAATAAAATAATTAGAATAGTATGGAAAAAACGATTCTTGTAGCAGATGATTCATCCAGTATTAGAGACCTTTTAAGTTTTACGTTGGAGAACGCAGGTTATCGTGTGCTTAGAGGAGTAGATGGGAGTGATGCATTACAATATTTTAATGGCGCGCATATCGATTTGATCATTACTGATTTGTACATGCCCAATCTTGATGGCATTAGCCTGATCAAAGAGGTGAGAGCAAAACTAAACTACCAATTTACGCCCATTCTTTTATTAACAACTGAATCGCAATTATCTAAAAAACTTGAAGCAAAAGCAGCGGGTGCTACAGGTTGGATAGTGAAACCATTTGTTCAAGAAAACCTGCTTGAAGTGGTTCAAAGATTAATTAAGAAATAATGTTTTAAATACCCTCAGTGAAGACGAGCCTAACACATCACATTTTTAAAAACAATCCGCATGGAAAATCTGATAGCTAAATATATTGAAGAAGCTACAGATTTAATTGCTGATCTTGAAAAATCACTTTTATCACTCGAGAACAATCCCGTAGACAAGGATTTAATAAGTCACATTTTCAGGGCTATGCATACACTGAAAGGGAGCAGTGCGATGTTTGGTTTTATTAAGATAGGTGAGTTAACGCATAATCTGGAAAATATATATGATCTAATCCGAGATGATAAAGTTAAACTCTCTAAAGAGCTACTCACCGTAACATTAGATTCAATTGATTGTGTGAAATTGTTGATTGCTAAGAATGAAATTCTTAGCACAGAAGAGCAAAAGAAATATACACTCATTCTTGATCGCGTTTTGCTTATCGCAGCAAGTTTAAATGCAAAGCCACTTGGTAAAGTTCAAACTCCTGCTGAGCAATCTGTGTCTGATAATACAATTAAAACGTACTACATTTCTTTTAAACCAGAAGATTACATTCTTACAAATGGAACCAATCCATTGTATCTTCTTGATGATTTATTCGCGCTGGGAAAATGCAGAATTATCGCAAGAAATAGTGTGCCGGATATTGATTCATTAAATCCCATAAACTGTTATTTTGCCTGGCATATATTTATTGCTACGTCTAAGTCAGAGCAAGAAATAAAGGAAGTTTTTTTATTTGTAGAAGAAGATTGTAAACTTTCGATCCATAGAATTTTCGATGAAGATATTTTAGATCAAGATTCCTTTATCGAGCAGTTAGGAAAAATTGGGAATGCAGATATTGACATTATCGCATTACAAGAATTTATAAATACAACCTTTAGTAAAAAAGAAGAAGCTTTAGTTCAATCTATTAATGCCGCTGTAGCTGTTAAGGAAAATCAGATATCAAGCATCCGCGTATCTTCAGATAAGCTTGATAAGTTGATGAATATGGTTAGCGAGTTAGTAACTGAACAAGCACGACTCAGCTTATTGGCAGAGCAATTTCACATTCCTGAATTAATTTCAGTTGCTGAAAAGTTTGAAAAGCTATCTCGACAAATCAGAGCAAATGCATTTAGCATTTGTCTTATACCCTTTGAAACTTTGTTCACCAGATTTCAGCGTCTTGTAAGAGATCTTGCTATTGGTCTCAATAAAGACATTACATTAATTACAGAGGGAGGCGAAACAGAAATTGACAAAACAATAATTGAAGGATTAACCGATCCACTGTTACATATATTGCGCAATAGCATAGATCATGGAGTAGAGAGTACTGAAGCAAGAATAGCCAAAGGAAAACCGGCACAGGGTAAAATCACTTTGAAGGCTTTTTATTCCGGCACTTTTATACACATACAAATAAAAGATGATGGACAAGGAATAGATGCAGAGAGAATAAAACAAAAGGCCATTGAAAAAGGACTTATTGATTCAGCCGATGCATTAACTGATGAAGAAGCATTGGGTATAATTTTCCTTCCGGGATTTAGTACTGCTTCCCAGGTTACTGAAGTATCGGGCAGGGGAGTGGGAATGGATGTTGTGAAAAAGAAGATCGCTGAAATGCGCGGAGATATTGAGATAAGTTCAAAAGTTAACCAAGGCACAACGATCACACTTAAACTTCCTTTATCATTATCGATAATAGACGGACTATTGATAGGTGTTCAACAGGCGCAATTTGTCATACCATTATCTTCGCTTGAAAAATGTTATGAAGTAGAACAACATCAAATTACTAGCGCATTTAATAATACCATTGAAATTGATGGAGAACAGATTCCGTTTCTTGATTTAAGAAATGTATTTGATTTAACCACTGAATGTCCTGCTATTCGTCAGCTAATAGCCATTCGATATGACAACGCACGGGTGGGTATTATATCCGATTTTATTGTGGGCAAGTATCAAGCCGTGTTAAAGCCGTTGGGTCCGTTATATAAAAATATCGAAATGATGTCTGGCGCAACCATACTAGGCGATGGCAGCATTGCACTTGTGATAGATACAAGTAAAATAATTAAGCAATTTTCAAACGCGGTATTAAAGTAAATGGATATGAGTAACGGGAGCCATACAACAAATTCATTTTTGTCTTTTAAACTAGGCGATGAAACTTTTGCAACTAACGTATTGAAAGTTCAAGAGATTCTTCAGTTAACTAAAATTACCAAAGTACCTCAATCACCATCTTATATGCTTGGTGTGATTAATCGCCATGGTTCAGTGCTTCCCGTAATTGACACGCGTGAAAGATTCAGATTTGTCCTCAAAGATGAATCCGAGAACACATGTATTATAGTATTCAGTATAAATATTGATAATGAACCCCTGCTCATAGGCGCCTTAGTTGATGCGGTGCTTGAAGTTTTTGAAGTTGATGAACGCGAAATAAAACCGCCACCAGCAATCGGAAATATTTATAAATCAGACATCATTCAGGGTGTTATAAAAATCAATAATCAATTTATAATGCTGCTCAATATGGATAAGGTATTTTCAGCTGAAGAATTAATTACAGTAAAAGATACCACTGAAGTAAGTGTAACCATTTAGTAAAATGCCAATGGTATACCTATTTATTTTAACCCTACAATAAACAACTATCGGTATGAAAGTTTCTTCTAAATTAATTATCATGGTCTTTATGATGTCCGCGCTCATCGGTATTGTAGGCCTTTACGGAATTCGAAATTTACAGAAGGTGAATTCTTCACTTGAAACTGTGTACAAAGACAGAGTGATTCCTTTAAAGCAATTAAAAATAATTTCAGACATGTATGCCATTGATATTGTGGACGCCAGTCATAAAACCCGCAATGGAAACTTCACTTGGAGTAACGGTCGAAAGGCAATTAAAAAGGCGCGAGAAGTTATTGAACAGAGCTGGAAGGAATACATGACTACTTACCTAACAGCCGATGAACGAACCCTTGCCCTTGAAGCTTCTGCTTTAATGGAAGCATCGAATGAATCATTAGAGTCTCTTCAATACGCTATGGAAAAACAAGATACTGCTGCATTGATTCATTATACTAAAAATGAATTATATACCTTGATAGATCCTATTACTGGGAAGATTGGTGAACTAATCGATATACAACTTGCCATTTCAAAAATTGAATACAATAATGGTATAGACATTTATAATTCCGCAAAAAACTATTCTTATATGTTGATAATTTCAGGGTTACTGCTTGTTATTGCCGTGGCTTATTTTGTAATCCGAAATATCAATTCTATTATAATCAAAATGGAAACACTTGTTTCATTTGTTAGAAGTACGTCTGACCAGATTGCTTCAGCAGGGCAGGAGATAAGTTTGGCATCACAGCAATTATCAGAGGGCGCAACCGAGCAAGCTTCATTTGCTGAAGAAGTTTCTTCCTCTATGCAACAGATGGCAGCAGGTATTCAACAGAATACAGAGAACGCACAACAAACAGAAAAAATAGCTTTGAAGGTTGCTCATGATGTTTCTGAAGGAAGTAGGTCCGTTAATCTTACGGTTGATTCCATGAGGCAAATAGCCAGTAAGATTTCTGTGATAGGAGAAATAGCAAGACAGACAAATTTACTTGCACTAAATGCTGCGGTGGAAGCAGCACGGGCAGGTGACCAGGGTAAAGGATTTGCCGTTGTTGCATCTGAGGTTCGTAAACTTGCTGAACGAAGTCAGGCTGCTGCAACAGAAATTAATGAGTTGTCTAGTTCGGGAGTACTTATCGCTGAGAAGTCTGGAAAATTATTTGAACAGATCGTTCCAGAAATACAAAAGACAGCGCGACTTGTTCAAGATATCAGTACATCGAGCATAGAACAAAATTCTGGTGCTGAGCAGGTAAACAAAGCCATACAACAACTCAACGAGGTGATACAACAAAATGCGTCCTCTTCAGAAGAACTCGCAGCAAGTGCAGAACAATTAGCGAAACAATCTGATACCTTAATGGAAAACGTAAATGAGCGGCCATCTTCAAATGTCTCCAGCATAAATCGTTTTACACGTTCGGTAAATGGCCGATCAAAAACAGGAATTAATTTGAAGAAAAATTCAATGAAGCTTAAGCCCAAAGTTAATGGCGTAATAATAAACATGGGTGAGGATAACGGTCATGATGCAAAGGATTCAGAATATGAAAAATTCTAAATCACTGCCAACCACAAACATGTTGCTTATGAAACTTTAGGGTAGATTAAAAGAACATTGTCTTACATCTTAAATCTATGTCTTTAAAAACTCCGTATGCACCAGTAAGAATGTCGCCAACGGATTTCGTGAGGTTAAGTAATTTTATTTATACCAAGTATGGAATAAAAATGCCTCCTGTTAAAAAAACAATGCTGGAAGGCAGACTTCAAAAACGCTTACGTGCTTTAAACCTTAAGTCCTTTAAAGCGTATGGTGAATATGTTTTAAGTTTAGAGGGACACGAACAGGAACTCATAGAAATAGCCAATGCTGTTACAACGAATAAAACAGATTTCTTTAGAGAGGCAGATCACTTTGATTTTTTTTCGGATGTAGCGCTACCAGAACTAGTGGGTAACAATCGGGGAAAAATTTTAAATGCGTGGAGTGCAGGCTGCGCTAGTGGCGAAGAAGCTTATACAATGGCAATTACATTTGAAGAGTTTGGTAAAACGTTTAATTCTTTTGGTTATTCCATATTAGCCACTGATGTATGCACGGAAGTATTAGAAAAAGGAAGGCTGGCTATATATACAGAAGACAGAGTAGAGACAATACCGCTTGAGGTCAAGAAAAAATATTTCATGCGAAGTAAAGATGTTGATAATAGAACCGTTAGGATCGTGCCTTCATTAAGAAAAAAAGTAAGCTTCTGTGAATTGAATTTTATGGATACTCAATATCCAATAGATTGCTTAATGGATATTATTATGTGCCGCAATGTGTTGATCTATTTCGATAGACAAACGCAAGAAAATGTAATAGCCAAACTAACCTCTCGACTACAAAAAGGTGGATACTTATTTTTGGGACATTCTGAAAATATTACGGATATGAATGTATCACTCCTAAAAATCAAACCAACTGTTTTTAAAAAATTATAAACGTCAATAAATTATGGACGCGCTTACTGATAAAGAATTGATAAAAGAGTTGCAGGAAAAACTTTTTAAGCAGAATCAAATACAAGTGAATGAACAGCTGCTTATGAAACAGCTTGAATTGGTGAATGAGAAATTAAAACGATCTGAAACTTTAAAAGGCGATTTTATTTCTAATATCAGGAACGAGTTAAATAATCCGATGGCTGCTTTATTGGGGCTTTCAAAAAGCATGAAACAACCATCGCTGCTGAAAGATCAACTCATGGCAATTGGCGATTCCATCTATCAGGAAATTTGTGTATTGGATTTTCAGTTACGTAATATTTTTGCTGCGGCTGAAATAGAAGCTGGCGAATATTCATTAGAAGTTATGCCTGCTGACATTCATTCACTTATTCGAAGCACGATGAATTTATGTGGTGCGAGAATTAGTGAGAAGAAAATTGAAGTTAATCTTCCTGTTACATCTGTTGTGGATGATAAACAATATTTTACAACCGATCCGGGTAAACTTCAACTCATACTTCTTAATCTATTCGCAAATGCAATTGAGTTCAGCAAGCTTTGCGGAGAAATAAAAATTCGATTTCACATCGCTGGAGGTTTACTGAATGTATCAGTTCAGGATGCCGGCATTGGTATACAATCTTCCGATTTAGAAATTATATTCGACCGATTCAAACAACTTAACACCGGACTTTCAAAATCATACAGAGGGCATGGACTTGGCCTTGCTGTTGTTAAAGCCTATTTAGATGTTCTTAAGGGAAGCATAGAAATAAAAAGTAAGGTTGATGCAGGATGTTTAGTGACACTACAGATTCCTGAACTTGATACAGGTATGTTGACAGACGGCTTTGCTTCAGACGGTAATGAATTCTTTTTCTCTAATGAGGAAAAATTCTGATGTCATTCACACAAGAAGATTCCAAACATTTTCTTTATCAAGGAGCAATTTTTGTTAGCCGGAAATCCATGCATGTTATAACTATACTAGGTTCATGTATTTCGGTATGCCTGTGGGATACAGTACTAAAATTTGGTGGCATGAATCATTACCTGCTTCCATTTTGGAATGGTGAAGGTTTGGCATCTTCAAAGTACGGCAATATTGCTATCGAAAAACTAATCGATCAAATGTGTTCTAACGGAAGCATGAAAAGAAATATTCAGGCAAAAGTTTTTGGTGGGGCACAACAATTTAATTTAAATAGTACCTCCACCTTTAAAATAGGGGAGACAAATATTAATCTGGCATTTTCAAAACTCGAGCAAGAAAATATTCCTATTGTTAAACATAGTGTTGGGGGTAGCCGTGGCCGGAAGATAATTTTCGCTACAAATACGGGTGAGATATTGATGAAGTATGTCGGCAGTGAATTGCCAATGGTGTTAGATGTCACTCCATGTCCAGAATTATGAATAGAAAAATTAAGGTGCTTGTCGTTGATGATTCATCGGTGTTTAGACAAGTGTTGTCTCAAATTCTGAATGACGACCCAATGATTGAAGTGGTGGGCACCGCTGCAGATCCTTTTATCGCTGCTGCGATGATGCGTGAGGAAATTCCGGATGTACTTACACTGGATATTGAAATGCCTAGAATGGATGGTTTAACATTCTTAAAAAAAATAATGTCTCAACATCCCATTCCTATTGTCATCATTTCTAGTCTCACTACCAAAGGCGCTGTGGCTTCATTGAAGGCACTTGAATATGGCGCAGTAGAGATAATAGCAAAAGACATATTAAACTCAAAAGAATTTAT
This sequence comes from Chryseolinea sp., assembly GCA_046595655.1. Taxonomy (GTDB): domain Bacteria; phylum Bacteroidota; class Bacteroidia; order Cytophagales; family Cyclobacteriaceae; genus Chryseolinea. The sequence goes on along the minus strand of JBKJOF010000046.1, from coordinate 7,360 downwards.
AGAAGAATCGAAAGAGAAAATATGCGGCATAATAAAAGCCTGTGCTGAAGTAAGAATGAAACGAAAGAGTTCCATAGCGGTGGAACCAAAATATTCAACCGATGCAGTTATCAAATCATCGGCCTTGAAGAATATAATACAAACTACAGAAAAGATAATAGCTGTTGGCGCATCAACCGGAGGCACTGAGGCATTAAAAATATTTTTAGAGGCGCTGCCTCATGATGCACCGGCTATAGTTATAGTGCAACATATGCCTGAGGTTTTTACTAAATCTTTTGCTGATAGATTAAATCAACAATGTAGGATTACAGTTAAGGAAGCTGTTAATGGTGATCACGTTATACAAGGTCAGGCACTGATTGCTCCAGGAAATAAACACATGGTGCTGAAAAGAAATGGCACAAAATATTATGTTGAAATACAAGATGGACCTTCAGTAAATAGGCACAGGCCATCTGTTGATGTATTATTTCGTTCTACTGCACAATCAGCCGGTAAAAATAGTATTGGTATAATTATGACTGGCATGGGAGATGATGGCGCACGAGGATTATTAGAGATGAAACAAGCAGGCGCAAAAACTATTGCACAAGATGAAGAATCATGTGTGATATTTGGCATGCCCAAGGAAGCAATAAAATTGAATGCCGCGGATCGAATTGTTCCCTTGATGAACATTGCTTCAATCGTTTTGAATATTTAAATAACATTGTATTCCAACAACAAAAAACATGAATTTTGTTTCCAACATATCACAATGAATAAAACTGTATTAATTGTAGATGATTCAGAACTTGTGCTGAAAATATTAAGTAATAAGCTTAAGAAAGCCGGCTACAATTTTCTCCAAGCGCTTGATGGCAAACAGGCGTTAGAATTTTTAAATGGCAATAGCATCGATCTGATTATTACAGATCTTAACATGCCAGAAATGGATGGCGTAGAATTAATTAATGCTGTTCGAGCAAACCCTTACTATCAGTTCATACCCATCATATTATTTCTTTCAGATGAAGTGCCAGATAAAAAAGAATTTCTGAAGAAATCAGGTGCGACCATTTTCTTTGATAAAGTCAGCATGAATGACAAGATAATTGCAACTGTTAAAAAATTAATCAGATGATGCCAATCATGCGCTGTCTGTTATTCGATAAAGTTTTATAATGTTTATGCGTTATGTTAACATAGCTTTGGCATCCGGGCTTACCCAATCTTCTTAGAAAGTTTTTTCGCGTTGGCTTTCAATAACTCAATCTTCATCATTTATAATAGGTGGGGGCAGCGACACTTATTGGAAGGCTTTGATGTGAGCGTTGTATGTGCGGCCTGACAATGTGTGTTGCTGCTGATTTTATATGAGTCTTGCATTTTGAGCTTTGGATAATTCAGTTCTAACTTCAAGTATAAGCCTATTTGGAACTCCAAGATATTTGTACAAGAATTCAGAAGCTATTTCTACGGCTTTTGATTTGTTATTCTTCTTAAGCTCTCGCATAATTTCAGTATAAATAGGGTTTATCACCCGATCATTCTTAACAACTACAAGTGATTTCTTTAGAGATTTTGGTTCTATTTTAAGCATTCCTCTTCCGTAAGTTTTTGAGTTAACCTCTATTGACAGTTGCGAAATTGTCGAGAGAACGCTAACGTGTAACCATTTCCTTTCAACATCAGATAAGTTATTAAAGTAGATTCTGTGGATAGAGTTTGTACACTGAATTTCATTTGTATTTGGCATTAGGAAAGGAGTGATACTTGTCCGATAAGGAAAAAAAGAGTCTGGAGTTTTGCCAACTCTTACCGAATACCAAGGGTTCCTTAAAACGGAATGAGCCCTAAGGTGAAAGCCTTCATTGCGCCCATGCTGAATATAACCTTTAAAGTTTATGTAATCCTCTTTAGTTATAACAATAAGGTTTTTTAAATTTTCAATTCCATTGTTAAAAACATCATTGAAGTCTTTAGATGTTGTAATGATTGGTCTAAGATGTTTCTTTCTAAAACCTAAGTTTTCGGTTTCTGATTTCTTCAAAATAAAAAACTTATCTGCTCCTGTTACTACTCCAATTTTTACCTCGGCATAGTTTTCAAATCGCTTAAAACCAAAATCAGATTCAAATCGACTTAACAGTGCAGTAATTTCATTTTCTCCATTTGCTATTACTTTATCAGATAGCCAGTTGCTAATGGGTAAATCTGTGAATGAAACAGTTTCATTTATATCTTTAGAAGAGCCAATTTTAATCGAACCACACTTTGTACCGAATTTATTTAGCCAAACTAATACGACCCGCTCTTCGGCCTTCTCAAAATACTTATCGCTTAATGAAAGTACTTTTACCTCACCAAAAAGGTTGGAGATTGTTTCCCTTAAAGGTTTTGAGTAGTCTGCTTGTAAAAATGCCCAAGGAAGAATAGCTCCAATGCAACCTTCAGGCTTCAAATGATCAAAGGCTTTCACCATAAAGTATGCCCATAGATCAGCAGAATTATTTAGCGCTTTTGTTTTAGGGAAGCGATCTTTGATTTTTTTTATTAGAGCGGAATCTAAAAGATGATGACGGACATAGGGAGGATTCATAAGAATCACAGAAAACTTATTCTCAATGGGAAAGTCAAAAAAGTTAGTCTTTTTGAGATTAGCTTCAGGCAGATGCTTAAGTAAACCATTAACCGGCTTAGTGTCGCAGCCAAATAAGTGTAACCCTGAATTTTTCTTAGCAATTTTCTCAGAGTAAACTTTTTCAGCAGCTAGTAGCAATGCCCCTTCACCATATGCTGGATCAAGCAAATCAATTTTAGGCGATGTTATTAATGGTGCTGCTAAGTGTTCTGCTAGTATTTGCGGTGTGTAATAAATACCGTTCTCCCTCTCTCTACTTGTTATATTATTCACGTCCATAGTTATAGTCTCTAATAAGGGAGTTGTACTTGTGCTCTGTGTTAATAAATCCCTTGAATCTTTCGTAATAAGGTTTTAAAAGGAAATCTTCATTGTGCTTAATATGTTGTCTCCATTTTTTATCCTCTGTAATCTTTTCTGTTGCTTCCGTCCTGAATTCACAAAACATGATATCTATGAGAAGTGCAATATTTATTGGAACAAAAGGCAATCGTGGAGAGGATAGCCAAGGATGAAGGTCGTCAACACTAACTTTAAGTCGACCTAGTTGAGGAGATTGTTCTCCTCCATATTGAAGGTGATAGATAGGTTTAGGAACCTTATCACCTTTTATTGGAAGTGCATAATCAAAGTGAAATTTTCTTAAAAGTTGAAGGGTTTCATCTTTGGGTTGACACATGGACAAAACATAGGAAACAATTCCGTTGTAGCCTGTTGCAACTTTGGATTCAATCACAATATGCTGTTCCTTCTTTTCAAAATGAATTGCAAAATCAGTACTGAAAGAGAATTCTGTTTTTGAAAGATCTCTATCGTTGAGACCTTTGTATGAATAAAAGGCGAGTTCGCAACTAGTAGCCAATTGCTTAAACTTGCTTTGGACAGTTCCGTTATTAGAAATAAATTGGAGATTCTTTATTTCGTTCTTTAGAAAATCCAAATATTTTGGATGATTTTCATTTACAGTCATTAGTCAAATTTCATTACTCTAACCTCTTCAAAGAACAATAAGTCTTCAAAACTTGGATGTGATTCAGTATACTTCAATTTCATTGCAGCTCTTTTCGAATCCTTTGTCTCATCAATGAAAGCAACTGTTTCCGGAAAATCCTCACTTGATGCGTAACAGGAACTAAAATCTTTTTTTAGAATACCAGGGAGCTTGCGCCCATTTTCCCAAGGCAATCCAGATTCTTTCACTTGATTGGTGAGTAGATCGAGTGCAGTACTCTTCCACCAAACATTATTTGATTCGTCAGAAAAAATACCTGAGTATTTAGCTCGTGAAAATTTGTCTTCAACTTTGCTAAAGCTACCTTCCTTAATTCCTAGTGTTGTAGCTATCCATAGTTTATCATAAACGAACCCAGCTCTTTTCAAAAAAATATCACGAATCCAATGGGCAATATTTAAGAGTTGACTTTTGTCCTTAAAATTCTCCTTTAACTCTTGGGGAATTATCGTTTTTAGTCGTTCGTGATCTTCTACAGGGGCTTTCATTAAGATAAGCAAGTCATCGATGTTCTTAGGCCGATTTTCCTTCAATTTCCTAAATGACTTTGCTACAGAAAGGATGGTTGAATAGTGCTTTGATATCTTACTTATCGAAAAAATGTCTTCATACAAAGATCGTTTTTGATAATCTACTTTAGCTATGTCTTCACCGGTGATACAAATTATTGGGCAATCAGGCCATGTCTCGCGTATGTAAGCTGCGAAAGTAGAACCCTTCTTAAACTCCCCAGTACTTATATCCTTTAGATTATGATCAATTAGAATTATATCAGGTTCTTGTTTCTTGAAAAGTGCTTTAAGAGTGTCTGTATAATCACCCTTGACATCAATGAAATGTCCTGACATCTTTAGATTCTCTTTTAAATGATCTGAAGATATTTTTCTGGATGGATCATCATCAATCCAGATGAAATTGATTTTTTTACTCATGGTAGTTTTATAACAAGTTCTGCACTCCAATTCTTCTGTGGCCTAACGAATCCAACTGATCCACCATGAGCATTAACTATCTCTCTGACAATTCCCAATCCCAAACCACTTCCAGTACCGACAATCAAATTATCTTCTGGATTCAATCTACTATCGAGATTTTGATACAGTTTGCCTTCCGGATCAGCTATAAATGGTATAAATACTTCTTCATAACTAGATTCCTTCAGACCCAAGCCTGTATCTCGCACAGTAATAATATTATACTCCTCTTTCCTAACAGCACTTATTTGAATAATTCTACTTTTACCACCTGCGATTACCGACTTAATTGAGTTGGATAATACATTTAAAAATATGGAATACAATTCAGCTTCTAGAATCTTTTTGATCACTATGTTATTAGGAACATTCTTATAATCAATCTCTATTTCATACTTATTTGTTATTAACTCAAATACTTTTTCAACTCTTATTATTTTATCCCTCAGAGCTACTTGAGTCGGCTTAGACTTTCTATGATCAGTACCAACCAATGAGGTCAATTGTAAAAGCTCTTCAAGTCGATCTTTTAAATCAGAAAAGCTAGAGGCAATTTCACTTACTTGCCTTTGTTGCTTGGGTATTTGTAAGCTTTTTGCAATTAATGTCAAAGAATTTTTACTTTGCTCAAGAAGACCTAATAATGATTTTACCTCGTGAGAAAAAATTAATAGAAGGGTAGAGGTCGATGCAATTAATCTTAAATGTGAAAGCTCAGCTTGGTTTGACTCATTGTGTTTTCGGATCGCATCAGTTGCTCGAGCGAAGGAAAATTCAATTTCTTTAGCCTCTTTAGTTGGAAGTTGTTCAATTAAGGATCTTACATTATGTTCCAAATAACCAACTGCTTCTTCAACAACTTTATTTGCATCAACCTTTTGGTCAATGACCTCCTCAAATTCAGTTTTAGCAATTAAAAATTGTCTTTGAGATTCTTGTCGAATGTAGTAATCTCTGAGAATAGTTGACCAGTCAATTGAATAGCGAACAAAGTCTTTCAATTGGTCTACCGCTGGAGAAGATAGGAATCCTTCACGGTTAAGTTTCATCTCAAATCCTTTCGCTTCTTCACCGATGGTAACATTTCCAACATAGCTCCGCATAGATAAAAGATTGAGTAAAGATCTTGCCGGATCAACACCCCTTAGCGATTGAGCAAAAGAAAAAAGCTCATCGTTAGGACTTCCTTTTCGAAGGCCTCTATCTCTATCAATATCTAACCAATCGTTATCCCCATAAGGATAAACCCTAAAATTTCTATACTTAACCTGCACACCACCCCATTCGGGTAATATTTTTTGCATTGTACCCTGAGAAAGAACGCTTGTGTCCCTCATTTGATCCCTAGAGTCGACCATAATTGCGACTTCAAGCGAAACATCTTTCAGTGCGGAAAATTTTTGACTCGATGTAATTGTTTTTCTTCCGATACCAAGGGCTTTTAATTCACAAACAGCTTGATGCTTATTATTAATATAAGCGGTTAGAGTTCCCCATCCAGCGTTCATTAAGTCATCTCTTAAATCACGTATTCCACCCTCAAAATCCGGTGCAACAAGAGTCACATTAAATCCGGGATCCTCTTTATAACCATCACGTTTGACTCCTCTGTTTGCAGCAAGTACAGCAAGTTGTCTTTTAAGCCAATTAAGACCACGATGTGACCATTCTTCTGTGACACCACTAATAATAAGAGTTGTTCCCGTAAATTCATTGAGTTCATTTGTCTGATCTCCCTTGCATTTAATGTCGGTTACATCTGTTCCTGGCTCAAATTCACTCCACGGAAAATCTACCTCCGTTCGTTCAATTTGATTGCGCTTCCCGACTCCTTTTCCATTTGAAGTTCCATTGGTGATCAATTTCAAGTGATTTCCAAGGCGCCTACAACAGAACCTCCCTATTCCTTTTGCGCCAGTTAAGGGTCTGCCAAAGACCAACGAGGTTTGTCTGTCCTCTTTGTTAGATGTAGCTATTCTCATCCAGTAATCCCTAACCGCAGCATGGCTCATGCCTGTTCCATTATCAACAACCTTTATTATCGATTCTCCATCTTCGTTTGTCGTAAAAATTATCTCAACTTTAGTAGCGTCTGCATCATAGCAATTTTTAACAAGTTCCGCCAAAGCTAAATGCACTGTTTCAACAAGCTTCTCTCCAAGCTCTCTGAGCAGCGCACTATCAACCGTGAATTTTAGAATTGCCATAAATACACACTATCCGTGCAATATATTGAAAATATTCAATTTTGAGGGGATTCCTCGACCCCAGTGACTAGGTAAAGGAATCAAAAAAGAGCCCCCTAAAAAGGGAGTTCTGAAACAGAAACCTCAAGCCACAAGAACCTGAGGAAAACCTCTTTGATGCCAGAGGGAAACCATGCAAACAGAAATGGCTTAACGCCAAAGCGAACGCCAACCGATAGCCACCAGCCACCGACATTGACTTTTATAATATATTTAAACATAACGCTTCCCCACGGGATCGGATAGAAAGGTGCAAGGGCTGCCGTAAAAAAATACTACCCGAGGAATGTGGGCTGCCAGAAGGGTAGGGTGGAGATTTTTTTACGAGCAGGCGTAGCGAACCCTTGCAGCTTTCTATTCCGCACGCCCGTAACTTTGTGTTATGTTTAACCCAGATTTTGCAGTAGGAAATAAATACGACAAAGTGTCCTATTTTTGAATATGGAACACCACTACACGGATAAGTTAGTAACACCTTGGGGGGGAATGAAGGAGATGAAAA
>JBKJOF010000034.1:0-60305 GCA_046595655.1 Chryseolinea sp. | reverse complement strand
AAAGTGTTAGTGTAGATTCATTGATCGGAATAGTGGCACCTTCTTTTGGAATCCAAAGAGGGCCAAAATTATCTATCGACCATTTATTAAAGCTATTATCAGGTGTGTAGGAGTTCCGGTAATAAGGTAAAACACTTCCTTGACTATTATTCTTGTCGTCTAATTCAATAGAGATAATGTAGGCCAGTTTTTCTGCTTTGATTTGATCGACTTTTCCTTGCGTCAAACTTAGGTTATACACCACGTGATCATTCAAGTTCTCCACCTGGTTAATGTCTTCTGGTCCAATTTCGAAATGATCAAAGTTTCTTTCGCTGATCTGCGTTTTGGATTGCAATACATAGTTGTATTGCATCTCTGGAGGATTCCCCAAGGGCTGGTTGTTGTTCATCACTTGCCTATCGACAATCCGCAACGTATCACCCGGAACAGCAACGCATCTCTTAATATAATTTGTTTTTAAATCTACCGGGTAAAGTATACCCTCATTCAATTCTTGTGGAGGAACATTGAACACCACAACATCGCCACGTTTCACTGAGCTGATACCAGGCAATCGATATTGTGGAAGTTTAATCCATTCAAGATAGGAAGGTATATTCGTGAACCAGATTTTCTGATGCGTTAAAGGTATTTGAAGTGGGGTGGAGGTAGTACGTGTACCATAGTGAAATTTGCTTACAAAGAGAAAGTCACCCACAAGTAACGAGTTCTCCATAGATGGAGTTGGGATGGTATACGCTTCCATGATGAGCCAACGAATAAGGGTGGCTGCTACGACTGCAAACAACACAGCATCCCACCATTCGCGTATCTTAGTCTTAGGCCTTGCCTCTTTCTGTGCTGTATTTTTCTTCCAAAACTGCCAATTCATAAAAATCTATTCGGTTTAAGGTGCGCAAATAAAGGGAAAATTATCGATCTGAAGGTTAGTCGCTGAAATACACCTAGAATTTCAAGTAATCATCCATACTTAAAACGCCTTTTTTATCACGCAGCCATTCGGCCACCATAACGGCTCCCAGGGCAAATCCTTCACGAGAATGTGCAATGTGTTTAATCTCGATATCATCAATAAGTGATTCGTATTTTACAACATGGGTTCCAGGAACCTGATCTATCCGAAAGGATTCAATAAAGATATCCTCAGGCGTTCCCGTTTGTTGGTTCATCCATGTTTTCTTTCTGTGCACATGTTTCAATATACCTTCTGCAAGTGTAATGGCTGTTCCACTGGGAGCGTCTCTCTTTTCAGTATGATGAACTTCATCCATAGCAATTTCATACGCTGAAAAGTTGTTCATCATCTTGGCCAGGTATTCGTTTAGCTTGAAGAAAATGTTCACACCCAAACTGTAGTTAGAGGCATAGAAGAAAGCGCCATTTTGTTTTTCACAAAGTGCTTCGATCTCTGCCTTACGGGATAACCAGCCGGTAGTTCCACAAACAATGGGTATATTCTTTTCAAGTGATTTCTTTATGTTTTCAAAAGCGGCATCGGGGTGAGAGAATTCGATGGCTACATCGCCTTGTACCGACTCAAATTCAAAGGCATTGTCGATGTCAATCCGGGCGGTAATATGGTGGCCGCGCTCGGTGGCAACACGTTCAATGATTTTGCCCATTTTACCGTAGCCGAGAAGAATAATGTTCATTTCGTTAGTTCAGAGTTTAGAGTTTCGAGTTTCGGGTTTGGAGTTTCGGGTTTCGAGTTTTGGTCTTGAGTCTCAAGTCTAACATCTAAAGTCTCAAATCTCAAATCTCAAATCAAAACTTAAACACAAGTGATACACCAGCCTGACGTCCGATCAAATCATTTTGGTTGACACTGGGTTGAATGCTTACTTGAAGATTAGGATTGAGATCGAACTCTTTTAGATGGGCGTCAATATGGGCATCGACTATTTGAAGAATGTACATTGCACCCATGAAGATGATCATTAGGTCTCGGTTGTAGCGTGCTCCATCTACTGCAGTTCGATATCTACCTGTTGTAATAAGCTCCCCTGGCCTTGTGTCACTGTCTTTTGTGAAACCATGTTCAAGGTTATAGAATAATTCCTTTTTATAAAGTTGATAGACTTTATTGTTTTGATTAAGTCCATATCCGATTGCAAAAAAACCACCAAAGACAAGCGGTAACTTCCAATACTTCTTCGTGTAGATTTGCCCCAGACCAGGAACAATAGCGGCCAGTAAAAGTGCGCGCTGCGGATCGTATCGCTTGGCGTATGTCTTGAGCAACACCGTGTCTCTGCTTTCGACAATCAGACTATCGTCTTGCGACAATACCTTTGCATCTTGCGCTAACGCAATGCCCGATGAAAACATAAGAAGGAAGATAAGAAGCTGCTTCATTTTTGGATCTCTATACAATCACCGCTGCAAGATAATCCAAAAGTCTAAACTTTCAGGATGTCGAGAATTCGGTTTAAATCTTCAACCGATACGAATGGAATTTTAATCTCACCTTTTCGGCCATCGCTCCTTATTGCAATGCGGGTGCCAAAGTGTGAAGAAAGCTTCGATTGAAGTTGAACAATTTCGCGTGAAGCAGGTGTAGACGATGGTGTCGAACTTTCGGTTTTGGAAGATGTTTTTTCACTTGCCATTTCGCGCACTAACTCTTCTACCTTTCTAACCGATAGATCTTCTGCTACTACCTTTTTATAAATATAAAGTTGCTGTTCGGTATTCTCTACATTAACAATGGCGCGTGCATGTCCCATTGAAAGCTTATTGTCGCGCACGGCAATTTGAATATCGGGAGGAAGTTTAAGGAGGCGAAGGTAATTGGTAACAGTAGAACGATTTTTTCCCACGCGTTCACCAAGTTCTTCTTGTTTCAGACTACATTCAGTTAATAGTCGTTGGTAGCTTAATGCTATTTCCATAGCGTTAAGGTTTTCGCGTTGAATGTTTTCAATCAACGCCATCTCCAGCATTTGTTGATCGTTTGCCAAGCGTATGTACGCAGGAACCGATTTTAATCCTGCCAGTTGAGAAGCTTGAAAACGTCTTTCACCTGAAATCAATTGGTATTGATTGCGTGATAATCTTCTAACCGTTATCGGCTGAATGATGCCATGCACTTTAATGGACTCCGCCAATTCAAGCAATGCATCTTCATCAAAATGAGTTCGTGGTTGAAATGGATTTACTTCAATCTCGCTGATTTGGATTTCAGACATACCATTGGATGGCGTAGAAGGAATTACATCGGTTGCAATTTCAACTTCTAATTTGTCATGTTCAGCATTGTCGCTAAGCAATGCGCTAAGTCCTCTACCTAATGCTTTTTTCTTACTCATTTCGACATTCCGTTTTTAGCCAATACTTCATGTGCCAGATTCAAATAGCTGATGGCACCTTTACTTTCTGCATCGTGAACAATAACGGGTAAACCAAAACTTGGGGATTCGCTCAACTTAACATTCCGCGGAATAATTGTAGCGAATGTCATTTTTTGAAAATGTGTGCGCACTTCTTCAACGACCTGATTACCTAAACTAGTACGTGAGTCGTAAAGAGTTAATAGAATGCCTTCAATTTCTAGCGCAGGATTGAGGCGGGTCTGAATAATTTTAATGGTATTCAATAGCTTACCTAATCCTTCAAGAGCGAAGTATTCACATTGCACGGGTATGATAACGGAATCGGCTGCTGTTAAAGCGTTGATTGTAATTAAACCAAGAGAAGGTGAGCAATCTATGATAATGAAATCGTAATCGTCTTTTACAAGAGCCAATGCATTGCGCATTTTTTCCTCTCTTCGTTCGATGCTTACCATCTCAATCTCTGCGCCTACCAGGTCGATATGAGAAGGTAAGATGTCAAGGTATTTTAATTCGTTTTTTACGATGGTTTCTTTTGGATTTACTCCATCCACCATACATTCATAAATTCCAGCATGAATGTCTTTTGGATTTAGTCCGAGACCAGAAGTTGAATTCGCTTGAGGATCGGCATCGACCAACAAAGTTCTCCTTTCTAATACTGCTAAACTGGCTGCCAAATTTATGGCTGAAGTCGTTTTACCAACACCACCTTTTTGATTTGCAATGGCGATAATTTTTCCCATCCCGAAACGCTAAAGTTTAAAAAAATAAAAAGCCCGGCTGTTAACCGGGCTTCAAATATAGAGTAAAATCATAGCGATCGTGGAACACCGTGGAACGTGTTATCCACAATCGGTTCACAAACTATTGTTTATTCTTTCGCTTAGTTCGTTGATCACTTGACTTCTTGCGTGCTTCTTCGCTGGCCTTCATGGCGTTCTCTAATTTGCTCATGAATTTCGATTTTGTTCCGCCACTCGCAGCAATCTTCTTTCGATTCTCCTCCATGATGTTTCTTATTTTTCCTTCATCAACAAATCGTTTAATAATGGCTTGTTGTCCGAATGTTACCATGGTGGAAATAAAATAATAAAAAGTAAGTCCCGCAGAGAATGAGTTTAACACAAAGAAGAAAATCAATGGCATAATGTATCCCATCGTTTTCATCGGACCTTGCACCGATGACATTTGATTATTCTGCCATGTAGAAATCAAGGTAGCCATTGTCATTAAGACCGTGAACAAACTAATGTGGCTGCCTACACCGAAAGGAAGCGTGAAGGGCAATCGAACGATAGAGTCATAGGTAGATAAATCTTCTGCCCATAAAAAATGTTCCTGACGTAACTCGATGCTGGCAGGGAAAAGATAAAACATAGCAAACAGAATTGGCATCTGTAACAACACGGGTATACATCCACTAATGGGATTAACACCTACCTGTTGATAGAGTTTCATCTGCTCTTGCTGCACCTTGGTCATATCCTCACCAACGCGTTCCTTAATTTCATCTAACTCAGGCTTCAATACTTTCATCTTCGCCATACTTAAATATGACTTGTATGAAAGTGGCAAGAGCACTAGTTTGAGAAGGAAAACAAGAATGATAATAATAACGCCATAGTTCGTTATAAACTTAGTAAGGAAATGAAATGCCGGGAAGATGGCGAATTTGTTTACCCAATATATAGGCTTCCATCCAAGGTATACGTTATCCTGAAAGCGATCGGTAACATTGTCGATCAACTGATAATCATTGGGGCCGAAGTAAAATTTAAAATCTGTTTTTCCTTCGGTAAGCGATTTCTTCGGTATGAAAAGTTTAACATTTGCACGCTTCACAACAGACGAATCACTCTTGTTCATCGAAGTTGAAACTTCACCACCCGAAAATTTATCGTGTGAAATAAAAGAGGAGAGGAAGAATTTTTCTTTGATGGTTATCCATTTCAAAGGTGTCGCGAAGGCTTCAATTTCAGTATCAGAAGAGCGGCCATTTAACTCATCAAACCCATCTTCTTCTGAGTAATATGTAATGGTAGAATAAGTACGTGTATCGGTTAGATCTTTTTCAATGGGCCTTAAGATATTTACCCAATTGAAGGTAAGCACATCGCTTGTTAATTGTTTATCAAACCCCGTGCTGTTAATTTTATATCCGATTTCATATCCCTTGTTTGGAATTTTGTAAACGTGCGAAATTTTTGAACCATCGCTTAAATTAATGGAGAACTGAAGTTCAGTAGTATCACCATTATTTTTCTTTGAGGCCAGATAGTACAAAGTATACAGGTCGATATCTTTTCCTTGGTACTTGCTCGTTAAACTGAAAACAGAATTATCAGCCGTTACTAATTTCAACGCCTCCTGACTATAGGTTTTATATTTCTTAAGCTCAAGTTCTTTAATCACACCACCCTTGTTGCTGAAAGAGATTTTCAAATCATCTGTTTCAATTTGAGTAAGCGATTCCTCACCACTCAGTGAAGCACCCAAGTCGCCATAGGTAGCGGCAAGTGCACTGTCTACTGCAACTTTATTAGCATGCGTTGAATCTTTTTCACCAGAAGAAAGAACTTCAGTTGTAATTGGTTTTTGTGTAACCGGCTGCGGTGTTGGCGAGAAAAAATAAAAGTAGGCCAGTAATAATGCACCAATTAAGGTAAGGCCGATTGCGGAATTTTTATCCATTTATAATTTTTAGTTTGATGTTGAATTTCTTAGTTTGAAGTTTCAGGTTGCAAGTTCCAGGTTCAAGGTTCAAGGTTCCAAGTTTTGTTTAATGTTATAAGATTCTTCTGGTTCATGAAACTTCATTCCTTTGAAATCGCTTTGTTGAAGGTATTTCATTAGTGATGTTATGAGTTTACTTATTACAAGTGCTTTTCCGAAAAGCTGATTAAAATTCTCATCCTCGATGTAGTGACGATCCTTAGCACGATATAGCTGAGAGCGCACTTCTCCAACAGATCCTTTTGCAATAGCTAGAAACTGAATAAACTCTCTGTTACCCCCTCTCTCGAATCCTTCCGCAATATTATCCATCGTTGATCCTGCAGATCGGTTAATCTGATCTTTTAAACTATAGTCTTTCGAAAAATTTCCAACCACAGTGAGTGCATAAATATTCATGGACAATTCACGCGCCATCTGCCATGCCTCTATGTCCTCGAATGATTTAAATGTTGCCACTAATCGAAATTATATGTGTGTATTGAACCTGGAACTTGGAACCTTGAACTGTGAACTATTTATTAAAATTCTTCTTATGTTCTAATGAAGCTTCCACAAATTTCACAAACAGCGGATGAGGATTTAAAACTGTACTCTTCAGTTCGGGGTGATATTGAACACCGACAAACCATGGATGGTCTTTCAATTCAACTACTTCTACCAATGAAGATTCAGGGTTTGTGCCTACTGCTTTCAAACCAGCTTCTTCAATTTGCTCAAGAAATTTATTATTGAATTCATACCGGTGACGATGGCGCTCATGTATAGTCGATTCTCCGTATGCATGATGGGCTTTGCTTCCTTTCTTCAATTTGCAGGTATATGCACCGAGACGCATGGTGCCACCTTTTATTGTTATCTTCTTCTGCTCCTCCATCATGTCGATTACGGGGTATTTTGTTTTTGGATTGAGTTCAGTTGAACTGGCATCCAAACCTAAAACGTTTCGGGCAAATTCGACAACAGCGCATTGCATACCTAAGCAGATTCCGAAGAATGGAATTTTATTTTCGCGCACATAACGGATGGCTTCAATTTTACCTTCCAGTCCACGCTCACCAAAACCAGGTGCAACCAAAATTCCATCGAGTCCACTCAATACATGTTCAACAGTATCTTTATTAATCTCTTCAGATGAGATCCACTTCACATTTACTTTACAATCGTTTTGCGCTCCTGCATGGACAAAGGCTTCTGCAATTGACTTGTAAGCATCCGGAAGCGAAACATATTTACCAACCAAGCCAACGCTAACTTCGTTAACCGGATTTTTTAATTTTCCAAGAAAGGCTTTCCATTGATCCAATACAGGTTCAGCTTTCGAAGTTTCCTTCAGCTTAGCAAGAACACGTTCATCCAATTTCTCTTTGCGCATTAAAATAGGCACATCGTAAATCGTGTCGGCATCCATGGCTTCGATAACCGAGTTCAAATGAACGTTACAAAACAGTGCTACCTTTTTACGGATTTCCATAGGCAAAGGCATCTCTGTTCTACACACCAGAATATCCGGTTGAATTCCTGCCTCCAATAATTCTTTAACCGAGTGTTGAGTTGGCTTGGTCTTTAATTCTTTTGCAGCTTTTAAATAGGGGATAAGCGTTAAGTGAATCACCAATGAACTGGCTGATCCCAATTCCCATCTAACCTGACGAACCGCTTCAATAAAAGGCAACGATTCGATATCGCCCACGCAGCCACCAATTTCAGTAATAATAAAATCGTATTCACCCGATTCGCCCAGCAAAAAGATATTGCGCTTGATCTCATCGGTAATATGTGGAACAACCTGAACTGTTTTGCCCAGATATTCTCCTCTGCGCTCTTTTGTAATTACGTTATTATAAATTCTTCCGGTAGTAACATTATTTGCCTGCGAGGTTCGAACATTCAAGAAACGCTCATAATGGCCTAAGTCAAGATCGGTTTCGGCACCATCGTCCGTCACATAGCATTCACCATGCTCATACGGGTTTAGCGTTCCAGGGTCGATGTTCAAATAGGGATCAAACTTTTGGATTGTGACCTTAAACCCCCGAGCCTGAAGCAGTTGAGCAAGAGAAGCAGCGATAATACCTTTCCCTAAAGATGAAGTAACGCCCCCGGTTACGAAGATATATTTGGCTGTAGATGACATAAAGTAGTGCTGGCCTTAGTAAACCGGGTGCAAAGGTAAATTTTTCGGTTAAAGTTTAAACTCTAATATTTAATTGATTTCAGGTTCCACTTTCTCAATTCAGTGATTGTTGCTTCTGCCATGCTTGATCCCTCAATTGACTTACACTGTTGTACACTGTGAGAGTGGAGCAACAGTGGAAGATATAGCAAGGCACTCGCCAGACACTCTCATGGCAGACGCATGACATTCTCAAGAAACTTTGAACTTTAAACCCCAGAACGAACCGTGAACCTTAAACTTTGAACCCGAAACTTCAAACTTATAACGTGCGCATTGAACCTCAAACTTTGAACCTTCAACTATGAACTATGAACTTTGAACCTTAAACTTTGATCGTTGAACCTGCAACAATGAACCTCGAACTTGAAAGCTCAAACCCGATGGTTACATTCGTTTCAAATCTGCGTATCTACCCTGTGTTTAAGTATGCTGGCGAAACCCGATCCAGTTTGCCCTGACTTAAAAACTTTCCTATTTTTAGCCTTTTGAAACCTATTGAGATGTCATTTTTTAAACTAGTGATTAGGGTTAATTTTATTTGTTTTTTAGTTCTTGGACTTTTTGAGCTGGCATATTCTCAAGGATGTAATGGAGTTGGTGGGGGAGGAATATCTGGTGGACCGATTAGTACAAACCTTGGAGTATTATGTGCAAACGTTGATGCTCTTGGTGGTCCTGGTACTGGCGCTGAAATTAATATTACAGCAGGAAATGTTTTTCCTGGTGATATAGTTTCATTTGCCGTTTTTTGGGATGACGCTTCCGCATCCCCTGTACAACTCGCAACTCCAACTGGGCCAAATACGTGGGAGCTAAATAATGTTACGCATTACTTCCCTACTACAGGTCCCGATGTGAAATGTGAGTACGTACCTCGTGTTACATTAATTATCAATGGAATTCCCTGCACCGCTAACTTTGGCTCCTCACCAAAGTTTACCCGTTGGAATGTTGATAATGAAAACACTGGGATATTAAGTTTAACTGAAACGATAACTGACGTAAATACCTATCTGGTTTGTAAAGGAACAGAAACTACAGTTACTTTCACTGATAGAAGTACTTTAAATTGTGTACCCCCAGATTACACTCTTCCAAACCCCATTAATACCCTTCAGAGATGGCGGAGGTTTACTTACGGAACAGCCAACACCATAACTTCAGCAACAGGTGTTGAAGTCAATAATGTTATACAAGCATATCCTTTCTTAGGCGGAGTAATTACAGCAAACCCCTCACAGAATCCTCTGCCCCCAACTGTAACGTTACCAATTACAATTCCTGATGATGCTCAAGTAGGAGAAGAATTTGAAATTACTATGGAGTATTGGAATACCTGTAATCCATTCCCTGGAACGCCAGTAACGGAAACTGCTCGAATCAGAGTGGTGGATCAACCACCCGCACCTACAGCCAATAATAATACGGTTTGTAATGGTACCAATCCATTGCCTGATTTCTCCATCAACATACCAGGCGGATTTCCTGCTAATTCCTTAGTCACTTGGTTTCAAGATAATGCAAATACACCAGGGGCCATAATTCCTATTTTTACTACGTCTACGTTACCTGTCTCGGCATTAGGAGTAAATGGTACTATACCGGGAATATATCGTGTCTGGGCAAGTTACTTTGGTGTAAATAATGTTCAGGGTATAAGTTGTGAAAGTCCCAGAATTCCGGTTACGTTAACAATTCGTGAAAATTTACCTATCCCAACATCTGCTCCTCCAGGTTATACACCTATAATTTGTAGAGATGATTTAATGACAATCACATTACCCAATCCACCAATTGAAACTTTTGGCGGACCAACAGAATATGTGTGGGCTATTACCGGAGGTGGAGGAGTTACGTTTACCTCGACTACAAATTCTGCGACATTTGATTTTTCTGGTATTGCCTTTGGCGGTGCGGATTTTGTGAATAGAAACATCAGAGTTAACAGGAGGTACACCACTAACCCACAATGTACATCACCAAATCGTAATTTAGCAGTGCAAATTTTCGCACCTAGCGTTGGTGGTACACTTTCATCTATTCCAGATATTTGCGAAACCAGTCCGGTGGGCACCATCAATTTAACAGGTGAACGTGGCGTGGTTCAGCGTTGGGAAGTTTCATTCAACAACGGACCGTTTATACCAAATGGAGCGCTTGGTACAGCAACTTCAATTTCGCCCGGAACGGTTGCACCAGGAAACTACCGGTATCAAGCAATTGTAGCAAATGGTACATGTGCAGAGGCACCTAGTACTATTGAAGAATTGGATGTATTTCCTAACCCAGCCGCGGCTACTGTTGGGGGTAACCAGCAATTTTGTAAAGTTACCTTAGACTCAAATCCTTTAGGTGGTAACACACCCTCTGTGGGAACGGGGGTATGGTCTGTTTTTTCAAGACCTACAGCCTCCTCAGCAACGGCTTCCAATTTTGTTAATGCATCGCAAGGCAATACAATTTTTAATGGAGATGTGTTTGGAGTTTATATTTTGCGCTGGACAATTACAAGTGGAATCTGTGTTAGTTCAGATGACATAGAAATTGATTTCGGAACACTTCCCGGTCCACAGGATGCTGGTGCCGCTGGTCCTTTTTGTGCTTTAAGCGGTGCGTTGAATGCTGCAGCACCTCCAACGGTTGGAACGGGACAATGGTCTTTAGCTCCTGTGCCTCAACCCGGCACAGCAATATTTGCAGATAATTTAGATCGCAATTCTGTAGTTACAGTGAGCGCGTATGGAAGCTATACTTTTAGATGGACCGTAACAAGTGGTATTTGTGCCTCTAGTGCGGATGATGTGTTGGTTCGATTTACGCAAGCGGCAACCTCTTCTGTTCCTCCCGATTTTAGAATTTGTATAGATCAAACGTTATTAACGCCTATTGATCTAACCGGTAGTAACCTTGTAGGGGGCGGAGCAACACAAGGGAGGTGGCAAAGGGTTTCAGGTTCAGGAACTATTCAAAGCTCTGGCGGAACATTAGGAAATGCAATTAGCGGTCCGGCATTTCTGGATCGGTATATTCCAACAGCAGGAGAGACTACGGTTAGGCTTCGTATGGTTGCACAGCATCCAGACGTTGCTGCTTGTCCAAATGTGAATAGTGCTGACTTGACCATCACCATAGATCGAAGACCGGGAGCCGCTGTGGCAGGAACCGACTTCGCAATATGCAACGGAGATATCGCTAACCTCAATGCTAATGCAGCAACCAATGGAGGAATAGGATCGTGGACACCCATTACCGGTGTGGCAGATGTTAATGACCCTACAACAACCGTCACGGGCTTAACAACCAATACAATCTTTACCTGGACAGTACGCAGTGTAGATGATGGGCTGCCCGGGGCATGTACTGCCACTGCCGATGGAGTTCGGGTAACGGTTCGCACATTACCTGCTGCGCTTGACCCTACACCAAATGATCTATGCGAAACCAATGAATTTACAGCGACTGAAATAGGGGTAACGCTCGCTGCTTATAATAACGGAGTTACTGGAATAGCGGGTTCTGCGGGTCGGACGGTTAAATGGTATGCAAATGGGTTTGATCAAGTAAATCAAATGAATGAAATTACAGTTGCCGATATTATTAACCTACAGGTTTTGTACACCAGGGTAACCGATATTTCCAATCCTGAAAATTGTGAGTCCCTTGGGCAAGTCACGTTCACCGTCAATCCTAAACCCATCGTCAATCCTCAAAACATTGGGTTATGCGAAGAGTTGCCGCCTGGCACAAACCGTGTAGACAATATTGACCTGGCGGACTTCGAGAATGGCGCAACTACTTTACTGGCTGGCAATAGAACCATTACCTGGCATACTTCTGTTGCGGATGCTGAAGTCGGTGCAAATCCTGTGGCCACACCTGGCGATGTTGATTTAATAGCGAACACCACTTTTTATGCACGTGTGGTTAACAACACTACAAGTTGTTTTAATGTATCAGAGCTCAACCTCACTATAAAACCGCGTCCTGTCGATCAAACTATTTTAGGGTCGGCAACACCCTGCGTAAACGCCACCGAACTGTATCGTGTCAACCAGATTTCGGGGGCACAATATATTTGGAATATTCCGCCTCAATTTTCAGTTCTGGGTGGAGGAGCTCCTGGTGATTTTTATGTTTTGATAGAATTTCCAACCTCAGCTTCTGGTGATATTAAGGTTACCATTGTAGTGAACGGATGTGCTGGCAACGAATTGATAAAGCCCGTAACGGTTTCACCCGTTCCATCCCCTTTTTCTATTATTCCGCCACCGGAGACGATTTGTGAAGGCGGTATTTTTGGATTTAAAGTATCACCAGATAATACCCCGAGTTCTACTTACAACTGGCAAATTTTAAAGAGCGACAGATCTCCTGGCGGAGGTATCGTTGCGAGCGGCCAGACCACAGGTGAAGTATTGATCAATGTATTGAGTGAAGACATTATCATTCGCGTTACTGAAAATAATGCATCAGGTTGTGCAGGCCCCGCGCAGGAACTTCCAGTTGTGGTAAACAAACGGCCCATTATGGCGAACTTAACAGTTGAGGTTTGCAGTGGTGATGTTACTGGTATCATTTTGTCTGAAGATCCATCAAGCCCGGTTGTCGCTACAACGTTTAAGATTCAAGTTCCCACAGTACTTCCCGGAATTTCACCCGTTTCAGGTCCAACAATAGGAACCGTTTTACCCGATGGTATTCAAAATGACAGTTACAAAAATCAGACTTCTGCTCCTGTCCTTTCTTTGCTTTATCGTGTAACACCGATTAGTTCACTGTTCTGCGAAGGCGAAGAGAAGAGTGTTATTATCGATATTAAAGCGGAGCCTTTAATTGATCCTAATTTAGGCCGCGTAGTGTGTAGCGATGAACCCATTGAAGTTACCTTAAAATCAGCCATTGGTTTTTTACCTGCTGATAAGTTTGAAATTCAATCCATTGTTTATAACACTGCAGTGCTCACCCCCCTAACTCCGTTACCTAGCATTGGGACGCTGGTTATTCCCAACGAGATTTATAATAACAGATGGGAGAACATTACCAATAGCAATGCAACGGTAATTTATAATGTAAGGCCGTATAGTAGTTTAACAGGGTGTTATGGAAACCCACCAGCACCTATAGCAGTAATCATTCAACCTAAACCATTGGTGACACCGGTGGCAGACTTTGATATATGCAGCGGAGATGTTTTGAGTCAACTACTTACATCTTCTAACGTATCGAATGCCACCTTCACCTGGACAGCCCAACCCGATGCGAACATTATCGGATCAACAGGTTCATCAACCAACACCATCACCGATCGATTATTCAATACTTCACTCGTGATGGGCAGCGTGCTGTACGAAGTGCGGGCAACAAACCCTTCGTCATTTCCCGTTTGCAGTGGTCCACCAACATTCATTCGCGTTAACGTACGTCCATCGCCACCCATTACTTCACCGCTAAACAAGGTAGTATGTTCCGATGCTTTTGGCGGAAATACCTTTGTTCAAGACCTTACCTTACTCAATCCCGAAATTAGTGTTGAGCCAGGCGTTACCTACACATGGTTCACTGATGTAAATGATTTCGCAGGCTCACAAATTCCTTTAGGTCAGATAGCTGCGTTCACTATTACAGACGAAATACCAGTGTATGTTCAGGTTCTAAACCCTGCGGCCTCCAGCGGTTGTGCTAAAGATGCGGTAGTAATATTCGATGTTCGGCCAACACCTCAACTTACTCTCGATCCTGAAGAAACAGCGGATGCACGTTTTAACATTACTTGCAACGGCCTGGCCAACGGGCTGGTGGTTGTGTCTGCACAATTCGGAACCAACCATACCTTCAGTCTGGATGGAGGAAGTTTTGTACCGGCTATACTGTTCTCCAATCTTAGTGCCGGCAATCATATCATTCGCACAAAAAATACAGAAGGATGTTTTCGTCAAGCTTCAGTTGATCTTATTCAACCCGATCCCATTCTTCCGGGCACGCCCACCGTTACCGATGTAAGCTGCTTTAACGATCCTGCTCCCGATGGCCAGATAAACATCACTGCTACGGGTGGAACTTCAATGAGTGGAGGCGATCCTTTACTGTTTTCTTTATTGCAAGACCCATCGAGTTTGTATGGCAATCCTATAGCAGCAACATTTTCTGCATTGCGGGCTTCCACCTACACCGTTAAAATTGAAGATAAGAATGGGTGTACTAAGTTTGTTCCAAACATTATAGTAACACAACCTATTGATATTACTATTTCGATTGGCGTGACCTCGAACTACAACGGCTTCGGTGTTAGCTGCGAAGGAGAAGACGATGGACAAGTAACTGTTCTGAGCACAACGGGCGGAGCGGGTCCATATACCTACGCTCTCGATCAGGATGCTGCCAATACATCCGGCTTTACCACCGGAGTATTCAATAATTTAATTGCCAATGTTTTGTATTCCATTACCGTTACAGACAGCAAAGGTTGCCCAAAACAATCCTTGCCGGTAATATTAAAAAGTCCCCTCGAATTGTTTGAAGGAGTAATTGGCTTCGATAGGGACGTGTGCGAAGGTGCTGATCCAATATCATTTGTGGAGTTAGCACCTGCCTTTGGCGGTAATGAGATTTACACCTATTTATGGGAAGAGTCACCCGACAACGTTACGTTTGGACCTGCTGCGGGAGTTAACAACTTGGTATTATATGACCCACCTGTTTTGTTTGCCACTACCTATTATCACAGAGTGGTTTTTTCAAGTACCTGTAACTCCAAAGTAACAGAAGTTGTTAAGGTTGTTGTTCACCCGCTGCCCGTACCAACCTTAGATGCTCCGCCTCAAGTTTGTGAAGGTGGATTTTTTACGCTTGATTTTGGATTTACACAAGGCCAAGCACCTTACTTCTTTGATTACACCGATGGCACAACGGTCTTTAGTTTAGTAGGGTCTGAGCAACGCCCTGTGCCGGTTATCAATTACACAGCAACAAAAACCTTTACTCTTACTCGCTTGCGTGATTTTTATGGGTGTGAACCAACATCATATCCACCTCCTGTAACGCCCGCCATGATCAACATGAATACGGACTTTACTATTGCACCTAATTCACCTCAATGTAGTGGAGGCATATTCACCGTTGAATGGACAGTGAATGCCAATGTAGAATACGTTTGGGCATGGAATGATGGATCAATGGATGAAGTGATTCCTGCAATTCCGATGGGGCCTGGAGTACCGTTTGTTCAACAATTGCCACATTCTTTTACAAGCGCAAATGTGGGTGGTAATACTGTGCTTCCGGTAACCCTCACCGCAAGAAGCACAATCCTTGCATCGTGCTTTAAGCAGTCGCCCGGGAAGAACATAACTATTTATCCAGCCATTTTTATTAACGCTGTAAACGACAAGTCTGTCATTTGCAGTGGAGAGAAGGTGAAATTTATCAATTCAACCTTAGGTGGATCAAACCATCATTGGTTCTACCGTGTGCAGGGAACTGTTCAGGAATTAGAGCCGCGCACATTTGCAACGGCATCCACACAAGTATATACCTTAAGGAACACTACCACCACAGATAATCCGATTATATATGAAGTGGTATATCAGGTGAGCAATGGTACTGTGAATAGTCCTGATTATTGTTCCGATGAAATCGTGATGCCCATCCGCGTTTATCGTGAAATGAAAGCTGACTTTAATTTGCTTTCTCCTACCACCTCCATTGTTTTTACAGGCGGCAATGCTATTGCTAATTTTGAAAACGTATCGACACCTTTAGAAAATGCAAACTTTCAGTATGTATGGGATTTTGGAACAGCTGCTGTACCCGGCACACTCGATAAAGTTGTACCCGATCAGGTAAGGTATACCTCAATAGGACCAAAAGATGTAACGCTCATCGTCACCAACCGACAAGCGGAAGCGGATGGCTTTAGTTGTTTTTCGGATACTACCAAAACCATCTTTGTAATACTTCCCGATTTAGTTGCCGATTTCAGATACACGCCTCAAGCCGCTTGTTTCCCTGTGGACATTGTGATCACTGAAAACCTCGCGACTGGCGACACCTATCAATGGAAGCTATTTAATATTACCTCTGCAACACCGTTGCTGGTTTCAAACGATAGTTTGCCAACGTTTAGAATAACGAACCCAGGCACTTATTTTATTGAATTGAAAACATCAAACTCCATAACCGGCCAAACGGATTCAAAAGATAACTCGGTCACACCAATCGAAATTTTCGATGTTCCATTTGCTGCTTTTGAAGCGCGCCCACCAATCGTTTTTATTCCCGATGAAAAGGTAATTATTACGAATCGTTCGGCAGATGCCAGTGATTATGATTGGGATTTTGATGACGGTGAAACATCAACTGTACCTGAACCCGCTCATTTTTACGCGCTTGCAGGAAAATACACCATAACATTGGTTGCGAGTTTCAACCATGGAACAAAGGATTTCGATGGCGATGGTATTATAGATGGTGATTTAATTTGCTACGACACGGCACGTCAGGAGATCACCGCCAAGGAAGGTGGCCTCACAAGGATACCGAACGCGTTTACACCCAATACCGCGGGGTCTAATGGTGGCATACCGGGTGGAGGATCATTTAATGATGTATTTATTCCCATCACAAAAGGAGTGGAAGAATTTGAGATGACAATTTTCGATCGCTGGGGTAATTTAATTTTCCAAAGTACAGACAAGGGAAGAGGATGGGATGGCTATGATAGAAATGGTGTACTCATGCCAGCCGGAGTGTATGTGTACAAGTTGACCATGCGCCTTTCCAACGATCAGCGAACAACGCAGATTGGTGATGTAACACTAATTCGATAATTTTAGAGAGCATGTTTAAAATTGATTCAATAGTTCGTAAGGGTTTAGCAACAGCGGCAATGGTTATGGTTACTGTGCTTGCTGCTTTTGCGCAAGACCCTCAGTTCTCTCAATACTACATGGCCCCGTTGTATTTAAATCCAGGCTTTACCGGACTTGTGCCTCAGCAACGCGCCACCTTTAACACTCGAATTCAATGGCCAAGCCTACCTCAGGCATTTGTTACTTCGTCTGCTTCCTACGATATTTTTGTGCCAGAACTTCGAAGTGGATTTGGTTTGATGGCCACAACGGACAAGATGGGCTCAGCGGGGTGGCGAACCACTACTGCGAGTTTGTTGTATTCGTATAAAGTGAAGCTTTCAAAGAAAATAGTCTTCTCACCAGGTTTAAGTTTTGGTTACGGCAGCAACGGTTTAGACCGATCGAAACTTCGACTTGGCGATGGCTTGGAATATCAAAAGGGCGATGAGTATTTTTCAATTGATGATGCAGTTAAAAAATTAGGCAGCTCATCGTACTTTGATTTTGGTGCAGGCTTTTTGATCTACAGTAAACTGTTTTGGTTCGGTGCCGCGTTCTCACACATAAACAGACCCAATCTTTCTGTCTTAAACGATGTAAGCCGCTTAGGTATGAAATCAACATTTCATGCCGGACTTAAAATTCCATTGGGTGGTGGCAACCCGCGACCCGGCTCTAGCGGAGTTGATTATTTAACACCTTCTCTTATTTATCGTGTTCAGGGAAATACATTTTCACAATTTGACATTGGTGTAAATTATCACATTGATCCTGTTTCGATCGGAGTATGGTACCGAGGAAAGCCTTGGGAGAAAAGCGTAATCAACAGTGTATCGCAAGACGCGTTGGTACTCACTCTGGGTTTATATTTCAAGAGCCTTACGATTGGTTATAGCTACGACTTTACGCTTTCTGAATTACAAACTGCTTCTGGCGGTGCGCATGAAGTTGCCGTTGTGTATCAGTTCGTTTCAAAACCTGTGCGCAGAAGTGTGAAGCAAAAATATCGGCTTATACCGTGTCCTACTTTTAATAGTAAGGAAGGTTTTTGGAATTAGAAATAGTTTCAAGTTCAATGTTTCAGGTTCAAGGTTGTTAAAACATTTTAATTCAGTTGCCGATCAGAATTAAATCTTAATTTTTAATCCGGAAGATGTTGACTTGATTTCCTTTGTAGTCGATTTGCTTTTCAATATGCATTCCATTCTTAACCGCGACATTTGCTGAAGGTGTGTTGGTAATACTAATAATGGAAATGAGAGAGTCTCTGAAATTATTTTCAAAAGCATACTCCTTGCATTTTTGAGCTGCTTCTGTTGCGTATCCTTTATTTCGATACAACTGTAGCAGGGAATACGCCACTTCTAATTCTTCCTTATTATCAACGAATTGAATGAGCAATCCACCAAAGCCAATCAGTTTTCCTGTAGATTTTTCGATCAGCGCATTCATTCCACCGAGATTGCAGTGATAGCGATTCAATTGTTTTTCAAGCCAGTTCCTACATTCCGTTTCTGGATCCTGTCGTTGTTCAATCCAATGTTGAAAGGATAGTGGGTCTTTGAAGAACTCAAACCAACTGTCGAAATCAGAAATATCTGCAGGTCTGAATTTTAATCTTTTGGTTTCTTCATTGGTCAATAAATATTTCATATTATAATTTTGATGACCAATCGATAGGGATTTTCGCTTTCTTAATGAAACGAAATTAAGTGTTTACTTTTAACTGGCAAGATGTTGTTATTACGATTTGTTGCAACCTTCGTTTTAATATCCTCTATTTATATTTTTGTTTCACCTTCGTATTACTCGCGCTTTGAAATACTATGTTTGGAATCATGTAGTGTCGTTATGTAATTGATATATATTCATCGTTTGAAAAATCTGCGGATAGAATTTGCTGCAGGATTTTACGCAGTACTTGGAAGTCGTTTGGTTTGGTAATAAAAAATTGAGTTCCAAAATTTTTTGTCAATTCTTTGTCGCGGAGAATGTTTGATGTGGTGAAAATGCCAACTGGAATTTTGCTTAAGATACTTTCTTTTTTGATTTGAATCAGAAAATCAAAGCCGTTCATAATGGGCATTTTCAGGTCTAGAAAGATAATGTCGGGTAATGCCTTGCTAAATTTTAGTTTATCGAGAGCAATTTTTCCATTTGGTGCTGTATCGCATTGCAATGATGGATCAATTAATTCTATTGCCTCTTTAAAGTAAAGCTGGTCATCGACATCGTCATCAACAAGAAATTTTTTGTTCACAAGGTTGGAATGTAAAGGGTGAATGTTGAACCAATATTGAGTTTTCCTTCCGCCACAGTAAAACCGTTGTGATTGGTTACGTTTTTTGAGGATGGCTAAACCTATACATGTTCCTGAATATTCATTCTGCTGATGAAGCCGCTGAAAGAGTTCAAAGATTTTATTTTAATATTCTTTTTCAAACCCAATTCCATTGTCGGTAATCTTTATGGGTAATATTCCTTTTGGTTGTTAGCTGCTGGGTGTTCTATTTTTTGTCCTAAAATAATTGATGAAGTGATGTAGAGTATAAAAACTATTGAAGTATAAACAGAGTCAACCATGGTTTAACAAGAGTAGGGTTTGTGTGATCGCGGAACATCTTGTTCGTTAAAAAAATCAACTATATATCGGAGTACTGCTAGGCTGCACTCCGCTCGCTTACTTTTGAAGTATCAATTCAATGTGAATTAGCGACCGTGTCGGAGAAGGGATACGTTATGAAATATATTGCTTGTAAAAAATCATTAATTAATCTACAATCGAAAAGTTAACGGATCAGAAATTTAAAACCTTGATCCTGTAGCGTTAAACTTTGAACCGTATAGATTAACTTTGCTCATTAATACATTTAGTTTCAATGAATTTAGCCGAATCGCTTACACATAATATATTTTCAGTAGTAGGTAAGGTTGCTGATCGGCACAACATTGAAGCGTATGTGGTGGGCGGTTATGTGCGCGATCTGATTTTAAATCGACCTTCCAAAGACATCGACTTTGTTTGTGTAGGTAGTGGCATTGATCTGGCAAGAGAAGTAGCAAAAGCACTTGGTCCGGATGTACGTGTAAACATCTACAAGAATTTCGGCACTGCTCAGATTCCGTTTGAAGGTATGGACTTTGAGTTTGTAGGTGCACGTAGAGAATCCTACAGACAAGAATCACGCAAGCCGATTGTGGAAGATGGCACGTTGGAGGATGATCAGAAGCGAAGGGACTTCACCATGAATGCGCTGGCGATTAGTCTCAACTCAAAAACATTTGGTGAGTTGATTGATCCGTTCGGTGGACAGGAGGATATGAAAAAGAAAATCATCCGCACGCCACTTGATCCCATCATTACTTTTTCAGATGATCCACTTCGTATGATGCGCGCCATTCGTTTCGCTTCTCAATTGAATTATGATATTGAGGCGGATACCTATGCTGCCATTGTAAGTCAGGCACAACGATTAAAGATTGTTTCGCAGGAACGCATTACGGACGAACTGAATAAGATCATTATGAGTGGCGTGCCTTCATATGGATTTAAATTACTTTTCCATAGTGAGTTGCTCAAACTTTTCTTTCCTGAACTCGTGGCCCTTTATGGGGTTGAGTACATTGGTAATAAAGCGCACAAGGATAATTTCTTTCACACATTGCAAGTGCTGGATAATGTATCGAAGATGTCGGATGATTTGTGGTTGCGTTGGGCCGCCATTCTTCACGACATTGCCAAACCGGCAACCAAACGTTTCGATAAAGATCATGGCTGGACTTTTCACGGTCATGAAGACAGAGGCGCAAGGATGACACCCAATATTTTCAGACGACTCAAACTTCCCATGAATGAGAAGATGGAGTTCGTTCAAAACCTGGTGCGCTTGCATTTACGTCCCATACCTTTGTCAAAAGAAGTAACAGACTCTGCCATTCGAAGATTACTTTTTGATGCAGGCGATGATATCGATGCACTAATGAAACTTTGTCGTGCCGACATTACTTCTAAGAACATGGATAAGGTAGGTCGCTTCCTCAAAAATTTTGATTTAGTGGAAGAGAAGATTGCAGAAGTAGAACAGAAAGATCACATCCGGAATTTTCAACCGCCCATAACAGGAGATGAAATTATGAAGATGTACGACATACCGCCTGGCCGAATAATTGGTGATATAAAAGAACAAATAAAGGAAGCTATACTGGAAGGCGACATTAAAAACGATAGGGAAGAGGCGATGGCGTTGTTAACCAGAATTGCAAAAGAAAAAGGACTCGGTTAGTTTGGAGTTCCAGGTTTAAAGTTCAATGTTCAAGGTTTCGATTAAACAGAATTAATACACTTACCCATGCAAAAAATTCACGCAACAACTATTCTTGCTGTTATTCACAATGGTCAGGTTGCTATTGGTGGCGATGGCCAGGCAACAATGGGCAATACCGTAGCGAAAAGTAATGTAAAGAAGATACGCAGACTTCAGGACGGAAAAGTGCTGACCGGTTTTGCTGGTTCAACAGCCGATGCGTTTACCTTGTTAGACCGCTTCGAAGAAAAACTCAATGCCTATGGTGGCAACATGAAGCGCGCTGCAATTGAGTTGGCAAAAGATTGGCGGATGGATCGTTTCCTCAGAAGATTGGAGGCGATGTTAATAGCCGTAAACAAAGATGAGATACTTGTTTTGTCAGGAACCGGAGATGTGTTGGAGCCCGACAATCAAGTTGCAGCAATTGGATCGGGATCGATGTATGCTCAATCGGCAGCACTGGCGTTGAAGAAGCACGCACCACATTTATCTGCTGAAGAAATCGTAAGAGAAAGTCTGAACATCGCAGCGGATATATGCATCTACACCAATCACAATCTGGTGGTTGAGAAAATTGGGTAGGTATTGAATCTAAGATCGATGACGAGTTGATCCCGTATTCTTTAGCAACAATTAATTTTACGTTATAAAAAAAATAAGGCGAGGGAATTTGTATCCTCTCGCCTTATTTATAATGAACCGACTACAATGATTTATTATTCGGTTGGGAATTTAAAAGCAGTATCGTCTACTTTTGGATCTAATTCATAGGCCGTAACCGTGATGGGTTGGCTCGCACCATCCTTAACACCTTGCGACATGGCGAAAGGCCACATCAATCCATTTACCTCTTGGTAATCGCTCATTTTAATTTGCTGAATGGATCCTTTTCCGGGACCCTTTCTTAATTCAGATTCCATCATTACCGGAATAAAAGTTTCAGCATCAAAAAAGTAGAACTCTAAGTTCTCAACTTCTTTACCATCTACTTTAATAGGCTTCTTGGTTAATTTTAATTTAAACGCATTGGAGCCATCTACTTTTTCTTTACCGATTACTTCCAGTTTAAACCCTCTCGCTTTGTAGTTCATAAATGCATCTGGAAAATCGCCAATATCTTTTTTGAAATTCTCAGTGTCCTCTTCATTACTTTTTTCCGGTTTCATAGTAGTAAAGCTGGTTGCCCAAAGTGTGGTACCATCAAATACACCTTGTTTAAATTGAGCGCCTGGAACATTGATCACAGTCATTTGTCTGCCGTCTTTCAATCGATATATATCCAAAGGAATATCCATTCCACCCTGGTTCACTTTGGCAGTTATCTTAACACCTTTCAATGCCTTCCATTTTTCAACGCCTCCTGCATTTTTGTAATATTTAGCGAGAATTTCATCTGCTGTTTGTGCGTAAGTGGCGAAGCTACAGATTAGGGCTACTGCCAATGCTAACGATTTTAGTTTCATAATTTGATTTGGTTTTTTTTATTAGTGGAGTGAAGATGTAGAAAATTACAATGAGTTTAATACCGTTTAATTCTTTGACTTAGAATTTCTAGGTTTAGTCCTCGAGTAACTTCTGGTTGTATGTCGTTTAGGAGATCCTTTTATTTTCTTTTTCTTATCTCGGTCGTTCTTCTCTATGTCTACAAATTTGGATACGCCAATAGTAAATTGAACAAACATATCTCTTCTTGTTCCCGGAATATCATAGAGTGTTTGATAGGTATTTAGCTTGGCCAGGTATCCATTATTCCGAGGTTCAAGTATCCCATAATTTGCTCGAAGATCAAATGAAACCCGCCAGCTTTGTGATACATCCCAATCAGAACGAAAGCCTGCACCAACAAAAAACTGAATGGGATTAAAATCATTTTTGCCAAGCATCAAATAACGGTTCACGGCTGGCGATTGAACCCCATCGTATTCGCGTACGTAGTCGGGCGGAAGTACGGGTGGGACAACTTCATCTGGAAATTTTAATTTGGTATCGCTGTGACTTACGGTCTCTTTTCCCTTCAATAAATAAGCAGCACTCAACGAGCCCAGAAAACTTACTCTAAAAAAAGACATGTCAATGATTCGGAGTTTGCAGGCAATTGGAATATTAAAGTATTGAAGATTGATTTTTCGCACGCCTTCGTGCCCCCCGGTTGTATTAACCACATAAAAATTTTGACCAATAGTCGTGATACTGGGACTCAATAAAATACCCACATTGTCAAAATCAATCTCATAGTTTACACCGATAGGAGCAAGCTTGATATCATATCTGGTTTGGTAGCGTTGGTCTTTGCCAATACCATTGTCTAAGGTATAAGATGAAGTAATGCCTGTAAAAACACCTACTGAATACGTACGGCTCTGCGACCATCCGAAAAAAGATGAGGTAACGAACAAGAATGTCAGACAGGGTTTAGGCATCAGTATCGACTAAATTGGGCTAAATAAAGCCGAAGCAAAGTAAGCATTAATATTAAAATGCAATTAGACCTCATGGAAGTGAGACGCAATGTGTCGACATCATTAAAAAGCAGTTAATTTCGCGTTACTTAAATTATACGTTAGATGGAGAGATTGAAAGGATTCTTTGAAGGATTGCGTCTGAGGGGGAATATTTATTTCGCGTTGATGTATAGACTTACTCTTGTGATGCTTTTATTTACAGCATGCCGGGTTGGGTTTTACGCATTCAACATGCAATCATTTCCACATGTGAAGCGGCCCTACCTGTGGCAACTCATGCAGGGAGGAGTGGTATTCGACACAGCTGCCATTCTCTATATCAATTCACTCTACATTATACTGATGATTATTCCGCTTAACCTGCGGTTTAATAGGTATTATAAAATCGGTTTGAAATATTTATTTGTGGCTACCAATGGATTTGCCATAATGACCAACGTTGCCGATTTTATCTATTATAAGTTTACGTTACGAAGAACAACAGCAGATGTATTTGTGCAGTTTGAAAACGAAACCAATTTAGGAGGTTTGTTTTTTCACTTTATTGTAGATTATTGGTATGCTGTCGTTGTACTGATTCTGTTTCTGGCTTTACTCGCCATTCTCTATAGTGTGGTTAAGGTAACAGGACCTCAGCTTAAAAACCAGCTTGCGTATTATACTTCCGGTGTTGTAGCTATGCTTATCATCATGACGCTTTTTGTTGGTGGTGTTCGCGGTGGATATCGATCAAGCACTCGCCCAATAACTTTGAGTAATGCAGGCGAATATGTAAAAGATCCAAGAGACGTAAGCATCGTCTTGAATACTCCATTCGCCATTTTGCGCACGCTGGGAAAAACAAGTATGCGGCGAGTAGATTATTATTCTGCCGTTGAATTAGAGTCGATTTATAATCCTATCCATACACCAATGGATACCCTTCCGTTCAAGAAAAAAAATGTTGTTGTTATCGTTCTGGAAAGTTTCTCAAAGGAATTTTTCGGAGCTTTGAATCGTGACAAAAAATATGGAAAATATGTAGGATACACTCCCTTTTTAGATTCATTAATACGATACAGTTTAACTTTTGATTACTCGATTGCAAATGGAAGAAAGTCAATTGATGGTTTACCTTCAGTTGTGAGTAGTATTCCGTCGTTAGGTGTTCCTTATTTTCTCTCACCATATTCAACAAACACAATTACCAGCCTTCCCTCTCTGCTAGATGAAAAAGGATATCACACATCTTTCTTTCATGGCGCACCGAATGGATCAATGGGGTTCCAGGCATTTATGAATGTGGCCGGAGTACAGCATTATTTTGGTAAAACCGAATACAACAACGATGATGACTTCGATGGCATTTGGGGAATATGGGATGAACAATTCCTGGGTTTTTATGCTGATAAAATGAATGAATTTCCACAACCGTTCATGTCGACATTTTTTTCGGTTTCATCTCATCATCCTTTTAAAATTCCGGAAAAGTATCATGATAAATTTAATGGCGGACCGTTGGTGATTCACCAGTGTATAGAATATACGGATCATTCACTGAAGCTTTTTTTTAATAAAATAAAAAAGATGCCTTGGTATAAAAACACCATCTTCGTTATCACGGCTGATCATACCTCTTCCGAAATTGAATTTGCAGAGAGCCGTACTTCATGGGGATATTATTCTGTGCCCATTATTTTCTTTACACCAGACAATAAACTAGCAGGACGCTCTAGACAACTGGTACAACAAATTGACATTATGCCAAGTGTGTTGGGTTATCTTCATTATGACAAACCCTATTTCGCTTTCGGTCGTGATATCTTTCGTGAAGATTCTACACCATTTGCGTTTAATTACAATCACGGCTATCAACTCTACGAAGATCAATACTTTCTTCAATACGATGGAGCAAAGACAATTGGTTTATATAATTTCAGGAAAGATCGATTGCTTCAAAACAACGTCTCACATTTACACCAGGATATCACGCTGAGCATGGAGAAAAAAATAAAAGCAATTGTTCAGCAATACAACAACCGAATGATTGATAATAAGTTGACAGTTCAATCGGATAGTCTCTCGACAGCAAAAAAATAAGTTGATGCTTTAGAAGCTAAGCGAGATTATGATAAACATGCTGAACGTCATCATCGGCTTCTAATGCACCAGCCAGTTTCAATACCTCATCTTGTTGTTCTTCTGATAATTCTTTTGTTGCATTGGGTATGTATTGCAACTCGGTACTTTTAGCTTCTAAATTTTTAGACTCGAGGAATTTTTGGAAGTGGCCAAACTCTGTGAACTTAGTATACACGATAACTTCCTCATCATTTACTTCAATGTCTTCTGCTCCCGCATCGATGAGATCGAGTTCAATCTCTTCTACATTAATTTTGGAGGGATCAAATTTAAAGACACCTTTTCGTTCGAACATAAAGGCTACCGTGCCCGTGTTTCCCATCGTGCCTTCATTTTTTGAAAAAATTAATCGGATGTTGGCAACCGTGCGGGTCGGATTGTCGGTGGCGCACTCAATCATAATCGGTACACCGTGAGGTGCGTAACCTTCATAGGTAACTTCCTGGAAATCTTTTTCTTCTTTCGATGATGCACGCTTAATCGCTGCTTCTACGCGATCCTTTGGCATGTTTACGCCTTTGGCATTTTGCATGGCCGCGCGCAATTTCGGGTTGTTCTCCGGAAGAGGGCCATTGTTCTTTACCGCAATAGCAATGTCTTTACCAATGCGTGTAAAAGCTTTGGCCATGCGGTCAAAGCGTGCGAACATGGTGTGTTTTCTCTTCTCAAATACGCGTCCCATAACTTCAGTTTAATGTATGGCAAAATTATACCAGATCGTCAATTAGTCAAAACTATTCTCATTAGATGCAAGACACAGTACGTTGGACTCTTGACTTAAACAGCCCGCTTGGATTTTTCCCACATCACAGATTGTTTCCCGCGAAGGAAACGAACTAGCCCAGCATAAACTGAAAGGTTCATCACCACAAAATAATAAGGAACAAAGAAGCCTTTGATTGCTATTTTCTTGTCTTGATATTGGTAGCCCAGATAAGCAATTACATAAAACAAAATCTGTGCGGCCAAGATCAATTTATAAATGATGTGACCATCCATAGCAAGATAAATGTTACTCACCAAAATCAGGAGCAGGGAAAGTGGTGCAAGAGTCCATCGTAACACCCGATGTGATACATATTGGAAACTTAATATTCCATATCGAAAAGGATTGAGCAGGTATCGGAGTTTGATCATTGCCTGAAATGCCCCTGCACAAATTCTCACTTTACGTTTCCATTCTTCACCTACCGACTCCGATGCGGTTTCAGTGGCATAGGCATCAGGCTCGTACATAAATCGAAAACCCCGGGCAGCAATACGAAGAGACATGTAGAAATCTTCAATGATGATATCTTTTTCAGTTTCTTCAAAGAGTTCGGTTCGAATAGAAAACAATTCTCCGGCAGCACCCACAACCGAGTATACTTCAGCATCTTTTCTTTTCAGGAAAGATTCGTACTTCCAATACATTCCTTCTCCGGCTCCGGAGGCATTATCTTCATCATTCTTAAAAATACGTTTCTCACCAGCCACACCACCCACTTCATCATCTTGATAATGTCTGACAATATTTTTTATAGCATCAATATTTAGATCAGTATTGGCATCGCAGAAAATAACAAATGGCGTTTTCACGAACTTCATTACTCTGTTAACAGCATTAATCTTACCCAGGCGTTCGGGTTGATGAAATAGCGTTACAGAATCAAATCGTCTTACAATCTCAGCGGTGTTGTCGTTTGAACCATCTGTAACAAACCAGATTTTTAGTTTGTCTGATGGATAGTCCAGAGATAGACTATTCTTTATTTTTTGCTCGATGTAGTGCTCCTCATTGTAAGCGGCAATGATCAACGTAACAGCAGGCTCGAATACAGATAGGGGAGTATCAGCCGCTTTTTTATGTGGAAATGCCTTGGCCAAAATGTAAATTATCACGCCATACCCTACATAGGTGTACAGAACAATCGATAACGCAATCCAGAAGATCCAAAAAAAGGTAGTAATCATTGTTTTTGAAGCGATTAAAGCGTGAAACTAACAGTTACTATTAAATAAGAGATGGGATAGAGTTAAGATTTTTGGTTATTTTTGTCGGTCTTTAGTTTGTTATCATGCGTTTTTTATCTCAAATCTTACTTTCAATATTTCTGCTTATCGCTTGGAGTAGTTATTCCCAGGCTCCGGTTATAACCGGACAAATTCCAGATCCGATTGTTACAAATGAAGATCAACCAGTAACTATATCGCTCACCAATCTTGCCGTTACTGATGCCGCCAACATGTATCCTGCAGGCTTTACATTGATTATTAATGCAGGTATAAACTACTCGGTTGCAAGCAACACGATTACACCAGACCTGGATTTTAACGGAACACTAAGTGTAAGCGTCACTGTAAATGATGGAACTCAAAACAGTGCGCCTTTTGATTTGCAGGTTCAAGTAAATGCAGTGAATGATGTTCCGACTATTAACGGGCAAAATGTTGTAAATACAAACGAAGATCAGGTGCATGCCATATCCTTAAGTGATCTTCTTGTAACCGATATCGACAATACCTATCCAACCGATTTTTCACTTATAGTTTCAGCGGGTACTAATTATACCTTTTCAGGAAACACCATTACACCATTGCTAAATTATAATGGAACAATCTCTGTAAATGTTCAGGTAAATGATGGAGTTGCCAATAGTAATACTTTCCCTTTGCAAGTGAATGTTATTGCCGTTAATGATGCTCCGGATATTACTGGACAAACTCCCAATCCAATAAATGCAACCGAAGATACCCCTTTTACACTTTTGGTTTCCAACCTAGTAATCACAGATCCAGATAATACAATATTTACATTGACTGTTTTGGCGGGTACTAATTACAGCTTTAGTGGAAATACAGTTACCCCATTATTGAATTACAACGGACCACTCACGGTAAATGTAAAAGTAAATGATGGCACTTTAGATAGCCCTTCATTCGGTGTGGCTATTCAGGTAGGAACAGTAAATGACATTCCGGCAATTACAGGACAAACGCCCAATCCAATTAGCGCTATAGAAGATACTCCTTTCACACTTTTAGTTTCAAACGTAACCATCAGCGATCCAGATAACTCAATGTTTACATTGAGTGTTTTATCAGGCACCAACTATACATTTAGTGGAAACACCATTACTCCGGCATTAAATTATAATGGCCCGCTTACGGTGAACGTAAAAGTAAATGATGGTGTCGCTGATAGTCCATCGTTTGGAGTGGCAGTTCAAGTTGCAGCGGTAAATGATACACCTGTTATAACAGGACAAGCAACATTGACTACGGGTGATGGACAACCCCTCACATTAAAATTTAGCGACCTGATTGTTTCAGATCCTGATAATACCTATCCGACTGGATTTGACTTATCCATTCTTTCTGGTGCTAACTATTCAGTTGCTGGATTGATCGTAACACCTTCTGTTGGATTTAGCGGTAATCTTACGGTTCGGGTATTTGTAAATGATGGAACAACGAGCAGTGCATTTTTTGATTTAGTTATTCAGGTAAACTATATAAATAAACCCCCAACCATAACAGGCCAAACCCCTAATCCAGTAAGTGCTACAGAGGATACGCCCCTTACGTTATTGGTATCCAACTTGGTGGTTAGCGATCCTGATAATACGGTTTTTACGTTAATTGTTTTAGCAGGCTCGAATTACACGTTTAGTGGTAACACGATTACACCAGCCCTCAATTTTAATGGTCTGCTTACTGTAAATGTAAAAGTAAATGATGGTGCGATTGATAGCCCAACGTTTGGAGTGGCCGTGCAGATTGCAGCGGTAAATGATGCTCCCTCGATAACAAGTCAGACTCCGAATCCGGTTGCTGCATCAGAAGACACACCGCTTACCTTATTGGTTTCTAACCTTAACATTGTAGATGTTGATAACAGTACGTTTACATTATCGGTATTAGCAGGAACGAATTATACCTTTAGTGGCAACACCGTTACTCCAACGTTAAATTATAATGGTCCATTAACAGTAAATGTTAGCGTTAATGATGGAAATACTAATAGCGCAACTTTTGGAGTTTCAGTTCAGGTAGCTGCAGTCAATGATGCTCCAACCATAACAGCGCAAACGCCCAATCCAATAAATGCTACTCAAAATACACCCTTTACCATTCTTGTTTCAAACTTGATTGTAAGCGATCCTGACAATAGTATTTTTACAGCGACAGTATTGCCCGGATCAAATTACACGTTTAGTGGCAATACCGTAACTCCCGCTTTAAATTTCAATGGCACACTAACGGTAAATATAAAAGCGAATGATGGAAGCGCAGACAGTCCAGCTTTTGGCGTTAATGTTCTGCTGTCTGCAGTAAATGTTGCACCAGTAATTACAGGTCAGTCACCCAATCCGATTGGCGCAACGGAAGATACACCCTTCACTATCCCCGTTTCAAACTTAACTATTACAGATCCAGATAACACTAGCTTTACTTTGACCGTTTTGGCGGGCACTAATTATACTTTTAGTGGTAATACCATTACACCATCAGCGAATTACAATGGTTCGCTAACGGTAAATGTGAGGGTGAGTGATGGTATTGCAAATAGTCCAACATTTGGAGTGACGGTTCAAGTGGCGGCCGTAAATGATGCACCAATTATTACGGCACAAAGTACCTTAAACGTAAATGAAGATCTGCCTTTAACGATTCTACTTGCGCACTTAACTGTTACCGATCCGGATAATGCTTACCCTACAGGCTTTACCTTAAATGTTCAGGGCGGTACAAACTACACCGTGTTAGCGGGCACGATTACACCAACTTTAAATTTCTTTGGTAATCTAAATGTGAATGTTACCGTTAACGATGGATCGACTACCAGTACACCGTTTGCATTACTTGTAAAAGTAAACCCATTGAATGATACTCCTGTTAAACTAGGGTTTGCATCAATAAACCTAGGGGAGGGTAATGTAACAGAGCAAATTGTAAACCTACTAACAGGATTCAGTGATGTAGAAGATACTCCCGCACAACTTACCTATCTGATAACAGGAAATGATAACCCTACATTCTTTCAAACTATTTCCATGAATCAGGCATTAGGTCAGCTTCGGTTTACACTTAATCCAAATGCTTTTGGCACCGCTAAATTAACAATACGGGCTACCGATACCGGTGGACTTTATGTTCAGGATGTCATAACCATAAATGTTAGCCCAATAAATGATGCTCCGAGTTTTGATGTGATTCCAAATCAACAAGTTGTTGAGAATTCGTCTCAACAAACGATCACGATTAACAATATTTCAAAAGGTCCATCAGAAAGTGCGCAAGAGCTTACATTTTTTGTTTCGTCAAGTAATACCTCTATTATACCAACAGCAAGTATTACCTATGATGGAGTGGCCACAACGGCCCAATTAAAATATACGATAGCACCAAATATATCCGGAACGGTTAGCATAACGGTTAATGCTGTCGATAACGGATCGAATGTAGCACCAAATCAAAATTCGTTCACCACTACCTTTACCATTGAAGTATCGGAAATCAATGATCCGCCTACATTAAATGCCATTACCTTTGGCCCCATTCTAGAAGATGCTGCGTTGCAGAATGTCTCACTCGCTGGTATATCTGCAGGACCAGGTGAATCACAAACTCTTTCTGTTACTGTCGCCACGAATAAACCGGAATTATTTGAAATACTAGACGTTGTATATTCATCTCCACAGGCAGGAGGAACCCTCCGCATCAAACCAAAGGCAAATGCAAATGGTACTGCTCAAATTTCTGTGCGTGTACAAGATAGCGGACCTAACATTCCTCCGGTAAGCATTAACTTCCTTATTCGATCATTTACTCTTGTTATCCAAGCCGTTAATGATTTACCTGTATTTGTTTCCAACGGTGTGCTAACCGCCAACATTGGTGAACTCTATACTTACAATATTAAAGTGAAGGATGCAGAAGGGGAGACCCTCACTCTGACTGCTCCTACAAAGCCCACTTGGGCTTCGTTATCAACAGTTGCTATTGCCGATACAGCTGCTTGCCATTGTAATTACAAACTTTTTGGAACTCCACCGATTGGTTCAGGAGGATCAACTGCTGTAAAACTTCAAGTAAAGGATCCAAGCAACGTACTGGTTGATCAATCCTACACTTTAGTAGTAAATACAAGGCCAACCGTAAAGCCTTTTTCGGCTACTACGAACGAAGATACACCAGCCACCATAGATGCCTCAAAATTTTCGACCGCTTTTGTTGATTCGGATGCGAATACATTGTTTGAAATACAGATTGTAACATTACCGAAGCACGGAGCATTAAGCGTGAACGGCAACTCTGTTCTGCAAGGCACTAAAATTTCTGTCGCGTCACTTGCGTCTGGTTTAGTGTACACACCTTCTCCAGGCTATAATGGGCTGGACACATTATATTGGAATGCGAATGATGGAATTGTTTATGCAGCAACGCCATCATACATCAACTTTGTTGTAAATGCTGTTAATGACGCACCGATAATTTCGGAGATAGAGCCAGAGACCAACGTGCTTCAATACAAGGCAGGAATTGGTCCTGTTATACTTACTAAAGTTTTTAAAGTTGAGGATGTTGATAATGACAGTTTGGTGAGCGCTGAAATTCGTTTTGTAGCCCCGAACTTTCGTCCTCTATTTGATAAGTTAATTTTTACTAACACTAAAAACCTAACGGGTAATTTTAATGAACAGACTGGTGTTTTAGCGATTTCAGGAAAGGCTCCTATTATTGAATATGATACCGCAATTCGATCAATAAAATATAATCACACAAACGGAGTGGATCCAATTCAGGAAAAAAAGACTATTTCATTTACCTTAAATGACGGAACAAGTTTTAGCAAAACAGAATATAGATACGTCAATCTATTTTTCGAAACGGTAGCACTTGACATAAAAAATGCCTTTACACCAAACGGTGATCACAGCAATGATGAATGGGAAATTTTCTTTGAAAATGTTTTAGCTTCTAATAATCCTGAATTGAAGGATGCCATTTTAAGAATTTATAATAACCGTGGATTGCTGTTATTCGAAACAACGGGATTTGAAAAGAGTTGGGATGGTAGATTGAATGGCGAATTTGTTCCGGCAGATACCTATTTCTATACCATCGATTTGAAATTATCGAACAAAGCAACTTTTAAAGGAACGGTAACCGTTTTACGTTAGTCCATGAAGCAGCTTTTACCTTTATATTTTCTGTTCGTGGTGTCCGTTGCCAATGCGCAATATGTTCCGAAAACAGCTCAGCCTTTTCAATTCGCTTCCGGATTTAATCCAGCTTTTACAGGAGTTGAAAATTTTTCAGATTTAAAATTAAGTTATCGATATCAATGGACTGGCTATAGTGCTGAAGCTCCAAGCTTTATCAATCTGGCTTTTAACACACGACTGAAGCAGCCGCTCGATTTGTCGCGCAATTCATTACGCACCAGCAATCTTTCTGTTTTGAATCCAGAACTTCTTCCAAAAGGAAAGCGCATTATACACGGTTTTGGAGTGAACATTTTTAATGAACATGTTGGCCAGATTGCGCGATTAGGTGGAGGTATGAATTATGCTTTTAATTATCCGCTATCAAAAAAGACAAGGCTTGCTTTTGGCGCATCGGTTATGATCGATAATACGAAAATTGATTTAAGTAAAAATGAATTACGGGACGAGGGTGATCCATTTTATAATAAATTACTTTCAAGTGGAGCAAATCAGACAAACCTCAACGTGCGGGCGGGTTTATTACTTTATGGTCCACAGTTTTATTTGGGGATGTCTTATTACCCGATATTAAATAAGGCCATACAAGATTCAGGAGTTGGCACAAATGACATTTTTTATCAAGGATCAATTCAAGGTGGTCTTTCTTTTCAGGTTGCTCCAAATGCATTTATCCGTCCGAGTGTATTGGCGCTCTGGCAAATGGATAATTCATTTGCTATTGACTATAGCGTAAAAGCATTTGTACAAGAGAGAATCTGGTTTGGATTTACCTATCGGGATAGTCAATCCGGCATTGGCCTTTTTGGAGTAAATGTCAACGATGCTATTTCGGTTTCTTATTCGTATGAATTGTCGTTAGGAAGTAAAAGTCAGTTTACCAATGGAAGCCACGATATCGTTCTCTCTTTTCGATTCAATAATTTAAAACGAGCGGGGCAGTATACCTGGTAAGTTTAGACGCAAGACATTAGACGTTAGATATTAAATTAATCCAGTCCGCCATCAAAGTCTATACTTTAATT
Organism: Chryseolinea sp.; assembly: GCA_046595655.1. Taxonomy (GTDB): domain Bacteria; phylum Bacteroidota; class Bacteroidia; order Cytophagales; family Cyclobacteriaceae; genus Chryseolinea. The sequence goes on along the minus strand of JBKJOF010000034.1, from coordinate 26,080 downwards.
CCCAACTCCTTCAACTGCTCACTCGAAATAGTAGAAGGCGTGTCAATCATCACATCTCTGCCTGCATTATTTTTTGGGAAGGCAATAAAATCGCGGATGGAATCGGCACCACCAAACAATGAACATAATCTATCAAAGCCAAAGGCAATACCTCCGTGTGGAGGTGCTCCGAATTCAAAGGCTTCCATTAAGAAACCAAATTGTTTTTTTGCTTCGTCTTCTGTGAATCCAAGGTGGCTAAACATCATCTGTTGTGTTGCGCGATCATGAATACGGATTGATCCACCACCCACTTCGGTTCCGTTGATTACCATGTCGTATGCATTTGCACGAACGTCACCTGGATGAGTATCTAACAATTTAATGTCTTCAGGTTTCGGTGAAGTAAACGGATGGTGCATGGCGTGATAACGTTTTGCTTCTTCATTCCATTCCAGTAATGGAAAGTCAAGAACCCAAAGCGCTGAGAATTTATTTTTATCGCGGAAGCCAAGTTTTTCACCCATTAACAAACGTAGTTCATTCAATTGTTTTCGCGTGGTAAACGTTTCGCCCGCTAACAATAGAATGAGATCGCCTGGTTTAGCGTTGAATTTTTCTGCCCACGCTTTTAATTCTTCGGATGAATAAAATTTATCAACAGACGATTTTAATGATCCATCAGATTTGTATTGAACATACACCAATCCTTTGGCACCGATTTGTGGACGCTTCACGAATTCAGTTAGCTCATCAATTTGTTTGCGCGTGTACTCAGCGCACCCTGTGGCTGCAATACCCACAACAAGTTCAGCACTTTCAAATACTGGAAAGCTTTTTCCTTTGGTGAGTTCAGTGATCTCCACAAACTCCATCGCGAAACGCGTATCTGGTTTATCTGAGCCATAGAGACGCATGGCCTCATCATATTTCATTCTTGGAACAGAAGGTAATTCAACACCTTTTACATTTTTGAAAAGATGACGAATCAATCCTTCGAAGGTATTGAGAATATCTTCTTGCGTGATGAACGACATCTCGCAATCGATCTGTGTAAACTCAGGCTGTCTGTCGGCACGTAAATCTTCATCGCGGAAACATTTTACGATCTGATAATATCGGTCGAAGCCTGACACCATCAACAATTGTTTGAAAGTTTGAGGCGATTGCGGCAATGCATAAAATTCACCATGATGAACACGCGAAGGCACAACAAAATCGCGCGCACCTTCTGGTGTTGATTTGATCAGCACAGGTGTCTCCACTTCAATGAAGTTTTGAGCATCTAAAAATGATCTCGTTTGCTGCGCCATTTTGTGACGAAGCTGAAGTTTTTCGCGTACAGATGTTCTACGCAAATCGAGGTAACGATATTTCATACGAATGTCATCTCCTCCATCGGTGTCGTCTTCAATGGTGAAAGGAGGTAACTTCGCGGCATTCAACACCGTCAGCTTCGTTACCTTCAATTCAATTTCCCCTGTAGGGATTTTATCGTTTTTCGAAAGACGTTCTACGACAATGCCTTCTATCTGAATTACATATTCGCGTCCGGTAGCACGAGCTGCCAGGAAAAGATCGGCTTCTGTCTTACCTTCTTCAAAAATTAATTGTGTTATTCCATAACGATCGCGTAAGTCTATCCACAGCACACTACCTTTGTCGCGCTGGCGTTGTACCCAACCAGCCAGTATTACTTGTTTATTTACATCCGTCAGCCTCAATTCACCGCAAGTATGGGTTCGTAACATTTGATTTTAGTTAATTTAGCCGCGAATTTAATAATACTTTGTGTACCTGAAGGATATGATAAAAATTAAAAATACGATGCCGGTTTGGCTTTTTACATTAGCGTTTATCCTCGTCTCGGCCGATCGCCCGAAGTTGGTAAAAACAAAAATATCAGAGGCTATTACCGTCTCCATCCCGAAAGGGTGGCGGCCGATGGATGGACTCGATTTTAATGAACGGTACCCATCTGTCAGAGCGCCATTGGCAGCTTATACCAATGAAGAACGCCTCGTTGATTTTAGCGTGAATGTATCGGCCACTCAGTGGCCTGATTCAGATATGGATATCGCACAAGAATTTTTTCGCGCCAGCATCATGAATTCATTTGATCGGGTTGAAATGATCGATCAGGGTATTCAAGAAATTAATAAAAAGAAGTTTATCTTCTTCGAATTTGAATCGCGTGTAAACGGCATTAAGCGAAAGGAAGGTTTTCAAGATCCGATCCTTAAATACACCTACATTCAATATCTTATCGAACCGGGTAAGGCATTGGTGTTCTCTTTTAATTGCCCCAAGCGAGATAAAGAGCAGTGGCAGGAAACAGCAAGGGTAATGATGAAATCAATTAAAATAAAATAGTTATCCGTTTCATTTGCTTTTAACTAACCCGTAACTCCCTAATCCTCCGGGTAAGGTATAAACACAAAATTTGTAAACACCTGATCGATTACAAATAGACAACAAAACTCATCGGGGTTTTTGTAGGCTTCGTGAAAGGCGTCAATTTTTTCTTTTTCCACGATCTGCCGTTGAACAAATTCATCTAAGAAAGAAGCAAAGTAATTCCACTGTGTGCCGTTATTGTTTTGATCGAGCATGAGCTGTCCGATGGGTTGTGCTTCTTTGCAGATTGCAAAAATGGGATAATCAAAACCAGCAGTGCGAATCTGGTAGGATGCTTCTTTTAAGGTATCACAAACCTTCACAAAATCTTGCGAGATGGTGCCCAGGTATTTTCCACTTAACTCCGGATCGTTCTGCATAGTTAGTATTTTCAGGCCGCTAAAATAATAAGAACTATCGTTCTCTACATCACAAATATCAGTCAGGTGTTAGTATGAAAGATTCTTCTTCGCCATTTCACTTCTTGTGCCACTCAAGTATTTTCGATTAGTAATTGGATTTCATGCTTTGCCTCGATTCTAACACCTCCTTTAAACAGAACAACCTAATGATAACCAGCTTCTTCTCAATACATTACGTGCAGTAACTCCGCGCATAACGACCTTAGACTTCTTGGCATCTCAGGTTAGAGTACTCTGAAGTTTGATTGCTTTTAGATATTGCATTATTGAATATTGGTCCCGCCCCTTTGTAATTCTTAATATCTAAATATAATTTAGATGCCTACAATAGAGAGTTATAGTAATATTGCTTGCAAACAATTGTTGGCGTTATGCTCTCGGATACTGCGAACATCAAAGCGACTTCGGAAATTTAAATCTGCACATGAATCTTCAAAAAAAATAAAATGAACAAGAACGGAGCAATTATTATCGTTGAGGATGACCCTGACGACCAAGAGATGTTTAGTGTAGTATTTAAAGCACTCAATTATAAAAATGAAATCATTTTTTTCAATGACGGACAAGAAGCTCTTACCTATTTGACCGCAGAAAGCAGTGAACCATTCATTGTTTTTTCTGATATCAATATGCCAAAATTAAATGGCATAGAATTAAGAAAGCAAATTCTTGAAAATGAGAATATCCGAATAAAAACAATTCCTTACTTATTCTTTACAACAAGTGCCGAACAAAATGCTGTTATTGACGCTTACTCTAAATCAATTCAAGGATTTTTTGTCAAGCCTTCAAGTTTCCAAGAGTTAACAGAGCTAATCAAAATTATTGTTCAGTATTGGCAAAAGTGCGAATCTCCTAATTATATTAAATAGCTTGAATGCTGAAACAAATTATTTACCTCTAAACTTTAACCGCGGTTTGCGCTTTTTTAGAAAGACACCTCTTTCTGGCGAAAGAAAAATGAAAGCATAACACAGTGTTTATCCAGTTTGGAGATATTGATGGCTGGAAGGTTCTTTTCTTAATTGAGTCCTGCAACGATGACAGTGTCACGACTCTATAACCCAGCCCGTCATAAAATTAAATGCTAATACAATTGACTATTCCGATACTATTCCACTTTAACCAAAATATAAATCTATGTGGAGCTCTATTTTCAGAACAACTCTAATTGCCGGCATGCTGGATATTATTGCGGCCTGTCTGCACAGTTACCTCACGAATGGCACCATGCCTTCACGCGTATTGCGTTTTGTTGCCAGTGGTGTATTTGGAACTTCTGCTTTTACTGGTGGAAACCAAATGCTAGCTTGGGGATTATTGTTTCATTTCATCATCGCCTTCTCCTGTACTGCGTCCTTCTTTTTGCTGTATCCCAAAATCAAAATCTTATCAAGCAGTTGGCTTGCCAACGCAGTGGTGATAGGAGTGGTGGCTTGGTGCGTAACCAATCTGATTATTGTACCGATTAGCAACACGCCCAAATTTCCATTCAACCCAGGACGAGCGGCAGTGGCGCTGGTCATTTTGGTTATCTGTATTGGCATGCCCATTGCGTATAACGCAAAATATTTCTTCGGTAAGAAATAGAATGTTGCATTGGAAACGATTTCGATACACGTCAGATGTGATAGTAATGGTTATAATAGCTTTTAACAGATAAATCTTACATCAGCCCATTATCCAATAATGTCGTCATGTTTTAATAGACGTTGCTTATCATCTTTAGAAAAAATTATAGTAATGAATATGAAGTTTATAAAAAGAATGCACCTAGTGATAATGATTGTTGGAAGTGTTACCTCTGCACACGCTCAAACTCTTAACACCAACTGGAATGCGGATTTAAATATTGCCTTGAAACAGTTTTTAGATTGTGAAGGTGCTTCACAAGAGAAAACAGAATGTGTCCACTTTATTGGTGAATCGTTGAATACAGTGTATAAGGTAGATGATTTTAAGAATGCGAAGTCGGGCAAGTACATGTCAACCAATGAGATTGCCGGTTTTCTAAAAGGTAATGCTAAATGGAAACCGTTAGGTCCATCTTACGATCAAGCAGTTCTCGCGAAAGCGCAGGAATCTGCAAATGCAAAGAAGGCAGTAGTGGCGTTGTTTATCAATGCGGAAGGTATTGGACATGTGGCTATCATTACACCTGGCGAACTCCAGCCGTCAGGTTCGTGGGGACTTAAAGTTCCAAACGCTGCTTCGTTCTTTCAGAAAGATCCTTCCAAATCATTTGTTGGAAAAGGACTTTCGTTCGCCTTTGCCAGAGTGATGATGAAAGACATTACACTTTACGTCCGCGAATATTAGAAATTGATTTTCAGCGCCAAAAAAATCCGCAGTGAGTGTCACTGCGGATTATATTTTGTTACTGGAAATGTAGCAGAGCGTGGAGGTGAGGTAGTTTGGTAGCATAACAGAGTTAGTGTTAGCAATGGATACCTAGAATTTCTGAATCGTTACATCAGCATTGATGGTGGGTTGAAAAATTATTTGAGCGCCTCAACCAAATTGCGTGAGGTTATATTACCAGCTGCTGCTGGCACCACCACCACCAGAACTTCCACCACCCCAGCTTCCGCCACTGGAAGAACTGCCACTACTAAACGAGCTGCTGGAAGATGATGATGTGCTCGCAACCAATTGAGCAATGGTGTAAGTTGATTTCTTAGTGTGTCCGCAGAATTTGCAGGTATGAGTTTCTTCTCCTTTTCCGCTGGAAGAATACGTTGCACTCTTAATAGTACTGCGTCCGGATGAATAGTAAGCCCAAGTATTGCACTTCGGGCAAGCCGAATAATTGGATCGCTTATTCGGATACAACCACTCTTCTGTTGCCTGACAGCCTTGACATTGCCATACGTCATAATTAATGGAGCGAAGGCTTTCTTCCATCTGTTGTTCTTTCGAAAGAAACTGATCATCATTCTGTTCGCTCAGCTTGCTCATCTTGCCTTCACAAAGTTTACAGTTGCGCGAATGATTTCGATATAGCTTCTTGCGTGCAAGATGATAGAAAAAGTAGAGAAGAAAAGGAAATGGAAAAAGGAAGATCATCCAAAACCAGAAGATCTGATCTTTACGCAAGAACTCAACAATCTCATAATATTTTTGTTCGGCAAGAAAACGGTTAATCACTTTGTTCATTCGATACAATCGGAAGAACAAGGTAAACATGAAATAAAAGTATAGAGCGAACAAACAAAATCCCTCTGGATTTTCCATAGTGCTTAATCCAAAGAGCAATACAATAAACGCAGGGAAAACGATGAACTCGATTAGCCAATTCCACTTTGTTTTTCTCATTTCAGGATAATCGCTGTGCTCAGGATTTTTGCAATCAGAAAATTTATCATTCTTTAATTTGATAAAAAATGCAATGATAAGAAACGGTAAAAGGAATATGGCCAGGAAAATAAGGACCGATTCAAAACCGTTTGGTTCGTACGCATCGAATTTCTGAAGCTCGACTGCATAGGTAGGGTCAGTCAGAATTTTATTGACCTCAGCTAATCCGGCCAAAAGTCCACCGTCATAATTTTCATTTTTAAATTCAGGCACCATGAACTCGCGTTGAATGCGCTTACACGTAATGTCAGGCAAAACTCCTTCCAATCCGTAGCCCGTATGAAAGCGAATGGTGTGATTATCTTTCACTAAAAGTATAAGCAGCCCATTGCTGTTTTCTTTGCTCCCTATTTTCCAGAGATCAAAAAGTTTTTGAGCGAACTCAAATACATCTGCATCTCCAATAGATTGAAGTGCAACGACAGCCACTTGTGTAGAGGTTTTCTTTTCGAGAGCTGAAAGAAGCGTATCGATTTGAATGACAGTTGCATCAGTCAGGATTTTATTCGGATTGGATACATAGCTGTTGTTAATTAATTTTTGATTGGGAATGGACTCAACATTGGTTTGAGCAAGTATAGAAGTTGAAATAATGAACAAGAGGGGCAGAAGGGAGTATCTCATAATTTTTCTGACAATTAACCTTATGTCTTATTGTGTAAGTCCTGTTGGCTCCAATATGACTGAGTATCCAGCCTTTAAAATTAACTTCGATAAATTTCAATTTATCCCTCCAAGCTAATAAAATTATTTCACGTGTTGATAAGGGAACTTTAGTATCCTACAATAAAAGTAACAACCTGTATGTTACTCTTTTTTCCCGTAGGCCCTATAGCCTGTTGGATAGTTGCTATCTTCAAGCCATAACATCCTTGTTCCTTTTATACAAGAGAAATAAGCATTGTAGGTTTTTGGTTCCCCCTCAAGATCAGAAAAATAAATTTGCCAGTTGTTGGGCAGAGACATCTTGCCGGTTGATTTAGCGCTTTGAAATTTAATATTACCTACCATGCCGCTGGCCACCCCAATTTCCCAATGATAGGTATTACCTGAAAATGTAAACATTTCATTGGCTGCATGTGTATCAGCGCCTGCATCGGCACCCGTGTAGGCATTTACATATTGAGTCATGCCCGAAAAGTTGTTGGTCCATTTTCCATTGAGATCGGCAGCGCCAACAGCGAACTTGTTATACCCAACAATGTTTTCAACTTTTTCCCAACCATAGGTATCTTGATGATAAGCGCCAAACTCCTGTTCAAAAGTTTTTTTATCTGGGGTTATAAATTCCATATACTTGCCACTGCCATTCGAATAATTCATTTTAAACAAAACGACATGAACTGATTTATTCGATATTTTCTCTACAGCATCAGCTTCTGCAAATTCTATAGTTTGCCAACCTGATATAGGTTTAAATTCAAAATTGCTTGCGGTACTGTATTTAGAAGCAACCAAAACATCCCACGCATTTTTTAATCCATCCAACACAACGGAGTTGTAAGCATCAGCACTTTTATTGGGGTAGTGAATTAAAACCTTGATGGCTCCTTTTGTAACTTGTACCCAATCCTCTTGAATAGTACTTATCCATCCATCATCAAAGTTGGTAGTGGAGAAAGCAAACCCACTGTTTGAAACGTGATGGCTTGAAGGTTGCTCTTTTGTTTTTTGCTCAGCGGTTTGATGTAGATCTATCTTTTTCATGGTTACTGATTCCAAAAACCTTTGTGCTTCCGCCTGATAATCTTCTGTGTTGGTTAGGATTACAATGCTCGTACATCGGCTAAAGCCACTCATCGTCACCAGCATAGCAATAGAAGGACCACCATTAAAATTGAACGGAGCGACACCGCCCTGTGCATCCCATCCGTTTTCTGAAGCGGTTGGCACAAGTTCGGGTTTTGTTGATGGCTTATAGGTTTTCACAATCAGTTCTTGCCACTCACTTTCAAAATCAAGTTGAAGGCTACCCTTGCTCACCGTACTCTTGTATATTCCGATCTGACACCAGGTCTTTTTAGTATTGTTTACCTTGCTATAACTCACCACATTTTCCTTTGTGTCTTTCTGCCAACCTAATGGCGGTGTGTAAGTAGTGAGATCAAAGGTTTCTGTTTGGGCAAAGACATTTGCAACAGAGGCGAAAAGTGCGAAAAGCGAGATTGTGTATTTCATTTTTTTTATTTTCTACTATTCTCAATTCGGAAGATTCATCTATCAGTCTGGTAATTTTATTAAATCATAATCGTGCGTTGGCATCTTATAATACCATTGATTTTCCCGATCGAAAGGGCCATCTCTATGCGTTGTGTTGCTCGCTTGTAATATTAGTTGTGTTTCCTTATTGTAATCATTGTATTCTATGCTGAACTGATACATTGTTTTTTCCATTGTTGCGTTTTGTGTGGATATGCGTTTGCCCCATTTATCAGCGTTATCTTTTTTACTCCATGCTTCAATCACGCATTTTTGAGGAGTAATTATGATATTGTTTCCACTGACTTGATACGTTCCACTTTCTTGTGTTAAAAGAATATCAGAAAAAAATGAAAATGTTTTAATGATATTCCTGTACGTACCATTTTGGTTAAACGTGTATTGCCTTCGGATATAGCCAGCAACTCCATTGTTCACCAAATAAGAATCTTGGTCACTTCTAACAACAGTCCAGGTGTTCACTATGGAAATATTATTATTTACCCTCGGTTGTGGATTTTCAGTTTGGCTGGCCGGTCGGATTTCCGGTTTTATCAAATCAACCGATTCAAGGAAGCGTTGAATGTGTGGCGTATAATCAGAACCGTTGGTAATGGCAATTATACTTACACAGCGTTCATAGCCACTGGCAGTAGTAAGCAGTACACTTGCATCGGCATTGTTGAAAGTAAATTTCCCAGCACCTGATTTCACTTTCCAGCCATCGCCTTCTTCCACTTCAGTTGTTTGCGGAGCTTCTTTAACGCCATAGTTTTTCACAGCAAATTCGTTCCATTCACTTTCAAAATCAGCTTCGAGGCTTCCTTTGCTAATGGTGCTTTTTATAATGGACAACTGGCACCAGGTTCCCTTTTTATTTTCGGTAAGTGTGTAACTGATAAACGTTTCGTTTACCTCCTTTTTCCATCCAGCCGGAGGTGAATAGGTGATGAGATCAAAGGTTTCTTTTTGTTGTGCAAACGATGAGAATGCAAATAAGAAGAGAAAAAGAGATGCCGCGCTTTTCATACTTGTACGTTAATCTTTTGTGATTTTGATATTGCTAATATAGTATTTGTCATTTTCACCCGAGTTGCCCGTTTCAAGAAATGAAATGGCATTGAATAAGAGTGCTGCAGGAATTGCCTTTTCGTATTCGGCAATTTTAGTTTTGTCAATAAATATCTGCAGGGTTTCTCCAATCTTTTTGATAGTGACCATGATGTGATTATTTGTTTTGTCATTGGAAAAACCGGGAGCCGTCAGCCATTTTGTACTGTTGAAATAACCGGGTGGTGAAGGGAAATTTCCTTGCACCGTTGCTTCTCCATCTTTGCCGTCAAAGCCTGGGCGGAGTTTCAGTTTTAAATATGATTCCGCATTGCCGGGCGATGTTTCTTTCGATAGTTGAAAAGTTAAACCTTTAGCTCCCCATGTAAAATTTTGAGAAGCTACCAGTTCATAACTCAGCGTGAAATTTTGGGGTAGAGGTTTTTTTAACTGACTGGGTGTTAGTTCATAATTCCCGGAAGCCCAGTTCCCTTCTAAATCATCGAGCTTTATAACTGTACTTGACAATCCATCAGCACCCAATTTGACTTTCCAACCAATTGGTTTTGTGCCAATGCCTGTGGTTGAAAAATCTTCGAAGTAGTGAATGTTTTTATCGGTTGCATTATTTTTATTGGCGGCCGATGCTTCACTAACGATAACAGCTTCTTTGTAGGATGGCGAACGAAGTGGTTTATAAGGTCGCCCTTTTACTTTCTCCGGATCAAAGAAAAAGTTATATACATAATCAAAATTAAAATTGTTGATGATGGATTCGTGCAAGTATTTTTCTACAGCGTTATTGGGTGTCCACCACCAGCTCATAAGTATCCATTGAGGGTTATCTTTTTTACAAAGTTCGGCCATTGCAGCATCTACTTTGTAAACAGGAACTCTTCCCGTTGTTGACTCCGGGTCAGTTAAATAGCCATTGCTGAATACATCATTTCCGTTTTCCAGATCAGAAATGGAAGGTTGTGCGCTGGTCAGCGCGAGTTCACTCAAGCGGTTCTTATATTTTTCTTTTGTTGTTTTTAGAGTGGCTAAACGCTTTGCATTTTTCTCATCCAGGTATTTCACTAAATAATCTATACTCTTTTGATTGCCCGGATTTGCCTCGTAAATTTTCTTCTTTTCCTTTTCGTAAACCTTGGGTATGGCGGTTTCAAGCAGGTTTATGTATTCACCTTTTGTTATTTTTATAAAGGGCGATTTGTTGTCTTTGCACAGCAAAACATAATCAGTTCCGTTGCCTGCTTCAATATTCTTCACCCAAAAACTAGTGTATGGTTTCAGGTTTGTAACCTTGATCAGGTCATGATGTTTTTTCACTTCTTCAGGATTTGAAGATGCTTCAAATGAGGGTAGTGTAAAATAATATTGTGATGGGCTGCTAATATCCCCAACCTCCCAGCTGGTTGGTACAGCATTCGCCATTATACTCCACGTTAGATGGAAGGAATTTTCAGGCACCATCTTCTTGCTGCTGTTGTATTTGAGAAAGGTATATATCATTGCATGCGCTCCGTAACTCTGTGGCAATGCTGCAGTATTCTTATTATATAATCCTAATTTTTCAAAAACAGATTTTTTTACATTACCCAATCCTCCTTTGGGAATATAGCTTGCTTGTATCCAGTTGGCCAATGTATCGCAGATGGATAACTGCGCAGCAGAATAGATTTTATCATCTACTTTCATTGGTTCTTTAACACCTTTAAAATGATAGACCTTCATCCAGCCAAGCACGTTGTCTTCTATCGATTGAGGGGGAATGGTCTGTGCAAGCGTAACACTACTCCAGAACATCAGTGAACAAAAAAGTAATAGAATGTATTTTTTCATTGATGATTTTTTTGGATAATGGATAACAGTTCTCATTTGCCCAGCATGTTTCTTAGCGTAGTAAAGTCAATAGCTTTTTTTATAGCTGTAATATTTTGTTCGAACACAGCATCGCCCTTAGAAATTTTGTAAACGACAGAAAAAAATTGTGGAGTTGATTTTGGTAACTTCTTCCTGTAATAGTTAAGGTTAGGTTTTATAGCAATGAACGATCCCTGCGTACCTTCTTTCACAAAGCCCATAAATCGTTGTTCATCATTCCATAGACAAATAGCAGCACTACTTAATGCAGCATCCGGCTGCTTCAAAAGCTCTGTAATATTATTCATGAATTTAGTATTGTAGTCACTTGCACCTTCTTCTTTTATAGTTTGTTCCATTCTCTTTTTTTGGATCATTAAATATTCCTTTTGGCTTACATAATAAAAAGGAAGCGTGTCATTGTAAGTAATCAACCAACGGTATTCTTTTACTTCGCTGGGAGTGCCATAATCTCCTACTACCTCTTCACCCATATACCAGACGCCATCTTTTTTTTGTGGCTTTTGTTTTAATTTTAAATAGCCTCTTAAATCATCGGTCGGAATATTTGCAGCATATAAATTATCTAAAGAGAAAATCACGTTGGCTGTAACGTTTATGGTTGTTGGTGTTGACACATCGATATACGATTTTGATTTGTCTGCGCTATTTCCATCGCATAAATACCGGAGTATATACATAGCATAATGATAAGGATCGGCAATAAAAGTTTGTCCTTCGCCTGGGTATTTACCAAATACAGTACTGTATGACACTTGGCAGCCCATCGGTTTGTAGTTTGTGCTTACCATTTTATGAAGAGTAGCCAATACCTGTTTTTCTTTTGCTAAATCTGTCGTGGTTATATTTTTGATGGAACCTTGCTGTCCGGCTTTCCAAGTTCCAGGCTTTTGAGCGAGCAATGCTTTTGAGCAATCTTGAGCAAAGCCGCTTAGTGAAAAGAATAGTGTTGCAGATAGAATTAGCGATTTCATTTTTTTTGAGTTGATAATTTTCGGTAAAATTTATTACAAGCCTTCCAGAATTCCCTTGCCCATTGTACTAACACCACTGTTAACGGTTACCTTAACATCAACACCTGCTGATGTGTTTCCTGCATTGGCACTTGCTCCGACAATAGCACCCACATCAGTGATACCGGTGTTATCCCATTCAACCAGAGCAGCAACGGAAGCTTCTAATTCTGTGCCAGCCGGTCCATCATAACTTTTACTTGCACCCACCATAGCCGAACCGGAAAACCGACCGGTTTCTACATTGTCGCTTACATTTATTTTCACTCCGCCAAAATCAAATTCACCAACTAGGTTGCTGCAACTCGATGTGATTTTATATACACCAAGATTCATGGTGCTCACATAATCACAATGCACATCATCAAAATTTTGTAATTGCCCTGGCTTTTTTGTTTTAGGCACAGCAACGCACCACGAACTTTTTTCTCTGAATTGTACACGCTGATCTTTTATGCCTGTAAGCCAGGCAATCTGAGCAGTCACCTTAGCCAGTTCAAATTGTTCGGGCCATGTTGTGTATTGATAGTAGTATAAGAGGTCGCTGCTTCTACGAGCTGCATATTGGAAATACCTTCTGTAGGCACTTTGTATCTTACCATTGGCTTCTACTAAAAACTCCGTACGAAGTGCGTTTTCGTCTTTGCATATTGCTTCCAAGGGGTTGGCTCTTCCTTCACCAATCTTGTCTTTATATTTTTCGTCTACTACTCTTTGCTTTTCAGCCTCTATATCTTTGTAATGATCTATAGCGGCTATTGCTTTTATTACGGGCTCTAATTCCTTAGCGAATACAAACGACATGTTTCCATTTATATCATTTACTGTTGGGCCTAATTTTAGTATAGCTTTCGCTGCATAGCCAGGCATGGGTTGTATTGAGTGCCCTTTCTGAGATTCACTGATAAGTTGTTTGTTACGGTAAGCGCTTGCGGCCACGTATTCCTCTTCCAGTGACTGTTGTTTAATTTTTAGCTCCGTTATTTTTTCCTCACACTCATTTTTAAAATCCTTCCATTCTTTCACCAACAATTTATTTTGTTCAACATCCATGGGATATTGAGGCCATGTAAATTTCCCTAAGCCTAGTGCATCTTGCGGCATGGGCCTGTCCCAATTAATATCATCGCTCTTTAACTTATATCCCAGTTTTTTCAACTTATTTTCTTTTTCAGTACTGAACGCTTTTTTGATACTTTTTTTAGCAGCTGCAATCGCAGCAGGAGTATTGCCTTTACTTTCTTCAATTAAACATTTGGCCATGTTAGCCTGTGGATGATAGGCGTAAATACGAATGGTGCTGTCGGCATATTTATTTGCTCTTTCAATATCTCCGAGGCCAAGCCAGGCCTGTGTAATGTTGTTGAGGATGGTGCTGTTTTTTGGATAACGTTTGTTGAGGTTGTTTAAGATTGGCAACGCTACCTGTTCGGCACCACTCATCGTTAAAAAAGCAGCATAGTTGTTAAGGGTGATGGCATTCGTTGGATCGGCTTTGCAAGCTTCACCCATAATATAAAGTGCCAGTGTTGGCTTTCCGTCCATCCATAACCCAACGGCTGTATTTGCTGCAGATTTATTTAAGCGCTTTACTTGCTGATAAATTTCTGCCCCTTTTGCTTTGGTAGCGGGTGACAATTTTGCCAGTACCGCCTGCTGAGTTTTAGTTACATAAGCACTCATTTGAGCAGTAGAGATCTTTACAGCTAACGCTGTGCTTATTCCTGCGGCATCTTTTTGTGGTACAACCCTATTTTCGTTTTCGTAAGCTTCTTGCAGTTGAGCATCCGTTACTTTTGGGATATTGTTGAACGAAGGTGTTTTAATTCCCATACTGTCCATCATCTTTTTCGTTTCCGGATCGAGATTGTCCATTTGCTTCTGCGCTTCCTTCATCATCTCTTCCATTTCCTTTTGCGTAGGGGCAGCTTCTTTTTGCTTGGGCTTTGGTTTGGTCTGAGCAGCAAGAAAAGTGCTGGCCAGAAAAATTATTCCCATTATTACAATAAACTTTTTCATCTACGTTTATTTTAAATATTTTTTACTTCACTTCAAACTCCCAGGTTGTCATAATGGAGGCGTTACTATTATTTTTATCCAGCACCGTTATTGCACAATTGTATTTCCCCGGCTTCATAGGTTCACCTACATTAACCGTTGCGCGCAGTACGGAAGCATCTGCCTCGCTGAGTCCATCGGTGTAGGAAGCGTATACATCAGCTTCACTTATTATCATATTTCCATTGTCGTCATTCACAACCAGAGAAAGGCTTGGAAATGCTTTGCTATTTTTAAGCGTGTAGTTCTTAACACCTTCATGAACAATAGAGAACTTGGTATTAAGTGCAACTACGCTACCCGATAATCTTTTATCGTTGCCATCCACGATGTATACATTCTCTACATCCAATCCTTGAAACCCTGTTTGAAGTTCAGTGCTATTGTCAAGCTTTGCACCTGCACCATTGGAACTAATGGTCGCATTTTCTTCTGATACTTTTAATATTTGATCGGATGAAGAAGCGTTGGAAGATGATCCTGACCCACCGCAGCTCATCTGAAATAGACAAAAAAATGCAGCGAGAGATGTAATCGATAAATTTATTTTTTCCATAGTTAAAGAGTTTAGAATAAATGAAATTTTTGAATGACAGTTCACTTTAAGAATGAATCTGAACTTAAGAAACTTCAGATTTAATTTTTATGCACTTTTCTGATTTTATTATTGCCGTTGTCAGAAACAAACAAATTGCCAGAGGTATCAAATGCTAAACCTCTTGGAAGCCAGAACTTCACAGCTGACCCAACACCATCAGTAAAACCAGGTTCACCACCGATAAAGGTACTTACTATTCCCTCTGGCGTTATCTTCCGGATTTTACTATTGGATGCTTCTGTTACAAATAGATTTCCAGATGCATCAAACGCCAAGTGGTATGGGTATTTGAATGATGCAAAAGCTATGGGACCATCATTAGATCCTTCGAGATTGCCAGAATAGGTGCTTACTACTCCCGATGGAGTTATTTTGCGAATCATATGATTAGAAAAGTCTGCTACGAATAGATTTCCCGAAGCATCAAAAGCCAGACCTGTAGGAAGATGGAACTGCGCGTTAGTACCGGTGCCGTTGGAGAATCCAGCTGCGTCTCCAGCAAAAGTGCTCACGACCCCTGCCGGTGTTATCTTCCGTATTTTGTGATTGCCCTCTTCTGAAACAAACAAATTGCCGGAGGCATCGAAGGCTAAACCTGAAGGGTGAGTAAACTGCACAGCCGATCCTGTTCCATCCGCATATCCACTGTTAGGGCCACCTACAAAAGTGCTTACCACTCCCTCTGATGTTATCTTCCGTATTTTGTTATGATCATAATCGGCTACGTATAAATTTCCGGACGCATCAAATGCTAGCCCCTCTGGGTTGGCGAAGTGTGCATTGGTGCCAACGTAATTCTCTTCATCAGAATCTGAATGGTTGGCTGTACCGGCAAAAGTAGTTACTACTCCCGCAGGTGTTATTTTACGAATGGTGCTGTTAGCCGGTTCTGATACGAATAAATTATTATTGGCATCAATGACTAAGAAAGCAGGATCTTTAAACTGTGCATTCGTTCCTGTAGCATCTACATAACCCAATACGCTACCTGCTAACGTACTTACCGCTGGTCCTTCCGGCTCCTCGATGAAAGTGAACAACGTAGTTTCTCCGCTCTTGCCTTTCACGTTTACTTGTATTTTACCACTGCCTGCCTCTGGTGGAATAGTAATTTTTAATTCAGTTGTTGTTGCCTCTAAAACTGCACAAGACTTGTCATTGAGTGTTACTACATTTTCAGAAGCAATGGCACTGAAGCCATTGCCCGTTAGAGTTACTATTGTGGAGGCAGGCCCTTCGTTAGGTGTTATGCTGGTGATCACCACAGTTGGATTACCTTCATTCTCGCTATTGCCACAAGATGTTACAAATAGACAAAGCATCACGAGACAGGCACAACAGAAGAAT
This sequence comes from Chryseolinea sp., assembly GCA_046595655.1. Classification (GTDB taxonomy): domain Bacteria; phylum Bacteroidota; class Bacteroidia; order Cytophagales; family Cyclobacteriaceae; genus Chryseolinea. The sequence continues at coordinate 9,773 of JBKJOF010000034.1, read as the reverse complement.
GCTCGTGCAAATGGACTGATGAGAAATGTACGTGCTTTCATAAAGAGTTTTTTTGTGCTATAAAATTGCCACTAAAAGTCTGGCTATGAAATCCTGTAAAAACGGGATATTTAAAAAATCATGGAAAAAGGGGAGAAGGTTTGAAAACACTGTTACCTTTATTTGTACACGAATACTTCATGAAAAAATCATTGATCATTTTCTTATTCACGATGACTCCCATAGCAGTCTTCGCACAGGTGCTTTTGAACAGGGATAGTTTGCTGAAGTTGTTACCACAGATGAAGGAAGACACCACAGCTGTAATGCTCTATATCCAAATCGGTCAGCAGTATGAATCGAATGAACCCGCGTTGGCAAAATCATATTATCTGAAAGCTGGTCGACTCAGTCGTAAAATCAATTATCCCCGAGGTGTCATCAAATACATTAATAACTACACGTTTGTGTTGAATTTGCAGGGACAATACGACTCATCCTTGTTATTAAATTTGCACGGTGTCGACATTGCAAGAGAGACAAAAGATTCGGCAAATCTTGCCGCAACGCTGATCAATACAGGAACTTCATATGGGAGGAAAGGAGAGTATGAAAAGGCTGTTCAATACTATGAAGAAGGAAAAAAAATCTTTAAAAAATTCAGCGATGAAAGCACGGAGGCACTCGTTGAGGATCTCCTCCAGGTTCTCTACCATGACCTGCATCAGTATGAAAAGGGAATACAGTGTGGAGAAAAATCAGTTTACCTGTGCCGGAAAATAAATAATTTACCTTTGTTGATATCAGCATTAAATAACCTGGGAACCAATTATCTCACTTCGAATTTCATTAAAGCAGAAACCTTTTTCAAGGAGGCCTTGGAGATAAGCAAGAAAATTAACGATAAGAATCAGGAACAGAATCAATACTTAAACCTGGGCAATATATGTTTGATATCGGGAGATTATGATCGCATGAAACCGTATATGGAGAAAGCACTTATACTTTCAAGAGAACTTGAAAGTCACGAAAGTGAATTAATTGCGCTAAAGGGTTTATCAGACTATTATCATTCCAAAAAAAAATATGATGTTTCTAAACAGTATGCCCAGCAGGCATTAGCAATATCCTTCCAATACAATGTAAGAATTCAACGGCAACAGGTATTCACGCAACTTTCTAGCCTAGCCTATGCCATGCAGGATATGAAGTTGGGAGAATATTATGCAGGGCAAAGCGACCTTGTGGCTGATAGTATTTTAAATGAAACGATTCAAAAAAATACATTGGAGCTTGAAAAAAAATATGAAAATGAGAAAAAGGAAAGCCAGATAAAAAATTTAGAAGCCGATAGAAAAGTTCGAGAGCTTTCACTTCAACGCAAAGGTATTTTCAATTATCTGTTAATCGGTGGTATTGTAGTCTTGGGCATAATCTCTTTGCTCTCGTATCGCGCCTACAGACAAAAACAAATTCTTCAACAACATCGCATCAGCGAACTCGAAACTGAAAAACAATTAACCGCTACCGAAGCTGTATTGAAAGGTGAAGAACAAGAGCGCACCCGCCTCGCCAAAGATCTTCACGATGGATTAGGTGGAATGCTTTCCGGAATTAAATACTCATTCAATACTATGAAAGGAAATTTAATCATGACGCCTGACAATCATCAGGCTTTCGAACGCAGCATGGATATGCTAGACAGTTCAATAAAAGAAATGCGCAGAGTAGCGCATAACATGATGCCTGAGGCTTTAGTGAAGTTTGGATTGGATACTGCTTTGAAAGATTTTTGCAATGATATCAATCAAAGTGGGGCATTGGAAGTGAGTTATCAATCAATCGGGGTTAATGCAATTACACTTGAGCAAACTACGGCCATTACGATCTATCGCATCGTACAAGAATTACTGAATAACACGATGAAGCATGCAGCGGCAACTAAAGCCATTGTTCAAATCACTAAATCGGCAACACAACTTTCGATTACGGTTGAAGATGATGGCAGAGGGTTTGACACCAGTGTGCTGAACGTAAAGAAAGGTATTGGCTGGTCAAACATTCAGCATCGCGTTAATTTTCTGAAAGGCAAGCTAGACATCAATTCGCAAATAAATAAAGGCACTTCTGTTTATATTGAATTTGATGCTTAAGGAAAATATGGTTTTTTAAAAAGTACGAACAAGCTACGGTAATCTGAAAGCGGAAGTTTAACAACAGGGAAAAAATCATGGAAAAGAAGGAGTTCATATTGTGTGGTAATTGCTTTATTCGAAGTATGGATGGAAATATGTATTTTGAATAGATGGCAAAAACTATAATCACATTTTTTCTATTTTCAGCAGCAACTGTGTTAGGTCAAACTAAACAGCTTCACAGCATGTTACAAGAATTGGTACATTCAAAAGAAGACACGAGTAAAGTAGAATTGCTTCTTGATATAGGTGAAAAATTTTTGACGACAGATCCAGACTCTGCCCTTTATTATAACACTCAGTGCAAAAAACTAATTGAAAAAATTGATGCGCAGCGCTACATGCATCGATGCCTGCATAATTTTGTTAAAATTCATCATGCCAGAAATGATATAGATGCAGCTTTGGACTATTGCCTAAAGGCTCTGAACGTTGCCAGGCAAAACAGAAACAGTTTTCAGGAGGCCGCTTCGTACAGAGCTTTGTTTAATATCTATCATAAGTTGAACTTGAATGACTCAGCGGTAAAGTATGCAGTCCATTCCATGCAGTTGACAAATGATATTGGCGACACAGCAAATATTGCAACGAACTATGGAAACCTATGCTGGTTGTATATGGATATGAACCAATATGATAAGGCAATTGAATACGGATTGCGTGGAATTGAAGCAGGCGAACAGTACGTTGACACAGTGGGATTATTGATATCACTTAACAATACGGCCCTCTGCTATCTTAGAACGAATAGGGATAAGAAGGCAATTGAGTTACTGAACAAACAATTTGAAATTGGTAAGCTTGTAAAAAGACAACGGTCAGTTAGAAATGCATTGATAAATATGGGTGCTGCCTATTACAATATGGGTAATGTATCCGGGCTTGAGCGGAGTACCGCTTTGCTTAATCAAAACCTTGATACCGGGGCTTCACTTGATGGCCAAATAAAATGTTTGCAGTGTATCAATAATGCTTACAATCTTATTCTTCATAAAGAATTTCCAGCAGCCGAAATTCAACTTTTAAAAGGGATCGAAATTGCAAGAGCAGACTCATTGACTGACTTACTTTTGAACATATATAGTGCTATGTCAAAGTTGAAATTTGCACAGCACGACTTTGCTGCAGCTAATTACTATGAAGTAAGATGGGACTCGTTGACGGAATCACAAAATGAAATTCAATTATCAGAGTATGGTAAAGAACTGGAAACGAAATATGAGACAGAAAAGAAGTCGGCAAAAATCACTCTACAAGATGCGCAACTCAGACAAAAATCAATAATTAATTATTTTCTCGCGGCAGCAGGAATCAGTTTACTTATCATTTTTTTGCTCCTATACCGAACGTACAGTCAAAAGCAAAAGCTCCAGCAACAACGTATTAGCGAATTGGAAAGAGAGAAACAATTAACCGCTACCGAAGCTGTATTGAAAGGTGAAGAACAAGAGCGCACCCGCTTAGCGAAAGATCTTCACGATGGATTAGGTGGAATGCTTTCCGGAATAAAATATTCATTCAATACTATGAAAGGAAATTTAATCATGACGCCTGACAATCATCAGGCCTTCGAACGCAGCATGGATATGCTGGACAGTTCCATAAAAGAAATGCGGAGGGTAGCACACAACATGATGCCTGAGGCTTTGGTAAAGTTTGGATTGGATACGGCCTTGAAAGATTTTTGCAATGATATTAATCAAAGCGGAGCATTAAAGGTAAATTATCAATCTATTGGACTGACCGAAAACCAAATGGCGCAGACTACAGCTATAACGATTTATCGAATTGTTCAGGAGTTGATTAATAATACAATGAAGCATGCAGCAGCAACAACGGCTGTTGTGCAGGTAGCAAAAGTAAACGATCAGGTCTCTGTAACTGTGGAAGATGATGGTAAAGGATTTGATACTTCGATATTAAACCAATCGAAAGGTATTGGATGGACTAATATTCAAAATCGAGTAGACTTTTTAAAAGGTAAACTGGATGTTCATGCGTCATCCGGAAAAGGAACTTCTGTGCTAATTGAATTTACTGTCTGATGGCGATAAAGGTTTTCATAACAGACGATCATTACATGGTGGTGGAAGGAATTCGATCTTTGCTACAGCATGAACAAAATATAGAATGGATGGGACACGCTACCAATGCTGCTTCCTGTCTGGCGTATCTACAACAACAGCAGCCCGATATTATTTTGATGGATATTAATATACCCGATAAAAGTGGTATTGATTTGTGCAAAGAAGTAAAAGGAAAATATCCAGCCATTCATGTTATTGGACTCAGCACGTTTAATCAGCAAAGTTTTATTCAAAAGATGTTGGACAATGGTGCGTCAGGATATGTATTGAAGAATGCTACAAAGGAAGAGATAATTGAAGCGATAGAAACGGTTGTGAGTGGTGGTAAATTTTTGAGCCTGGAGGCTGCTTCAACAATGAGAGAAAATAAAGATGTCAACATTCCCATTATTACGCGAAGAGAAAAAGAGGTGCTTCTTTTAATTGCAGAAGGCATGACCAACAATGAGATTGCTGAAAAATTATTTATCAGTTCCACTACTGTGGATACTCATCGTAAAAATTTACTCGCTAAGTTCGAAACCCGAAATACAGCATCGTTAATCCGACTCGCTTCTCAAATGCAGTTTATTTGATTGACTGATTCTACTCTTTGATTTTTGGGTCAATCCATAAATGACTATACCAATGCCAAACTCCCTTCTTATCTGGAACAGTAATGGTGTAGAGTGTTCGCCTTCGTTTCGTGATGGGCGCTGTCGATTGAAAAGTAATGGTGGTTTTGTCTGTATTCTTTTCGATAATCTTAAAACTACATTTACCACCTTGAACAAAACATTGTAGTTGATCGAGTCGCAGGTCGGATGATTCTATAGTAAGTTTAAGAACAGGTTTTCTGTTAGCCGGTAATTCAAAACTATTTGGCGAGCGTTCTAAAATTTTCAGTGGTTTAGCTTTTGCTTTTTCTATAAACTTATCAATACCTGAATACGCTTCCGACATCGGGAATCGAGGACACATAAACAAATCGCCTTCTGAATAAATCACTCCAGAGTTTTGCGCTGCTGCTGCTTTGAAACCAATTTGTTTTACAATGTTTTTCATCTCTATATCGAACTCGCCATAAGGATATGAGAAAACAATAGGAGTGAAGTCGAGGTTTTTTTGAATCATCGATTGACTCAATTCAATTTCATCTTTAAATAGTGTATAGCGTGTGTTGATTGGTCTGTTTAGAAAATAATCATGAGAGTGTGTATGGTTGCCAATCTCTACTTTGCTTTTCATGGCTGTCTTTAACATCGTCCAGTCCATGTAATCTCCACCGCCAACGGTTTCCGTGTTGATAAAAAGGGTTGAAGGAAAATTATGTTTCTTCAAAAGAGGTAATCCGTTTTTAAAGAAACTTTTGTAGCCATCATCAATGCTGATGACCGCTATTTTTCTGATTGGTTCAGCAGATTGTAAATATTCAATGGCATCAGAAAAATTGAGTAACTCAAAATTATTTTTCTTTAGCCAGTTCAAATGCAATTCAAAATCTTTTACAGAAACATTTGTAGTGGGATACCGTGAATCACCAAAGCGATGATAGATAAAACATAGAATGGTTTTACCTTTTGCTGATGTAGTCTTGATTTCAATCTCTTGTGTATTTCCAGCATAAGAAATCAACAGCAACATCTTGCACAAAAGAACGCATTTGAAGAGCGAAGACTTAGTCCTCATAAATAAATTCGGGATTGATCTGAAAGCGATCATACCGCGTAAGATTATTGACTTCAATCATTTTTCTAAGCTGTCGGGTGTAAGCTGATCTGCGTTCAGAAAAATTCTTAAGATGAGGAAGTAGTTGAAAAGGATCTTCTGTTGTTTGTCGGGCCAAACGCAAAGGTATATACGGTCTTGCTTTTCCTAGTATTTCAAAATAGTGAACGATTGATTCAGACATATCTTTATAGGAGCGCAAATAAATCTTTTTCTTGCTGCGCGTTTTGGCTGCAGCAATCCGTGGTTCGAATTGATTAAACGACCACACACCAAATAGATTACTGCCTTCCAGAAAAAATCGTGACTGTCCCCAGCCGCTTTCTACTGCTGCTTGTGCAAGGACAACGCTGTTTGGTAATGTAATCATTCGGGCATGGAGATCATTTATGCTACTGGCTTTGTATCGTGCTTTTAAATTTTGATAAAAGACACTGTCTTCCTTTTCCCACGATTTTTTTTCTTTTAGAAAGAGAAGCTTTCGTTTGTTTTCTTCTACGTGATGTCGTGCTACCAATATCGAAGGAAGAACAGCAGAGATGAATGTAGTTTTCGCTTTGCGTACCGGTAAGTATTCTAATCCCGATACATGAGTATAAAGTATCGGACTCACAAACGAATCAGAAACCAATACAATTTGTTTTAATGAATTAACAGCAACAGCCGTTGTTTTAATATGATATGATTTGTGCCGGTTGCAACCGGAAAAGGTCAATGCTAATACAAATGCACTCGTAATAAGTAAAAATTGCCTCATAAGGGGAAAAGACAGTTACATGCAAGTTACAACTTATGAGGATAAGGTGGTGGATATGATGTGGTGATAAGATGAGCTCATGTCTCAATTGTATAAATTTCAGCAAAAGGACGTTTGATCAACCCAGAAGCAAATCATTAATTATTCGCATCTTCTTTCCATAAACACGTTGCATAGTAAAAAGACGGAAAGCATGAGCAGCGCCAACTATCGTATTGATAGAATTTGATATTAAAAGATGATTCATGCGTGGTTAGACTCTTGTTTTTGCAATTCACTTCACGTTGGTTGTAACACTTAGTTCTTTTCGTAACTCCTCAACTTGCATGTATTACTGAGTATGTATTACTGAATAATGAAATATCGGTTTGTCGTTTTGAACTCATAGTTCAATTGAGTTATTTAGTATTACGATAGCGGCTAGTGTAGAAATGATTTGTTGTGGTCATTCTTCAAAATGATTGAATGGTATGAAATGTAAAAGCAGTTAGTCATAAACTTGTTATGGTATTTTAAAGTTTTCAATCCTGTTTTCTAAAATAAAATTTAAACCCTCAAATCAACACGTATGAAAAAGAAGTTATTTACAGTAATTTTAATTCAGTTTTTGCTTTTTAACGTTTCTTTTGGTCAGCTTTCAAAAAAGACAATGACCAATGGATCGCACTTTCTTGAGTTTCTTCCTCCTGGTTACAACGATTCTCAAAACGCAGCAAGGAAGTACCCAGTCATTATTTATTTGCATGGATGTGGCGAGATCGCATATCATTCTGGAGGCAATTGCCCATCCGTTTCTCCGAGTGATTATATTTCGAATTGGCAAGCTGAATTGGATAAGCTCTTAGGAGTTGGTCCTAATCATGAAATTATGAATGGTAGTGATATGAGCTTTCGGGCGCTAGGTACTACAGGACCAAAACAAGGCTTTATTGTTATTACCCCGCAACTTAATAATGGAAATGTAAGATATGCTTGGGATAACTCAAACATTGAAGGTATTATCAAATACGCCTTAGCGAACTACAGAGTAGAAAGAAAGATGTTATATCTCACTGGATATAGTTTGGGAGGAAATGCGACTTACGGCTATTCAATGAGTACCAAATATTTTGCTGATTCATTAGCTGCGATTGCACCCGTTTCAGCAAAAACTTCTACAACCAATGCATGTTTGTTGTCAGTCCGAAAAACACCAGTTTGGGCTTTGCATGGAGATCAGGATACAGCAAACGGTAATTCATATTTATCCGATCGGAATTTTATTAATGCTTTGTTGGCCTGTGCTCCAACTCCCGTCCCAGCTCCGCGGTTCACAGCATTTGCAGGGTTGGGTCATGTGCAAGCAGTATGGTTGAAATCGTTCAGCGCAACCAAAGGTCCTGATGCGGCAGATCTTGTGTCGGACACGCTTACTATTTATAAATGGTTTCTTCGCAATCCAAAAGGAGGGTTAACTGCAAACCAATTACCTACCGCTAATGCTGGCATTGATAAGATTGTAAACGTTCCGATCGCTACAGTTATCTTTACTGGAGCGGGAAGTGATTCAGACGGGACAATAGTTTCGTATGCGTGGTCGCAGGTTAGCGGTGCAACCTTGACGCTTGCAAATTCCAATCAGGCTACGGTATCAGTAAACAATCCTCCTGCCGGTGTTTATACACTGAAGCTTACAGTCACCGATAATGCAGGCGGAACAACTTCTGATAATGTTGTATTAACCTGCAACCAACCGCCAACGGTAAGCGCTGGTGCTGATGTTGTAATAACATTGCCAACAAACTCGCTTACATTGAATGCTACATCGTCAGATGTTGACGGAACAGTAGTGAGTACACTATGGAGTCAGATCAGTGGCCCATCAAGTGCTACACTTTCGAACCCGAACTCATTATTGTCAAATGTATCGAACCTCATTGAAGGATCGTATTTATTCAGACTTACAGCAACAGATAATTTTGGTAGTAGTGCGTTTGATGACGTATTGGTAACGGTTCACCCTGTTCCTCCTGCAGGCAGTTGGATACAAGTAACTTCAAAGGGCTTGGCTGGAAAAGCAGTATTGTTATATTATAATTCTCAAAAAAGTAATTCAAGCCAACAGCTAGTGCGCGCAAGTGGCAACGATAGCCTTCAGTTTTACATCAAGAAAATCTCAGGTGTAACAAACTTCATCAATTTGAAAGTTGAACTTATTGTGGCATTTCAGTCTAGGTTTCTTTACATCGGCAATTATGCAAGCAACATCGGTACGAATTGGACTAAGGTATCCATTCCATTGATAGACTTTGGCCACGATCCGGCCAAGTGGACTTCTGGTGGAGTATCTGTAGTAGATTTTAAAACGATATCAGGCTTCGGTACTGGAGTTTTTGGCGTGGATGAGATTCGTTTTACCGGAGGTACTTCTCCTTTTGTGTGGTACGGAAATGCCTATGAAACTTCAGCTTCACCAGCCAGCGTCACACAAGACACAACTGCCATCTTTATCTCGAATCGGTTTACCGATGGAGGAGCTCCTGTAGTTTCCGGTGGATCAAATGTGAGAGCGACCTCTCAGGCAATTGAGATGAATACTCACAACAGTCTCATAACATTCGAAAAAGCTAAACCTTCTTTGGAAGAAGGCGACATTCTTCACGTTTATAACACGCAAGGACAATTGATTAAGAAATTGGTTTATAATAAAGCTACTTCTGATTTAAACAACCCTGACCTTTTGAAATACAGTAATCAATCAGGCTTTGTTGTCTTTAAAGTCTTTAAAGGAACCGGCAAAGTGGAAACGATGAAGATTAGTTTAAAAGAATAGCGAACAGGCAGTGTCATTGTTTCTCTCCCGACAGCTGTTTGGAGGGAAACAATGATTTTATGTATAATGGATCTCGACTAAACAGGATAATTTTACACGAGTGGAATCTTGAAACCACTTTAAACCCAGATTTTGCAGTAGGAAATAAATACGACAAAGTGTCCTATTTTTGAATATGGAACACCACTACACGGATAAGTTAGTAACACCTTGGGGGGGAATGAAGGAGATGAAAA
>JBKJOF010000226.1:0-65580 GCA_046595655.1 Chryseolinea sp. | reverse complement strand
TTTTCATCTCCTTCATTCCCCCCCAAGGTGTTACTAACTTATCCGTGTAGTGGTGTTCCATATTCAAAAATAGGACACTTTGTCGTATTTATTTCCTACTGCAAAATCTGGGTTTAAGAGTAACACCTAAATAAATTTTATGAATAAAAATCTACTATTAACAGTGGTCTGGCTGGTAGGCATGTCCATATCCAGTTTCGGCCAAGAACGAATTGTGTCAGGTAAGGTAACGTCAGTAGAAGATGGAACTGATACTCCTGGTGTAAACGTGTTGGTGAAGGGAACCACCTCTGGTACCTCCACAAGTGCAGACGGAACATATAGAGTGAGTGTTCCGGACGGTAAGAATACTTTAGTGTTCTCTTTCATTGGCTACAAGACAGTTGAAGTTGAAATTGGTGCACGTACTACAATAGATCTTTCGTTGGAATCAGATGCTACTCAACTTTCAGAAGTACTCGTAGTTGGATATGGTACTCAATTGAAGCAGGAATTAACAGGAAACATCGCAAAGGTTTCAGGAAAGGACATTCAAAACGTCCCTGTTCCTAGTTTTGACCAGGCAATTCAGGGGCGGGCTGCAGGTGTATTTGTTGAGTCAGGAAACGGAAAACTGGGACAAGGTATTAAAGTTAGAGTTCGAGGCTCAGCCTCCGTGTCTGCATCCAATGAACCGCTATATGTAATTGATGGTGTCATCTCTACAACGGATGATTTATCGGGAACAAGCGCTCCAACAAATCCGCTTGCTCAAATCAACTCGAACGACATTGAATCAATTGAAATTTTAAAGGATGCTTCTGCTGCTGCTATTTATGGTTCGCGAGCCGCTAATGGCGTTGTGTTAATAACAACAAAACGAGGAAAAAGTGGAAAAACAAAATTCAATCTTGGATACCAAACTGGATTTAGTAAACCCACTCGAACAGCTAAATGGCTTAATGGATCTCAATATTATCAGGCATTTAAAGAGGCCTTCGATAATTCTGATGCAAAATCATTAGCGGAAGACGGAATTAATTTTGGGGATCAGTTTTATGGCGACCCGAGTTACACCTTTGATGATGTTCTGGATAGTGAACTAGGCTTTTGGGATGCCAATACAAACGAGAACTGGGCAAATAATGCTTATCAGAAAGATGCAGGTTTAAAACAATTAGACCTTACGGCAAGTGGAGGAAATGAGAAAACAAGATTTTATGTAAGTCTTCAACACCTGGATCAAAAAGGTATTCTACTCAACGATCAACTTGAAAGAAACAGTGCAAGAATCAATCTAGATAATACACCATCGGAAAAATTTTCATTTGGTATTAATTTCAGTCTATCGCGAACCGTTAACAACAGATTGAGTGATGACAACGAATTTACAACTCCTATGCAATTGCTGGCCTTACCACCAATTCAGCCAGCTCGATTATCTGATGGTTCTTTAAATGCAGAGACCGTATATTTTAATGGTCTCATTAAAGCTGAAAATTCATTTTTCAAAACAACGGTATTTAGAAACATTTCGAACATCTATGCTCAATTGAATATAACAAAAGATTTATCTTTTAGGAGTGAAGCTTCAGTAGACATCCTAACTCAAAATGAAGAACGCTGGGATGGTGCTGCAGTTGATTCACAAACGAATAATGTAAATGGAGGTGGAACATCAAGATACGTTGCTGTTCAAAATTATTCAACCAATAACTTCTTCAGCTACAAAAAGAATTTCCTGACAAATCATGATATTGACTTTACAGTTGGAATGAGTTATCAATTTGTGACAAGGAATTCATCCAATCTTTCAGCACAGACTTTTCCAAGTGATGCGTTTAAGACGTTAACAAATGCCTCCATCATTACAACAGGAGCAACAAATGTCACGGACTACGCCTTCTTATCTTATTTCGCAAGAGCAAATTATAAGTTTAACGACAAGTATCTTCTATCATTAAGTGGTAGAATAGATGGCTCCTCTAAATTTGGAAAAGATGAGCGTTACGGATTTTTTCCAGCGGCATCAGCGGGCTGGATAATTTCGCAAGAACAATTTTTAAGTGGCGTAAAACCAATTAGTTTTTTGAAGTTAAGAGCAAGCTATGGTGTAACAGGTAATGCACCCAATGGTAATTTTTCTGGCTTGGGATTATACGGAGGAAATACCTACGATCGACTCGGTGGAATCGCACCCATACAACTTGAAAATCCAAATTTGAAATGGGAAACCACTTTTCAAACTGACATTGGACTTGATTATGGGTTGTTTAATGACAGAATCACAGGTGAGATTGACTACTATGTTAAAAATACTGAAGACCTCTTACTGAATTCAAATGTACAAGGCACATCGGGTTTCTTAACCCAATTAATCAACGTAGGTGAGCTTCAAAATAAGGGTTTTGAATTTGTACTGAACACTCGGAATTTAACGGGTGATCTTACCTGGTCTACCAGTTTCAATTTTGCAAAAAACATTAATAAGATTACAAACCTAGATAAGAATATTATTGAAGGTGGTTATGTCAATAGAGCTGTAGAAGGCCAGCCCATAGGTGTATTCTATACCCGCGAGTTTGCTGGTGTAAATCCAGACAATGGTGATGCGCTTTGGTTTTTGAATCGAGATCCTATTCAAGATGAACTTGATGACCAGTCTGTTTTTCAACTCAGTAACTTTGGAAACAGGTATGTAACCAATGATTACAGTTTAGCAGATCGAAAAATAGTAGGAAATCCAAACCCTGATTTTTTTGGCGGTATCAATAATACACTTACCTATAAAGGGTTTGATTTTAGTTTCCTCTTTCAATTTGTCGTTGGTAATGATTCTTACAATGGTGGCGGTAGATTTGAACGAGCCGATTTTGTTTATTTTGATAACCAACTAGTATCCGACTGGAATGATGCATGGAGAAAGCCAGGTGATAATACAAATGTGCCACAAGCCAGATTACTTTATGGCAATGGTGATTTTGAGTCATCGCGATATATTCAGGATGCTTCTTATGTGCGATTAAAGACATTATCATTAGGATATAATATCCCATCTAGGTTGATAAGCAGATATTATTTATCAAGTGTACGCTTGTTTGCTTCAGCTCAGAATCTTCTCACTTTTACGAAGTATGATCTGAATGATCCTGAAGTAAACACAGATTATCTTGCTGGAAATATTAGTCAAGGTAATGACTTCTATGCCGCACCTCAGTCGAAGACCATTATGTTTGGAATTAACATTGGATTTTAACCTTAGAATTTATGAAAATCATAAATAAAACATTTGCCATACTCTTTTTCACCATGCTATTCATGTCGTGTGAACTTGATATAAAACCAGTTGATTCAGTTGTTGAAGATGTTGCACTTACTGATGCTGCATCTGTTAAGTCACTTTTAATCGGAGGCTATGATCGATTGAGCGATAATGACCTCTATGGAGGTTGGTTCCAAATGAATAGTGATTTATTGGGTAGTAACTACGATGTTTCTTGGGGAGGTACATTCTTTGACCCCCGCGATATATGGCAAAAGGTTATGACATCCTTAAACGGTCAAGCCGAAACAACTTGGACAGAAGCATATAAAACTATTAATGTTGTAAATACCGTATTGGCCAATCTCGAGAAAGCCGATAATGATCCGATAGTTGAAGGAGAAGCAAAATTCATCCGAGGAGCTGTCTACTTTGAATTGGTAAGATTGTATGCAAAAGACTGGGCCGATGGAGATCCTGCGATAAATCTTGGCATACCTCTAAAACTCGATGCAACCAACCTAGTATATAATCCAGACGTAAACTCTATTTCAAGAAACACAGTACAAGAAGTTTACAATCAAATACTTTCTGATTTGCAGGATGCAGAAACTAAGCTGCCAGAAGAAAATGGTTTTTTTGCGACAACTTGGGCCGCCAAAGCAATGTTGGCAAGGGTGCATCTTCAAAGAAGAGAATATGACTTAGCGAGAATGAAAGCCAATGAAGTAATTGAGAGTGGATTCTTTTCGTTGGCGGACAGAGTAGACAGATCTTTCAATCTGGAAACGAACTCAGATGAAGATATCTTTTCTATTCAGGTTACCAATCAGGATGGGGTCAATGATCTTCATACATTTTATGCCTCACGGGATTTAAACGGTAGACGCGACATACGAATTCGTCAAGAGTTTAGAGATCTTTTTGACCCATCGGATGAACGACTAACACTGCTTATTTATGAAGATGGAACCAGTGGAAGATTTTTAAGCGGCAAGTACAACGATCAATTTGCTAACGTTACAATAATTCGTCTGGCTGAAATGTATTTGATAAGAGCCGAGGGAAATTTATTAGAAGGAGGACTTCAGGTGGGACCTAATACTCCTGGAGATGATCTTCAGATTTTAAGAGAGAGAGCAAAAGCTCCAGCCGCACCTGTTCTCCCAACCATTGATGACATTATGCTTGAAAGAAAACTTGAACTCGCTTTTGAAGGTCATTTTGTTCATGACATTAGACGAAGAGAAGCATCGATTGATCAATTTGGACCAATACTCTGGAATGCACCCGAACTGATTATGCCAATTCCTCAGCGTGAAATGGATTCAAACCCAGCCTTAGCGGGTCAACAAAATGAAGGATATTAGAAACAGAAGTTCAATAATAAAATTAAAAATGAGGAGGGAATAGACCCTTCTCATTTTTTTTGGATGACTCTGGCTTCCAGATAACATACTATTTGTTGGCAATCAGACTCTGATCCGAAAAATGAATATGCATTAAGCCATCTACTAACTCCATATTATAGGTTCGAAAAATAAAGTGCTTTTTCCTAATCAGCAATAGCCAAACGTTCAACACTAAATCAAGAAATTGTTCCATTGAAGACTGATCTTCACGTCTCATCCTATAATTACCGAAGAGATCAGGATTTTTATCAATTCTAGTTTTCGTCACAAAAATTGTAGAATTCATACATCATTAGCATCTTCTGTAAAAGATGATGATGAATTGGTTTTTGCTGAACTCTATCAGAAATATCCCAACACTATTTACTACTTTAGAAAAGTTAAATTAGAAGAGAATGAATTATTGGCTGATGAAAACGGAACCAAGTACCTATTCGTGGGATGATTTGGTGCGGGATAAAAAAACAATTTGGGATGGTGTGAGAAATTATGCAGCACGAATCCATCTAAAATCAATGCAGAAAGGCGACCTGGTGTTTATATATCACAGCATGGAAGATAAAGCTGTTGTCGGTACAGCAAAAATCACAAAGGATGGCTTTGCTGATCCCAAGGATAAAGATTGGACTGTGGTAGAGTTATCGCCAGATAAAAAATTAAAAAAGCCAGTAACACTGGCCATGGTTAAAGCCGATAAACGTCTTGCTAACATGGTGCTAGTTAAAAACTCGCGGCTTTCGGTTCAGCCAGTAAAAGCGGAAGAGTTTGATATGATACTGGCGCTGAGTGAAGATAAATAAAAGATGAAACGCGGTCAATATGTTTAATCCAACAAAACATTCTCTCAAACACATTCTTGTTTTCGTGTTGTTGAATTTATTTAGTGCACTCACATCGTTCGCTCAATTATCACAACCGTATCGTTTCGAACGAAAGCAAAAAAATTCAGACGACTACTTTCACGTCATTTCATTAAAAGAAAAAGGTATTGTCCTTTTTCGCGAACGCGACAAATATAAAAACAACAATAAGATATGGGAGTTGATTTTATTGGATACTGCGCTGCAAGAAAAAAAGAGCATTGAGCTGGAAATAAAAGAGCGTTACAAAATGGTTGGCTATGAAGTAACACCAACACATATCTACCTTTTGTATCGAACAGGTGAAGCAACAAAAAACGCTTTTGAATTAGTATCTGTAAACCTGGAAGGTGAAGAAGAGCCGCGACAAACTATTGAGTCCGCTCTGGATTTTAAGCTAACCCATTTTGTTCTTGCATCGACTGGTCTTGTTTTAGGTGGATATGTGAATAAGGAACCTGCACTATTAATTTATGATATAGCTACGAAACATATTAAAGTAGTGCCTGGTTTTCTTCAAAAAGATACAGAGTTGGTTGATCTGCGGGTAAATCAAAACAATACATTTAATGTAGTTCTCGTTGATCGTAGCTCACGTGATGGCAAAACATTGTTATTTAAAACCTTCGACTCGTCAGGAGAATTGCTACTGGAAGATGTTGTTCCAGTAGATGAAAACAAATTAATTCAGACGGGCATTACCAGTACTTTAGAACGCGAGGATCTTATTGTTCTTGGAAATTGGGGCGAACGAAATTCAAAAAATTCTCTCGGTTTTTATGCGCTCACAGTCGATCCTTTCCAAGATCAAAAGATCAATTTTATTCCGTTTGGAACATTGTCGCACTACCTCGACTATCTAAGACCGAAGCGCGCTAACAAAATAATAGAAGCCACAAAAGCAGATTTACAAGCTGGACGAAATCCTCGTTTTACAAGCTCGGTAACACCTTATAAAATAGTAGAACACAAAAATGGATTTATTTTGTTGGCAGAGATATACACAGCAGCAAGCAATTCAGGATCAAGCTACAATCCAAATTACAATGGCAATCCCTACTATTATAATCCGTACGGTTTCAATCCGTATGGCTTTGGATATTATCCAGGCTCGAGCCGGATGTACCGACCTTACCCATATTCATCTACTAACAATCAAAACAGCGAGGTTAAAATTCATGAAACAGTAATTGTTTCGTTTGATGCTAAGGGAAACGTTATGTGGGATCAAAGCCTGGTGCTAGATGATTTAAAAATCGAGTCGTCAGAACAGGTCTCTGATTTTATTTTGATTAACGGCAACATCATTTTTCTATATAAAAAAGAATCCGAAATTAAATACAAACTCGCTTCGCTTTTAGAAAAAGACACAAAGGAGCTAACGGAAAAAATAAAAACCAATGACCCGCTCGATGATATCCGTTCGGAACGCGATAATGACGGATTTGTAAGACATTGGTACGGCAATTCGTTTTTTGTATGGGGTTATCAAACCATTCGAAACATAAATTCAGAGGATCGTGTGCGCAATGTATTTTATATTAACAAGGTGGTGGCGAAGTAAAATTATTTTTGTCGTTACACTTTCCCTGGTGTGTACGATGTATTCCTATGGCCAGATTACACAATCCAATCGTGTTGAAATTCCGCTCTTTAATAATGATGCCGGATTTGAAATAATCAATGCTTATGGTGATGGACTATTTCTTTTACGAAGAGCAGCGCTGAATAACAGTGACATTGTTGACATCATCAAGCTGGATACAACTTTCCAACAGCGGTGGCATGGCCAGATTCCAATCAGTCATAAATTTATTCTGATGGGAAAGAAAGTGGAAAGAAATTTACTTTATCTTCTATTTCGCTTTCAAGACACTTCAAAAAACAATTTTGAATTATTTGTGATTGATCAAATGAGTGGGCAATACATAAAGCACATCATTAAAAACTTCATCCCTTTTGCTCCAAATGATTTTCAGGTAACTGAAAAAGCGGTATTGATTGGTGGATATTTTAATCGGGTTCCCGTTGTAATTTATTTTTCATTTGCTACAGAAAAAACAAAAGTACTTCCGGGGCTCTTTAATGAAACTGGTGAACTCACACAGGTAAGAACCTATGCGGATGGATCAATCGATGTACTCATCAGCGGACAAAATATCAACGGACAAAAAACAATTTGGGTTAAAAATTATGATCCTGATGGAGACTTGTTAAGCAATCAGGCATTAGAACCCGAAGAAAATAAAAGCTTAATTTTTGCACGATCTATCAAAACCAACAATCAATTACAATTAATAGCCGGAGTATATGGAGGACGAAATACGGAGTATTCACGCGGCATGTTCATTGCCAGCATTGATCCATCGGGAATGCAAAACATTCGATATTATAATTTCGGTGATTTAGAAAATTTCTTTAAGTATATGCGAGCCAGGCGTGAGCTCCGCGTGAAGAGCCGAATCGAACGCAGAAAAATAAAAGGAAAGAAAACCCGATTCAACTATCGCTTTCTGGTGCACGAAATTGTTCCCTATAACAATCAGTACATTCTACTTGGCGAAGCATTCTATCCAAGATATATCACAGCAGATCGTTCCTATCATTCAGGTTTCTTTAATCCTCTTCGAACCCAAGGATACTTTACACGAGACGGAAGAATTTTTGACGGTTACTACTATACTCATGCTGTCGTAATGGGATTTAATAATGATGGGGACTTGATGTGGGACAATAGTTTTGAAATAAGCGATGTAAAGACATTTACGTTAGAGCAATTCGTAAAACTTGAAATTCAACAGGACAAAATTGCATTGCTCTATCTTTTTGAAGATGAACTGCGCACGAAAATCATCAAAGGCAATCAAGTATTAGAAGGTAAGATGTCTGAACCTTTGAAAACAAAAATGGATAACGATGTGGTCAGTCAAAATACTTCAAACGTGAGTCACCTGGATTATTGGTACCCTCAATACTTCTATGCGTACGGTATACAAGAAATATCCAATCCTTTATTTGGGAAGCGAAGAGTATTCTTTATTAATAAAGTGAGTTATAAGTGATCAGACATTCTACTTTAGACTCTAACCAACACCTCGTGTTTAAATCTATAGTCTAAAGTCTAAAGTCTAATATCTAACGTCTACTGTCTTTCATCTCCGTTAACCTACTCCAAACCTTCATTCACCTACTTTCGGCTGGCAGTGGCCTATTAGGTATGGCTCAAAATCAAGATTCCATCGTTATTTGAATCATAAATCAAAAACAAATGGAAACGCAAGACAACAACAACACAGGTTTAAGCACAGAAAACTCAAACGGCAATTTTAGAAATGGCAGAGCATTAGGTGGTATAGTTATCGTAGTGGTGGGTACGTTGCTGCTAATCGATAGAATGGGGATGGACCTCCCGGGCTGGTTATTTTCATTCCCTATGATTCCGATCGCTATTGGTATTTACATCGGTGCACGCCAACGATTTAAAAACTTAAACTGGCTTATACCGGTAGCTTTTGGTGTTGCGTTCTTAATTTTTAATGAAGTTGATATCGATGCCCATCAGTACATCTGGCCAGCAATTATTATTGCAGTGGGTCTTGCCATGATCTTGCGGCCGACCAGATCGAGAAGATCAGAAAAGTATTGGCAGGAATTTGGAAAACAAAACTCCGAGCGCTCGTCCGAAGATTACATCGACTCGACTACCATCTTTGGTGGAATAAAAAAAAACATAATCTCTAAAGATTTTAAGGGAGGTGAAAGTTTCTGCATGTTTGGCGGTGCTGAAATAAACCTGATGCAAGCCGATATCAACGGTCGTGTGGTGATCGAACTTACCCAAATTTTCGGTGGAACAAAGTTGGTGATACCTCCACATTGGAAATTACAATCAGAAGAAGTGGTTTCCATCTTTGGTGGCTTAGATGATAAACGTCCCATCGTTCAAAATACATCGATAGACGATTCTAAAGTAATCGTACTTCGCGGCACGTGTCTATTCGGTGGCATCGATATTAAAAGTTATTAATCGTGTATCCTATACTCATCATCCTTCACCTTATCCTTATGAACTGGTACATTTCAAAAATCGTATTCAGCATTGAGAATGCTCAAGCCACTACCCCACAGTTTGATGAACAACTCCGACTCGTTGCTGCTGATAGTACAGAAGAAGCTTTTTTAAAGGCCCGCACAATCGGGCTGAGCGAAGAAGAAACATTCTGCAACGACAGTCAGAAAGAAGTGAAATGGACATTTATAAATGTATCCGAAATTATTCCAATGACCAAGCTTGAACATGGAGTTGAATTATATTCTCGTATTCATGAAACAGTAGAAGCCAAATCATATATTAACTTTATCCATCAAAAGGCTGTAGCCATTCGCCTGAATGAATGCGCTTATTAGTAGTAAACCAAAAACATCTTTACTGATGACATTTCCCAATCACACTGCCCGAAGACTTTTACTTGCCTTAGCAGCGTTTTGGATTGTGTTGGTGTTCATCGAAGCGTATGCCTTAGTGATAACATTTGGTTTTACCTGGAGAGTTGCCCTGATCGATGTCGGAGATATAAATCTGCTCATTGCCACTGCTGGAAACGTAATGTTCAATTCATTGCGCTACTATCAGCCAAGTCCCAAAAAAGCGTTTTACATTTTTGCAGGAAGTATTGTGTTGGCAGCCTTGTGTGGTTTTGTCCATGACTATCTGATGTCACGATATCTTTCGGATGATGCAGTTTATATCGCTTACCTGAAAAGTTCTCATGCCATCCGTGATCTGTTTTCATGGCTAATGATCACGATCATTGCTATCATAAGCTGGATCTGGTTTTATTTACAAGATCAGCGTGCGGGAGAAAAACGCGATCAGGATGCGTTGAAGCTTGCGAGAGAAGCGGAGTTAGCATCCTTGCAACAAAAACTTCAACCGCATTTTTTGTTCAACAGTTTAAACTCCATCAGTTCGCTTGCGGGATCAAAACCAGAAGCAGCGCGAAAAATGATTCAACAGCTTTCTGATTTTTTGCGTGGCACCATTAAGCGCGATGATCAACAGCTTGTAACTTTTGAAGAAGAAGTAAGGCATTTAGAACTTTACCTGGAAATTGAAAAAGTCAGATTTGGTTACAGACTTCAAACGGAAATGAATTATGAGCCTGCTGTAAATAGCTGCACCTTACCTTCACTGCTTCTTCAACCGCTTGTTGAAAATGCAATCAAGTTTGGACTGTACGATACGGTTGGCGAAATAACCATACGCATTGATGCTAGAAAAATAAATGATCAACTCATTATCACTATTGAAAATCCATTTGATCCCCAAACCTCGCAACCGCGAAAAGGGACAGGCTTTGGATTAAATTCCGTGCAGCGAAGATTATATCTTCTGTATGCACGCAATGATCTGATGACAACCGATCAACAAGAAAAAATCTTTAGAACAGAAGTAAAAATACCTCAACTCGCATGATCAATACATTACTTATAGATGACGAACCCCTTGCCAGAAATTTAGTTGCTGAATACTTGCAATCTTATCCTGAAATTAAAATCGCACAAGAATGTAACGATGGATTTGAAGGCGTAAAAGCAATAGCACAGCACAAACCAGATTTAATCTTTCTCGATATTCAAATGCCAAAAATTAATGGCTTTGAGATGCTAGAACTTATCGATCAAGCTCCTGCTGTAATTTTCACAACCGCCTTTGATGAATACGCGATGAAAGCTTTCGAGACTCATGCTATTGATTACCTCTTGAAGCCATTCAGTAAAGAACGTTTTGATAAGGCCATTCAAAAATGGTTGCACCAACGAAATCAATCCGAACCAAAGAGTATCACGCAAACACTAATTAGCGAAGAAATTCGTCAACCGGAGGAACGGAATCGAATCGTGGTAAAAGAAGGAAGCCACATTCGCATTGTGCCTGTTCATGAAATCCATTACATAGAAGCGTATGATGACTATGTAAAAATCTTCACGCAGAAAGAAATGTTCCTGAAGAAGAAGACGCTAAGTTTTTACGAACAAAGTCTTGACAGTGCTCAATTTGTTCGGGTTCATCGCTCCTACCTGATCCAACTTAATCAGCTTACTAAAATAGAACCCTTGGAAAAAGATACTCACATCGCATTACTCAAGCGTGGGGCGAAAATTCCTTTAAGCAAAACAGGGTATGCTAAACTAAAAATGGTTTTAGGATTATAACCCCCCAAGAGAACTAGCTGTGGTTCTCTGTGAAACACTCTGTTCCTTTTCTGTGGTGAAAGGAATTCATTACCACAGAGAAAGCACAGAGGAAATACGCACGGAGATTCACAGAGGCTTATTAAATACGTTTTCATTAAGTTAGTTCAATACATGAGAAAAAACTATTGCGATACGTTTACTCTTCATTAGTTTTGAATAGGGTTTAAATAAATCTTGATCTTAAAATAAAAAACAGTGACAAACATTATCGGACTAATTCCTGCGCGCTATGCATCAACTCGCTTTCCTGCAAAACCACTGGTTGATATTGGAGGCAAGTCGATGATTCAACGTGTGTATGAGCAGGCGAAAAAATCCACTTACCTAACTAAAGTGGTGGTAGCCACTGATCATGAGGAGATTTATAATCATGTAAAAAGTTTTGGTGGTGATGTGTGCATGACTCGTGCAGATCACGTAAGTGGAACAGATCGTTGTTATGAAGCACTTTCGTTTGAATCTGAATCGTATGAGTACGTTATCAATATTCAAGGTGACGAACCTTTTATTCAACCCGAACAGATTGATCTGCTGGCCGCAGTACTCACGGGCAGAACTGAAATTGCAACATTAATAAAGGCAATCGATCTAACGGAACAACTTTTTAATCCGAATTTGGTGAAAGCCGTTATCGGCAAAAATTGTGAAGCACTTTATTTCAGTCGCTCCCCCATTCCCTACCTTCGAAATATAAAGGAAAGTGATTGGGTAACACATCATACTTTTTTTAAACACATTGGTATGTATGCTTATCGCGTAGATATTTTAAATGAACTTACCAAGCTACAGCCATCAACATTAGAAAAAGCTGAATCCCTCGAACAACTGCGCTGGCTGGAAAACGGATTTGAAATTTTAGCTGTAGAAACGTCAACTGAAAGTTTTGGTATTGATACGCCAGAAGATTTGGTGAAGGCAAAGGAGTATTTGAATTTATAAAGAATATTAAAATCCTACTATATTTTTGAGACCAGTCCAAGATGATTCCATTCACACTCAGATACTCTTAACAATACTGAGAAAGTCCTCCAATTTATAAGCATCGTCTACAGTTCGTCTCTCATATACCATAAAGTAGCGGTAGTTGTTTCCGGCTTTACTTGCCCAAAGGCCGCCAAGTCTTATTCTTTGCTCTGCATCCAAATGATCACCTTTTGTTTCTAATAAAATGGTCTTGCCACTTTTGGTTTGTATTATGAAGTCGGGATAATGATTTACAAAGCCGTTGATTCTGAAACCCTTTCTCTCAATATTCCTCGTCCAGAAAGCAATGTTCGCCATGTTGCCAATTTCATTGATAACACGTTCTTCAAAACCATTCATCTTCCCTTCTTTTTCATATAGAGATTTTGTAATGTCTTTCGAGGTATCGCCTGGTGAAATGCTTTTCGGTAATGCAAAGGATTTTCTAATGAATACTTTATCGGTGTCTAAAAAATCTTTGAATTTTTGTTCAGCAAAGGTTTCAGAGAGTGATTTTATTTTTTGCTTTATTTTGTCTGTGTAGGTGTATTCGTTGTTGGCGAAATCTCCGAACTGTTCGTCTTTAAAGTCTTCTAAAATTCTATTAATGTATCTCTCAATTTCTTTGGCAGGAATTGGATACATGTTTCCGATAATATCCATGATGCGCTTTGTGAAGTTCTTCACCCGACTTTCTTTTCGCGAAGGATCAAGGAGACAGGCGATGATACTTTCTTTCACTTCGCCATCGAGGCGCATAAAGGTTGGTGTGTGTTCTTTTTTTGTTTCGTTAAATCTACTTTGTACAGTTCTGATACAATGCTGTCGAAGGCAAATGGTATCTGCCTTGCTCAAAACATGCTGCTGGTAGGGCTTTAGTTACAGTGATTACTTTTCAAAAGTTAATGATTGTGGAAGCATTAAAAGAAAGGGCAACGACCTTTCATAATCCAGAGCTTCATAGTATAAACCTAACCGAGCCAGATTCTTATAGTAGCTATCAACATTTTTGTAGTAGTGTTTTTCCGATTGAATATACCAAGCCCTTTCCCCTAGTTTTTCAGCTAAAAACCATTTTTCTAATAGTCGTGAAATCCTGCCGTTGCCATCACCAAAGGGATGAATATTGACAAAAGCCAAATGAATAAAGGAAGCATAATAGAAAACCTCATCAATTGTTAACTCTCTATTCAACAGACTCTCTATCTCCTCCCACAGTTTAGTGTATTGCTTTTCTACTACGGCTAAAGGAGCGGCCTCATATTGTATTCTGCCAGTTTTATGTTCCATTACCAGCATTTCTGTTTTTCTGATTGCGCCTCTTTGCAGCTTGGGTAATAAGTGGGCAGCAATTAATTGATGCGTTTTTAAGAAGTTGCTTTGACTCAATACGTTTTCTTTAGCAAACAGATATGCGTTGTAGAGATCGTTTGGTTTTTCTGTAAGTTCTGGCAAGTATTCTACGTTTAGCATCTTGTGCTTTACGTAACTGTCAACCTCCATTTGTTCACCTTCAATTTTAGAAGATGACATAACCGAAACCGAAGTGTAAAATGTAAAACTATGCGACTCTAATTTGCGTTGCTGAAGGGCTGAAAATTCTTTTTGAATATCTACATCCAACATGGATTTCCATGTTTTATAATAATCGTATTTTATAAGTTCACTCATGGATTAAAAGCGTGTTATATCTCTGGGGATTTTCTTGAATACTATGTGATACTCGATCATGAAATCTTTCGGTAGTATGATGAGCGCTGAAAGTACGCTAAAATCTATCGCTTAATACGGGATTCTATGCACGAAATAATGCTAATTACTGAACACGAACCATTCTCAACTTCTCTTCACCAAACTTCTTCATCGCACTGTAAACTCCCTCCACATCTTTCGAAGTCATTGAGCTGCCAATAACATGTGCTTCTGCATTCGGAAAAGCAATCGCTTCTTTCATATCTGCTGACGTGCCCAATTCTTCATGCATTTTTAACATCGCACTTACCTTCACTTGTGGATCTTGCTCTTCTTCGTTTTTGTAATAATATAAGGTTAGAGAAGGTTGTTTTATTTTAGCAAAAGTTTTTTTCGTCATGGCCGATTCCGTTAGCTCCTCTAATTGTGTAAGCGACTCTAACCGATATTTCTTGTTCCAGAATTTCGCATGCTCTTCTGAAGCATCTGTTATTCGATAATTACCTTTCACCACTAACCTGGCAATTTGCAAACCCCACGGATCGTTTAATAAAAAAGCAGCAGGATCGTTGATGGCAATGTTGGGCGATAGATTAATCAAGGCGTGTACATCGTCAGGATATTGTGCAGCCAGCATCAATGCTACCGTGCCTCCGGTAGAAGTACTTACCAGAATTACTTTGTTACCTAATTGTTTGCCAATGGCCAAGGCTTGCTTGGCACTCTCCCAAAAACGATCGGCCGTAAACAACATTAAAGTTTCAGTCGTATCAATACCATGATCTGCTAATCGCGAAAGGTATAAGTTGCATCCAAAGTCTTTCGCGAATCTGCGATGCACAGGGTCTCCTTCAGTTTGAGTTGCTGAAAATCCATGTAGGTAAACTACTGCATATTCTGTTTTCTTTTTCGTGCTGTCATTCCAAACAATGCGGGCTTCATTATTAGGTTTTATAACGTGCCTTGATTCATTGTCTGCAACGTACTGTTCTAATGAAGCTGCATCAGCAGGAACCGTAATGGGTGTTGGATCAAATTTTGGTTTCTTCGGACTGGCTCCAATAAAATAGAGACCGATTAACAAGATGATGGGAAAGGTAATTTTAATGGTGCGCTTCGAAATCATAAGCTAATGATTGATTGACCTAAGAAACAAAAAAGCATGCGATTTAACTATCGCATGCTTTGAATTTAATGTTATGATTGATCAGTAATTACGGTAGAGCATTGTGTCGCAAAAATCAGTTCGTGTATTGGAGATTCTGTCTTTTACGCGGTAGCTCAAACTTAAATCACTTTCGCTGATATGTCCTACACCTTCTATTTCATAACCATCCACAATCTGAAAAGGAATGGTAATACTATTATAATCCAGATAAGCATATACGCGAATATTAGATCCGCAGAAATTATTCAAGTAAATTTCGTCACTCGCATGCGATGATTTGGAAACGATCATGGAATAATAAATACTCTCATCGTACGTGTCACTATATTCTTCAGCATCGTAACTACCTACAATCTGATCGCGACTATCATAGCGAGGTTCAGCGTAGTAAACGTTACAAGATGCTAAAAGTAACAGGGCGAAAATTGGTAACATCCGTTTCATAATCGTTTTGAAAGTTTGGTGTTACGTATACTTATACAAGTTATAGGCCAATCTTATAACACGATCAAAAACTGCTTACCTGTTTTAAATTTGCCTATAAAAGCAAATGCCGAACGTTGTTACGTCCGGCATTTACACCTTGTGCGCTCTTTGCTTAACGGTTACATGCAAATAAAAATTGGCGCATCTCCTGTTTAAAAATTGGCACTCCGACACCGGCAAAAAATATTTACAACCAACAACCACTACGAATGGAGTAAATCAACCTGTCGTGTCGGAAATGCCATGCCTTTATAGTTTCGAGTTCTAAGTTTCGAGTTGTACTTTCTACTGAAGACTCGGGACTCATGACTAATTACTAGTCTACGTTGTCATGCAAAAATTTATTGTTCCCTAAAATCGAGTTGTCGTCATTCAAATTATACTTTGAGATGAACGGCTCGGATGAATGCGGAACGTCTTGCATTTTCACGCCTCTGCGTAAGTATGCTGGCAACGACCACTTCTCATTAAACTCATCTTTTGTCATCTCGCCTTTCTTCGCTTGCTTCATTTTTTCCTGACGTTCCTTTGCTTGCTGTTGAAGACGTTGCTTTGTAGAACGATGCTGCATCATGCCATCATCATTGATGATCTGATCACCATACTGTTCTGATCGAACATCAAAATCATCATCTGCAAAGAGTCCCTCTTCACCATCGTTATCTTCTTTCGTTGGCTCTTCTACTTTATTGAATGGGCCGGTGAAAACCAATTCACGATCCAGTGGTCGTTCTTCGTTGTGCTCAGGTTCAACAGCAGGTTTTGTTCTAACGCGAAAATCTTTCGTCTCATTGATCGAATTGTCCGCTTGGAATAACCATCCTTGTGAACGATCAAGATCATGTACTTTCTTTGCATCTTCCTTTTTTGTGGACAATTTCGCTTCCGCTGCAAAGCCAGTAGCAATTACAGTTACACGAATACGATCACCTAGATCAGGATCAACACCGTGACCAAAAATCATTTCCGCATCGTCACCTGCTTGTTCTTGAATGTATTCTGTAATCTCTGTGAGTTCATCCATTTGTAACTCTGCTTCCACACCCGAGATAATCGAAAGCAAAATTCGTTTTGCTCCCATGATATCGCGATTATCTAAAAGAGGAGAAGACAACGCACCTTCTGCTGCACTCTTCGCGCGATTGTCACCGCGCGTTTCCGCAGAACCCATTACAGCCGCGCCAGCATTTAACATTACCGTGCGCACATCCTGGAAGTCAACGTTTACATATCCGGCAAGCGTTATAATTTCAGCAATACCCTTTGCTGCCGTTGTTAAAATATTATCGGCTTGAGCAAATGCCTGACCGATGGAAAGATTTCCAAAGATCTCACGAAGCTTATCGTTCAAAATAACAAGCACGGTATCGCAATTCTGACGAAGTGCTTCCATTCCAAGATCAGCTTGGGTCATTTTCTTTTTGCCTTCAAAAGAGAATGGAGCTGTTACGATACCTACCGTAAGGATGTCCATATCGCGAGCAATCTTGGCGATTACCGGAGCAGCGCCCGTTCCCGTACCGCCACCCATACCTGCCGTAACAAAGACCATGCGGGTGCCCATTAGCATCTCGCGAATCTGATCCTTACTTTCTAAGGCAGCATTCTTACCTACCTCAGGGTTGGCGCCACAACCGAGACCTTCCGTTAGGTTTGAACCGATTTGTATTTTATTTGGAACCGGGCTGCTGTTCAGCGCCTGGTTGTCTGTGTTGCAAACCACAAACTCAACATCTTTAATGCCTTGTTTGTACATGTGATTCACAGCGTTGCTGCCGCCCCCACCGACACCAATCACTTTAATGATCGATTTTGTCTGGATATGTTTGGGAACTTCAAACTTGTATGATCCTGATTCAAACATGATAATTATTTTTTAGTAGTTGTTTTCATTTTAGACGTTAGACAAAAGACTTTAGATATTAGACTTCTGTCGTTCATCAATATTTAATATTCGTTCTTTCCATCTAGGTCATCAATCAACAGGCTCTTGGTTTTATTCAAGATGTCGTTGAAGAAATTTTTAGATGAGACCACCGGCTTCTTCACCTTCGTAGCTTTCACTACTTCGCGTGCTTCTTTGTAACGATCTTCACGTTCATCCAATGAACGGAAACCAGAAAGCACAAGGCCAACAGCCGTTGCATACATGGGGCTCTTCACAGCCTCAATCTTACTCTTACCCAAGTGTTCATTCGGGTAACCGATACGCGTATCCATTCCTGTCATATATTCAACCAACTGTTTCAAGTTGCCGAGTTGTGCTCCGCCACCTGTTATGACAATACCTCCTGCCAGTCTGTTTTCAAAACCTGAGCTAATGATTTCTGCATGTGCCATTTCAATTACTTCTTCCATGCGCGCCTGAATAATATTGGAAAGATTTTTCACTGAAATTTCTTTCGCAGAACGATTGCGTATACCTGGAATTGAAACGATTTCATTTGGACTTGCTTCTTCTGCAATTGCCTTTCCAAAACGAGTCTTTAATTGTTCAGCTTGTTGAGGTAATACCATCAAGCCTTGTTTTATATCTTGTGTTACAATGTTTCCACCAAATGGAATTACTGCAGTATGTCGAATAATGTTATCATAGAATATTGCTATGTCGGTTGTGCCTCCACCAATATCGATCAAACAAACACCTGCTTCCTTCTCTTCATCGCTTAACACCGCGAGACTTGACGCAAGCGGCTCAAGAATAAGATCCTCTATTTCCAAACCGCCTCTGCGAATACATTTGTTGATGTTGTTGATAGCATTAGTCTGAGCCGTGATAATGTGGAAGTCGGCCTCTAACCGAACACCAGACATACCTACCGGTTCCTTAATACCTTCTTCATAATCTACCATGTAATCTTGCGGCATCACGTGAATGATTTGGCTGCCCGGAGGAACCACCATGCGATACATATCTTGTGTGAGATGTGCTACATCGCCAATGTCAATCTCGCCATCCTTCGATGATCGAGTGATGCCACCGTGTTGAATGAAACTTTTAATATGTTGTCCGGCAATGCCGACATTCACCACACCGATATCGATGCCCGCCTGATCGCCAGCTTCTTTAATTGCTTTCTCGATAGCGTACACCGTCTTATCAATGTTAAAGACGATACCTTTCACAACGCCTTCAGACTCCGCCTTACCCATGCCGAGAACTTCCAGTTTTCCGAATTCGTTCTTACGTCCAACGATGACACAAATCTTGGTTGTGCCAATGTCGAGTCCGACTACTATTTTTTCGTGTTCCATAATGTCAATCTTTATTAGTGGTTGTTGTATTCTTAATTTTAATTACTTAGTCATTATCAAATTTGTCTTATTAGCCTCACCCTAAATCCCTCCGGGGGAGAGGGACTTCAATGCACTAATCCATTATGAAGTGCTAAAACTTTTAGCATTCGACTTAAAACTTCAGTCCACCATCTATGGACTATCGACTAAATGCTATGGACTACTCCGCCACAATCTGTCCTTCGTATTCCAAACTCACTTTGCTGTATT
Organism: Chryseolinea sp.; assembly: GCA_046595655.1. GTDB lineage: Bacteria > Bacteroidota > Bacteroidia > Cytophagales > Cyclobacteriaceae > Chryseolinea. Next base: position 45,993 of record JBKJOF010000226.1, on the reverse strand, counting down.
TGTTCCAGCCCATGCGCGGAAGAATTTCTTTATAGAAAATCAGCAGCTTCTTAAACTTCGCTTCCACATTCTCAGGCTTTCCGAATTTAATTTCTTCATCTCCCACCTGAGGAAAAATGGTTATCCTTACATTACTATCAATGTCAAGCTGTGCAACCTGTGCAGCCCAGAATTCATCGCTCTGTATTGAGTTGATCATTTCCATCAACTGCTTGCCTTCTTCCAATTCATTTACATTATCCTTTTGCAATAATGTTCGAGTGTAAGAACCGCTGATGAGCACAACACGCGAAGTAAATTTTTCTGATGTTGGCATAATGGTTCCGTCTTCAGCGATGTAACCATCGGGTCCATCGTTGCGAACAATTCGGGCGATGGGTCTTCTTAGTTCTGCCTTCACTACCAAGTTGCCTTTTAAGTCGCTGTACAATTCAGCATCCTCAACAAAAGGATTCATTTTAATTTTCTTCTCAACATCTTTCAGGTTTACTTTCTCAAGTCTCGCACCTTTCAGATTGTCTTTGTTGAGTTGCATTAACTTTACGACATCATCTTCATCGATAAAGTGATTTTCATTTACGTTATCAACTCGAATTGAAATATCTTTAATAGAGGCCTCTCCTTGTGTACGTTCAGCGAAAGCAATGACCGCCACCACCACGAGCAACGCTGCAGTAATTTTCAATTCACGCTTTATGTCGAACTTAAACTTCATACTTCTTCATCAACATTAATTTAATCGGCTCCACAAATGTGTCAATATCTCCAGCGCCAATCGTTGCTACTACGTCTACCTCTAGATTCTCCAGCTTTTGCATGAGATCATTTTTGTCGCAGCGTATTTTCACTTTACTGGTGATGTCTTCAAACAACATATCCGAAGTGACACCGGGTATAGGTAACTCGCGTGCCGGATAGATGTCCATCAACAACAATTCGTCAGCAATGCTCAGGCTTTTTGAAAAGCCTTCCGCGAAGTCGCGCGTACGGCTGAACAAATGCGGCTGAAATATCACCGTCAGTTTTCTATTTGGATATAATGACTTCATTGATTTCAGAAAAGCTTCAATTTCAGTGGGATGATGTGCGTAGTCATCCACATACACTACCTTCTTTCCTTTCAATACAAATTCGAATCTGCGTTTCACACCCGTGAAAGACTCAAGCGCTTTTTTAATAGTGGCACTGTTGACGCCACATAAACTTGCTGCTACCGAAGCTGCGATAGCATTTTCAATGTTATGAAAACCAGGGACACCGAGTCTCACGTGTTCAGTCTTTCCTAACCCAAGAAGATCGAACTCAAAAAATCCGCCTTTAGCGATAATGTTTTCGGCAAAAAATTGTCCCCGACTCATGCTGTAAATATTCTTCGTTACATGATCGGCATGTGAAGCCAGTAACTCTTCGATGGACTCGTGAATGATCAACGAGCCACCTTTATTAATCTGATTGATGTAATCTTTAAATGAGGCAATCAAACTTTCGTGATTACCATAGATATCCAGGTGATCTGCATCAGCAGAGGTAACGATGGCAATCTCTGGAAAGAGACGCAGGAATGAACGATCAAACTCATCGGCCTCTACAACAACAATTGTTTTATCATTAATCTCGCCTTGCATCACCAAGTTTGATTGATAATTGGTTGTGATGCCTCCGAGAAAAGCAACCATGTTTTTTCCTGCTACATATAAAATATGTGCGACCATTGATGAAGTCGTTGTCTTTCCGTGTGTGCCAGCTACACCAATGGTTTTATAACCTTTGGTAATCAAGCCCAAGACTTCTGAGCGTTTCAGAATCGTATAGTTGTTTTCTTTAAGGTAATTGTATTCTTTGTGATCCGTTGGAATAGCCGGAGTAAAAACAACCAACGTCTTTTCCTTTTGTTCTAATACTTCTTTTGATATCAATTCAACACGATCATCAAAATGAATTATCATTCCTTCTTTCTCCAGCTCAGCTGTAAGTGTTGTCGCTGTGCGATCATAACCTGATACCTTCAGTCCTTTTTTCATGAACCAACGTGCCAGGGCGCTCATACCGATACCACCGATGCCCAGGAAATAAACGTTATCGTATTGCTCTATCTTCACTGTTTTCTTTTCTACTTAATAGCTTTTCAATATCATCTGTTCTTCAAATAGTTGTCAGGGCTAAAGCCCTACCAAATTGATTCGTTATAACCACGGACTTAAGCCCGTGATTATGACTTAAAATCCTAACGGACTTTAGTCCACTTGTGAAATTTTTCAGCAGCTTATTAAACTGAACCTGACTTTCATTTACACTTGCACTCTTCACTGCCGAGTTTCCAATAGTAGAAGTCGATCGCTCACCAATCAGTCGCTCAATTTCGTCTACGATATCTTGTGTTGCATTTGGTCTTGCTAATTCAGCGATGTTTGTGCTTAACTTATTGCAGCGCTGCTCATCAAATAGTAATTGAAGCGCTGCATCTACCAGTTTGTCCTTTGCTTCTTTGTCTTTGATCAAAATAGCCGCATCCTTACTGACCAACGCCATTGCGTTTTTTGTTTGATGATCCTCCGCCACGTTTGGTGAAGGAACAAGTATGCAAGGTTTGTTTGCAATACACAATTCAGAAACAGCCAAAGCACCGGAGCGCGATATCACTACATCTGCAGCAGCATACGCCAAGTCCATTTCACGAACAAAATCTTGAACACGGATTTTTCTTAAATCATATTTCTCCAACTCTGACTTAATCAATTCAAAATACCCTTTACCTGTTTGCCAAATCATCTGAATGTTGGCATCCACCAACTTCGTCATGTTTGCGAGAACACTTTCGTTGATGGTTCTTGCACCAAGACTTCCACCAATAATCAAAAGTGTTTTTACATTGCTGTCAAAACCAAAATGTGACAATGCCTTTTCACGTTTCTCGCTTACACTTAAAATATCTTTACGAACCGGATTGCCCGTAAGAATTACTTTCTCCTTCGGGAAATATTTTTCCATGCCATGATAGGCCACACATACTTTCGTTACGCGATCAGCTACTTGTTTATTTGCCAATCCCGCGAATGAGTTTTGCTCCTGAACAAGTGTTGGAAAATTAAACCGCGTTGCAGCCAACATGATTGGACCACTTGCGTAACCTCCTGTTCCTATAACTGCATGAGGCTTGTACTCTTTCACTATTTTTCGCGCACGGATAAAACTCACCGCAAGCTTCACAGGAAATAAAAGATTAGATAAGGTAAGCTTGCGCTGCAAACCACTGATCCACAAACCAATAATTTTATAACCTGCTTCTGGCACACGCGTCATCTCCATCTTACCTTGAGCACCAATAAATAATATCTGAGCATCGGGATGACGCTCACGAAATTCATTCGCGATAGCGACCGCTGGAAATATATGTCCACCGGTTCCGCCTCCGCTTATGATGATTCGATATGGTGTTGTTTGCGTCAAGAATTTAAAATGTTAGAAGTAGAATGTAGAGTATAGAATTTAGGAGACAGAATATTGAATACAATAGAAGGTTGAGCAATCGTATCAAGTACACTGCTCAACTTAAATTCTAAATTCTCTATTCTAAATTCTCTTTTCATCACTATGCTGCCTTCGCAGTTACATTTTTATTTTCCTTTTCTTTCTCCACGCCTGTAGATTGTTGCCATGCTTGATCTTGTTCGCCTCGGCTCACGCTAAGCACTATACCAATCGCCAATCCTGTGAAGACCATCGATGTTCCTCCCATAGAAATTAATGGCAACGGTTGACCTGTTATCGGACCAAGTCCCACAACAACTCCCATGTTTACCATTGCCTGACAGACCAAATCGAAACTGAGTCCGGCAGAAAGTAAACCACCGAAAGCTCGCTCGCTGTTGTATGCCGCTTTCATTCCGCGATGCAGAAGAATCAGATACAAGATGAGTACTACAATACCTCCGATCATTCCATATTCTTCTATTACTATGGCGTAAACAAAATCCGAATAGGGGTGCGGCAAAATATTTCGTTGATCGCTATTGCCTGGACCTTTTCCAAAAACGCCTCCCGTTGCAACTGCAATGCGTGCATGCTTTGCTTGGAAAGGAAGTTCAGATCCATTTACAAAACTTAAAATTCTATTCTTAGCCGTTTCTCCGCGCGATCCGAATACAACCGCTAATGATCCAAATAGAATACCTACAAAAACCAACATCGCTAAATACTTTGTTGGTACGCGACCGATAAACATGATGAGCATGCAGGTAATCAAAAGAAGAACTGCTGTTGATAAATTGGATAATGCGATCAATCCACAAATGACACCACACCAAAAAAGTATAGGAATGAGTGATTCTTTTATATCATCAATATTTTGTTGGCGTTTTGATAACATGCTCGCCAGGTTTACGATCAAAGCTAAGCTTGCAAAATCAGAAGGCTGAAACGAACCAATTAGTGGAACATCAATCCAACGTGCTGCTTCACTATGCGAAACTCCATTTGTGAAAGTATAAATCAACAATGGAATACTGATCCATAACGCAAACTTGGAAAGCTTTGAGTAATATCGATAGTCAACTTTATGAGCAAACCACATGGCTGCCAACCCTATTATTACAGTAAAGGTATGTTTGATTAAAATTCCTTCCGGACTGCTGGTACGTTTAAATGCCAACGTGCCAATCGAACTATACACCACCAGAATACTGATCAGCGAAAGCGCAAATACAACGGCCCAGATCACCCGATCGCCTTGTAGGTTTTTGTCTATCCACTCTTTGAACTTAGTCATAACTCTTAAAAGAATTTAGAATTGAGAATACAGAATTTAGAATACTCATTTTCTGATCGCTTGCATATACGCCTCTAAAAGTCTACTTACCTGTTCTATGCTTTCTTGAACTCCGTTCACCTCCGCATACCTTAAATCTCCAGTCAATAGAATATGATATTCTGTTTCAGACAGAGAACCTTGTGCAATATTTAATATCCTAAGTTTATCCAAAGCACTTTTCTTTTTAAACGCCTCTGCAATGTTTGCAGCAACCGATGAGGCTGACCTACGAACTTGAGAAGTCAATCCATACATTTCTTCCTTTGGAAAATTTTTTGTGATCTGATAAACAGATAAAACCATTTGATGGGCTTTTTGCCATACCACCAAATCCTTAAATGATTTTGCCGGACTTCGATTTTCCATCCTTCTATATTCTAAATCCTAAATTCTATATTCTCACTCTTTCCACTTCTTCCTTCAGTGCAAGCACTTCGCTCCGAAACTGATCTCCTCGATCTTCATAATTCTTGAAGAGATCAAAACTTGCGCAAGCTGGTGAGAGCAGAACTACATCACCTGATTGAGCCACCTGCAACGCCATGCGTACCAACTCATGGACGCTTTGTGTTTCTTTTATTGTTGGAACTACATCACCAAATGCTTTTTTCAATTTGTCGTTCTCTTTGCCGAGACAAATCAATGCACGCGCTTTTTTCTTTACCGCGTCTTTAATGATGTTGTAATCATTTCCCTTGTCAATTCCGCCTGCAATCCACACCAAAGGTTTTTCGTAACTACCCAATGCATAAACTACAGAATCTACATTAGTAGCTTTCGAATCATTTATAAATTCAATACCGTTGATGGTTGCCACTAATTCTAAACGGTGAGGAGCATTCTTGAAAGTCTTTAAACCTTCCATGATTGAATTCAAACTAACACCTGCAATCGAAACGGCTGACACAGCGGCCATTGTATTAATGAGATTGTGTGGCCCATTTAAAGTTGTCGCAGATTGTTTGATACTGAAACTCTCTTTCATGTCGAAGTTCATTTTCTCTCCATCAAATTTGAGCGGTGAAGTTGATGAGCTTTTTAAAGAAATAGAGAGTTGCTTTGGTGCTACGTTACCTTTACTAAGTTCCTTAGCGATTAGGTCATCATCCGCATAATAAATGAAATGCTGAGAGTCGCTCATATTTTTAATAATGCTGAACTTCGAATCAATGTAGTTCTGCATATTGTATTCGTAGCGATCCAAATGATCGGGTGTGATGTTTAATAGAATTGCAATTTCAGGCTTAAACGATTTTGTGCCGTCAAGTTGAAAGCTGCTAATCTCTAATACATACCAATCAAATTTCTGCTGTGCTACTTGACGCGCCATGCTGAAACCAACGTTGCCTGCAAGGCCAACATTAAACCCTGCATTCTTCATTAAATGATAGGTAAGCAATGTTGTTGTTGTCTTACCATTCGTTCCTGTTATGGCAATTACCTTAGCCGTAGTATGAAGGAATGCAAATTCGATTTCATCAATAATAGTAATTCCTGATGCTTTAATCTTCTTGATGATTTCTGCTTTATCAGGAATCCCAGGGCTTTTAATTACAAGTGTTCCGGTTAAAATGTTCTCTGCTGAATGTTGACCTTCTTCAAACGAAATACTATTCTCAGTCAGTTCCGCTTTATATTTTTCTTTGATGAGTCCCTGATCTGAAACGAATACATCATAGCCCTTCTCTTTGGCGAGCAATGCTGCCCCGGTTCCACTTTCTCCTCCACCCAATATGATGATCCTTGAAATCATTTTCGATTTTTGATTTACGAGGTACGATTTTTTGATGCCACTACTTTATTTTTTATTGTAATCAATGAAGCTGAATAAATAGAAACCAATTCATTTGATTCCTTTAACAAAACCTGAATCATTTCTTTATTCTTCCCATTATCCATTGATTCCAGTAAATCAAGCCAATAAGAAGTTTCGTCCGCTTCTTCTTCAACTATCTTTAACTTATTGATAAAATCAGCAGTTGATTTTGCCCTGCAAGCCGCACGATAGTTTGCACCCACCGAACTGGAGCATCTTACCAATTGCCTCACTAAACCATCATACATTCTATTGTTCGGTAACAACTCCATAAGCTTAAATACTTCAATAATGAATTTTCTATTTCTTGCTATTAGTTCTTCCTTGTCACACTCTATAAAATTTTAAACTCAAATCGCACATCGTACATCTTAAATCGTACATCATCTTAACTTCAATGTTGCTAGTGTTAGAATCGCCAATAATATTCCTACGATCCAGAAGCGTGCTACAATTTTTGCTTCATGAATATTTTTCTTCTGATAATGATGATGAAGTGGAGACATTAAGAATACTCTTCTTCCTTCGCCAAATTTCCTTTTAGTGTACTTGAAATAAGCTACCTGAATGATGACGGAGAGACTTTCAACTAAAAAAATTCCGCAGAGTAACGGTATCATTAATTCCTTTCTTACCGCGAATGCCAAAACTGCGATAAGACCACCCAGAGTTAAACTTCCTGTGTCACCCATAAATACTTGGGCAGGGTATGCGTTGTACCATAAGAAACCAAGACACGCACCTACCAATGCTGTACAGAAAATTACCAACTCACCTAGATTTGGAATGTACATGATGTTGAGGTAGCTACTAAAGTCAATACGACCAGAGAGGTAAGCAAAAATGGCAATTGTTAATGCGATGATACCGGAGGTACCCGCAGCCAACCCATCAATACCATCGGTAATGTTTGCTCCATTTGATACGGCCGTAATAATTACAATCACAACCAATACATACACAATCCATGTATATTCTTTTGGAATAGGCAGAAGCTTGCTATAATCTAATTCGCTGTTCTTCAAGAATGGAAAAGTAGTCTTAGTTGACTTCACATCTTTGTATTCTACTTTTGCATCAAAGTTTTCTTGCGCATCTTCCATCTCGATACTCGCAAAAGATGCAGGACTAACTTCACGAACAATTACATTATCATTAAAGTAGAGTGTTAGTCCAACGATCAATCCTAATCCTACTTGTCCAATAATTTTAAATCGACCAGCAAGACCTTCTTTGTTTTTACGGAATACTTTAATGTAGTCATCAAGAAATCCAATCAATCCTAACCAAACCGTAGATGTTATCAACAGGATTACATATACGTTATCTAATTTAGCCAACAACAATGTGGGGATCAGGATCGCAGCGATAATGATAAATCCTCCCATCGTAGGAGTCCCCTTTTTTTGAATTTGTCCTTCAAGCCCAAGGTCACGAATATCTTCACCAACTTGTTTTCTGCGGAGAATGTTGATCAGATTTTTACCGAAGAAAATAGTAATTAATAATGAAAGAAAAGCTGCTACACCTGCACGGAATGAAATGTATTGAAACACACCTGCTCCCGGTATGTCCATTGTGTCAAGATAGTTGAATAAGTAGTACAGCATTTCTAATTATCAATTATTCATCAGTTTCATCATTCGCTTCGCGACTTCGCGATCATCGAATGGATGTTTCACTCCTTTTATTTCTTGATAGGTCTCATGTCCTTTGCCCGCTATAAGTATGATATCTTTTTCTTTCGCCATCATACACGCAGTCTTAATTGCTTCTTCGCGATCAGCAATTACCAATGTCTTCCGTGCTTCAGTTGGCATAACGCCTGTTTGCATTTCACGAATGATTTCCATTGCATCTTCATCGCGTGGATTATCTGATGTTAAAATAATCTTATCACTAAACCGACACGCAATAGAAGCCATCAATGGTCTCTTAGTTTTATCGCGATTACCTCCACAGCCAACGACTGTTATTACTTGTTCATTGCCTGAACGAAACTGAGCGATAGTCTCCAATACATTTTTCAATGCGTCTGGTGTGTGTGCGTAGTCAACAATGATGGTAACTTTTGCACCGGGCATTACCAACTCAAATCTTCCTTGTGCGCCTTTTAAAGCAGACAGATGAATTAACACTTCGTCCGAATCTTCACCCAACAAAACAGCAGCACCATATACTCCTAGAAGATTGTAGGCATTAAAGTCTCCAATCATTCTAAACCAAACGCTCTTTGTTCCGATCTCTACTTCGAGACCTTCGATCGAGTTAGTAATGATTTTACCTTTGAAGTCAACCATCTTCTTTAATCCGAAAGTATACTTGGTAGCTTTAGTATTTTGCATCATCACCATGCCGCGCTTATCATCCGCGTTTACTAAAGCAAAGGAATCACCTTTCAACTCATCAAAGAATTTCTTCTTTGCTTTAATGTAATTCTCAAATGTTTTATGGTAATCAAGATGATCGTGAGTGATGTTTGTGAAAATAGCACCCACAAAACTCAATCCTGCAATGCGTTCCTGATCGATGGCATGTGAGCTCACTTCCATGAATACGTATTGACATCCTGCATCCAACATCCTTTTCAACAATTCATTTAATTGAATAGGGTCTGGTGTTGTGTGTGTTGATTGAATTACATCTTCAACAATTCTATTTTCAACAGTCGAGATCAATCCAACGCGATAACTCAACATGCTAAAGAGCTGGTAAAGCAAAGTAGCAGTGGTTGTCTTTCCGTTCGTTCCGGTTACTCCAACAAGCTTGAGTTGATCTGATGGATTGCCGAAAAAATTAGCAGCGATAATGCCAAGAGCATGTGCGCTGTTCTTAACCGTTACGTACGAAAGATTTTCATTGATGCTTTCTGGCAAAGTTTCACAAACAATTGCAGTTGCACCAAGTTCAATGGCTTTATTAATATACTCATGCCCATCAGACTGAGTTCCATTAACGGCTACAAATAAAAATCCAGTCTGAACTTTTCTAGAGTCAAAGCAAATTCCTTTCACCTCAACAGACATGTTGCCATAGCCAGAGGTTAGGGATACTTTGTACAATATGTCTTTTAGTTCAAGCACGTATTTCGTTGTTCGTTATTAGTTAATGGGTGTTCGTATTGTCAATCTAGTTTTATCCAAGCCGTAAATAGATTCTATCGCCTTTGGTCATGCGCGATCCTCCCGTTAAGGATTGTTGTTTCACTCTTCCTTTGCCTTCGTAAAAAACACGCAAGCCCGATTTCTCTAATAAGTAAATCGCATCGCGGAAAGTCAGGCCTGCTACATTCGGCACAACATTTTTTCCTGTTGTACCTTTTTTCCAGTCCACTCCAGTTCCACTGCGTGATGCACGAACCCACTCTTCTTCTGTTTGTGAATGGCTTGATATTCCTAACTCATTACAGAGCATTGTTAACTCTTGTTGATTACCTCCTCGTATGACAGGTAATGTTTCCAAGTCAACAAATTTCTTTACATCCATCGGTTGATGCAGATTGATATCGCGCGCATAAATATTATCGGCAATCTCTTTGAATACGGGAGCAGCAACGTTACTTCCATACTGATACCAACCGCGTGGATTTTTGATCAATACCATCGCGGTGTACTTTGGAGCATGCGCTGGGAAATAACCCACAAATGATGTGATGTATTTCTTTGTGTAGTGTCCGTGTTCTAATATTTGAGCGGTTCCAGTTTTGCCTGCAATACGATAATGTGTTCCCTTAATATTTTTAGCAGTTCCATTTTCAACAACACCTTCTAATAGAAGTCTAAGTTTATCAAGTGTTTTTGAAGAACAGATTTTTGAATTGACTACTTCTGTTGAGAAAGTTTCTTCATCTTCATCTGCCTTCTTGATGGATTTTATAAAAACAGGCTTAATCATTTTACCATTATTTGCCACAGCATTGTAAAGTGCCAGGGTATGTAATGGAGAAATTTCAAGACCATATCCATACGCCATCCATGGTAAACTTATACCACTCCATCCTTTATCGCCTGGGCGATTTACCTTAGGTGTTAATTCGCCTTGAATCTGAATACCCAACTTCTCAGATAATTTTAAACGATCAATGTGATCAACAAATTTTTGAGGACGCAATCCAAAATGTTTATCGGCAAGTTTTGCCATCGCCACATTTGAAGAGTGTTCGAATGCTGTTTGTACAGAAACTTTTCCTAGGCCATGATCTTCGTGATCTCTTACAGTCTTATTATAGAAGGTAAATTCACCATTGCCGGTTTGAACACTATCTGAAAGTTCCATGTCTGTATCTTCCAACAAAGCAATCATCGTAACGAGTTTGAATGTTGAACCTGGTTCGAAAAGTGCACCAGTTACGAAGTTGAATTTCTCATGAAAATTTCCGTGACCATCGCTGCTCAAATTTGATATTGCTTTGATCGCTCCTGTTTCAACTTCCATCACTACTACTAATCCATCATCAGCATCATGTTGTGACATGGCTTTATACAAAGCGGTCTCTGCAACATCCTGAAGATTAATATCGAGTGTAGTTTGAAGATCAAGGCCATCAATCGCTTTTACATTGTTAGCATCGAAGATTGGTTTCCAAATTCCGCCAGCAATTTTTTGGTAATAAGCGTAACCATCTTGTCCGCCCAACTGCGCATTGAAACTATATTCAATACCTGCACCTTTATCATTCTCATTTATAAACCCAATGGTTCTTCTGCTTAGATTTGAAAAAGGGCGGTATCGTACATCCATCTTTTCGAATATTGCTCCACCACGTAATCTACCTTCACGGAAAATCGGCCACTCCATCATGATCTTCTTATCCTGAAAATCAATCTGCTTGCGACTTAAAATAATGTATTGCTTTCCTGATGCACGCGCATCAATCATCATACGTCTGTAGTCTGTTTGTGATTTATCTTTGAAGAATCGGGAGAGATGATATGCTAGTGAGTCAACACCCTTTTTAAACACTTCATCTTTTGGCAACGTAGCATCAAATGCGATTTTATAAAAAGGTAATGATGTAGCGAGCAGACTCCCGTTATCGGAATAAATATTACCGCGTGTTGCTTTAACACGTTTGTAATCAAATGAAATACGCTCACCCATGGCAGCCCACTTCTTTCCCTCTACAAAATGAATGTGACCAGTCTTCACTACCACGGCAATAGCGAACAGCACCACAAAAAGAAATGCAACCCGAACTCTTAATAATATGGACCTCTTAATATTCACCCTTGTCTACTGCTATTTTATAAGGTGGTCTTAAACTTTCTTTTAATCCTAATGACTTTACTTTTCTTGCAACTTCAGATTGCTTACTCGCAAACATGAGGTCGGCTTTTAATGTTGTATAATCTGCGCGTAAGTCTTCTACTTCCGCCTGACTTGCATTGATCTTCCTTACGGTCTTCTCTGCATAATGCGTATTACTTATATAGAGTAAACCCAAAAACATAGTGAAAAGAATTTTTGGTAAGTGTTGCGTAGGAAAACCTTCTTCAAAATAACTCTCCAGCTTCATGCGCTTCTCCATACCTGAGAAGAATCCAGTTCCAGAAGAGCTACCTCCACTTTTCACAGGATTGATTCTGAACTTATTCTCAGTCGACTTTTCGTTGTTCGATGATCGTTGTTCGTTGATAGCCCGATTTATTATCTTCTCCATCTTCAACTATTTCAACTCGAAACTTTAAACTCTAAACTTTCACCTCTTTACTCTCAATCTTCTCGGCAATTCTCAACTTCGCGCTCCGTGCTCTTTTGTTTTGTTCGATCTCTTCTTCTGAAGCCTCAATCGGTTTGCGACTGATGGCTTCAAAAGGTTTGATCTGATTGCCAAAAAAATCTTTATCAACTTCGCCAAATACCTTTCCCTTGCCGATGTAATTCTTCACCATTCTGTCTTCAAGAGAGTGATATGACATCACGACTAATCTTCCTCCTGTTTCAATGACTTCGCCACATTGGTGCAAAAAATTTTCAAGTGCCTTCATCTCTTGGTTAACCTCGATACGAAGGGCTTGAAACACCTGGGCGAAATATTTGTTCTCCTTGCCGCGCGGAGTAATCGGCTGGAGTATTGTTTTTAAATCTTCGGTGCGTGCAATCGCTTTGTTGGCGCGTTGTTGTGTTACTAAACGAGCCGCGGTTTTTGCGTTTCTTAGTTCGCCATACATGCCGAAGAGTTTGTGTAATTCATCTTCACTGTATTCATTCAATACCTTGGCTGCTGTTAGCGAAATGTTTTTATCCATTCGCATATCCAACGGTCCATCAAAGCGCGTTGAAAATCCGCGCTCGGGTGAATCGATCTGATGAGATGAAACACCCAGATCAGCCAACACTCCATTGACTCTCGTTACACCATTCAACTTCAAATACTTTTTCATGTACATGAAGTTGGCCTGACAAAATGTAAAAGAACGACTCTTAATATTTTCAGCCTGTCGCTTGGCATCTTCGTCTTGATCGAAAGAAATCAAACGACCATCTTTCAATTGCTCAAGGATTTTTAAACTGTGACCACCACCCCCAAAGGTTACATCTACATAGACACCTTGAGGATTTATGTTCAATGCTTCAATGCATTCGGTGAGCATTACAGGATTGTGATAGCTAGACGCCATGCACCTACTCGTTCAAATACTTTTCAGCCAGCTTCGACAACTCACCCGGATCATTGATTTGGTGCTTCTCGTATGTAGAAGGATTCCAGAGCTCTACTTTGCTTCCCAAACCAACCAAGGTTACATCCTTGTCGATCTGTGCATAAGCGAGCATGTTTTTCGGAATTAGAAAACGGCCGCTGGAATCCAACTCTACCGTAACTACTCCCGACAAAAAGTTTCGCTGAAGTTTGCGATACTCTTCGTTAAACTCACTCAAGCTTGAAATCTTCGAGAAGACCTTCTTAAACTCCACCATAGGGTAAATAATAAGGCACGGCTCGAAGCCCCTGCGAATGACAAGCTCATGGCTATCACCTTCAGGTAACTGCGCTTTTATCCTGGAAGGCAGAACTAATCTGCCTTTGGCATCGAGCTTACTCTCATATTCACTTGTGAAGAAAGTCATAGACGTAGTGGTTGTCTTTTTCCCCTAAACAAACATAGGTACTTTTCTTCCACTTTACACCACTTTCACCCACTTTTTTACATATTTTATCAATAATTAGCCAAAAATGGCTGTGGAGAGACACTTTAAGGGATTGTTAAGAATGAAATTTAGATGATAATGCCTTTCTCGGAGAGATTTTTAATGGCTTCTGGGCTTAATTGAAGGAGTGTCGACAGGATTTCATTCGTATGTTCTCCGAACTTTGGTGGTGGGGAAATGTGGGAGATATTTTCTTGATTTACCTGAGATCCCACGCTACCTACATAGCTTTTAACTCCAATGCGATCAGATGATTGAACCAAAAGTTCTTTTGCCTCATCCATTTCAAATACCTGTTCGAGATTCTGAATTCTTCCTGCCGGGATTTTTGCGTAGTTGAAATCGTTTATAATCGTATCAGCAATTAAGCGACTTATTCGCTTCTGGATAATCTGGTTTAGCTCTTTTCTATTCTCAACCCTAGATTGATTGGTGGAGAATTTTGAGTCCAACGCCACTTCCCCAACTTCTAATAATTGACATAAATCCATAAACTGCCGATCGCTGCCCACGGCTAACAATATTTCTTGACCATCTTTTGTGGTAAATACATCCCCGTAAGGAGCAATGTTAGGATGAGCAGATCCTTTCTTTTGAGGTAATTTTCCAGCGATTAACCAGTTTGTAGCTTGATTGATCAATGATGAAATTGCTGCCTGAATAAGAGAGACCTCAACAAAACTTCCTTTTCCGGTCTGCTGTCTCTGAAGCATAGCTAATAAAACTCCTTCTCTTAAATGATGGCCAGCCAAAACATCGATCAAAGCAACTGGCATTTTTAGGGAAGCGCCACCAGACTCTCCATTCATATACATAAAACCTGCTTCTGCTTGTATGATAGCATCGTAGCCTACTCTTGGATTTTGAGAACCGTATCCAGTAATCTGTCCATAAATCAATTTTGAATTCAATTTGGAAAGTGTACCATAATCCATATCCAACTTTTCGGCATCACCAGGTTTATAACTGGCAATTACAACATCAGCTTGCACCACGAGTTTATGGATGATTTCTCTACCGTCCTTTTTAGTCAGGTCAATTGCAAGAGATCGCTTGCCCCAGTTTACAGAACAGAAATAGGCTGATCGTTCATCGGTTTGCTCACCGCTTCCTTTCCAACTGCGGGTTACATCGCCTTGCGTCTTTAGGTTTTCAATCTTGATAACATCGGCACCGAGTTCGGCAAAAAACTGCCCTACACTGGGGCCGGCCAGTACGGAGGCAAGTTCGATTACTTTAATGTCTTTAAACATTGGTTAACAATTAAGAGATAAATTAAAAAATAGTCTACAGTCTACAGTCGACTGTCGGTCGTGGACTGATGATGGAACAATTCTTTACTTTGCATGGTTTTTCTGGTTCATCTTCTAATACGTCAAAAGTAATGAGGTTAATCGTAGTAATGGCAGTGGGATTGATTTTGATGGGATGTTCAACAAAGCCGGAGTTAAAGACCGGAACCTGGCGAGGAGTTATTGATATTCAAGGTCATGATTTGCCTTTCAATTTTGAAGTAGTAAAAGACGCTCAAGGCGGATATGATGCTTCCATTATCAATGGAGCCGAAAAACTTTTGCTGGATGAAGTTACCTTCCAACAGGACTCTGTGGTTTTTACTATGCACATTTTCGATGCAGAGTTAAAAGCAAGAATTACAGATGATGGCTTAAGTGGTTTCTATATTAAGAACTACGAAAAGAATTATCGAATACCTTTCAAAGCAGCTTTCGGACAAACGTTTCGATTTGATTCAACAAATACGGGCTCTGTAGATTTTACTGGAAAGTATTCGGTTACGTTCACATCAAAGACTGACACGATTCAATCTGTTGGAATTTTTAATCAGGAGAAGAATAAAGTTGAAGGAACATTTTTAAATCCTACCGGAGATTATCGATACCTGCAAGGTAATGTAATGGATGGAAAATTATTTCTCAGCACGTTCGATGGAAATCACGCATACGTCTTTGAAGCAACAAAAGAAAATGACTCGACACTTGTTGGAGAGTATTGGTCTGGCAAAACTGGATATGAAAAATGGGTTGCTACAAAAAATAAAAACGCAGCATTAGTAGATGCCGAGAGTTTAACATTTTTAAAAGAAGGGTACAGTAAAATTGATTTTAGTTTCCCTGATGTAGATGGAAAGAAAGTAAGTCCGTCTGATGAAGCTTTTAAAAATAAAGTAGTAATTCTTCAACTCTCCGGAACATGGTGTCCCAACTGCATGGATGAAACCAAATTTCTTACGTCATGGTATGATGAAAATAAAGACAGAGGCGTTGAAATTATCGGTTTGGCTTACGAACGAAAAGATGATTTTACATACGCGAGTGGTCGGGTAAAAAAAATGAAAGAGAAGTTAGGCGTTCATTATCCTTACGTTATTGCGGGAACCAATAATAAGGATAAAGCGGGTGAAACATTACCGATGTTAAATCGCGTGGTAGCTTTTCCTACAACAATCTTCATCGGCAAAGATGGATCGGTTAAACATATTCACACTGGTTTTAGCGGACCAGGAACAGGTATTTATTATGATCAGTTTAAACAGCGGTTCAATGAAATCGTGAATGAACTTTTAAGTCAAAATTTAACTCCCTCTCCTTCGGAGAGGGCGGGGTGAGGCCATGAAACGAGTTGTTGTAGGTTTATCAGGTGGAGTTGATTCGAGCGTTGCTGCGTACTTGTTGAAAGAGCAAGGCTACGAAGTGATTGGTATGTTCATGAAGAACTGGCATGATGACTCCGTTACCATAAGCGATGAATGTCCGTGGCTTGATGATAGCAACGATGCCATGATTGTTGCTCAACATTTAAACATTCCCTTTCAAGCGATCGATCTCAGTAATGAATATAAAGAGCGCATTGTCGATTACATGTTCACCGAATATCAAAACGGAAGAACACCAAATCCTGATGTACTTTGTAATCGTGAAATAAAATTTGATGTATTCCTTGAGGCAGCATTAAAACTCGGTGCTGACTTTGTTGCTACAGGTCATTATTGTCGTAAAGGAGAAATTGAAAAAGATGGTCAGAAAGTTTTTCAATTGCTTTCCGGAAAAGATCCGAACAAAGATCAAAGCTATTTTTTGTGTCAATTGAACCAAGCACAATTATCAAAAGCATTATTTCCGATTGGTGAATTATTGAAACCAGAAGTAAGAGCGATTGCCAAAGCCAATGGATTGATTACCGCAGAGAAAAAAGATTCTCAAGGTTTATGTTTCATCGGTAAAGTACACTTGCCTGATTTCTTACAACAACGTCTTCAACCGAAAAAAGGAAATGTAGTTGATATTCCTGCTGAAGCTTCTGTTTTCAAAAACGGAATTGTAGCCGATGATAATCTTGAGCATTTAGCTGAGCCGTTTAATCTCCAACCAGAATTAGGTAATGTAATTGGCGAACATCGAGGAGCGCATTATTACACCATTGGGCAACGTAAAGGTTTACAAATTGGTGGAAGTGATCGGCCTCTGTTTATTATTGGTACTGATACCACAAACAATATTATCTATACTGGCAAAGGCGAAGATCATCCTGGATTATATAGAAAGGGATTATTCATTCCGATTGCAGATGAACACTGGATTCGAAATGATCTTCAATTAAAAGTAGGACAAACCGAAAATTATACGGCCCGCATACGTTACCGGCAACCACTTGTTCCGTGTACACTTCACAAAACAGAAACTGGACTTTATATTATATTCGAACAATCTCAGAAAAGCATTACACCAGGACAATTCGCGGCTTGGTATAGTGGAGATGAATTGATCGGTTCAGGAGTAATTAGTCGTTAGTGTAATTATTTAATACTGACTAAGTCCTTACATCGTAATACTTTCCTAATGATGATCATTCTTTTCGACATAGAATTCTTGTTAATTCGCACCGCAAATAAACAGATTAGCAACGAGTTTTACGCAAATGATAAAATCCATATCGCTCCTCTCCATATTGTATTTACTGGTTAGTCTTCCTTCTGTGGCTCAACAACCAGAAACAAAAGAAAAGAAGAAACTTCACGGAACATTCTACTTCAATTGGGGATATCATCGCGATGCTTACACCAATAGTACGATTCACTTTAAGGACAATGAAACTCCCAACACTGCACATTATGATTTTACATTTCATAATGCCAAAGCACATGACAAGCTTGACATGAATGATTTCTTTCATACGGCTCCTACAGTTCCTCAATATGTATTAACCGGTGGTTATTTTTTCAACGATAAACATGATCTAGGCATTGAAGTTTGTTGGAATCATTTGAAATATGTTGTTACCGATAATCAAGTAATGCACATGACGGGTACTATCGATGGGCAGTTATACGATACGGACACACTCGTTACCCCAAACTTTGTTCACTATGAGCATACCAACGGAAATAATTATCTCATTGTAAGTTTATTGAAACGAGTTCAATTACTCAGTTCAAAAAATCAACATCATACGTTAAGCGCTAACTTTCGTCTGGGGCCAGGATTGTTAATTCCGAAAACAGAATCATTTATTACTATAAATGGCAATCTGTATCACAACGATGGACCCTTTCGTGTTTCGGGTTGGGTTGTAGGTATCGGGGCTGCTTTGCGTTATGATTTTTTTAAATACTTCTTTTTTGAACCGAGCATAAAAGGATCTTACGTTGATTACACCAACGTGAAGCTTTACGGTGATGGAAGAGCAAATCAAAGATTTCTTTCTGTTCAATACATTCTCGCTTTAGGAATCAATGTGCCGATAGGTCAGGGTAAGTTACTCGGAAATTAAAAACTCCAAGACCTCCTCTCTACTGATGAAGGTTTTAAAATTACCTTAAAGAGCGGTCGTCATGTAATCAGTAGTGCCGTACATATTTTCATAGTTAGCGAGGAATACGCCCAACTTTTTTCTTTCAAGACAACTTCCAGATGTTGTTTTGTTAAGTAAATCATTTCACCCTCTTTGCAGCCAGAATAATCTGAACAGACAATCTCTTCACCTTTGTGTTGTATGTAAGTGATTCTGTTCAATGTATTGCTTAATTGTTTTCTATCATGTTCGTTAACTGTTATCTCTAAATCCACTCACACCTCCGGAAACAATAAACTTCATTGCTGCAGGTCCAGAAATATTGAGTGCTGTAATGCTATCCTTCGGAACAAAATAATGATAACCTGAAAATGCATAGGAGTGCGGAAAGTAAACCACTACCATGTCAGTTAATCCTAAATCAGAAAGATCGGGCTGCGTAATGAAACCAATTTGATGAAGACTGTTGTCTTTATTGATTCGAACCAATACCGGCTTGTTGAATTTTTTCTTATCGCCCACAAAGGCTCCGAGCAAATCTTTTAAAGATGAATAGATCAACTTTACCAGCGGTATTCTATTTACTCCATGGTCAAACCAAGTCTCTGCTGCTTTGAAAGCAAAATTAGACGTGAGGTATCCAAAACTTGTAATCGCAACCAGAATAATGGCAAAGCCCAAGCCAGGATAGGGAAGTCTCAATAAATCATCAAGCCATCGAAATGAAACGTAAATAAAGTAAGCCGTAGCAACTAAAGGAACGATAAAGAGTGTGCCGCTGAAAAAGTATCGAAGTACTTTTCGAAATGTGGTTTCCATTTTTTATAAAAGTCTGGGGTCTATGACATATGATGTGATTTTATACGAAAACATGATGTTGAAAAACTTCATTTTTTAAATCGCTTCATTCACAATAGTCTAAGGTGATGAAAAACGCAGAACATCTATTGAAGGGAACGAGGCCGGCCTTGTTTCCAGTTAATGGCGGGTTTATAGAACGATGTTAGCTCGCATGTACAATTTTTGTTAGGGCCATGCGAACCACTTCATCTACCTGCTCATCAATTGCAATGTGAGTAGTATCTATTACTGTAGCATCATCAGCTTGTTTAAGCGGGCTTTCTTTTCGAGTGGTGTCGATCTGATCACGATGCAAAATATTTTCGATAACATCATCTAAATCGATAAGCTGATCACGATCTAGCAATTCCTTTTGTCTTCTAAAAGCGCGGATAAGAATATCGGCATTCATGAATAATTTAAGTTCGGCTTTCGGAAACACAATTGTCCCAATATCGCGTCCGTCCATTACTATGCCCTTCTCTTTACCCATTCTTCGTTGTTGTTCAACCAGCGCCATCCGTACCTCTTTAATCGTACTCACCTCACTCACAATTTCAGATACGCGCATTTTTCGAATTGCTTTTTCTACATTCAATCCGTTGAGATAGGTTTCCGATTTCTTTTTTGTATTGACGATAAATGAAATATGAATTTGCTGCAAAGCTCTTGCAATTTCTTTTGGATTGGTGAGCGATATATGATGGTCTAAAAAGTAAAGTGTTACTGCACGATACATAGCACCTGAATCAATGTAGCGATAGCCAAGAATATTGGCTACTTCTTTTGCCGTTGTGCTTTTGCCGCAGGCCGAATACCCATCAATAGCGATCACAATTTTACGAAGGTTCATCAGCAGTCTTTTTGAGGACACGGAATAGGCTTGCCTGGTTTTAGTTTTTTATTTTTGTGGTGTTTATGCGAACTACAAGCAAGCATCAGGACAACACATAAAAGAAGAAAGAAGCGGTGTGTTTTCAAAAGGTAATTTGAATTAATCTTGTTGGTAACCAAAGTTAGTATTTTTAGAAAATGATTAATGATGTCTGCCGTTTCTTTTAACGAAATAAACATCCTTTTATTCGATTTTATTTTCATAACTCAAGCGAATTCAGATTTTCATAACTGCTAAGCCTTGAGTTCTCTCAGCCTCTGTTAGAGAAATCAAGCCAAGATCAACTTTGAATTGTGTTTTTAGTTTGCCAACAACTCAATGTAAATACTATAAATGGTCTTTTTTAATCATCATTTTTCTTATTTTAGTTTAGTAAATTGTTAAAAAATATAGCGTGTATGGAAACAAATGATGAAGGGAAAGCAGAAAAGGCCTTTAAGGGTTTTGGCAAAAAGGTAGACGGGTTTATGGAAGAGCTGGGGGAAGCTGGTGAGAGACTTCAAAAGGAATTTCAATTGAAATATGACGAGCTGAAAATCTCGGCTGAAAAACTTAAAAAAGAAGCAGAAAATAAAGAGCGTTGGAAAGAAGTGGAGGAAAGTCTGAAAAAAGCAGGTGATGAATTTGGCAATGCTTTCAAGGCTGCATTTGCAAAAAAACAGCAGCCGCCTGATTCACAGCAACAATGATATAAAACGAAAAAGCTAATAAATAAGAAAGGCTGCCCGATGTAGGCAGCCTTTTTTTTACACGATGGCATGGTTTATTTCTTAGTAACAAAAGTAAGCACTGGACGTTTGGAGTGACGAACTACATCTTCGGCAATGCTTCCTGCAAGAACGTGCGCAAAGCCGGTTCGCCCATGAGTAGCCATGGCAATTAAATCGGCATTAATACTATCCGCAAAATAGATGATACCTTCTTCTTCAGTTACATCATTAAACACATTTATGGTAAAGTTTTTAAGCATAAGCTTCTTCGCAAAATCTTCCATGTATTTCTTTACTACCACATCGCGCTGGAAATTACTTGGAGTATTGATACGAACTAAATGAACAGTAGAATCATATAGTTGTTGTGTTCTTCTCACTATCTTAGAAAATATCTCTTCATCTTTGCTCATCGATGTAGCGTAAACGATATTCTTAAAGTCTTTTCCAGATGGCTTGTTATGCAGTGTAAGCACAGGGCAATGCGATAAGCGCACCACTTTTTCTGTATTAGACCCAATGATCATATGTTCCAAGTCGGTGTGTCCGGCTGTACCCATCACAACTAAATCTACTTTCCGTTCTGTAACGATGGTATTCATTCCATGATAAGGCGAACCCAAGCGAAGTTCAGTGCGAACCTTAACACCATCGAATTTTGAATCGTCTATAACTTTGGCTAGTTGCTTCTTAGCCTTCTCAATCAACTTCATTGTAAAAAGTCTTTCCTCCCAATCTCCCCCCTCAGTAACCTGACCTTCTATGTTAATAGAGTTCCCGGTAGCTTCCTCAACAACATGCAGTAATATCAGCTCTGCGCCAGATTTGCGGGCGATATCGGCAGCTGTTTCTGCCGCAAGTAATGACGGCTTCGAAAAATCGATTGGGACAAGTATTTTTTTCATATAGATGTTTGTTTCTTTTTGACAAAAGTAAAAATAGCGAATTGAGTCAGAATTAAAAACGCGGTTCAAGCACCATATAATACCGGAATAACGCAATTACCTGAGAACAAATCTGCCCTAGTCATCGCAGGAGAGCAACGAGAAAAATCAGCACCAACATTGATTTTTGTCAGAAGGGTTTAGAAACAAAAAAGCCCAGATTACCCCGGGCTTTTTTGATAAGTCAATCAAATGATTAGAACTTAACGGTCTTTGTATTGCCTGCGTTATCAGAAACTTCAAAAGTATAAGTAGCTAAAGTATTTTTTAGTGCATACACTTGTGCGAAGTCACCATTCAATTCTTTTGTTTCGTTGTATACTAAATTACTAAAGTTGTCATAAATTTTAACGGTGATTACTTCATTACTTGAATTCGCTACAGCCAATAAGAATTTACCAGCTTCGCTCATTTTTGCAACGTGCACGTTCAATTTAGATTTAACAACTGTTGTTGGTTGAAAATTGATTTTCTCAATTTTAGTTCCGGTTGCATCCGTCAATTCGATCGTGTACTCACCTGCGGCAAGGCCATTAAAGTTTAATGGCAAAATGAAACCTTCAGTGTTTGAAACTGTCTTAGAGAAGATCACTTTTGCTTCTGCATTGTAAATATTCAATTTAGTAGTTCCTGCATTTTCAGTCTTATAGATTACTTTGAAAGTCTGAGATCCTTTAACAGGCACGATGGCTAAGCCAGCTTTTGTTGGCTCTTCTTTTCCGATTGCTGATACAGTAGCACTTACTGCTACTAACATTGCGATTAAAAGGAATTTTGTTTTCATGATTGTTTTTGTTTTTGTTATGATGCAAATATACGGTGGTGGCATGTCACGCGGCTGCAAGTTGTAAGTAAACCTAATTTAATCCTTGAAAAATCGTTTGCGAAAAACTTGATGAACAAAAAACTAAAAATGCCTGCCGTACCACAGCTGCAATCGCAATCAGCGGAAAGAAAATTTAGTACATCGTTTGCAATTTGATGCCATTCACTCGTATCAATATGTATGCTTTATGTTTTGATCGTTTTTAAAAAAATCAACATTACCCAAATTGCTTAGCGGTAACGGTTTTCAAGTCCCTATTTTAATTCTTGCTCAGACGATTCTTAAAAACAAAAAGCAACTTATCCGTGATAAGTTGCTTTTTTAAAGTAGATAATAAAAACTGACTCCTAATATTGTATTTGCCGTGTATTTCCAGATTTATCCGTAATCTCAAATAAAAATTTACCAGTAACTTTTGAGAGGTTATAGATTCTTGCAAAATCACCTTCTGCCTCCTCAGCATGCGTGTAAATCAAGCCACCCTCTGCGTCAAATATCTTTACAGAGAAGGTGTCTTTTCCTTTATTAGAAATGGTTAACAAATATTTATTCTCTTCCCCTGCTATGCGTATCAAGTTAGCAACTCTCTCAACCTTACCTTCGCGATAACTTATTTTTTCAACTTTCTTGCCCGCATGATCAACCAGTTCAATGGTATAATCACCTTCAGATAATTTAGAAAAATTATAAGGTCTCATAAAGCCGTCTACATGCTTCATGTCCTCGCTGAACACAACCTGGTTATTCGAGTCGATGATGGTTACTTTCACATTACTTTCTTTTCCCGACTTGTAAAATAATTTTATCAGAGAGCCATTTTTCATAATAGCCATTGCCGATGATTCTTCCGGCTTATCCATTCTACGCGCCCTTACTATACTGCTTAATGCAATGAGTACAACAAAAATTGAGAAGGTCTTTTTCATAAAGGATTTAATTTGTTTAGCGATAAGACGACCGACTCGCTATGAAAGTTGCAGCGCAAACGTTAATTTTTGTTAACTAAATCGTTACCGGTATATGTTGATGAGAGCTCGCATGAAACGGCAGGTAGTGAAAATAAGATTCACATTTTATCAAAAAAGATCTACCAACGATTATTCAATGCGTTGGTTCAGAAATAAAAAAAATGTTTTTTTAATTAAGATGAAACACATCTTTGCTTTTATCTTCTTGTTGTAACACATGTGTTTGAAAACGAACATGGTTCATCAGAAATCCCTCGCGCTTTTCGGGGGATAGCGTTAAGAACTTATATCGATCACTTACATCTAAACTCAACTCAGCAGCAACATCGTAAAGCGTGAAGTGGGATTCATTCGGCTTTATATTCCGAAGCTTTAAGTAATTCTGAAAAGGATCAAGTAGATGTTGATCTGGGCAAATCTGGTCATCTACCTTCCACATACGAACATCAGCGCCTGGATACATCTTCTCTTTATATACGCGCAATAAAATTCCCATCGAGAAAATATCAGAACATTTTACAATGATATCGGCTTCTCCGCCCGGATACTTTTTTATCACAGTCTCTAGCTTCATTAAAGATCCAATCTTCTCTGCATTTACCTCGTTACTGAAATAAATTCCAAAACTGATATCGTCTGTCTCCGCATCGTGGAGAAGTTGCTTGTATCGTGGCTCAAAAATATGAAGCGGAACCAGTTCGCCAGGCAAGGGCAAAATGCCGAGCGGGAACATGGGAATATGAATTACGTCTGCCATACTTACTTTAACAATGCAACCAGAAGAAAGTTAACGTTAGCGTTTATGTAGTTGCAGGATTTTTGAAAAATTAAACTGTCCCATATGGCCAAACGCTGCACCAAGATAAATACTCCAATCTTACACTGCATCCCAACATTGCATAAACATATTCTTATCGATGGTGTTTCTTTACTCAGAGCATTTCTACAATTTGAATGTTGTTACCACAAGAATCATTAAAAACAGCAATCTTAACCGCGCCCATTTCAGTTGGTTTTACACTGAATTCAACACCGAGAATAATAAGTCGCTCATATTCTTGTTGAGCATTGTCAACATTAAATTGAGTGTAAGGAATACCAGCATCAAAAAGTGCTTTTTGGTATGTCTTAGAAGGTTCAAAATGTTTAGGTGATGGCTCTAACAATATTTCTGGTCCGTCTTGTTCTTCTTTGCTCACTACTGTCAACCACCTGCTATCTTCGGTTAATGGAACAT
Source organism: Chryseolinea sp. (assembly GCA_046595655.1). Classification (GTDB taxonomy): domain Bacteria; phylum Bacteroidota; class Bacteroidia; order Cytophagales; family Cyclobacteriaceae; genus Chryseolinea. Next base: position 20,992 of record JBKJOF010000226.1, on the reverse strand, counting down.
CCACTTTTTTAATAAAGCCTAACTTTTCGGTGTAGAACTTTAATGCTTTTTCCTGGTCTTGGACAGGAATACTAATAATTTTCACCTTCATAATTTTATTTTTTTTGATTTAGCACTGCAAAGGTGTTTAACAACAATTAAACCGACTTTGTGAAAGTTGCTCTTTTTGAAATTCAGTTGGCGACATGCCCACTCTGTATTTGAACAATGTGCTGAACGAGCTGGGGCTTTCAAATCCAATATCAAAACATGTTTCTGTTATAGTCATTCCTTGTCTAAGCAGTTCTTTTGCTTTCTCCATTCGTTTGTCTGTCAAATACTGTTTTGGTGTTTGTCCATAATATTTTTTGAATAATCGCAATAAATGATACTTTGACGTAAATCGGATTTGAGAAAGTAAGTCCAAGTTCAATTTTTTGTCAAAGTTATTGTTGATATAATGCCTTGTTCCTATTACAGTTTTTATCTGTCCCCTATTGGAATAGCAAACATTTCTAATCCTGTTTATTTCGCTTTGATAAAATGTCATTCTCTGTCTTCGTTAACATTACTACTAATAACGCACTAAACAATGTGGCTGAAGGCCATACTGATCTTTCAGTTTTTGTTCTCCGGGCAAAAAGCTGAGGTTCACCAAAAACGAAAACCCTGCAAGTACTCCGTCAAAACTTTTTATCAAGTCCGCTGTAGCTGCGGCTGTTCCACCGGTAGCTAACAAATCATCGTGCACTAAAACGCGCCATCCAGGTTTAACGGCATCCTCATGTATTTCGATGGTGGCCGTTCCGTATTCAAGGGCATAACTTTGCGATCGTGTTTTGAAAGGAAGTTTACCTGCTTTCCGAATCGGTAGAAATCTGCATCCCAATTCATTCGCTAACACAGAACCGAAAATAAAACCCCGTGCTTCAACTGAAGCGATGGCGTCAATTTTTTTATCTGCATATTCTTCTACCAATGCTTTCACAATTTTCCGAACCAAAGCAGGATTGTCGAAAACAGGTATGATGTCTTTGAATACAATACCCGGCTTCGGATAATCTTGAACATCGCGAATGGCATCTTTTATTTCATCCTCCAGCATAGTTTTCTAAATTGATTGCGGTAAAAGTAAATTTCGAAATCAGGGATTCAAACTTTGCTTCCAATTATTACAGCTCAAGTCGTGATCTTCTTAAAAGCGTTTGGAAGAAATTCGATTATATCAGATGCTATCAAACTATTCATTCCTTTTTCGTACGAAGCCATGTCACCTGCAAGGCCATGAAGGTACACACCCAACTGCGCAGCGTGCAATGATGAATAATGTTGTGCGAGTAAACTTGTTAAGATTCCTGTCAGCACATCACCACTTCCACCAGTTGCCATTCCCGGATTACCTGTCGAATTAAAATACACGTTACCTTCTGGTGACGCGATCGATGAATAAGCGCCCTTCAAAACAATGACACACTTTAGATGTTTTGCCAGTTGTTGTTGTTTCTCCAATCGTTCGAAATCAGTTGTCCAACTTCCAACCAATCGCTCAAACTCTTTTGGATGTGGTGTAAGAATGCTTCCTTCTGGAATATAATTCAAAAGTTCTTTGTTCGAAGACAAAATATTTAATGCGTCAGCATCAATGACCATTGGCAATTTAAATTGTTTGATAACAGAAGAAAATGCAGTGACCGTTTCCTCTGATTGCCCAAGACTCGGGCCAATTCCAATAGCTGAATATTGATCAAGGTTTCCCACATCCGTTATAAACTCTTCATTCGCATCAATACTGTTCATCGCTTCAGGTACTGATGTTTGCATCACAACGTTTCCACACGTTGGAACATGAACCGTTAAGAGTCCTAGCCCAGCGCGAAGCGATGCGCGCGATGATAAAACTGCTGCACCTATTTTTCCAATACTTCCTGCAATAATCAAAGCATGGCCGTAACGTCCTTTATGATCGAACTTAAGTCTGGGTTTTACTATTCTCTTTACATCATTTAAGGAAACATAAGAATAGGGTGTTATTGTTTGTTTGATAAAATCTTTATTCAAACCAATCGGAACAATATTCCAGTTGCCAACAAAAGGATAACTCTGTGGAAGAAAAAATGCCAGCTTAGGTAATTGAAATGAAACCGTGTGATGGGCTTTCACAATTGAACCCGTTGAGGATTTATCCATCATTAATCCGGATGGAACATCGACTGCAATTCTTAAAGCATTAGTTTGATTGATACAATCAATTGCTTTCGCATATAAACCTTCAGGAGCCCTCGACAATCCTGAGCCGAAGATGGCATCGAGTAAAATGTCACAAGAAGAGAATATAGCCTGATCGCATTTCAACGTCATCTCCGCTATCGCAATTTTATTTCTTAGTCGGTCTTGGTTGATTTTAAAATCAATCGATTCGGTTGCATCACCCTTAACAATCCAAACATGAACATTATATCCTGACTCATAAAGTAATCGCGCAATACCTAATCCATCACCTCCATTATTTCCAGTTCCACAAACAATACCAATACGATGTGTTATGTCAAACCGCTCAGTAAACCATGACTCGAATGCACGACACGCGCGCTCCATCAAATCGATTGAAGCGATTGGTTCATATTGAATAGTGTATGCATCAAGCTCTTTAATTTGTTTGGCAGATAATATTTTGGTCATTTCGGGGCTGGTCAATTCGCTCTTAAATATCGTATATTTGATTTAAAGAAAGTGGTATGGAATACCCAGTTAAAATAAAAACAAAGTCCATTGGCGGAATGACAGAAGAACAGTTTTTTAAATTCTGTCAAGAGAACCATTTAATCAAGTTAGAGCGGAACGTTAACGGTGAAATCATTATCATGGCACCAACAGGATCAGAATCTGCATTATTCAATTCCAATATTGCAACAGAATTAGGAATTTGGAACAAAGAGCACAAGCTTGGTTTTACGTTTGACTCCAATGCTGGTTTTACATTACCTAACAATTCCGTAAGGTCACCAGACGCTGCTTTCATAAAAAAAGAAAGGTGGTCGAGAGTCGCCATTGAAGACAGGAAAAAATTTGCCCATATCTGTCCTGATTTTGTTATTGAACTTTTATCTGACAGTGATAGTGCAAAAACGCTTCAAGATAAAATGAAGGAATGGATGGAATGTGGTTGTATGTTGGCGTGGATGATAAATCCTGATAAAAAGGAAACTTGGATTTATAGAAAGAATGGAGAAGTTGAAGTGAAATCTTTTAATTCGCCATTAAGCGGAGAAGGTGTACTTCCCGGCTTTACTTTAGACTTGAAAACTATTTTTATCTGAACAGACTTTAACTTTGCAGTCTAGTCTGATCTATAATATTTAGTTTCCTCTCTACCGATCTACCTCGCCCATCAAAATATCAATTGAACCTACAATGGCAATAAGATCAGCCACTAAAATACCTTTCGATATTTCAGGCAATACAGAAAGATTGGAAAAACTGCACGAACGACATTTGCATCGAAAAGCAATATCACTTTTTCCATCAGCGCGAAAGAAAAATCCTAACTCGCCTTTGGGTATCTCGGCACGAACATAAAAATCTTGTGCCTTGGGTCTGATCTTTTTAGGAACCAACGCTTGTGGATCAAAATCGCGAGTGCGTTTATGTTCTCCTGTCAGTTTCTCAACACATTGCTCAACGATCTTGAGTGATTCATAAATTTCAAGGAAACGAACATAGTTACGATCCCAACAATCGCCTACCCTACCCATCTTGCCTTCACCGATTGGAATATCAAAATCCAGTTCTGGGTAAACTGAATATCCATCAACTTTACGCAAATCAAAACGCAACCCGGAAGCGCGCAACATCGGACCGGTTACACCACAGTTGATGGCAAGGTCTAATGGAAGCACGCCCACATTTGCAGTGCGTTCAACAAAAATTTTATTCGTGATTAAAATCGTTTCGAGTTCTTTCAACTTCGGCTTCAAGTAGGTGATGAACTCGCGACAACGATCTTCGAAACCAACCGGTATATCATAAAACAATCCGCCAATCCAAATATAATTATAGAGTAGGCGTGCGCCTGATGCCCACTCAAGCATGCGTAGAATATGTTCGCGGTCGCGCATCACCCAAAGAAAAGGAGTGAACGCTCCGATGTCCATACCATATGTACCAATCGAAATAAAATGAGATGCAATGCGATTCAACTCTGCCACCAACACTCGAACGTATTCAACACGTTTTGGAATTTGTTCGGAGATGCCCAACATCTTTTCAATGCCCATCGCGTAAGCATGCTCGTTGTTCATCGAGGCTACATAGTCTAGTCGATCAACAAATGGAATAACTTGATTGTATGGAAGACTCTCGGCATGTTTTTCAAAGCATCGATGAAGATATCCAATATGCGGAACAACTTCTCTAACCAGCTCACCGTCCATCAAAACCTCCAATCGAAGTACACCATGCGTTGATGGATGTTGTGGTCCCAGGTTAATGATCATTTCTTCTGAACGCAAGTTCGATACATTGAGCTTGTTGGGTTCGGAAAGAACGAGGTTGGTATCTTTATATTTGTATTGCTGAGTCAAGAAAAGTTAATCGTTAATCGTTTTTTATTAATCAGTATGTTTTCAAGATTCTACTTTCACACCTCTATAATATTCTTGTTGCTTGTAATCCTTCAGAAGTGGATGTCCTTCCCAATCACCTGGCAATAATATTCTGCGCAAGTCAGGATGATTGTTAAAATGGATTCCATACATATCAAAGATTTCACGCTCCAACCAATCGGCTGATTTCCAAATATGACTAACTGAATCAATCTCTGATTTTTCACGAGGCAACACTACCTTCAGCATCAATTGAAAGTTGAACGGGATAGAGTATACTGTATAGACACACTCCATAGTATTTGCTTCTACGCCATTATCAATTCCAGTAATACAGGTAAGCATATCAAAATAGGTCTCTGGATTGCGGAAAATATTTTCAGCAACCTTTACCAAATCAGATGAAGGGATGAGTATTGCCTTTGGCGTTGTATTTTCAACCACTAATGGCTCGCCATGCGTGCATGATATTTTTATAATGGCGAGAACCTGATCAAGCATTAACATTCGAAATTTCGTTTTGCAATAATTTCTCAATCGCCTTTGGCGCCAATATACTTTCTGTTCTAATTTTCTCTTGAAGTTTTAAGAAACCTCCGATCAATGCTTCTGGCCGTGGCGGGCAACCGGGTACATAAACATCAACCGGAATAATTCTGTCTACTCCTTTCACCACATGGTATCCATGCTGCCAGTAAGGTCCGCCACAATTAGAGCACGAGCCCATTGAAATTACGTAGCGAGGCTCCGCCATTTGTTCATATAATCTTTTGATGCGGTCGGCCATTTTAAAAGTTACCGTTCCGGAAATAATCATCACATCCGCCTGACGAGGCGTTGCACGTGGTGCCATTCCAAAACGATCCATATCATACACTGTTGCATTGCTCATAAATTCAATCGCACAACACGCCAAACCAAACGTCATTGGAAACATGGAAGATAGCCTTGCCCAGTTGAGCAAATCATCGAGATGCGCAACGATGATTCCACCTTGTTGAGATTTATGATCTAATGACTCGTTCATTCCCTAAACTTCTTTATGCACTACTTACTTCTTTAACAATCTTAATTCATCGTCCGCAGTCGACTGTTGAGCGTGGACTACTTAAGCTTATACTTCTCATTTACCTTATCATACAAATCTTTTGGCACTGGCGAAACAAAAGGAGTTGGTTTCGGATTTGGCTTTACCCAATCGAGATGTCCATTAACCCATGCATAGGCTAGCCCCGATGCAAGAATGGCGATGAAAATCAACATTTCAATTAATGAGAACCATCCCCAAACACCGTTAGTACCTTTTATCATTTCTTTATTGGCAAACACCGTTGACCATGGAAATAAAAAAACAATCTCCACTTCGAACAAAAGAAAGATTAAGGCAATGATATAGAATTGAATATTAAATTGTGTCCATGCACTACCGACTGCCTCTTCCCCGCTTTCATAGCTGGAGAGTTTTTCAGGATTCGGTTTGTTGGGACGGAGAAGTTTGGAAACGAATTGAGTAACAACAATAAAAATAATACCTACGATGAGAAAAAGTAGCACCTCTCCGAAGGCCGATAGGTAATGTTGTTGCTTGTCCATCCGATCAAAGATAAGACACTGGACATTAGATACCAGACACCAGTGGGAAGTTAACTGTAAATTATAATACGTTTAGAGTTTAGAGTCTAAAGCTCAGGTGCAATATTCTCCTAACTCTAACTATAAATCCGAAACTTTACACTGGAAATTCTTAAAGATTGTCAGTATTAAACGTATCGCCTCCATTCATATCTCCAGATTTAAATCCTTTTGTAAACCAGCGCACACGCTGCTCGGAAGTTCCATGTGTAAATGAGTCTGGAGTTACATACCCTTGTGATTGCTTCTGAAGTCTATCGTCTCCAATGGCACTTGCTGCATTAATGGCTTCTTCAAAATCCCCTTCTTCGATTTTAACATTTTCATTGTTGGCATGATTCGCCCATACACCCGCCAAAAAATCTGCCTGAAGTTCTAACTTAACGGAGAGCTTGTTGTACTCCTCTTCGCTTAATTGGCCCTGCATAGCATGAACCTTATCCGTAATACCTAAGATGTGCTGAACGTGATGCCCAACCTCGTGAGCAATTACATAGGCTTGCGCAAAATCGCCAGGAGCACCTAACCTACTTTGGAGTTCTTCATAAAAACTTAAATCAATATAAACGGTTTCATCTTCGCTACAATAAAATGGGCCTGTTGATGCACTTGCATTTCCACAAGCAGATTGAACGCTGTTACTAAATAAAAATAAGGTAGGGTCACGATAATTTTGCATTTGTGCATGCCATACATCTTCCGTGCTACCTAAAACTACTTTTACGAAACTAGCCAGTTCTTCTTCTTCCGGAGTAGGTGTATAATTGGCGCTCTGCTCTGTGCTAACACTTTCACCACCACCATTTATTTGCTGCAAAAGCGTAAGTGGATTTTTTCCAAGAATAAGGCTGACCACAATCACGATAACGACTGTTCCAATACCACCTTTAAACATCATTCCACCACCGCCTCCTCCACTTCCGCGCTGATCATTTACATTACCACTTTGTCTTCCGCCTCTCCATTGCATATTTATAGAATTTAGAATTTAGAATTTAGAATTTAGAATTTAGAATTTAGAATTATTAAATAATAAATTGAAATTACGAAAGCGAATTGCACCATCCAATGCTATCAGCTTTAATCTTGTAAAGGTCGCTTTTTAATCATGCCGCCTTTAATATCGTTCACGCTATTTTCAACCATAAAAGCGTCTTCATCAATCTTAGCAATTTCTGTTTTGAGTCGTTGCAATTCGAGTCGGGTGATAACTGAATAAATTACATCGAGGTCTTTTTCACGATGACCGGTTTTACCAAAACCACTTTTTCCTTTTAAGACTGTAATACCTCTGCCTAACTTATTGGTGATTGCACGTTTTATTTCATCACTCTTTTCTGAGACAATCATCACGCTGGTGTATTCTTCAATTCCATGCACAACAAAATCAACCGTTTTCGATGCGACTAAATAGGTAAGTATCGCGTAAAGCGCAGTCTCCATATTGATAAGGTAGGCCGCGACTGAAAAAATAATGATGTTGAGACCGAGAATAATATCTCCAACAGTAAGTGCTGTTTTGCGACTGGAGTAGATTGCCAGAATTTCAGTTCCATCCAACACACTTCCACCACGAATGGAAAGTCCTATACCAGCTCCAAGAAAGAATCCTCCAAAAAACGCAATGAGTAATTTATCATCTGTTATTAATGGAAACTCAATAAACTCCAAACACAGAGCCAACACAATAATGGCGATGAGCGTTTTAACAGCAAATGATTTTGAAACTTGCGTGTACCCGATAAAGATGAACGGGATATTAATGAGCACAATCAAGTAGGCAACATTTATTTTGGTAATGAAGTTGATGAGTAGTGAAATACCTACCACTCCTCCATCGAGAAAATTATTGGGTAACAAAAAACTTTTTAATCCGAATGCTGCTGCTGCAATACCGAAGCTTATAAAAACCACATCTTTAATGGTTCGCTCGATCTGTATTCTGCGAACTCGAAGCGCGTTGAGTTTTAAAAATCGTTGATGGGAAGACATGGTCTCAAGGTAATAAAAAAAGCCGCCCAAAAATATTGGAGCGGCTTAAAGTGTAAACAGTAATTGGTGAATAGTAATCGGCAAACGGAACTGATTACCGATTACTATTCAACGATTACCATGTTACACATATTTCAAAACCAAATTGCAGAACTCTAGTTCTTATTCAATCCCGGATCGCGTTTTAAAAATTCTTCATAGAGTTGTGTTTGCCTGCTTACCATTGGTATTTGCCAACCATCAATAAATACATGATGAATATTAGTTTTGGTTTCGAATGGATCGCCATCGCACACAAATACATTGGCGATCTTTCCAACTTCAATCGATCCAAGTTTATCGGCTACACCAAAAATTTCTGCCGGAATAATTGTAATCGCTTTCAGGGCTTCTTCACGACCTAAACCATAGGTTGCTGCGAACCCGGCAAAATAAGGTAGGTTACGAATATTTTCTGCCTGCGATGTGCGCAATGCAACTTTCACTCCTGCTTTCTTCAAGAGTCCTGCATTTGCATAGGGTTTATCATAGCGATCGTAATCACGTGCGGGTTGCTCTAACACTGGCCCAACAACAACTGCAATTTTTGATTTTGCAATTTCATCTGCAAGACGCCAACCTTCTGCAACACCTGTGAAGATTACCTTTTTAATTTTTCTATCCGCCACCCATTTCAATGCAGCTTTAATATCGTTGGCAGCATTCACTTCAATCATCAATGCTTGCTCGCCTCGAATAACAGGCAAGAATGCAGTCATTTCAGGATAGTAAGTAAGGCCTTTTCCTTTTGATGCAGAATCAAGTTTGTGATATTGCACAGCCTTGTCCCACACATCATTCATTTGTTTGGTTGCTTTCTCAACATCCTTTTTTATTTCCTCTTCTGTTCTTCGATCGTAGTATCCTTTTTTCGATTGATTCGGGAAATTCATGACTACTCCTTCAAAGCCTGCATACATTTGATCAGGCACATACCCAAACAGGTTGATGAGTGCTGCGGTTCCCGGAAACATTCCTCCTCCCGGTGCAGTGATTACCGTTGTTACTCCGCTAATGCGTGTTACGGGAATGAGTACTGAGTTTGGATTAACTGCAGTGAGCGCTTTCATTTGTGGAATTACTTGGCCTGATTCATCTTCGTCACTTGCTTGTGGAATTTGGCCAATTTCTAAAAGCCCTAGACGTGTTCCTCCATCTATCATTCCAGGATAAATCCATTTGCCTGTGCAATCAATTACAGTTGCATCGCTGGGTATTGTTACGTTTGTTCCTACTGCAGTGATTTTTCCTTTTTCAATAAGTACTGTTCCATTCGTAACGATACCTTTCGTTACCGTTTCAATGCTGGCATGCGTAAGCGCAAATGTTCCAGACTTTGCTTTTGGATTTTGTGCCTGAACAACAAAACCAATCAACACCAATGCAATCGCGAGAAATTGTATTTTCTTTTTCATACTGTGGCTTAGTTTTGTCCTAACATTTTATCTGTAAAAAGTTCGGTGTCGCGCATGCAGTCGTCATGCTCATGGTCATACGAATGAAGTGTTGGAATATCGACCACTTCTTTTGGATCAACATAAATGCGCATGTCGTCTGCATCTTTTTCCCGATCGAAACGAACGATTCCATCAACGATCGTCATTACTGGAATTGCATAAATAGAAAGTGGATGATTTTGAAAGATAGCGATGTCTCCTTCCTTCCCTACCTCCAATGAACCGACTCTACTTTCAATACCTAATTGCTTGGCGGGATTTATTGTGATCAACGAAAGTGCCTCATCATCACTCAAACCACCATACTTCTGTGTCTTGGCTGCTTCATGATACAAGTGACGAATCAATTCTCCCGAATCAGAATTGATTGAAGTAACAACACCGTTGCGTGTTAGTATGGCTGCATTGTAGGCAGTTGAGTAATACACTTCTAATTTATATGCCCACCAATCTGCAAAGACAGAAGCCATCGCTCCTGCCGCGGCAAGCTCAGGCGCTACTTTAAACCCTTCGTTTACGTGTTGAAAGACCAACCGCTTCACGCCAAAATCTTTACACACTTTCAATAACATGTTAATCTCATCTGCACGATAGCTGTGACAATGCACGATGATGTTTCCTTTTAAAATGTCGGCCAGAGTTTCTAATCTCAAACTGTAAGTTGGAGGAGCACCACGAAAACCTTTTACCAGTTTTTCTTTATTGTATTTATCCCAAGCCTCCATGTATTGTTTAGCTTCAGAAAAAGCTTCGCGAATCACGAACTCAACACCCATGCGCGTTTGAGGTTGCAGGCCATCTCTTCTTCCATGGCCTGTTGGATTCTCTCCTAATGCAAATTTTATTGTACGGGGTGCATTCTCCATTCTCAACACATCCATATCAAACGTACCGTAGCGGTGTTTAATCGTTTCACTCTGACCACCAATAGAATTGGCTGATCCATGCAAGGCGTGCGACAAGGTTACACCACCGGCCAATGCACGATAAATCGAAATGTCAAATGGATTGAGTTCATCACCTGTCCAAACTTCAGGCGTAATTACATTTGAATATTCATTGATACCCGTTAGTGCAATATGCGAGTGCGCATCGATAATACCGGGCATCACAAATTTATTCGTGGCATCGATTACTTTATATCCCGTAGGAGCGGCAATATTTTTTCCGATCTGACTTACCTTTCCATCTTTCACCAACACATCTGTATTTTCAAATGTACCTTTCGTGATGGTGATTACGGTTCCGTTTTTTATCAATACGTTTCCACGTTCAACCTGGGCTTGCGCCTGATTAAGAAAGATGAAAACCATGAAGAGTAGTGTTAATTTTTTCATATTCTATTTAGATTTTGAAATATCCTACGGATAGATATTATAACTTAGGTTCCTTCTTACCGGTAACAGGAAAAGATTCTGACGTTCCATGTGTAGAAATGTTTCCTTTGAATGTATTACCATCAATTGTTACTTCCATTTTTACATCTACACTTTTACCATCGATGCTTATGGAATATGTTACCTTAAGAATATTACCTTCCAGTACAACGCTGTTTAGATTTTCTGGTGTATTCGGCAATTGACCACCCGTAATGGTTCCGGAATACGTTGCTCCATCTTTCTTAATTGTAAGTATGTTTTGAGCTTTCTTTTCAGCAGTTTCAATTGTTATAGACCACGAACCTTCGATTTCTACTTTTGCATTTGCATCCACTTTCTTCGCGTCCATTATTTCCGGCTTATACAATATACCTTCTACAAATACATAGCGCACTTTTGCTTTCTCATTAAAGTAAGGCTTATCACTAATCACAAGGTTGGCAATCTTACCATTATCAATTGTGCCGAGTCGATCAGACAATCCAAAAATTTCTGCAGGTATTATTGTGAGCGATGCAAGTGCCGCGTCCTCAGGCAGACCTGCTTTGATCATCCTACGCAAGTTTGAGGGGATATCTTTTGATTTGGCTGTTAGTGAAGAGAATCCAAACTTCACACCTGCCTTTTGATAGACCGATGCTTGAGAAACATATTTGGCGATAAAGTCTGTTCTTCTTTTTTCAAGAACTTCTTTTTCAAGGTCTGCAGAAGACTTTGGCTTCTCTGCTCGTTTTACTGAATCTGCTTTCATTACGTCTGTCTTTTTTTCATCCTTCTTTTCTTCAGGCAAATCAAGACTCAGAAATATTTGTGCATTCGATGCTTTTACTTTTGAAATCATATCCCATCCTTCTTTCACTTCACCCAGTATAAGCGTGAAGCCTAGCTCCTTTTGAAGGGTTAACACGCGCTGCAATTCCAGTACTTTTTCTGCTTTAAAAAAAACAGGTTGACGTTTATCAATAACAGGATAAAACGCTTCCAATACCCGGTCAGATGCAGGGCGTTCTAAGCCAGCGCGATTTGAAGCATACAGATTTTGATAGTTTTTAGCAAGGCTCGCTTGATGATAAAGGTCTCTGTACTTTGCCATCACGCCCATTACGGTTGCGGGGTACGCACGTTCTGCCGGAGTGATTTCCGAGTAAAAAGAATTTTTGTTTGTTATGATCATGGCATCAGCCGAAGAGCCGCCCAATAAAATTACAGAACCATTGCCTGGAAGCATCCCACCATGAGGAACAACATGCGCTGCCGTGAACCCTGCGCCACGCATTTCTTCTAATGATTTTTCAGAAGGATTTAAAAATGCACGAACATCATTTTGGGGTGTAATGCCTGCGCGTTCTGGTGTAGGATTGCCCGGATCTTTGGGACGTTCTTTGCTCCCATCATCTTTTGGTTTGTTCACACCTGTGCGTGAAAGCCCATCGATAAATCCAGCATATATAAAGAGACTGTCGGCTTTGATGATGATGGCATCTGATGGTATCAAAATACCTTTGCCTACAGATTGGATCAGCCCGTTTTTAATAACGATGGTAGCGCCTTCCAACTTTCTGCCCGGAGCCTGAACGATAGTGGCATTTGTGAGCGCGTATGTACGCGAGACGGGAGCCATTGCTGGTTCATCTTGCGCGAACAATAATGATGGCCAACAAAACAGCATCGCCAATGCCCACCTAGGAAAGGCGTAAGAGTAGAACTTCTTCATCCGTAAACGAAATTAGGTTAGATAAATACAAGGGTCAAGTTAATGGTAAATGAAAGAGAGCTTCAATCAAATACACAAGTGGTAATTTTTAATTCTCGTTGGAAGGTTAAAGGTTTCATGAAGAGACGCAAATGAAATTTGGTAAGGAAGCAAAGAAATTATTTTGAAAGATGGCACTTCATTCTACATGCTCACTTTGCATCCTTTGTATTTCATGCTTTGTAACTTTGTGTGCACTTCATTTTTATGAGCTCAATTCTCTTTATCTCTTCAACGCTCCCCAAATAATTTCCACAGGATGCAATGCTTTTCTTCCTGTTCCATCTTTAATCTGATGGCGGCAACTGGTTCCGGCTGCAGCAATGATTACTTCTTGTGGTTGCTTGCGAACGGTTGGAAAAAGTACAAGCTCTCCGATTTGCATGGATAGATCAAAATGTTCTTTCTCGTAGCCAAACGATCCCGCCATACCGCAGCATCCAGAAGGGATAAGATGAACTTGATTATTGCCCAAGCGCGTAAGTATTTTCTTTACAGGAACTAAAGAAGACAATGCCTTTTGTTGGCAGTGTCCATGTAATTTTATCAACGCCTTCTGATCTTTAAACAAGGTGACATCAATTCTTCCTGCATCTAATTCTTTCGCCAGAAACTCTTCGATCATAAAGGTATTCGCAGCAATTCGTTTTGCTTTTTCTTTTTCTTCACCGCGTAGTAAGTCTGGATATTCATCACGGAAAGTAAGGATAGCAGAAGGCTCCACACCAATCAATGGCGTTTCTTCTGTGATGACAGCATTAAACAATGCTACATTTTTTTTTGCGAGTTCACGTGCTTCCTCTAACAATCCTTTCGAAAGAAAACTTCTTCCCGAATCAACATGGTCTAGAAATTTAATTTCATATCCCAATGCATCCAATAGTTTTACTGTGGTGATACCTATCTCCGCTTCATTATAATTTAATAACTCATCAATAAACAGATAGACAGTTTTGATCGGCTTCTTTACACTTGGCGTAAATTGTTTTGTAAACCACTTCTTCCATGTTGTGGAAGAAAGATGAGGCATGCTTCTATGTTCTGCAAAACCAATTATTGATTTCGCGAGTTTGGCTAGTGACTTCGTATCAAAAACAAAACGATAGCCCCACGGAGCAATAGAAGCTAACTTCATTCCCAACGAAAAGTTTCCAATCAATCGTGATCTGAATGGAACGCCTTTCTCTTTATAATATTGATATTGCCACTCTTGTTTCAACTTGCCCATATCCACATTGGAAGGGCATTCAGATTTACATCCCTTGCAACTCAAACAAAGATCCATTACCTCCTTAATTTCATCTTGAGCAAATGGATTTACCTTATCGGATTGCGTGATCATCTCACGAAGAATATTCGCACGCGCCCGTGTCGTTTCTTTTTCCTGGCGCGTTGCCATGTAACTCGGGCACATTGTACCTCCACTCAACTCTGTCTTGCGACAATCACCTGAGCCATTACATTGTTCAGCAGCTCGCACGATACCAAGATTTTCAGAGAAATCTAAAATAGTATCAAATTCTTTTGTGATTTGATTTTTTTCGTAACGAAGATTGGTATCCATCGGAGGCGTGTCTACAATCTTGCCCGGATTAAAAATATTGTTTGGATCCCAAACTCGTTTCAATTCCTTAATCAATTGATAATTGTGCTCGCCAATCATCTGCGGAATAAATTCTCCACGCAATCGTCCGTCACCATGTTCGCCTGATAAAGAGCCCTTATATTTTTTTACTAACGTAGCCGTCTCCTCAGCAATGGTTCTGAAAAGTTGAACACCATCAGCCGTTTTCAAATCAATGATGGGACGCAAATGCAATTCGCCTGAGCCTGCATGAGCATAATGTACACTATACAATCCGTGCTTTTTTAATATCGCACCCATTTCAGCAATGTATGCTGGCAAGTCTTGCACATCAACAGCAGTATCTTCAATAACCGGAACAGGTTTGTCATCGCCCGGTATGTTGGACAAAAGTCCCAAGCCGGCTTTTCGAAGAGTCCAGACTTTCTTGATGTCATCACCACCAACAACAGGATAAGAGTAACCCAATCCTTTACGTTTCAAATCTGCGATGAGTGCTTTCGAATCAGCATCAACTTGTGCTTCTGAATCTCTGGTAAGTTCTGCAACTAAAATTGCTTTTGGATCGCCTTCAATAAAGAAACGATTTTCTGCCTGACCTCTATTTCGTTTTGTCGCCTCAAAAACATAATGATCCATCAACTCAACAGCGGAAGGATGATGTTGAAGTGCAACCAAGTTAGCGTGCAACGATTCATCAATACTATTGCAATGAATACAAACTAATCTTTTATGAGGTGGATCAATTAGCGTTAACTTAATTTTTGCAGAAGTTATAAATGCGAGTGTCCCTTCCGATCCTGCAATGAGGCTGCTGAAATTAAATGCTGCACCATTTTGATTGAACGGTTGCATGCGTGCCAACATGTCGATGGCATAACCTGTATTTCTTCGTTCGATGGATGGCTTTGGAAATTCCTTTTCAATTTCACGCACGTTATCTGAATCGGAAAGGATTGTATTTATGTGATGGTAGAGTTTGTGCTCTAAAGCATTTCCTTTTGTTCGGGATAGAAAATCATTCTGATCAACCGAACCGAACCAAGAACGATTACCATCAGACAAAATGGTATCGACTTCCAACAAATGTTCGCGCGTACTTCCATACACCACGGAGTTAGAACCACAGGAATTATTTCCGATCATCCCTCCGATCATCGCTCGGTTGGCGGTTGATGTTTCGGGAGCGAAGAAAAATCCGTAAGGTTTTAGATGAAGATTGAGATCATCACGCACAATTCCGGGCTGAACGATTGCCCACCCTTCTTCCTTATTGATTTCTATAATTTTATGGAAGTGCTTGGATACGTCTACCACAATTCCTCCGCCTACTACTTGTCCGGCAAGAGAAGTACCTGCTGTGCGTGGAATGATGGAGGTTTTATTTTCAGTCGCGAATTGAATGAGCTTGACGAGATCTTCTTCTGTTTTCGGAATAGCAACCGCTATCGGAATTTCCCGGTAGGCAGAGGCATCAGTAGCATAAAGTCTTCGGGTTGTTTCATCGGTAAAGAGTTCACCAGCCAACTCCTTCTTCAAAGCACTAAAATTCATAGCCTCAAAACTAGGGAATTAATTTTCGATTTTCGATGTGCAAATTGTCAATTTCAAAATGTTATAACGACCATGCCCGTGGGCTACGTACTCACAGACTGAAGTGGGTAGGTAAGCTTTCATCTGTAAGAGTGTTCTAAATCGCACTTTGTAAATTGTGCCGCCTACATTATTTTACTATTTTTAGCAAACCTTAAAACGAAAGTATTATGTCAAAAGCACAAGATGCCAAGAAGGAAACTAAAAAGGAGCCTAAAAAAAGCTTGAAAGAAAAACGCGCTGACAAGAAAGCTAAGAAATCAGGCAAATAATTTCCTTCGTTTATTTCATCCCGCGCTGCTGCGGGATGAAATAATTTTAATCTCGATAGTTTAAAGTTTCGGGTTTTAAGTTTCGAGTTGGTTCCTGTTTTAATTCCAACACCGAAATTCTGTAATCACTACCACCAACGAACAACGATCAACCAGCAACTGATCCACCCACTTTCACTAACTGAATAGATGCCGAGTTGATACAAAAACGAAGGCCGGTTGGAGCAGGACCATCTGGGAACACATGACCGAGATGTCCATCGCAAACGTTACACATCACTTCAACGCGCACCATTCCATAACTTTTATCAGCTATATATTTAATTACGTTATCCTTTACTGATTCAGTAAAACTTGGCCAGCCCGTGCCCGACTCAAATTTTTGCGTTGAATCAAAAAGCGGAGTGCCACAGCAGCGGCAGGCGTAAAGTCCCGGTTCGTGCATTTCACAATACTCTCCAGAAAATGCGCGCTCTGTTCCTTTCTTTCTAAGAACTTGAAATTCTTCAGGTGTTAATATTTTCTTCCATTCTTCATCTGTCTTCTCTACTCGCTTATCGGGAGTGAGTCCGCCTGTTGAGGCTAAGGTTAAAACGTCTTTCCATTTCATATCACAGAAACAATTGAGGATAGGTTTAGTTCATATAAATCATCGTTGATGCTGTTTGGTATTCATTCGTGCATTCGTGACAATCAATTTAGCCTCGAAGCGTACAACTCAAATTGTCGTCTTGGACTAAAGTCCATCTGTAGAAGGTTTGAATAACCACGCACTTAAGTGCATGGTTAACAGCAACAATAATAGAGGGCTTTAACCCAAGAGCAAGTTTCATTGCGTCAATTTGAATTGTGCCGGCCACGAATACACAATACACAAATAAGATTACAACAATTTAGTTTAATTTTGATTGATGCGCTACTTCATTTTTATTGGACTGATTATGATTTTTCAAGATGCTTCTTTTAAAGATTCTCAGCTAAAGAACAGCAGAGTTAAGGTAGCCTATCAAGAGAAAGAAAGTGTAGTGAAGAACTACTTCAAAGAAAAAAAACTAAATTACTTGGGCTTCCAACTTTTTATTCGTGCGTTCAAAAAAGAAGAACAACTTGAAGTATGGATAAAAGAAAAAGGAAAAGAAGAATTTGTGCTGCTACAAACCTATCCTTTCTGTGCGAGTTCTGGAACACTCGGCCCGAAACGCAAAGAAGGCGACTCTCAAATACCCGAAGGAGTTTATTACCTCAATCATTTTAATCCTGTTAGTAATTTTTATTTATCGCTGGGCGTAAATTATCCCAATGCATCCGATAAAATCTTAAGCGATAAAAATCATCCGGGAGGAAATATTTACATTCATGGCAATTGTGTAACGATTGGTTGCATTCCGTTAACAGATGATAAAATAAAAGAAGTGTACCTTCTCGCGGTAGAAGCATGCAACAACGGACAAGAAAAAATTCCCGTTCATATTTTTCCTAATAGACTTGATCGTGATGCAATTGGAAAACTGGAACATGAATATTCTCCGTCCGAAACAACTATTGACTTTTGGAAAACCCTACAACCGGTTTATCAGGATTTTAACACAACGAAAAAAGTAAGAGCGGTGAAGGTGAATGAGAAGGGTAGGTATTATTTTTAGAACATTCTCTTTATTAAAATAAAAAGCATTCAAATAAAAGAGGCCACCTAAAAAAGGCAGCCTCCTAAAATGTAGCCGACAACTTTTTCCAAGAGAGGGACTTCAACGACATCTACTAACAGAACGCATATTTGGAGATGCGCGAGTTGCTTGATCTTTCTAACCTATTTGGAGCCCAGGTTATCCCATTAGCAGATAATCATTCATCCCTTTTCTCGAATGGCAACAATGTAGAGAGCGCAATGTCATGTTGCAACAGCGAACTGAAAAACCCCTGAATTCAGGGGGTTGTTTTACCCCCTGAATTCAGGGTATCTTTGTAAAATATTTTTTATACTCCATTAAATTCTAAGAAACACTCTGTGAATAGAAAAATTTCTGTGCTGGTGGCCGATGACCATCTGCTAATGCGGGAGAGCCTGAGGGGAATGTTAGAGAAAACACAGTTTGTAAAAGAAATTTACGAAGCTGAAAATGGCAAGCAAGCCATGGATTTGCTTGCGCAACATGCCATTGATGTTGCACTGCTCGACATTCGCATGCCTGAAGTGGATGGCTTTGATGTTATCGCATATGCACAAGAACTCAAACTGTCTACAAGAACCATTGCGCTTACTGCCTTCGATGAAGAGGCGATGATTTTTAATTTAATGAAATCGGGTGTTGATGGAATTTTGTTTAAGAAGACTACGCACCAGCAGGAAATTTACACAGCCATTATTACGGTGCTCGAAGGCAAACATTATTACAGTGAAAAAGTACAGATAGCGTTTGAAAATAAACCCGATGGTATTGCGCACTCTCTTCCCATTAAATTAACTGCTCGCGAATTTCAGGTAACAACTTTGCTTTGTAAAGGAATGAACACCGCTAACATCGCAGAAAAGTTATTCCTCAGTAAGCACACCATTGAAAGTTATCGGAAAGAAATTCTTCGAAAGACAAATTCTAAAAACACAAATGAATTGATCTCCTTTGCTATTCGCAGCGGCATCATTTCCTCGTAACCGGATACATTACTTCATACGATGTTCCCTTTTCAACCTTCTGTGTTTTAATTTCTGCGCCAATCAATTTCGCTCGAAGCTGCATGCCTGACAGTCCTCGGCCACCAAGGGATCTTTGTTTTCTTACTTCTTCTTTTGAAGCTCCGTCATCGTGTATAGCGATCAGTAAATCGTTTTCATTCCAATGAACGCGCACATAAATATTCCAACCATTAGAATGCTTCAGTGCATTGCTAATCATCTCTTGGGAAATTCTAAAAAGCTGAAGTTCTATTTCAGTTTTTAAACGTTGGTCGTTTCCTATCTGAGAAAAATGAACATGGAAAGCACGGAGTTCTTTTAACTGATCGCACATTTTCCAAATGGCATGGGTTAATCCTTTCTCTTCCAGCAATTGTGGAGCAAGATTCCAAATGATGTCTTGTACACGATTAAGCAAATCCGTTAAGTCTCTGTCCATTCTTAATAACAAAGATCTACTCCGCTCAGAAAGACTTGGCTCCAATCTAAAATTTTGCAATGTTAATCGAACACCTGAAAGTAATTGCGCCATGTCGTCATGAAGATCGCGCGCAATGCGGGCACGGTCATCTTCCAATGTCGCTAACTGCGTTCTGGCAGATTGCTCGAGTAGCGCGTTCTCTTTCTTTAAGTCATCAATGCGTTGGTGCTGTTTAAAATCGCGTCCATACACAAATGCCAAAAGCACTGCAACGAAAACCAAACCCGTTACGATGATGAGAAAATATTCCAACGGTAATTTTTTTAAAGTGTCTATTACTTCTTCTCCAGCACTAAGGTAACTTTATTAAAGTCTGCGGCCGCATTAATTACTTTTCTAAAATCTTCATATCGGGCAAGGGGCGCGTATATCTTTTTATAATACTCTTTAATGGTGACTTCTACTACATCACCCTTCAGCACGTAATCGGATTGAAATAAAAACGGCATACCGTCTTTATCAGAATAGGTAACATCAATTTTTAAATCTTTTGCATTCTTAACCTGATATCCGGAAGGAATATGAATTTTAATAAACCGATTGTATCCTCTGTTAAAATCATTTTCGATTTCTGTTTCACGATGATCATCGCGATACATTTCAGTTTGAGGGCCAATTAACTCACCTGCTTTAAATAAAATACGAGGCCCCGCCTTTTCTAAAAAATGCGTGGATTGAAAATCAACATCAATCAAAAAATTGTCAGCTTCAATTCCAGGAACGGGTTTTACGTTCCATGTGGTAACGGCAGCATCGGGCGCTGTGCTCTTCGTAAGTTCTTCTACCATGGACGTGCGTTGTTCCGCAGACATCACATCATAATAGGGCGAAATGTATGTAGCGTTTATTCCGCCAAACACACGCTTCTGTTTTATTTGATTTGATGTTAAGTCCGCATTGAAGGAAATATCAATATCCAAATCATCTGTGTTGATGGCATAATCGGTTGCTGGAATTTCTTGTATGGATGCCAACGCTGATTTTACCTCGCCTACTTTAAAAGGTTCTAAAAACAATCCTTGCTGTGCAGTGAAATCGGCCGGCACGATCGGATATCGAACTTCAAAAAAGTAAGGGGCAATAAATCCTTTTGTATCCGGAAAATAAATAAGGTAA
Organism: Chryseolinea sp.; assembly: GCA_046595655.1. GTDB lineage: Bacteria > Bacteroidota > Bacteroidia > Cytophagales > Cyclobacteriaceae > Chryseolinea. Next base: position 442 of record JBKJOF010000226.1, on the reverse strand, counting down.
TCATCCAGGTACGACCATGAATCGAATTCACCATCAAATTTCATATTCTCACGACTGCATGTTACTACCGGTTGACGAGCTATAGAAAGTTTTTCAAATACAATTAAAAATAGTTTGGTAATACCTTCGCGCGATGCTACCTTCTGTTTAATTACCGATTCAAGTTGATCTAACGCATCTCCCCTGCTTTCCTTATTAATTTGAATAGTGGTTTTAATTTTTGTCTCAACGTTCTTAATCCGTTCAGTTGTTTTTGCTTTTGGATTATCACCCAGGGTTTTCACAAACTTATCCACTGCCTTCTCATCATCTTTGGAGTTTGCTGTTAATACGCGATAGAAAGATTTAGCTGCCTCCTCCCATGTGTAAAGGCGAGCTTCAGAGCGAGCGGTATTATACGCCAATTTAAATTCAATGCGTTTTCGATTCGAATCAAATTGAG
>JBKJOF010000082.1:0-4952 GCA_046595655.1 Chryseolinea sp. | reverse complement strand
ATTTTAATGTGGCTGTTATTTGGAGCATGACCGGAGTTTTGTTCATCACACTTTACTTAGATGTATTAAAACGGTTTATGCAATTGCTGGAGCGCCAACGAAAAATGAGATGGCGGAAACGAAATCCGAATTAAGCCCGTTCATCAAATTATTGTTTATCAGTATTCTTGAATTTTATACTTTTACTCTCATCAATTATCAATTCCATCTTATGAAAACCGTATCCACTCTGTTCTCTTTGGCAGCCATTTTATTTGTATTCGCCTGTGGAAACAAGCAACAGCATGACGATCACGAGGCGACAGCAAAGGATTCAGTTTGGAGAGGAATGGATGAATTTCATTTGGTTATGGCCGAGTCTTTTCATCCGTATAAAGATTCATCAAACTTGGAACCAGCGAAGAAATTTGCCCACGAAATGGATTCAGTGGCTGGAGTGTGGATTGAATCAGCTCGACCTGAGAAAGTAAATACGGATGAAGTAAAAGCAAAGCTGGATAAGTTAAAGGCAGATACTAAACTCTTTGCTGAAGCGGTAAAAGTTGAAGCTGATTCTACGCTTGCCAAATCATTAATCGATTTACATAATCAGTTTCATGCTTTGCAAGAAGCATGGTATAGCGATCATACAGAACATGGAGATCATCACTAATCACTTTTAAAGATATTTTTTGACTGCCGTTGCTTCGTGTTCTTAAGCTTAGGCTGTGCTCATACCTACCTCATCTTACCTCGTTTAATCAAATACGTCTGAAGAATTACATGGAAATCGGTGTTGACATCGACTTCTATAAAATCAATTTTATATTGATTGCATCGCATTTTAAGTTCCTTTAAAAATGCTACTGAATCAGCATGGTATTGATCTTTAATATCAGCTGGATTTAGTTTGATTTTTTCTCCACTCTCCAGATCAATAAACTCCATCGGACGGTCTTCAAAATTGAAATCTAATTCCGTCTCTTTGTCCATCACATGAAATACAATGACCTCATGACGATTGTGTTTTAAGTGCTGCAATGCTTTGAAGAGTTCGTCACTGCTTTCGTTGGAGTCGAACATGTCGCTAAAGATAATGACCAGAGAACGTCTTGATATTTTCTCGGCCATCTCGTGCAATACGCTCGCCACTTGGGTTCGTGATTGAATTGGTTTTTGTGTTTCTACCTCATGAAGAATTTTATAGATCTTGTTTAGATGAGCGGGCGTAGATTTAATTGGAGTTATGGTCTTGATTGAATCGGAGAAAAGACAGAGCCCAACAGCATCGCGCTGACGTTGCAGTAAATAGCTTAATGAGGCAGTAGCATATTTGCAAAACCGAATCTTTGCCTTACTCTTTTCGGGGTAATACATCGAAGCTGAGATGTCTAAAGCGATAAGGCAACGTAAATTAGTTTCTTCTTCATATCGTTTTGTGAAAAGCCGATCTGTGCGGGCATAAACTTTCCAATCGATATGGCGCGTACTCTCACCCTCATTGTACGGCCGATGTTCAGCAAACTCTACAGAGAATCCGTGGTAGGGCGATTTATGTAAACCCGTAACAAATCCTTCTACTAACTGACGAGCAAGTAACTCAAGATTCCCGGTTTGATTCAATGCGTTTAAATCCATGCGCTAAAGTTCGGAAGTCTAGGTGATACAAATGATACCTTCATAAGAATTGTTAATCAGATTAGAATCTATGGGCGTGACTTCGGGCTAAAAGTAAACCAAAGTCAGTGCGTATTGAACCGATTAAACGGCTAAACATCCATTCTTCATTCAAAATAATGTTGTGTTAGTTTGCATTAATTTCTCAAAATACTACCTTAGTCTAGATCAAACGATAGACGAAACCCTAAAATTGAAGGATTGTGGAAGAAAACAAAGCAAATGGTAGAGATGAAATCTACTCAACAAAAGTAAAGGCTGGCAAGAGAACGTACTTTTTTGATGTGAAAGCAACTCGTTCAAATGATTATTACCTCACTATCACCGAGAGCAAGAAACGTTTTAAAGAAGATGGGTTTACCTATGAAAAACACAAGATTTTTCTTTACAAAGAGGACTTTAACAAGTTCATGGAAGCTCTAAACTCAACCGTAAATCACGTTAAGCAGGAACTAATGCCTGAGGTAGACTTTACTCAGTTCGATCACATGCACGAGCGCGAAGAAGAAACGGCCGAGGCAAAGACCAACGGTGTTGATTCTGAGCTGAAGTGGGAGTAGAAATCGACTCAAGGTTTAAAGTTTTAGTTTCTTTACTTTCTATCTTTTTATTTTTCCGCTTGTTGTCATTTCGATGTGATCGACAATGTTCATTCTATGCGGTACTTTAAAACTGGACAGTAATTGACGGCAATGCATTATAAATTCGTCCTCACTAAACGAAGAAGAGTTTTGAAGAATCAGATCAGTTACTACAACTTCACCTAACAAAGCATGAGGTTGTCCATACACTTTTGATAAAACAACGCCAGGATAGGTATTGATAACTTCCTCTACTTCGGTTGGAAATACCTTATTTCCCGATACATTGATTACCACTTTTTTTCGTCCTTTTATTTCGATAAGCCCATCGACAGAACGAGTGGCATAGTCTCCGGTAAGAAACCATCCATTTTTTAAAACATCATCCCGTAAGGTGATGGGACTTAAATATCCATCAAACATACCCGGACCTTTAATCGCTAAAAGTCCAGGCTCACCGGATGGTAGTGGATTAAGAGATTCGTCAAGGATATTAATTTCGTATGAAGGTAGGCTGTATCCAACTGCTTCGGGATGATCTTCCGAACGATCAATATTGATAATGGGCAAGCCTATTTCAATAATTCCGAAAGCCTGTATTACTGGCAATTTATATTTCAACTTGAATGCTTCGCAGATCGCACTGCTTATGCTCGTTGTGGTAGAGATAACGCGCTGAAGTGAAGTAACTGAAGTTTCTTTTGGATGCGTGGCCAGTAATCGAATGTGCATGGGTGACGCATATAGCAACGTACCTTTATGTTGGCGAATATTTTCAAGAATGCTCTCGGCAAGAAAATCGTTGCAAATAATAATGCCGACACCGTATCGCACATACAACATAATTGAAACAATGAAGTGATACGCCATTGGCAATACCCAAACAACCCTATCGGTTTCATTTAATTTCAATCCTTCATTCGCAGCTTCTATTCGTTCGATTACGGATTTATGTGACAGCACTACACACTTTGCCTCGCCCGTTGTGCCCGAAGTAAAGCGCATCACCGCGGGATGGTGTATAAAATCAACTGTTTTTTCTTCTGGAGCTTTACCTGCGCTGCTTATGAATACAGATTGCTGAAAGAGATTAATTTCCAATGCTTCTTTTTTGTCTGCATATAGGTCGATGCGATCGGAGAGGAGGTAATGTAGTTTTGCTTCTGTTATTGCCTTATTAATTTCCTCCGTTTTTTGTTGAGTAGCGATAGGCATAACAACTGCGCCACAACCAATGCCTGCATAAAGGCCAATTAAAAAGTAGCGATTGTTTTTGATCAGTAGCCCAATACCTTGATTAGACTTTATACCATGTGTGATTAACTTATTTTTAAGTTGTTCTGTTTGTTGATGAAGTTCTGCAAAGGTAAGTGAGCCATATTCATCAAACACTGCAATGTTGTTTGGCCATTTAGCAGATCCTGTCGCTAAACTTTGATAGACGTTTAAACTAGGCTCGGCTGAGTTCACGGTGTAAAGTATTGATGATTTTTTTTCTTTCAACTTCATTCGAACTGCAAGCAAGCTTACCCGCGGCATAACCGGTTTGTATTCCCGTTCCCATAACACGGGCACTGGCGATGGCTCGTGATGTTGCTGAAATGTTTTTTCCGGCAAAATACAGATTTGAAATTTCATCGGAGATCAGGCAGTCTGCAGGAATATGGTATCCATTATCTACTTCAAAATAATCCATATGTAGTTTGCCATCATTAGACCACTCTTCAATGGGCCAAGTTCCAGCAGCAATACCTTCACTTGATTTTCTACACGACATTACATCTACTTCTGTCAATATGTATTTTCCTTTTGATCGTTGTTGTACGCGTACCCCCAATGAAGGAAAGATGTATTCGATTGATGCGTCTTTTAAACTCTCAATGTGTTGACGGAGATTTATAAATATGTCTTGAATTCGTTCGTGGGCTTTTACTTGTATTGTTTTATTTTTTTCTGCCGAATCTGTAATGATTTCTGGCAATGTTAGTTTAAGATCAGCAATATTATTGTGAAGCGATCCAGGGACAACACTTAGTGATACGTAACTTTCCGGCCAATTCTTTTCTTGGATCAATTGCACCATCATTCGTTTGATGCTCATGTTCAAAGTAAATTCACTTTCGATTACAACATTCTTAATTCGAAAAATTTGAGAAGCTGCTTGATAACTGTCGTCTCGTATCAAACTTAATTTTCCAAGAGCAGAAACTACTCCATTCCCACTACAATCAACAACTGATTTAATATCGAAATTAAATTGTTGTGACAATTTTTCAAGGGTAACATTTTGAATTTCTTTTTCATTACGATTAACCTTTACTAACTCTGTATTTGTTAGAACCGTTACGCCATGTTCTTTTAATTTATTGTTCATTAATCTTTGAAGCTCCGTCCACTCATACGGTATAATAAATAAGCCTTCATGATAGCGTGTTGGTTTAGAGATCGAAGAATTCGCCTGAAGTTCAGAAATAAAATCATTGCAGAAAGAATAACCCACAGGTTTGGCGTGTCCGCTGAAGGAACGAAAAAAAGAACCACAGATGGTACCTACATTGGTTTGAGTAGAATCACCACCAATGGAATTACTCTTTTCAATTAATGTTACTTTTCTATTTTCCTGTGCAGCAGAAATGGCTGCACAGGAAAATAGAAAAGTAACATTAATTGAAAAGAGTAATTCCATTGGTGGTGATTCTACTCAAACCAATGTAG
>JBKJOF010000048.1:0-9599 GCA_046595655.1 Chryseolinea sp. | reverse complement strand
TGCCCTTCATGCGGTAAATTTTGTATAAGAAAACTTCAATTGAAATTAAATAAAATTAGTAAGACATGCCCAACATATTAGTTATTGATGATGATAAGGACATTTGTTTAACCCTCTCTAAATTTCTGGCAAAAAATAATTACCAGGTAGAGGTGGCGCATAAAGGTGAAGATGGTTTACGCACCTTACGAAACAATCACTTCGACCTTGTGCTGTGCGATTATCGGTTACCCGATTATACGGGTGTTGAGTTATTACAAAAAATGAAAGTGCTGGCACCGTCAATTGCTGTTATCATTATAACAGGATATTCTGATGTTCGGACTGCGGTAGATACTTTTAAGTATGGTGCCAATGATTATGTTACAAAACCATTGTTTCCAGATGAACTTCTTGTTACCATCAGGGAGACATTAGAAAAGAATAAATCACGATATAATAATGTCATCGAAAGTATAAGTGAAGATGGCAAGCAACGGGTAAAGTCCTCCCGAGGCGAAGGACTTTCTACTGCTGATTTTATTGTTGGTACTAGTGCGCAGTCACAAACTGTGCAACGCCATATCGAGCTCATTGCTCCTTCCGACATGTCTGTAGTTATTCATGGCGAAACGGGAACGGGTAAGGAATTTGTTGCTCAGTCTGTTCATAAATTTAGCAAGCGTAACGATAGGCCATTCATTGCGATTGATTGTGGCGCATTACCAAAAGAACTTGCGGGCAGTGAATTGTTCGGTCATGTTAAGGGTTCTTTTACAGGTGCCATAACCGATAAGCAAGGAAGTTTTGAAGTGGCCGATGGAGGTACTATTTTTTTAGATGAGATTGGAAATCTTTCGTACGAAAATCAGGTAAAGCTATTGCGCGTCATTCAGGAAAGAAAAATAAAACGAATTGGAGCAAACAAAGATACCGCCATTGATGTACGCATAATAGCGGCAACAAATGAAGACCTAAGCAAAGCTGTAAAGGATGGTAGATTTCGAGAAGATTTGTATCACAGACTAAATGAATTCAAGATTCAGTTATTACCCTTGCGCGAACGCAAAGATGACGTCATGGTTTTCGCTGAACATTTTTTGAAGAAAGCCAATGCTTCTCTTGGTAAGAGTGTAAAAACGTTTTCCAGTGAAGTTGTGGGTTATCTGCGCAACTACTACTGGCATGGAAACTTGCGCGAACTAGCTAATGTGGTGAAACGTGCTGTGTTGTTAACTTCAGGCGATGAAGTGTTAACGGATAGTTTGCCAAATGAAATCATGCACGAGAATGAATCGAACGGTAGCTTCCAATTAGAAGAGAGTAAGGGGGTTTTAAAATCCATTGCGGGTTCGGCTGAAAGGCAAGCAATTGTTGATATTCTTGAAAAGGTGGCCTATAATAAATCGAAGGCTGCAGAGCTTTTGAATATTGATAGAAAGACGCTTTACAATAAATTAAAACTTTATAACATTCCGATATAAGAATATATGAGTCTTTCTCCATGTACAGGAGAAAGACTCATTTAATACCTTACTTATCAAGGCCAAGATTGAAAGAAATATACAGCTGAGCGACAGAATTTTTTGAGTCACCGAGTAATTTTTTTCCATCATCAGTATCGGCAATCTTCGCAAGGCCGTAATTGTACCGAGCTCCAACCTGCATCTGCCCAAAGTTAAAACCTACACCACCCACTAATCCATAATCGAAAGATTTCAAATCATCTTTATCGATCTCTTTTACACCATTAGCAAGATCACCTTTGAAGGAAATATTGGCACCCAATAAATAACTAGCGTAGCCACCCAAATGAATTTCAGCTGCTTTGCCCAATTTTATAACCCCCAGTACAGGAAGATCCAAGTAATTGAGATTGTATTTTACCTCTTGGGTAAAAAAACCAGTATAAAAGTCTTTGGCACCTTTGGTAGAGTAAAGCAACTCCAACTGCAGTGCTGCAGTTTCACTAGACACTACCTGTCCGTAAACGCCTAGATTAATTCCGTATCGTGCATTTTCATCTGTCACATCATCAATGTATAAGTTACTAACATTCAAACCTCCCTTAACACCAACTCGTCTATTCTGGGCAAAGGTAGAATTGGTTGAAAGCACGGATATCATCCCGGCTATCAGCATTACACTAAGAAACTTGTTTTTCGTCTTCATAATTAACAATTTTTTTGGTTGATTGTGATTGCTATATAGAAATAATTAGGCCAGCCATGCGAACGCAAAAAAAGAACTTGATTTTGATAGATTCAATCAGGATGAATACTAAAAAGATAAGCATGTGTAGACTGATAACCACACCATGAAGAAATATTATACGCAGATTACCTTCTTTTTTATTATAGCGGTATTACTTACGGTAAGCTTTCTTACATACCGTAATCTGAATAATTACATTGAAGAAGTGAAGTTGATACGGCACTCGAATTTAATTTTAAGAACACTTGATATAACCATATCGTATATTAAAGATGCGGAAACCGGACATAGAGGATATCAATTAACTGAAGACTCAACATTTCTTGTTCCGTATAACGAAGCAATTAGCATAATACCATCGTTTGTTAAAAAATTGGACAGTCTTGTTTCGGAAAATAAGGATCAGCGGAAACGAGTTGATAGCCTCAAAGTAATCATCAACGAACAACTGATATTGATTCCACAAATACTCGCCAATTCAAGGAAGTCTTCTCTTTACATGGATACTTATGAACGCAATTTATTGTTTCGTAGCAAGCAAAATGTAGATCAAATTCGTTTGCACGCCAAGCGAATATCAAATGCTGAAACGATTATATTCAATGAACGAATGGTTAAGGAAGATGATTTTAGAAGCATCGCGCCCATCGCCATTTTTGTTTATGCACTTGTAGCCATAGGAGGAGTTGTGATTTTGTTTTATAGAATACAAGAATCATTAAGGAGGCGCGAGCAGACCGAACTCGAGTTGGCAGAAAGTAATACGGCACTGAAGAAGGAAGTTATCGTACGTGAGTTTACACAAACCCTTTTGCGAAATGTGCTGGACAATTCCCAAACCGGTATCATGGCTTTTAAATCAGTGCGAAATGCTGATGGTATCATTATGGATTTTGAATGGATATTGGCCAATGCCACAAGCATTAAAACTTCAAATACAAATGAGAGTAACTTGATTGGAAAGCGGTTGCTTGATATTATGCCGGGTAACAAAGAACAAGGTTTATTCGACTTATATAAACAAGTAGTTGATACAGGAATGCCGATGGCAATCGAAAGATATTACTCAGGAGAAAATCTGGGCAACTGGTTTTACATAACAGCTGTAAAATTGGAAGACGGGTTTGTTGTCACCTTTTCCGATATCACGGAACAAAAGCAACAAATTGTTTTTGTAAAGGAGCGTGAACTGTTACTTAAAGAAGCAGAGGTTCTTGCGAATATGGGAAGTTGGAAATGGACGGCCAATGATAATGTAATGGTATGGTCTGATGGATTGAGCAGAATTCTAGGAAACGTAAGCGAAGAAAAAAGATCATGGAATACTTTTATCGAATCTGCACATGCAGAAGATAAGGAAGTACTTGCAAACTTCATTGAGGCTGCAAAAAGTAAATTGGAAGGATTTCGAATGGAATACAGAAGTATTGTAAATAATGCTGTCCGGTATTTTTACATATCGGTAACAGCAGAAACGGAAATTGAAAAGGGAAACATATTAGGGGTTGTAGTCGACATTACTGATCTGAAGTTAAAAGAAAAGCAACTTGAGCAAATCAACATTGACTTAACGCGCTCGAATGAAGACCTTGAGCAATTTGCCTACGTAGCTTCGCACGATTTGCAAGAACCTTTGCGAAAGATCAGAGCGTTTGGAGATTTGCTGTTTTCTAAGTATGCGTCAAAAGTAGAAGACACTGGTGCTGATTATATTGATAGGATGCAAAGTGCTGCTGCCCGTATGCAAACTTTAATTCAAGACTTGTTGTCTTTTTCGAGAGTTTCACGGAGCTCATTGAATCATCAGGTCATTGACACCAATACACTTTTTGCAGAAGTTCTTGACGATTTAGAAAATCAAACTCAACGAGAAAACGCCATCATCGAGGTGGATAAACAATTGCCTGTAATCAATGGTGATCACGTGCAGCTAAAGAGACTTTTCCAAAATCTCATAAGCAATGCAATTAAATTTCACAAGGCAAACGAAAATCCTGTAATACGCATTCACTCATCCCCATTAACACCGGGATATCAGCTGCGTTATTTTCCTTCCGCGCGATCCGATACCAAGTATGTGATTTTCTTTATTAAAGATAATGGGATTGGGTTCGAACAGCAATATGTTGAAAAGATCTTCAATATTTTTCAGCGTCTAAATGGTCGCATGGAGTATGAGGGCACAGGTATAGGTTTGGCCATCTGTAGGAAAATTGTTGCTAACCATTTAGGGATGATTACCGCGGAAAGTATAGAAGGCAAGGGCTCTGAATTTATCATTATCTTGCCAAGCTTTTAAAACGTTTATAGATGAAACAGAACCTGAAATCAATATCCATACTCATGGCCGATGACGATCCAGACGACCGGATGTTGATGAAGCAAGCATTGGCTGAAAACAAGTTGCCCAATGATCTTGATTTTGTTGAGAATGGAGCTGATTTGATGGACTATCTTTATAAAAGGGGAAAGTATACGTTCGAAAAGACTTTTCGCCCCGGCCTTATTCTGCTCGACTTGAATATGCCAAAGATGGATGGTCGTGAAGCGCTTCGGTTAATCAAATCGGACCCTGAGTTAAGAAGAATTCCAGTCATTGTGTTAACTACCTCAAGAGCGGAGGAAGATATTTTTCAAACGTACGATTTAGGGGTTAACTCCTTTATATGCAAACCTGATCGTTTTCAGCAGTTGGTTGAAGTTACTCGTGAAATCGGAAATTATTGGCTTGGCACTGTCGCACTTCCAGGAAATTAAACTAAAGCACTTCCATGAAAGGTTCATTAATTAAAGTGTTGATTATTGAAGACGATGAAGACGATGTACTTCTGGCGCGCGAATACCTTTCGCAAAGCGAGCATTATAAATTTGAAGTATCGTGGGAAGCTGATGCAAAAAGTGCACAGCAGAAAATGGTTAAAGGCGACTTTGATATTTTCTTGGTTGATTACCGATTGGGGAGCGAGAATGGTTTGGATCTTATAAAATTTGCGCACGATAAAGGAGTATTAAAACCTTCCATATTACTAACCGGGCAGGGAGATTTAAAAGTTGATTTAGATGCGAGTCGATATGGTGCTGCTGATTACCTAATTAAAAGTGAATTGAATGCATCGCTGTTGGAGCGCAGCATACGTTATGCCGTTACGCAATCAAGAGTAGTTCGGGAATTAGATGAGAAGGAAAAGAAATACAGTTCATTGTTTGAACGATCTATTGATCCCATTTTTTTAGCGCGGTTCGATTTTACCCTGATTGATCTGAATGAATCCTTTTTTAAGTTTTTTGGATATACTCGGGAGGAATCTAGCAAATTGACAATCAGGCAAATATTTGCCAACGATTCGGATTATGATTATTTCGACTCAACACTAAAAGAGATTGAACAGATCAAAGAGTTTGAGGTGTTACTCATTAATAAAGAGGGTGTAAAAAAATGGTGCTTGCTTAATTGCGTTTTTATTCCAGACCAAGCGTCTGACTTTTGTTGCTATCAGGGAATTATACATGACATTACACTTCGGAAGAAAGCACAGAGGGATTTAATTGATGCGGAGCGTATAACGTTAACCGGAAAAATGGCGCAGATTGTTGCGCACGAAATTAGAAACCCGCTCACAAATTTGAATCTTGCGCTTGAGCATTTAAGGGATGAGATGCCGGGTGATAATGAAACCGTTAAACTGTATAGTGATATTATTCAACGCAACGCCAATCGAATAGAACATCTAGTGGGAGAGATGCTCAATTCTTCCAAACCAAAAGAGCTGCAGCTGGATTTAGTATCAGTTAACCTTGTGGTAGAAGAAACCATCACGTTAGCGATCGATCGCATTAACCTAAAAGAAATTAAGCTAGAGAAAACTTTTGCAGAAAACCTTCCGCGAATTTTAGTAGACAAGGAAAAAATTAAGATCGCGTTATTAAACATTATTATAAATGCGATTGAGGCAATGCTGGAAAAGCAAGGTGTCCTATCGATTCGAACATCTCAAGATAATAATGAGATACTTGTCTGTATTACTGATAATGGAAAAGGTATGTCGTTAGATGAGATGGATAAATTATTCGAACCATTCTTCACAGCAAAACCAAATGGCTTGGGGCTGGGTCTCACCTCAACCAGAAATATTATTACCAGTCATAATGCGGAAATTAATGTTACTAGCGAACCTGGAAAAGGAACAACTTTCAGCATCCATTTTAAATTAGCCAGTTAACTTTTCAGAATGTGTTTTGTGATAAACACCCTGTGTAGATAATTCTACACTCCTTCATATTCATTGTACGTCTGAGCTTCAAATCAACCCGTTTCACAACTGGGACGAATCTTGTATTTCATTTTTGCAAACAAACCAAACATGAAAAATCTAGCTATCGTACTTATTGCTGTCGGCATTTTGATGACTGTGTTTACAGGATTCAATGTATTCACTAAAGAGAAGGTTGTGGATCTGGGTAAGGTTGAAATTAACAGAACCGAGAAAACCCCAATCTATTGGTCGCCCATTACTGGCTTAGTTATAGCCGGTGTAGGAGTTGTACTCTTATTGGTGAACCGTAGAAAAATGTAAACTAAGCTTATAGCTACGTGAACTAACATGACGCATCTCTAAAAATTTCCGCTTAACCTTCTCAATCACAACAGGAGAGTAAGTAAATATAAAAAAGGATTTTTTAGAGATGCTCTTAAATCATTTCCCTCAACGTTAAATTTAATATTATGAAACCAGGAAAATTCTTATATACAGATGGACGAGATGTAGTAGTAACAGACTCAACTCTCAAGACCAAGAAAGCTCAGTATCGCTTGCAAGGTATTATCGATTTTGGATTAACCGTATTGCGTCCACAAATTCTACCGGGGTTAGTGCTTACCTTAATTGGTCTGACACTTGTGTCTAACTGGTACTTCCATTTTATTCCAACAACATTCTTTGATTTCTTTTCAATACCTGCATCGTTTTCAACTTCTAATTTGCAGCTTATACTCGGCATATGTATCGCCTGTGTTGGATTGGCCTATATGCTATTAACGAAAAGACGATATGTAGTTCGTATAGAAACAGCAGAAGGAAAAAAGCATGCTGTGGTTTCACAAAGCAAAGAATACATTGATCAGATATTAAATGCTATCCGCAAGGCTAAACCTACACGGGGTTAAACAGCATCGAAAATTAAAAAGCGTATCTGATTCTCATACTTACTAAAATATAAATGAAAAGGCTTCAAGACAAAACAGTATTTATTACGGGTGGATTATCGGGCATCGGTAAAGCGTGTGCCGTTGCTGCTGCGAAAGAAGGAGCCAATGTTGTTGTGGCTGATTTACGATCCATCACGATAGACTCTGCCATGAAAGAAATACAAGGCGAGAATGAGTCCGCTGTTTTTATGGAGTGTGATGTGGCATCATTAGAGAGTGTTACAAACGCCATTGCATCAACGATAGAGAAATTCAAAACATTGGATGTAGCCTTAAATGATGCCGGCATTGGTGGCGAATCAACTTCCATTGCCGAAATGACTGAAGAGAGTTGGAACAACATCATCAGAATAAATTTGACTGGCGTATTTAATTGTATGAAGCAGGAATTGCATTATATGAATGCACAGAAGAGTGGAACAATAATAAATATGTCTTCCATTCTTGGCAAGGTAGGTTTTGCTGGCTCGGCCGGTTATGTGGCAGCGAAGCACGGTGTTATTGGTTTGACACAAACTGCCGCCATTGAATACGCTGCTAATGGCATACGTGTTAATGCACTGTGTCCTGGGTTTATTGATACACCGCTTTTAACGAACGGTGGCATTAATGACAATGAATTATTGAAGCAACAGATCATGGCACTTCATCCCTTGAACCGATTTGGTAAATCAACAGAGATAGCGAGTGCCTTTATTTTTCTTGCTTCCGATGAGAGTTCATTTATTACAGGCACTGCGCTTGAAATTGACGGTGGTTATTTAGCCCGATAAACAGATTACTACCTATGAAAACGATTGAAGAATTGGATGTTAACGTCAACGAGCTTTTTGTTAGCTATACTGACGAAGGAGATAAGAATGATATTACTATAGTATTTATCCATGCGTTTCCATTGGATAAATCTATGTGGAAAGGTCAGACCGATAACTTGCGTGATAAATACCGAGTGATCACCTACGATGTACGTGGTTTTGGAAACTCAGAAGTCGACAACGAAGAATTGACAATCGATCTATTTGTATCAGATTTAAAAAACCTCTTAGATACTCTTGGCCTTTCTAAAGTTATTCTGTGTGGATTTTCAATGGGTGGATACATTGCTCTTCAAGCAGCAGAAAAATTTCCTGAACGATTTGATGCACTGATTTTATGTGACACACAATGTTCAGCTGACTCCGCTGAGGCAAAAGAAAAGAGAATGAAGTCGATTAATGCAATCCGGATAGGGGGATTGGAACATTATGCGGATCAAGTTTTACAAGGTTTTTTCTCTACGGATTCTATCGACAAGAAATCAAAAGAAATAATTGAAGCAAGGAGAGTCATTGAAGGTGCTTCACCAGAAGTGGTGTGCAATACTTTGCAAGCGTTAGCAGATCGATCTGAAACCTGTAACAGTCTTCATAAAATTGAAGTGCCTGTTCTTATTCTAGTAGGAAATGAAGATACCGTAACGCCACCAGCAGCTGCAAAATTTATGCACTCTAAAATTATCGGATCTACGCTTCACACTTTAGAAAAATCAGCTCACTTGTCTAACATAGACAACCCTGTTGATTTCAATAAGCATCTAAATGACTTTTTGGAACTGGTAACGCAAAAGAAATTATAAATGAAAATAAATTTTGTTTTCTATGTATCGTAGATCATATTAAGGGCATCTCTAAAAGCCTCCGCTTATCCTTCTCCATACGGAGAAGGGAAGGGATGAGGCCATTAAAAAATAATTTTTTAGAGATGCCCTTAAATGAGTCTTTTCGCTGAAAAATTACGTGTAACAAATGTATTCACTCATAAAATGAAGTTAACGCAATCAATCATTTACCTTATGTTACTTGTTAGCTTCTTGTTATTGTTAACGAGTTGCTCAAAAAAAGTAATTGTAGATAAAGCGGACGTTGAGCCAAAAGTAGAGATTGCTCCACTTCAACCAACAAATAAGCCGATTGAAAATCAAAATTGAAGTAACAACAAACTAACTATTAAAATTATGTCAACCTTAGAACAAGAAAATTTAACAGGTGTCAATCATGGAGCACCACACGCAAACGATCCATTGCATTACTTAACTGCTACTTCTATGATAGCAAACAAAGTTAACAACAACCGTGGAGAGAAAATGGGAGACATCAAGGACATTATGATTGATGTAACCACAGGTAAGATTGAATATTTCGTTATCGAGTTTGGAGGATTT
>JBKJOF010000001.1:0-57789 GCA_046595655.1 Chryseolinea sp. | reverse complement strand
GGTCTCCGCTCGGTTCAGGCCAATATGCTCCGCTCCGTTCTTACTGCCTTAATTGTGGCGATTGGAATTACCTCCTTGGTGGGAATCTTTACCGCCATAGACGGTATCGAAAGCACGGTTGCAGAAAGCTTTGCTTCTCTGGGCGTAAATACTTTTGACATTAAATCAAAAGGCAGTCATCGCGGAAACGATGAAGGTGTTCAGCAAAAAACACATCCACCGCTTCAATTGAATGAGGTACTATCTTTTGTAAAGCAATTGAATGTACCTACTACCATAAGCCTTAGTGCGCAGGTGTCATTTGCTGCGGAGGTAAAACGCCTTTCTAAAAAGACCAATCCAAATGTTGCAGTTAACGGTATCAATGCTGATTACATGGCTATAAAAGGATTGGATTTTGAAGCGGGAAGAAATTTTTCTGTGATGGAATTGGAAAACTCATCGCATGTAATCATTCTGGGTTCTGAAATTGTCGATGCGCTTTATAAAAAAAACGAGGATCCCATCAATACAAAAGTAACAGTTTCAGGAACACAGTTTAAGGTAATTGGAGTGTTGAATGAAAAGGGAAATCTGGCTAATCAGAATTTTGATAACACCGTTTTTGTACCAATAAAAAAAGGAAATCAGATGGCCGGTGGTCGTCAATTGGATTATAGAATGTCTGTTGGCGTAACCAACTTTGAGCAGTTCGATTATGCCATGGGGGAAGCCACTGGTTTGATGCGTTTAATACGCAACGATCGGGTGGGGCAGGAAAACTCGTTCGATATTAATAAGAGTGAAACACTTGCCCAGAGTACGGCAGAAATTACGGGCTACCTTAGTGTTGGTGGTTTTGGTGTTGGATTTATTACTCTATTAGGCGCTTCCATCGCTTTGATGAATATCATGTTGGTTTCGGTTACGGAGCGTACGCGCGAGGTTGGTGTTCGCAAAGCACTGGGAGCGACTCCACTGAGAATTCGTCAGCAGTTTGTTATTGAGGCGATTGTAGTTTGCTTAATCGGAGGTGTGGTTGGTGTATTCCTTGGAATATTGGTTGGTAATGGAATTGCCAGCCTTATCGGTATAAAAAAATTTATCATACCATGGTTTTGGATGTTTATGGGAATGCTCGTTTGTGTTATTGTTGGATTGATATCTGGATATTACCCGGCACACAAAGCATCTAAACTAGATCCGATTGAATCATTGAGATTCGAGTAGCAATCACAAATACGTTTCACGCAAAGGCGCAAAGATTTAATCACGAAGAGCGCAAAGAAAATCAAATTCAGATTTCTTTGCGCTCTTACATTTTCCGGACGGATTCAAAATTCTAACTCAATGTCTTTTACTTAAGCCTTTCTTCTGGCCTCACCTCGTTCCTCTCCAGAAGAGAGGATGGATGTGGAGCTTAAGTAAACGACATTGACTCCTAAATTCTTAATAAGTCGGCATCGAAGGATCAATCTCTTTCGCCCACGCAAGAATACCTCCTTTAAGATTGTACACGTTTTCGAATCCATGATTCTTTTCTAACCACTGCACCATGTTTCCACTTCGCGCGCCACTGCGGCAATGAATAACCACTTGCTTTGTCTTGCTTACCTTATCAACATTAGAAGGTATTTCAGCTTGCGGAATAAGTTCTCCATCGAGGTTGCAGATATCATATTCATGAGGCTCACGAACATCAATCAGTTGAAAGTCTGCGCCTGTCTCTTTTAGTTTCTTTAATTCTTGTACCGTTACTTCTTTCATTTTCTTTTGATTAGAGCTCAAAGATTTACTTTTCTGCTGACTTACACCACAAAAATCTTCATAATCGATTAGGTATTTTATGTGTTTTCGTGTTTGCTGATCACGAAAGCTAACGATGGTCTGTTGCATTGTAAGACTATCAAACAACAACAGTTTGTTGGCAAGGGTTTCTCCAATACCCGAAATGATTTTGATTACTTCGTTGGCTTGCATGCTGCCAATAATGCCAGGCAGTACACCTAAAACTCCGGCCTGTGCGCAATTCTGAACACTCGATGGTTCCGGAGGTTCGGGAAACAAGTCACGGTAATTTGCGCTGAAGTTTCCATTCTTATCAGGATAATTAAAAACCGAAACTTGTCCTTCAAAGGTTAAGATAGATCCATAAACAAATGACTTGTTAAGCAAAACACAAGCATCGTTAATCAGGTATCGTGTTGGAAAATTGTCGGTGCCATCTAAGATCACATCGTAATCGCGAATAATATCAAGCGCATTAAATGATGTAAGCTTTTCGGCATGCGTATTCAGATGAACATAAGGATTGCGTTCGGATAAACGAAGTGATGCAGCTTCAGCCTTATTTTTTCCAATATCATCAGTGGTGAAAATAATTTGTCGTTGAAGGTTCGACACATCAACAGTATCAAAATCAATAATGCCTATAGTTCCCACGCCAGCTGCAGCCAGGTAGAGCAGGGCAGGAGAACCTAATCCGCCAGCACCCACTAGCAGTACGCTTGAATTTTTAAGCTTACGTTGACCAGCTTCACCAAAATCTTGTAAGATGAGGTGACGATTGTATCGAATTAGTTCTGCGTTCGTTAAGTTTGTCAAGTGAAGGGCAGCGTTTTGGTAATCAAATTGAAATGTAAAATAACATAAGAATATGCAACGAAAGAATTTTTCATCAGGAGCGAAGTGGGAGGATATTGTAGGATACAGTCGGGCGGTACAAATGGGCAATCAATTAGAAATTTCTGGAACAGTTGCTACCAATGACGATGGTGTGGTTGGAAAAGGAGACTTTTATACGCAAACCAAATTCATCATCGATAAAATTGAGAAGGTACTTCATCAGGCAGGCTTTACTTTAAATGATGTAGTACGAACCCGAATGTTTGTAACTGATATTTCATATTGGGAGCAAGTAGGCAAAGCACATGGCGAATTTTTTAAAGACATTAAACCCGTAACCTCTATGGTAGAGGTAAGTGCTTTGATTGATCCGGATTATCTGGTGGAGATTGAAGTTACGGCCATTAAATCTTAAAACCTTAGATGATAGTGGAGCATGATCACTCTATGGAGGATTGTAATTTTATTAGGTAGCGAAAAAAATTTTTACCTTTAAGGTCATTCAGAGTGAACTTTCATAATGAATGATGTTTATCAACGACAACAATCAATTCGTATAATATGGGATTTATTATTAGCGGAATTCAACAAATTGGAATAGGAGTAAATAATGCAGAAGAAGCCTGGACATGGTATCGAAAACACTTCGGTATGAATGTTCCGATTTTTAAGGACGCAGCACCAGCTCCATTTATGATACCCTACACCGCTGGCAATGTCGAGAAACGCTTCGCTATTCTTGCCATGAACATGCAAGGTGGCGGTGGTTTTGAAATCTGGCAATACACTTCCCGCAAACCGAATCCTGCTTCTTTTATTCCTCAATTAGGTGATACAGGAATATTCGCTGTAAAGATGAAATCCAGAAATGTAACAGAGTCTTACAACGAATTAAAAGATATGGGTGCTACTTTACTCACCGCTCCTGAAAAGATGCCGGATGGTCGCTTGCATTTTTTTCTGAATGATCCTTACGGGAATTTATTTGAAGTAGTAGAGGGCCTCAGTTGGTTTAAGCAGGAGAAGAAAACAATGGGAGGTATCGGTGGATCTATTATTGGCGTATCCGATATCAACAAAGCACTTGCGTTGTATCAAGGTATTTTGGGCTACGACAAAATTGTATACGATGTGAAATCTGTGTTTCAGGATTTGAAAGGATTACCCGGAAGTGAGAACGAAGTACGAAGGGTTTTACTCCGACATAGCAAATCACGCGTTGGTGCATTCTCTAAATTATTAGGCGATACAGAATTAGAACTTGTGGAGGTAAATAGCATAACACCGCGCAAAATTTTTAAAGACAGACTGTGGGGTGATCTTGGATTTATCCATTTGTGTTTCGATATAAATGGAATGAAAGAGCTTCGCGAAAATTGTAAGTCGAAGGGATTTGAATTTACAGTGGATAGCAGCAGTTCGTTTGACATGGGCAAGGCAGCTGGTCACTTTACCTATATTGAAGACCCCGATGGAACGTTAATCGAATTTGTAGAAACTCATAAAATTCCTATCCTCGAAAAGCTTGGAATATTCCTCAGCCTTAAGAATAGAAATCCTGAAAAACCATTAGCGAATTGGATGTTGAGTTTACTTGGGCTCAATAAAGTTAAGGACTAGTTAGAGTTTCGAGTTAGAAGTTTCGAGTTAGCCTTAACTCAAAACTTTAAACTACTTCACAACAAACTGCCCACTTCCCATTTTATAGTCATCTGTATATACTTCAACAGTATACGTTCCGGAAGTATAATCCGAACCTTTCTCATATAGGTAGGATAATTTTTGTTTGGTATTATCAAACAATATTTCTTGTGAGGCGGTGTAGAATTCTTCTTTACCATTATAGATGAAGGTTCCAGATCCTCGGGCAACATCAAAAACTACTTGGGCATTTTCATCGATTATACGAATCATAATTTTCTTTCCTTCTACCGGTGCAACCTTGTTTTCTGAAATGTTGAAATCAATTCTAAGCTTACCTACCTGGCGATTTTTGAATGGTGATTCACGCTCTTTACCGCGATCGTTCAACGCCACAATCTTTACGTTCTCCACTTTTAGTTGTGAAGCAATGGCAACCTTTGTTGCCAGTTCATCTTTTGATTGACTTAATCTGTTAATGGAATCGCCCAATACATTCTTCTCTGTTTTTAAAGTTTTATTCTCAGTCAGCAATTCTTTGTTAACCGATTTTAACTTGTCAATTTCCTCATCTTTCGTCTTCAACAAGACTTCGTAGCCCTCCACTTTATCTTTTAATGCCTTTATCTCTTTACCGGTTGCCTTTGTTCTTCGAGACAAGGCTGCTTCAACTTCAGCTTTCGCCTTCTCAAGATCTGCAACATTACCTCCAAGCTTTTGAACTTCCGCAATTTTCAAATCGAGCTCTGCCTTTATCTCACTCATGCGTTGCATAGTGGAGGCAAGGTCTTGCTCGGCTGTGGTCAGTTCGGTTTTAATTTCCTGCTTTTCCTGGGAGTCGAGGTATATTTTGATAAACTGAATAACAATGACAATCGCCATCAGCGAAATGACGATGGCAGTCTTATTCGATTTCTTTGGTTCCGGTGTGATGGGCTGTGTAGAATTGCTTTCACTCATAATTATAAAGGATAATGTACAAAAGTAAGGTTTATTGATCTTCTATTCAATGCTTAGCACTGCAATACAACGTGCTGATTGTTGAGTGATGGATCAAAGAATAATATCCCGCACCGATAGAGGTCGGCACTGGCGTGTACTTGGGTATGTTGCTTTAATTCATTCCAGGCACTTTCCATTTCTTTGGAGTAATGAATATCATCTACTATAACAATGCTCTGCGCATTCATTTTTTGGATGAGGATATTAAAGTATCTCATTGTTGGTTCGTAGCGATGGTTAGCATCCATAAAGGCGAGATCAATAGAGCTTACGGAGTTAACTTGAGAAAGTAATGTATGATCAAGATTACCTTCTATGAGATTGATATTTTTTGCGTTAAGCGTACTGAAAGATTGGCGCGCAATGCTGGCGATTTCGGATGAACCTTCAAATGTGATTACCTTACTTCCTTCGGAGAATGCCAGGTATAAAGTATTAATACCGAATGATGTGCCCAGTTCAAAAATAGTTTTGCAATGAAAATAGGAGGCGAGTCTACCATAGATGATCGCATATTTTGAAGGACTCAAACTCGTGCGTGCAATATTAGAGATGCTTCTCGAAGATGTTTTTAGAATCTGAGAACCAGATCCTAAATCCAAAACTTGAATAGGGTTATGATCTTTTAATAAGTTGCTTCGAATTTCTTCAATTGCATTGAATTTAAGATCACCCTCTTTCGATTGAATTACATTGGTATAGAAATTATAAAGAAAAGGAGAATGTAGTGAATGCGCATCGACAGCATCGAGCCAATAAGTATAAAAGGATTTGAGTTGAAAGAATTTTTCCGTCACTTAGTTTAAGCGGATCGGAGCGATCATGGTAAACTCAGGGATATTGATTTCTAACATCGAACCGTCCATTACACGTTCGATTTGGTAAGTTCCCATCATCTTACCTATTCCAGATTTTAAATTACATCCGGATACGTATTGATGAAGTTGTCCGGGTTCTAATACAGGTTGTTGTCCAACTACTCCTTCGCCTTCCACTTCCCGTTGAGTGAAGCCAGCATCAAAGATATGCCAGTGTCTTCTCATCAACTGAATAGTATAGTCACTTTGATTCTCGATCGTGATGCGATAGGTGAACACATAATGGTATTGACTCGGGCTCGAGTAGGCCGGTTGGTACTCGGTCTCCACACTTACTTTAATACCTTTTGTAATTTCAGTTACCATTGGCATCAAAAATATTAATTTTTTGCAATAGACAAGCTTTGATGTTAGAAGAGTTACGAAATAGTTGGAATTCAGTGTTTTAGATTTTTTTAATAAAGCGTTTAAGGTTGTTTTTTGGATGTGTCAGTTTACAACTTAGTTTTGAAACTATGGATGTTAAAATATCACCACAGTGGCAAACACGGCTGGCACAAGAGTTTGAAAAACCTTATTTCACCGCACTGATTAGTTTTGTAAAAGCAGAGTATCAATCTCACACTATTTATCCCCCGGGCAAAGAAATCTTCAGAGCATTTGATTGTTGTGATTTCGATCAGGTTAAAGTAGTCATCATCGGACAAGATCCATATCATGGCGCGGGTCAGGCAAACGGATTATGTTTTTCTGTGCGTGATGGAGTTCGCATGCCACCTTCGCTCGTTAATATTTTTAAAGAGATTGAAAATGATTTAGGGAAATCAAAGCCCGGTTTGGGTAATCTTGAACGTTGGGCAAAACAAGGTGTGTTGTTGCTCAATGCTACGCTAACTGTTCGCGCAGCAACTCCAGGTTCGCATCAGAATAAAGGATGGGAAGAGTTTACGGATGCCGTTATCAAAGTTGTCTCAGAAGAAAAACAAAACGTAGTATTTATTCTTTGGGGAGCGTATGCTCAAAAGAAAGGGAAAGTGATTGATCGTAGCAAACATTTTGTTTTGATCTCGCCACATCCATCGCCCTTCTCAGCGTTTAGTGGTTTCTTCGGAAGTAAACCCTTTAGTAAAACGAATTCCTACCTAAAAGAAAAAGGTATGAAAGAAATTGATTGGTGATTAGGAGAGGTGAAATTTTCTATGCGAGTGCATCGGTGATTTTCCGAACGACCTTATCCATGCAGCCAGCAAGCTCTTTAATTTCCGCGTTCTTTTTCTTGCCTCCATTCACGGCATCACGTTCCATCAAATCAGACAATCCAATAATTCGCGACAACGGTGCCCGCAACATGTGAGCATTAATGAATGCGAATTCTGAAAGTGCCTTATTGGTGTTTTCTATTTGTTGCGTTCGCTGGTGAAAATAATTTGTCCGTGATTATTATTGATGGACTCAATTTCGGCTTGCTCACGGTCTAATGTTTCGCGTTGTGCATACAGCGTTAACGCAATTTTTTCTAACTGACTGTTTCTGACTTGTGCCTAATTTCTAAAGTGGTGGAATTTTTTGTGAACGACCTATTCTGAAAAATACCTTTCAATTATTTCGATTTATATCAAGACAACATGCTATTAAAAATGTGAAATCGGTATATTGATGGCTCGACTTTTAGATATGGAACTAACTTCAAAAGTAATTGACAATGCAGAAAGCTTTGCGGCTTTTAAATCCGTATTGCAATCGGCCAACCTTCCGGTTGAAGATCTTGATTTTAATAAGCATTTGCTAATTGGTTTTTATGATGGCATAACACTTGTTGCAACGGGGGGCTTGGAAATCTATACTCAATTCGCTTTGCTTCGATCACTTTCTGTGAAGTTTGGAATTCGAGGTCAATCATTGGGCTCGTCTATCACAGAGCAACTAATCGATCATGCCAAAACAAAAAGCATAGCGGCTATTTATTTGCTTACTGAAACAGCTCATGCTTTCTTTTTAAAGAGAGGGTTTCAAGATGTCGCTCGTGAAGATGTTCCGCAAGAAATAAAAGCATCATCTGAGTTTAGTCAGATTTGTCCGACATCAGCAGTATGCATGGTGTACAAGTTGAAATAATTCTTTGTAATCCCTTCTTAAATTTTCGGTGTCGAAGGTATCTACTATCATTTGTTAGGCAAATGAAATCATTTCAAAACCTCAACATAACGTCACTCAACTCTATACTTTTGTTACATTTGCGCACGTAAAATTGGTTTGCGAAATGGGTGAAGCCGTTCATCATTTTTGACCTTCTACATTCAAATCAACCAACGAAAGTTAATTTTTTGCGCTCATGAAAATCAATAAGAACTACATAATCGATTTCGACAGCACCTTTACAAAGGTAGAGGCGTTTGATGTGCTGGCGGACATCTCGTTGGCAGATCATCCCGAGCGTGAGGAGCGAAAGCAGCAAGTTATTGACATTACTAATCAGGGGATGGACGGATCGATCTCTTTCCGTGAGTCTTTGGAAAAGAGGCTTAATCTTTTGGCGCCTAACAAAAATCATTTGCCAGCGTTGATTCTTAAGTTGAAGGACAGTGTTTCAGAATCATTTAAACGCAACAAAGATTTTTTTCTGAAATATGCTGATAACATCTACATCATTTCAAACGGATTTAAAGAATTTATCGAGCCGATTGTAACGGATTTTGGTATCAAGCCTGAAAATATCCTGGCCAATGAATTTAGATTCGATAAAGAAGGAAAGGTAATTGGTTTTGATACCGAGAATCCTTTGTCAGCTAACGGAGGAAAAGTTGAACAGTTGAAGAAGCTTAACCTTCAAGGCGATATTTATGTGATAGGAGATGGTTACACCGACTATGAAATAAAACAAGCCGGCTTTGCCAACAAGTTCTTCGCCTTTACAGAAAACGTGGAACGTGAAAATGTAAAAAGCAAAGCTGATCATATTACCCCAAGTCTGGACGAGTTTTTATATCTCAATAAATTGAACACCGTTATTTCTTATCCGAAGAATAGAATCAATGTATTGTTGCTGGAGAATGTTCACCCCGTTGCACTAGAGTTAATGAAGTTGGAAGGGTTTAATGTTGAAACCTACCATGCAGCCATGACGGAGGAAGAACTTTGTCAGAAGATTAAGAACGTTTCTGTATTAGGTATTCGTTCAAAAACGCAAGTCACTGAAAAGGTATTGGAGCATGCTAACCGATTAATGGTAATCGGTGCATTTTGTATTGGCACAAATCAAATTGATTTGAAGACCGCCACAAAGAAAGGTATTGCCGTTTTCAATGCACCGTTTAGTAATACACGTTCAGTTGTGGAGTTAGCGGTTGCAGAAATGATTATTCTCATCAGAAGCATTGCTGATAAATCAGCGAAGATGCACAATGGTGTATGGGATAAATCAGCGAGGGGAAGTTTTGAAGTACGCGGCAAAAAACTAGGACTGATTGGTTATGGAAATATTGGAACGCAACTTTCTGTCATTGCCGAATCACTTGGTATGCGGGTATTGTATTACGATGCGGAAGAACGCCTGTCTTTAGGCAATGCAATCAAGTGCAAAACCATGAAAGAAGTGCTGGAACAAGCAGATGTAATTTCTATGCATGTGGATGGACGAGCGTCTAATACGAATCTGATCGGCAAGAAAGAGTTTGCCATGATGAAGAAAGGAGTGATCTTCATAAATCTCAGTCGTGGACATGTAGTCGATATTCAAGCGTTGCGCGAAAATATTCTATCTGGAAAAGTAGCAGGAACAGCGATCGATGTTTTTCCATACGAGCCTGTAAGCAACGATGAAGAATTCACATCAGAACTTCGTGGGTTGCCCAATACAATTCTAACACCTCACATTGGTGGAAGTACTGCAGAAGCGCAAGAGAACATCGGAAATTTTGTTCCGGGCAAAATCATGGAATACATTAATACGGGTAGCACATCTAATAGTGTAAATTTTCCGAACATTACATTACCTATTCTTGACAACGCTCACCGTTTGATTCATATCCACCATAACGTGCCCGGCATCTTAGCCAAAATCAATCTGGTATTGGCAGAGAATGACATCAACATCATGGGGCAATACTTGAAGACAACGGAATCCATTGGTTACGTGATTACCGACATCAACAAAGAATACGATAAAGATGTAATTGCTAAACTTCGTGCTATTGAACAGACCATTAAGTTTCGAGTATTGTATTAGGTCTGATGGAAGCAGAAGCAAATCCAAAAAGCATAGCCATAAAAAAACCTCTCCAGTTAATGAAGAGGTTTTTTTATGTTGATTTAGAATTTCTTACTGACCTACTGAATCAGAAGCTGGTTCAGTTCCTAAATCCAATGCTGGAGCAGGAGTAGAGGCTGGCGCTTGTTCACCGGCTTTGTCTAATATGTCATTCGTTGAACCTGTATCAGTTGAAGTGATAAAATTTGTGGATAGAGTCAAAATCATAATTCCGACAATAAAACCCCAGGTTAACTTCTCTAATAAATCACCGGTTTTCTTAACACCGATAATGTTACTGGCGGAAGAACCTCCGAACTGGCTGGTAAGTCCACCACCTTTAGAGTTCTGAGCCAAAATCACCAATACCAACAGCACGGAAAATAAAAGGATGAGACTAATTACTAATAGATACATATGTTACTTCTTTAAATCTTCAATTTGAGCCGCAAAGAAAGTCTTTTTTTGTGGAAACTTCCAAATCAGCTTCTTCAAAACCTCAATAGCCTTATCTTTTTTGCCTTGTTTAATGAGTAATTCCACCAAAGTTTCAGAAACTATATTCTCTCCAAATTCCCCTGATTTGATAGTTGAGAGGTCTCCAGGCGCTGCTGGTTGAGCTCGCTCTTTAGCATTTGAGATTGAAGGTTGAATCTTTATAAACTGATCAATAATATGGATTTGCGCTTTCTGTTTTTCACCTTCAGGCTCTATTTCCTTTTTTGAAATCTTGATCTCTTCAATCAGCTTTTCAGTTGGATTTACCTTTTTCTTATGAGCAACCTCATTATTCTTGGATGATTCATCGTGTGCTTCTTTTTCAACTTGAAGCGATTTTGCCAGTTCGATAATCCTCTGCTTCTTAGTTAGTCCCGAATCTATGTGCAAGGCTTCTGTATTGTCGACAATAGCTTCTTTTTTGATTTGCTTAATCTTATCGTTAGACTGGTCGACAAATAATGCCTCGAAGTTATGCCTCAACTCATTTAGTCGCTCCAAGTCATGCATCAGCTCATCGGCTACGCCACCTTCATTGGTAGAAGAAATGTTAGCAGGCTGAATAATAGTTTTAGGCGGAGTTATTGAAGGAGTTGGAGATTTAACATTACTCTTATTCGCTTCTTCTTTAATTACTTCCACGTATTCATCTGCCTGTTTTGTGATGATGTCTTTCAGCACCATTCGATCTGCTGCATACACGGCTGCTAACTGTAATTCACTTTGCTGATTATTAAAACCATGATCTTTTGAAACGCGGGCAGAAAGTGCATGAAGCATCTGACTATAGGGAAACAAACCTTTCAGCGAAAGGACTTCCTGAGCCTCTTCCTCCGAGCTATCGGAGTAGTGCTTGAGTATAGCTGCAAATTGAATTTTGTCCACCAGATGCTTTTGACTAAGGTAAAAATAAGAAATTTTACCAATTGGCAATCGAGGCGTTAAAGATGTCGTTGATTATCCGTTCAAAAACCTGCTTAGTAAGCTGCTCCTGTATGTCAGCAAATTCCTGGTCGTTGGAGAAATCTTTGTAAAAAGAAAAGGTCTTGTCCTTGAAGCTCATCGTGTCATCAAGCGTATTTAGATAGGTTACCTTAACGGTGATGGTAAGCCGTGTAGAAGAGGCATTGTTGATGGCGTTGGGATCGCCAGTAGAGACAGGCGCAATAGGCGTTAACCGATAATCCTGAATCTCACCTTCCATTTGAAGTTCACCTTCCTCTTGAACCACATCCAGACTAGAGTTTTGAATAAAATAAGTCTTCAAACTGTTTGTAAAAGTCGGCCCCATATTGGCTGGACCGAGATCAGCATTATTATAGAATTCAGTAATGGAGATATTTTTAGCAAGCGTTTTTGCACCTGTAAACGAATAGACCCCGCAAGAGGAAAACGTGAGACAGACAAGCAGCACAGAAAACGAAATGAGAAGAAACAGTTTTGACTTTAGCATGCTCGCTTGATAGACGTTAATTTTCAAGATCGTATTGTTTGATTTTGCGGTAAAGAGTGCGCTCGGAAATACCCAAATCGCGTGCCGCGTATTTTCGCTTATTGCTGTTCTTACGAAGTGCCCGAATGATCAGCTCCTTTTCCTTCTTCTCGATGGACAGTGAATCGTCTTCTGTCTCATGGCTGATGTCGTGAACATCTTCTACATGATTGCCGTTGTTCTGCGATGATGATAAGTTAAGCACAACAGGCTCAGAATTTTCAGTTGTATGGCTGTGCTCGATACCTTCAAATAAGCTGGGGTTATCTTTGATTAGTTGACTTGAATTCGCTGACGATCCAAACGACTCCAGCACCAATTTCTTCAAGTCATTAAAATCCTTCTTCATATCGAAAAGGACTTTGTAGAGGATGTCTCTTTCTGAAAGACCTTCTTTATCAGCAGCAACACTTCTATATAAGGCTGGTAAACTGTTCTCTCTTGGAATGTATCGCTGCAAAGTTTCACCATTAATCTCCTTATTATCGGACGATAAAACAGAGATCTGCTCCACCAGATTTTTAAGTTGACGAATGTTTCCGGGGAATCGATACTTGATCAGAATTTCCTTGGCGTCATCAGTCAACATGATTGGTTTTACCTTGTACTTATCAGCAAAATCTGATGCGAACTTTCTGAAAAGAAGTTCGATATCTTTTCCACGTTCACGCAGTGGCGGTATATAAATTGGAACGGTGCTTAGTCTATAGTATAAGTCTTCCCTGAATTTTCCTTCTTCTACATTCTTCATCAGGTTCACATTCGTGGCAGCAACTACCCGAACATCAGTCTTTAAAACCTTTGACGATCCCACTTTGATAAACTCCCCATTCTCCAGAACCCGCAGCAAACGAGCTTGGGTTGCCAGTGGCATTTCTCCAATCTCATCTAAAAAAATGGTGCCGCCACTGGTCACTTCAAAGTATCCTTTTCGGGATTCGTGTGCGCCAGTGAAAGATCCTTTCTCGTGTCCGAATAGTTCAGAGTCGATAGTACCTTCTGGGATTGACCCACAGTTAATGGCTATAAATTGTCCGTGCTTGCGAGAACTGAGGTGGTGGATAATTTTAGAGAACGATTCTTTACCACTACCGCTTTCACCGGTAATCAATACCGACATATCAGTAGGAGCAACCTGCATGGCAACACTCACTGAATTATTGAGCAGTGTCGAGTTACCAATGATGCCGAATCGTTGTTTTATTGTTTGAATTTCTGAATCTGTTATGGCCATTCGGGGCTAAATTTTTTATCTGTTAAATTCTAATTATCAATGTGTTAACGCTTCGGATTTCAAGTATAAAATCCAATACCTATTCAATTATTTTTCCCAATAGCGATCCACTGGTATAGTCGTCTATCAACACATTTACATATTCACCTTTCTGATGATCTCCTTTTGGAAAGATGACAACCTTATTATGTGTATTTCTTCCCTGAAGGTGTTGATCTGAGCGTTTCGAAAAACCTTCGATCAATACTTTAAAGACTTTCCCTAAATCTTTCGTATTGCTTTCCAGACCATGCGATCGCTGTTTGGCAATTACTGCTTCCAGCCTTCTTTGTTTTGTTTCTAATGGAACATCATCCACATACTTTTTCGCTGCTGGGGTTCCGGGGCGCTCTGAATAATAATACATGTAAGCGAAGTCAAATTTCACTTCTTCCATCAAGGCTATTGTATCGTGATTTTCTTCTTCTGTTTCCGAGCAGAAGCCAATAATCATATCTGAAGAAATACCACAATCAGAACCCAATATCGATCTGATTTTCTGCATTTTATCTAAGTACCATTCACGTGTATATCCACGACTCATCATCTCCAAAATCCGGTTGTTACCACTTTGGATAGGTAGGTGAATATTCTTGCAGATGTTCTCGTACTTCGCCATTATATGAAGAACGTCATCAGTAATATCCTTGGGATGCGATGTCGAAAATCTCACTCGTAAATCGGGGCTAACATGAGCTACCATCTCCAATAACATGTAGAAGTGAATAACTTCACTTGCACCTTTTTTCTCTAATAATAATTTGCTGTTTTCTTCAGGGCTCCATTTATATGAATCCACATTCTGACCGAGCAACGTTACCTCTTTGAATCCTTGTTGAAATAAGTCTTGTGCTTCTTTCACGATGGAGTGTGGATCTCGGCTTCTTTCCCGCCCTCTTGTGTAAGGCACCACACAAAATGAGCACATGTTATCGCAACCCCTCATAATCGAAACAAAGGCTGTAACACCATTTGTATTCAATCGTACTGGACTGATGTCACCATAGGTTTCCTCGCGAGATAGAAATGTATTGACGGCCTTATCACCGTCATCAACCTGACCGATTAATCTTGGAAGATCCCGATAGGCATCAGGTCCAACTACCAGATCCACAATTTTCTCTTCTTCCAGCAACTTCGATTTTAAGCGTTCGGCCATGCACCCTAATATTCCAACCAACAGGGAGGGCTTAAGTTTTTTGAAACCATGGATGTGAGTTAAACGGTAGCGTACAGTTTGTTCCGCCTTTTCACGAATTGAACACGTGTTTAAAAAGATAACATCGGCTTTTGTTATATCCGAAGTAGTGTCAAAGCCTTCCTTCTCTAGAATGGATGCAACTATCTCACTGTCAGAAAAATTCATCTGGCATCCATAACTCTCTATGTAGAGCTTTCTAGACTTTCCTGTAGACAGATCCCTTGAAACCCGAAACGTTTCATTCGGTGCAAGGACTTCATTCAAAATATCGAGTTCACCAATCAGATTTTTCATTTCCTTCTCAATCGAGTCGCAAAAATACAATTTTTAGTCTTTCATGGTGACATGTTGTCATGGGATTATCGATTTAAGAATGTGGATTGTAGATTCGCGCAAACCATTAACAGGGATATGGCAATTATTAAGGAAGTGCGCGGGTTTTCCCCTCAGCTAGGCAAGAACTGTTTTCTTGCAGATAATGCTGTCGTGGTAGGTGAAGTAGTAATGGGAGATAATTGTACAGTTTGGTTTAATGCTGTTGTGAGGGGAGATGTGAATTCCATCGTTATAGGTAACAACACCAACATTCAAGATGGTGCGGTAATACATTGCACCTATCAAAAAGCAAAAACCGTCATTGGTAATAATGTATCTATAGCCCATAATGCTGTCATTCACGGCTGCACGGTAGAGGACAACGTGCTGATTGGTATGGGAGCAATTGTGATGGATGATGCGGTAATTGGATCAAACTCAGTTATTGCGGCAGGGGCCGTAGTCCTCGCAGGAACCATAGTAGAACCCGGAAGTATTTACGCAGGAATGCCTGCTAAGCGTGTTAAGGATATTGGACCGGAAATGAAAGACGTAATAGAACGGACCGCTAAGAACTACCCGATGTATGCAGAGTGGTTCAAATGATTACGGCCTTACTCTCTGAAACTATTCACAATCTTCTCTTGAAGCGCAATTATTTAAGTTACATGTAGACACCATGAGTGTTTTTTGTTAAATTAAGATCAACTTATCAGTATGAAGCATTTTAAAAACAAGGGATACGATCCCGCAGTGATTAAAGAATATAGAGACAACATAAAGGCGTCAGGGAAAAGTTATATACTAGACGAAGATGACGAGACAAGTGATGAGTATGCTCACTTCTATTTCGTAGGAAAGTATGAAGGTAAAGATGTTGTATATGATGCTGTGATTTATACGCTCCGCCTGCAGCATGAGAGCGAGCAATTTGAAATAGCCGAACATCGCGCTGCCAAGCATTTCCCTCAATTCAAAAAGATCACCTACGATGAGGACGAGAACGGAAATCTTGAAGCACTTGACCCATTGGAAGAAGAGATTGGGTTATTCATGGCCGAGGTAATCATGGAGCTGGAGGCTGACGGAACTGTAAAAGTGATGGAACATATTGATATTGATCCTAGAGGAGAATTTGGAATAAGTATCGATGTTAGCCTGCATGTTGAATCGGTGGGTCATAAAGTGATCGAAAAATTCATAAAAGAATATAAGGAGGATACCTTTACGTTAGACGAAACCCTCTATACCTTCGAAACCGAGGGAGAAGAAGCTTAGCCAGTTGCTTTCATCGTAACCAATACTCATTATATTTGCGCCCTGAAAACCGTAAATCCTACATGAAGAATTTATCTCTGATTTTAAATGCCGTGCTCCTGGTAGCAGTTGGCGTACTATTTTACTTTCATTTTGCTGGCAGTAAACCGGCATCGTCTGAAGCAGGATCTGGCTTCACGGGTGACTTAAAAGTAGCCTTTATCAATTCTGATAGTGTGCTTAAACATTATGACTACCTCGATGCAAACAAAAAAGTATTGGAAGAAAAAACCAAGAAGTTGGAAGCAGAATATCGTAACCGAGCCATGGGACTTCAAAATGAGATTACATCCTACCAACGCAACGTAAGCTCCATGACCATGGGTCAGGTTAAGGCGGTTGAAGAAGATCTTGGTAAGAAACAACAAAATCTTCAGCTGTATCAGCAAAGCTTAGGTCAGCAATTGGCCGAAGAAGAAGGTAAGTTGAACAAAGAATTGTATGATCGCATCACTGCCTTCTGCAAAAAGTATGGGACTGATAATGGTTATCAGATTGTGTTAAAGTTTGATCCATCGAGTGATCTTCTTTTTGCTACAGAAGCGTTGAACATTTCTGATGTAGTGACCAAAGGTTTGAACGAGGAGTATGCTTCTGAAAAATCTGGAGCCGGAGTTAAAGCAGATAGTACAGCATCGAAGAAATAGTTATTCTTTCAAAAATTTCAGTACGTTAGAACCGGTCTAAAGCCGGTTTTTTCTTTTTATATTTGAAATTAGCTATGGCAAACCGCTTTACCCAAGCCCTTCAGATCAAGACTCAGGAAGAGAAGCAGATTGTACTCATGCTCTGCACGGGTTTCTTCATGGGTATTTTTATAGCAACTTATCAGGTAACGGCCGACTCACTGTTCCTCAACAGAATGAGTCAGCATCTTACCAAGGCGTTTCTTATTGCCGGTGCGCTGGGTATTTTAACAACGGCTCTATTTTCATTTTTTCAAAACTTCATACGGTTCTCAACGCTTGCATTGTGCAGTGTTGGGTTAGTACTTGCTTTCACTCTCTCTGCTTATTGGCTTCTTCATGCTGGTTATACAGACCTTGATGACTACTTCATCTTCGCATTGTTCTGTATGTCAGGCCCGATAACGGCTATTTTATTGCTCAGCTTCTGGGGACTTTTTGGTCGCCTCTTTAATTTCAAGCAATCGAAGAGAATTATTGGTTGGATTGACACCGGGCAATTAATTGCCGCTATTCTGGCAACTTTGATTATTATTCCATTCACCACTAAGATTGTTCCAGATACATCGAACTACCTATTGCTTTGTGCGATAAGCATTGCAGTAGTATGTATTCTGTTGGTAATCATTTCATCCACCTTTACCTTATCGAAAAACAACCCTAACGAATTCAGTAAGGAGATACGAAAAGAAGCCAGCGTAACCAAGATCTTCACTGATAGATATATTCTAATGTTGTCGATGTTTTTGATGGTCTCGATGTTCATGTTTGTTTTCAGTCAATACTCATTTCAACAGATTGTAACAAAGCAATACCCAAATGAACGAGACCTTACAAATTTCAACTCCTTTTTCGTAGGAGCGGTTTACGGTATTAGTCTAATCATGCAAACGTTTATCAACCAGCGCATCATTAGTAATTACGGATTGAAAATTTCGCTTTTTGTACTTCCAATTGTTGTGGCCATTTTTTCAATTGGTTCCATTATCAGCGGAAACGTGATGGGATTCGATAAAGCGATTTCACCATTTGGATTCATTTACTTCTTTTTGTTTGTAGCCCTAAGCCGCCTCTTTAACTGGACGCTTCGCGACTCAATTGAAAATCCAGTATTTAAGTTATTCTTCATTCCACTCGATGGAAGACTTCGGTTTAATATTCAATCAAAAGTAGAGGGACTTGTAAATGAAGGTGCAAGATTAATTGCTGGCTTATTGATTTTCTTATTCGCCCTTATACCTTCTTTTAACGCATTGCATATTTCTATTTTCATGGTTGTACTTGCGGGGATTTACTTCTTTGTAGTAACCAATATGTACAATGGTTATCGAAATAAAATCAGGCTAAAGCTGGAAAGTTCTGACGGGGAACAAGAGAAATTAGAGAAGGGATTTGCGCAGATCACCAAACGACTGGAGGCTTTTCTTAACATTCCCTCATCGTATAAAGCAGTGTTTTCATATAAACTTTTAGAGAAGATCAACGCTGCGCAGGTTCCGGTTTGGATTAACAGCATGATGAAAAATGAAGATGAAGCTACTCGCCATTATGCACAGGAAAAGATGAATGAGTTAAAGGGTTTGTCGGTTTCTGATCAGTATGTTATTCGATTAGATAAATCAAAAGTGGATGGAGAGGAGAAGAACATCCTTAGCAAGCAAGATCTTCAGATGATTTTGGATAACGGTGGAGATATCACCAAAACCAGAATTATGCGATTGACACGCTCAATCAATCCAAACGATAGACATTATGCCGCAGAGCTTCTTTTGCATACCTCTAAGGATGAATGCATTTCATTCTTAATGGAACTCCTGGCCGATACAGAACCAAAGGTTAGAAATACTGCTATTAAAACGGCTATTAAAAAGAATAACTCGGAAGTTATAGATGCTATTATTGATAGTTTGGGAAATCCGGTGTACAGCAACCAGGCAATAAATGCGTTGGTGCAGATTGGAGCCGAAACGTTAAAAGGTTTGGATTCTGCTTTCTATCGAAGTGGACAAAGTACTCAGGTTATGTTGAGGTTGGTTCAAGTTCTTGGCCGTATCGGTGGTCAGCGCGCACGTGAAATACTCTGGGGTAAGATTGATTATCCCAACAAGGTAGTTGTATCGCAAGTGCTTATTTCACTTGGCGAGTGCGGATTTAAAGTCGGCATCTCTCAGATAACACGTATTAAGTATGCCATTGAATCTGATATTGCCGACATAAGCTGGAACCTGAGTGCGATTCAGGAGGTAGGAGATAGTGCTTTCAGTAAAGAGATAAAATCAGCGCTGAGATGGGAGGTACAAAACGATATTGAGCACGTCTACATGTTGCTTACAATGCTATATGATACTCGTTCGATCCAGCTCGTAAAGGAGAATATTGATAGTAAGACGTCAGAAGGAATTGCCTATGCGATAGAGCTATTGGATGTATTCTTATCCGATCAACTTAAACAGCGCGTAATTCCAATTCTGGATGATGTATCAGATTCAGAACGCATTAATCGACTTGAAGATTTTTATCCCCGAATCAAACTGGATTCAAAATTAGTATTGAAGTTCATGATCAATCGTGATTTTACACAGTCAAATCGATGGACAAAAGCCTGTGTGTTATATCAGATTGGTAAGCTTCGTATTGAAGACTTTAAACTGGATTTGATCGCACAGCTATTTAATCCGGATGGTTTAATACGAGAGGTTTCTGCCTGGGCGTTGTATCAAATTAACGAAACAGAGTATATTGAAAATACGAGAAGACTGAATGAGTTAATTCGAATAGATCTCGATGCACTGATTATTCAATCAAAGCGAATGACAAGGTTTGGTAAAGTACTCTTCTTTCAAAAGATTGAGGTATTTGAAAGTGTGCCTGGAATTACGCTTTCTTACCTCGCAGATATCTGTGAGGAGTTAAGACTAAAAGTTGGAGAGTCTCTTACTTTGGATGAAAAATCGAATAATAACTTTTATGTTTTAGTAACAGGAACTGTTGATCTGTATCAGCGTGGAGAACGCATCGGTGAGTTTTCAGACGGACAGTTTGTGGGTGAGATGTTAGCGCTGCCTAATTTTGTGAACACGAATCTTCTTATTCCTAAAACAGAGGTTGTGATTTTGAAATTCAACAAGGATCAATTCTACGAGCTTCTAGCGGATAATGTAAAGCTTGCCGATAAAATGATTGAGTTTATTTAAACGGTATGAGCAGGTCAAAGCGACTTTTTGTATTAGGTGCCGTTATTTTTTTTATTGTACTCTTCTATGCCAGCTATGATATTAGCAAAAGGACGACCTTCCCGGGTTCTAAATCCCAAATGAAAGAGCGACTTAAAAAGACCTATTTAAAGCCAGACTCGTTAGTTGAGGACAGTATAAACTAGTAGTTACAAAGCAATCAAGAAATTCACAATTCCGTAACAAAATTTTGCAAACGGTTGTTTTGACAATTTTTAATTTTATATTTGAAACAGATTAAAGCCAACTATAGACATGAAAATCCCCCTTAGTCGAGTACTTCGGGGGATTTTCACTTTTAGGATATCCTGCTTTCTATCCAACCTCTTTATTGTGCGTTTATCCACAGTATTTTCATATAGGCGATTCAAGTGTTAGTTTTAATACTCAATGGATTACGTTTGAAACAGATTAAAGCCAACTATAGACAATGAAAATCCCCCGTGGTCAAGGACTTCGGGGGATTTTCTTTTTTATTCGATTTTAAAATAGGTATGATACTTGGTATTTGATGTTTGGAGACTAGACATCAATTTGTTTTTTTAGTGCGTTGTAATATTGAATACCTTAGTTATAAAATAACCTACTCTATGAAATACTTCTACACGGTTTTGCTCTGTTTATTGTTAACAAAAGCCATTAGTCAGAAATATACAATTGAAAAAGGCACGGCTTCTTTTTTCTCTCATGCTACAATAGAAGATATAGCGGCAACAAATGAAAAAGTGGTGGGATTATTTAATGCTGCTACTGGCGATGTTGCATTTGTTATTCCAATCAATGAATTTCAGTTTGCAAAATCCTTAATGAAAGAACACTTTAATGAAAAGTATTTGGAATCGGATAAATTTCCGAAAGCTACTTTTCAAGGTAAGGTAACGGGGTTTGATTTAAATGTAAATCAAACGCAGCAAGCTGTTGCCAAAGGCAAACTAACTATACATGGACAAACCAAAGAAGTAGAATTGCCTGGCTCGATTGAGAAACAAGGTGACCGCTTAGTATTTAAAACCAAGTTTAGTGTAAAACTGGAAGACTACAAGATCGCTATCCCTCAATTGATGTGGCAGAATATTGCAGAGCAGGTAGAAGTGACGATTGATTGTAAATTTAAACTACAATAGGCTATCTCAATCAACTTTTTCGCCCTTTAAGCATCGATCATGCAACCCTTTTATTCCTACCTTGTCTATCCAAAGGATAGTCTAAAATCAATTGGATCAACAGGTACTCGGCCTTCATAATGACATTATTGCCCAATGTAAGTTGGGTGATCAGGACGCTCATTATCGTTTGTATAAGCTCTACTCCAAGGGAATGTATAATGTAGCGTATCGCATAGTTGGTAATGAAGACGATGCTACCGATGTTTTGCAAGAATCTTTTATCAGTGCATTTCGAAATCTAGAGAGTTACCGCGCTGATGCAACTTTTGGCGCATGGATAAAAAGGATCGTTGTAAATAAATCTATCAGTGCATTGCAGCGAAAAAAGTTCGAACCTATTCCAGAAGACGATCGATGGGATGTTGCTGAAGAAGAAATTCCAGTAGAGTATGGAGATGGATTAACTGTTGAACGAGTAAAAAAAAGCATGGAGCAATTGCCAGATGGATACCGCTCCGTGCTCTCACTATATTTATTAGAAGGCTACGATCATCAGGAGATAGGAGAGATATTGGGAATAAGTGAATCTACCTCCAAGTCGCAATTGAATCGTGCGAAGTCAAAATTGAGAGAACTTTTAAGGGAAGAACATGAAAGATAACATGGAAGAATTTATTCGTCAAAACCGAAATGCGTTTGATGACAGAGAGCCCTCTGAAAAAGTGTGGCGAAATATTAAAGCTTCCCTTTCAATTGGTAACAAGAGTTTGTTTAACGCAGTTGCGCTCTGGCGAGCTGCGGCCATTATCTTTTTTGCGTTGTCTGTTTATTTGATCATACCAAAAGGGGAACAAGTCAGTAAAGTGGCTTCTCTATCAACCAAAGATTTTCATGATGTTGAGAGTTTTTATATTCAACAGATATCGAATAAGGTAAAACTCATCAATGACTTCAAGAAGAACGAAGGGCTAAATGGGTTTACGCAAGACTTCCAACAATTGGAAGCGATGTATATGGTGCTTAAGGAACAAATGAATACCAGTCCGAGTGATAAAGTGAAAGATGCTCTTGTCTTGAATCTTTTAGTGCGCATCGACTTGCTGAATCAGCAACTATATACATTGGAAAAGGAAGTTAAGGGTAAAGAAGATGAACAAACCAAAACATCGATTTAGCACATGGTTTAAATCTAGCCTACTAAGTCAGTTGTAATTTTAACATTTCTTTTAATCAGGATCGAAACTTCAGAATGAGATTTGCCTATCAGATTTCATCCTTTATCTTGCCGTTAGATTTAGCTACTATGAAAAACGTATTGGTTGCGCTTGCCCTTTGTATTTCCAATGTATGCATTGCACAGGATCATGGATTTCCTTTTGGTCAAATTACCTATCGAGAATTGGATGTTAAACGGTATGACAAGGATACCTCTGCCGTGGCGGTTGTTTTAAATGAGTTTGGTGAAGCCTCTATTGATAGTGACAATAACAATCTGCTGCTAGAGTATCATGTCGTAATTAAGATTTTAAAAAAAGCCGGTTCAGCTCAGGCTAATTTTGAAATCCCGCTGCAAAAGAGTAATGGACGCGAAGAAAAAATTAAAGATGTTCAGGCATCTTCCTTTAATATCGAGAATGGATCAATAAAAGAAGCTAAACTCGATTCAAAAAATATTTTCAAAGAAGAAAGAAGTAAATACTGGAACCTTCAAAAATTCGCTATTCCAAATGTAAGAGAAGGCAGTATCATTGACGTGAAATACACGCTAGAATCGCCATTCACTTATAATTTCAGAACATGGACTTTTCAAAGCGAAATTCCGAAAGTGCATAGTGAATACTGGGCAACCATTCCGGGTAATTATACCTATAATATCTCGCTGCGTGGATTCTTGACGTTAAGTAAGAACGAAAATGAATTGATTCGCGATTGCTTCACTCCAGGAGGAGGAAGAAAGGCGGATTGCGGTCGCTATAAATGGGCAGCGAAGGATATCCCAGCGTTTGTAGATGAAGAGTACATGACGGCCAGTTCTAATTTTATATCCGCCATTAATTTTGAGCTTTCACAAATTGATTTTTTTGACGGACGAAAAGATAAGATCACAAAAGAATGGAAGGATGTCGAACAAGAATTAAAAACAGAGAATAAGTTTGGCATTCAGATTAAGCGCGGAAAAGATATTGTTGATACAAATGTTGATCAATTGATAAAAGGCGAAGCAGATCCATTAGCAAAGGCAAGAAAAATTTATGATTTTATTCGGTACTGGTATAGATGGAATGATGTGTACGGATTTTATAGCGAGTTTGGTATTAAGAAAGCATTTGATACAAAAATCGGCAATGTGGGTGACATCAATCTTTCCTTGATAGCGGCCCTTAAATATGCTGAGTTGAATGTTGAACCCATGATTCTATCAACACGTCAAAACGGATTGGTTACTGAACTGTATCCTATACTCAGCGACTTTAACTACGTTGTCGCAAAACTAAATATTGGAGATAAGGTTTATCTGTTGGATGCTACTGATGATTTTGTTTCGTTTGGTCTTCTGCCAGAGCGTTGCTTAAATGGAAAGGGAAGAGTATTTGGTGAGAAAGAATCATACTGGTACGATATTAAGCCCATTGATAAAGAAAAAACGCTCTCCGTTATCAGTCTTACATTAGAATCTTCTGGCACGATGAAGGGATCTATGCAGTATACTTATGTTGGCTACGAGGCAGCCAGCAGGCGAAGCAAATTAAGTAGATTTTCAAGTGAGCAAGAATATATTAATGATGTTCAGAAAAATCTCCATGCGATTAGTATTAAGAAATTTGAGTTCCAAAATGCGGATGATCTAACAAAGCCATTGGTGCTTAAACTCGAAGTGGAGATTGAGGCGTTTGATAATTTTAATGGCAATTCTTTTTTGTTCAATCCATTTCTGGGAGATCGGTGGCAGAGTAATCCATTCAAATCTTCTGAGCGTTTATACCCCGTTGATTTTGGTGCCCCATTGGAAGAGGTGATTGTCTTCTCTTTGATTTATCCCGAAGAGTTTGTCATCGATGAACTCCCACAAAAAGTAGCGCTTGCTTTGCCGAATAATGGTGGTCGTTTTATTTACGATGTGCAACAGCAGGGTAATCGTTTTTCAATGAGCCAATCCCTTCTAATTTCCAAAACTATTTTCACATCAATTGAATATCATTATCTGAAAGAATTGTTTAATCGCGTTATTCAAGTTCAACAGACTGATCTGGTTTTTACAAAAAAGAAATAACGCTTAATTATTCTACCGAAGCCACGTGTCTTCCCTGCTAAAAGATTTGTAGAAAAACTGGTTTCCAATTCAAATAATGCTTGTGATCTGGAATGTTTTAATTCTTTATGATGTTTGTGGGTATTCGTCATAAAGAATGAGTCAGTAAATGTTATTTTTATTGGTAGATTAAACCAAAGGCTGAGTATTCATTTGGAATCTGTGCAATTCATAAATAAGCATACTCCTCCCACAATCTTTTTATTATGACGATCAATCATAGTACAACTTCTTTAATTGAACGCGCAAGGCAAGCAGCTCAGTCTCTTTTTGATCAGAATAAGGATGCACCTTTTCTTTATCATAATCTTCATCATACTCAAAAAGTAGTTCATGCTGCTGATGAGATAGCGCGTCATTACGCCTTGAGTGATGAAGACTATCTGGTCGTTATGGTTTCCGCTTGGTTTCATGATGTAGGCTATTTTGAAGATACAAACCACCACGAAGAGAAGGGAGTGGTTGTAGCACAACGTTTTTTAGAACAAGAGAAAACAGCACAAGTTGTGATTGACAGAGTATCGAATTGCATTATGGCTACTCGTATGCCGCAGCGACCTCAAAACCTTGTTGAACAAATCTTGTGTGATGCGGACTTATTTCACTTGGGCACGGAAGAGTTTGATAAAAGCAACAGAATGATTCGCCAGGAATGTAACGTTCTTTTTCGCAAACACGTCAGTAAGAGAGATTGGGGAAAGAAGGCCATTCAGCTTTTGGAGTCGCATCATTATCACACTGATTACGCCAAAAAAATACTCAATGCCGGCAAAGAGAAGAACAAAGAAGTATTAGAAGCAAAGATAAGTACAGATCAGGATTACGTGGAGAATGAAACGGAGCAGGGTTACAAAAACCACCACATGAAAAAAGAGAAAAACATGAAGAAAAACAAGAAGCCCAAACGCGGTATCGAAACCATGTTCCGCATCACGTCCAACAACCATCAACGGTTGAGCGATATGGCCGATAGTAAAGCTTCAATTATGATTACCGTAAATTCGATTATTCTTTCTGTTTTGTTAAGCGTATTGCTTCGCAAGCTTGAA
Source organism: Chryseolinea sp. (assembly GCA_046595655.1). Lineage (GTDB taxonomy): Bacteria > Bacteroidota > Bacteroidia > Cytophagales > Cyclobacteriaceae > Chryseolinea. The sequence goes on along the minus strand of JBKJOF010000001.1, from coordinate 31,998 downwards.
GAAAATCCAGCCCTTACTATTCCAGTAGTACTCTTGCTTTCTGTCAATGTTGTTACGATTATCTTTTCGGTATTGGCCACGCGTCCTCATGTTTCGCCCGGTGTCTTTACGCAGAAAGAAGTGGAAGAGAAAAAAGTGAACTTATTGTTCTTTGGGAATTTTTATAAGATGAACTTAAAGGAGTATACATCAAGCATGATGCAGATGATGGACGACAGTGAATACCTTTATAAGAGCCTCATCAAAGATGTTTACTCACAGGGCGTTGTATTGGGAAGAAAATACAAACTCTTACGATCTGCTTATAACGTATTTATGTTTGGTATCGTAGCCTCTGTTGTCGCCTTTTTGATTGCCACCTTATTGTCATGAAGCGGAAGAAATTAGTTTGGAACCAAGACCATTCATTGCCTTTGAATAAATCTGTGTTCAGGGTATTTCTTCTCAGTATTCTTTTCCTGGTGTCGTGCCACGGTAAGTCATCACATGAAAGTCCGGAAAACTATGATTTCGCGCAGCCGGAAAAGATAATCATGAAGGAGGATCTACTGGAGATTTCTGGAATTACTTTTCTGAAGGATAGCCTGAATTTAGTATTGGCCGTAAATGATGAGCAAGGAAAAATTTTTGTACTGGACTCACTTAAAAATATGCTGGACTTTACCCGATTTTCTAAACCAGCCGACTATGAAGACTTGTCATTATGCAACCAAACCATTTTTGTTTTGCGAAGTGATGGAACATTGTTTTCGTTTCCTGCAGACAGCATATTGAATGAAGCAGTTTCTTCGGTGGAGTGGGCAGCCGTTTTGCCCAAAGGCGAGTATGAAAGTATGCACGCACGGAACAACACTATATATGTACTTTGCAAAACGTGTGATAAAGAAAAAAAACATATCTCAGGTTATGCGCTGGAACTGAACCAAGACAGTATAACATTCGTTAACCCTTTCGCAATTAATATTGAAAGCATTCGTGAGGAGTATGATTTAAAGTTTGGATTTAGGGCATCGGCATTGGCGTGGAATGTTAAGACATCAGAGTGGTACATTCTTTCATCGGTCAACAAGTTGCTCATGATTACAGACCCGGAGTGGAATGTAAAAAATGTATACCCGCTCAGCCCGAAAATTTTTATTCAACCTGAAGGGATTGCTTTTGATCAGGCTCAAAACCTGTATGTTTCAAACGAAGGTAATGAAACACGCAATGGCAACATTTTAAAATTTACCTTCCGTGCTAAGAGAAAAGAATGAAAAGATTTTACATACGGTTTTTCATTGATCGTCATACGAAAGATACGCCTCAATGAAATTAGAGCCACAACTTATTAATGCGCGCCTGGCGAAACTTACAAGTAAGGAAAAATCCACACTTTCTTTTGTTCATTTTATTGAATTCATCCAAAAGCAAGAGGCAGAAGAAAAAACTATTAGACGGCATCTTTTTCAATACATATTGAATGAAGTAAAAAAACACCCTCAATGGTTAGAAGATATTGAAACCGAATCATTAAAAGATTACGAGATTTTATGTGAGTTGATATACGCAACGGTAGTGCCGTTCATTTCAAACGAACCAAATCAATTGTGGGGTCTTGCTCATCCGCTTTTGCCGTGTATATTTTATGGAACGGATGCCTTTTATTCCATGCTGCGAAAATGGAAGGACAATGAAGCCTCTGAGACTGAACAGCTGGCGGAAGAAGAAAAAATGGATCAGTGGCGGTATACCCACGTATATTCGTTCTTACTTCAAAAAGGATATGGTTTGCCTGTTCCTCTTCATAATGAATTCACCAAGTCGTATGTAGATGAAGAAAGTGGTTTGTTGAAATACATTACCATTAACATCGACATGAGTTTTGTTAGCGTGCTCGGAACAGATACTTTGCCGAAGCTTGATAGCGCAATGTCGTCCGCCACAATGGATGGTAGGTATATAAATTACCTGCGCCAGAATTTACCGCTGGGTTCCTTTCAGTTTAAAGGTTTTACGATTTGCACGGTTACGGATACAACCGCTTTAAATGTGCTGGAGAATATCCGAAACGCAGTGGTAGATCAAAATCCCAGAGATCCACTAGGCACGGTTCAGGAAATATTAACACTGCTGAAATCTTTAATGGGAAACACCAACATAAATTTTGGAATGTTGCCTATCCTTAAAGTGAATAAGCACCTCGTTACCCCGTCTACAAATATGCCCATTAGTTTTTTAGTGAACGCGGCACGAGAACAGAATATTTCGGAGGATGTGTTTTTAAAATACTTCGAAGAGTTTCACGATAATCCATCGCTGCACTTTTTTAATGCAAGCGATGATTTGAGTGAAAACATTCCGTTCGATCAAATCTTCCATCAGTCAGGGACGGAAACCCTGGCCATTATTCCCATCTTTCATAGTTACGATTTAGTTGGACTTCTGGAAGTTCATACACAAGAGAAGGATGTATTGAATGAATCATCATTAGCGTTGCTGGAAAATGCTCTTCCTTTGTTGGCGCAACTTCTTCAAAAAAATATCCACGAGCTTCAATTTTATATTGATGATAGAATCAAATCAGTGTTTACTTCTATTCAGCCATCAGTAGAATGGAAATTTAAAGAAGCGGTTTGGAGCCACATGAAAGAACTTCAATTAGAAGAAGAAAGCATCGCCATTCCAACGGTTTCCTTTCATGATGTATATCCTTTATATGGCGCTATTGATGTTCGAAATTCAACTCTGGAACGAAACAAAGCTTTGCAGGCCGACCTTATTTTTCAATCTAATGCTGTATTGCAGATATTAGAAAATATAAATCAGAAGACATCGCTTCCGCGGTTTGACCAGTTACTTTTAAAAAGCAGAAGCTGGTACGAACGGGTAAAACGAAATCTCTTAACCATCGATGAAATCGAATTCAATGATTTTGTTTCAATCGAGTTGATGCCTTTTCTTTTAGAAGCGCAATTGGAGTTTCCACTGGTACATGATATTGTAAAAGCATTCCGAAAATCGAATGATGTTGATCATGGAGCATTTTTTAAAAACCGCAGAGCGCTAGAATCTTCGATGAAAAAGGTAATCATGGAATTGAGTCAGCACATTGATCTTTTTAGAGATCAGATTCAAAAAGTGTATCCTACCTATTTTGAGAAATTCCGCACAGATGGAATTGAATATGATTTATACCTGGGCCAATCCATTGCACCTGAAAAACCATTTGATTATTCGTACCTCAGCACATTGCGGATGATGCAATTGCGATCCATGGTTAAGATTGTGAAACTCACGCATGCCTTGTTACCCGAACTCGCTGTTCCGCTGAAAACCACACAGCTTATCTTTATCAATCCATCTTCCATTGATATTAGTTTTCGAAACGATGAACGAAGATTTGATGTGGAAGGAGCCTACAACATACGGTATCAGGTAATAAAAAAACGAATTGATAAAGTGAGCATTCTCAGCAGCAATGAACGTCTTACTCAGCCAAATAAAATTGCAATTGTATATTACAATAATCTGGAAGGAGCCGAATACAAAAAACATATCCGACAATTGCAGGAAGAGAATCTTATCCTTTCAAACGTTGAAGAACTTGAGTTGGAAGAACTTCAAGGTATTAGTGGTTTGAAAGCCATGCGTGTTGAAGTGAAGGTATAAGAGGTGAAATAGAATTCGGTGGAACAAAAGAAAGTACTACAATCGGCAGGGAAAAGTTACGGATACGTTCTGCTCGCTACTTTATGCTTTGTTTGTTCGTGCGCCAGTTACAAAACTCAGTATGCTAAAGAATCCAAACAATGGAGAGACCAGGCATTACCTGAAGGTTCTGCTCTGCACATCATGTACCTGATTGGTGATGCAGGAAAACCGACACTCAATGGCAGTACGCCTGTACTTCGTTATCTGAAACCGAAACTGGAAGCGGAATCAAAAAACAGTTCGGTCTTGTTTCTCGGAGATAATATTTACGAGTATGGAATGCCACCGAAAGAAGACGAAGAGGCAAGAGCACAAGCAGAGATAAACATTAATGCACAGCTTGATATACTCATCGACTTCAAAGGCAGACCCGTTTTTGTTCCGGGCAATCATGATTGGAGAGGTTGGGGATTGAAGGGATTGCATTACCAAGAGAAGTACATCGAATCCTACCTTAATCAACGCAGAGGAGCAAAAGACAAAGCTGAATGGGAAAATTACTTTCTTCCCGATAATGGATGCTCAGGCCCAACGGTTGTGGAGTTGGGTGATGTCGTGATCATTGCTGTAGATTCAGAGTGGTGGCTTGCGGATTGGTCTAAGGAATCGAAGATCAACGAGGGATGTGAAGCGCGAAACCGGGCAAGCTTCCAATTTATATTTGAGAATGTGCTGCGAAAGTATCGCAACAAAAATGTGGTGATTGCAATGCATCACCCTATGTATACATACGGACCTCACGGAGGCGGCTACAGCGCCAAGCAACATCTCTTTCCGTTGACGGATGTTCGCGAAAAATTATATGTACCACTTCCAATAATTGGAAGTCTTGCAGCATTTTATAGAACGTTGATTGGCTCCAAACAAGATGTAGCCAATCCAAATTACAAAGCGCTGCGCTCATCGCTCATGGCGGCCGCTAAAAAGAATGGCAATTTTATTTTTGTTAGCGGACATGAGCATGCATTGGAATATATTGAAAATGAAAACCAGCGTTTTATCGTGAGTGGTAGTGGCTCCAAGAATAGCCCGTTGCATTTAGGTAAGGGAGCGGAATTTGTTTCCGGACACTCCGGCTACAGTAAGTTACTATTCTATGAAGGAGGTGAAACGTGGACACAGTTTTGGGAAGTAAATAAAGACGGAACGGAAGCTACCTTAATCTTTCAGAAAAAAATAAAAGACCAACTTCAAGCAGGAGACGAGCAATCGAAATTTGATTTTGAAGAATATCAGCAACACAACGACTCGAGCACACAGTTTGTAACGAAGAAGGAAGTAAAGTCAGTAGGTGCAGCGCATGAATTTTTGTTGGGCTCTCATTACCGTGATCTGTATCGGGAGAAATATCCTTTTCCGGTTCTGGATTTACAAACATTTAAAGGAGGTGTTACGCCTGTAAAGCAGGGGGGAGGTAATCAAACCAATTCATTGCGTGTGCGCGATTCAGTGGGAAGAGATTTTGTGTTTCGCGGCATGACAAAAGATGCGAGTCGGTTCTTACCTTTTCCATTCAACAAGATGGTGGCTGCGAAATATCTGGTAGAAGATAATTTTTTAGCAACACATCCTTTCGCACCGTTGGCTATTCCGCTATTGGCCGATGCCGTGCAAGTGTATCATACAAATCCTAGATTATATTATGTTCCGGTTCAACCGGGTTTGGGAACATACAATTCAATTTTTGGCGGGTCACTTTGTTTGGTAGAAGAAAGACCGGGCGGAAAAAAATGGAAACAATCTTCATTCTTCGGAAATCCGGATGAAATTATTGGAACACCTGAACTGATTGAAAATCTTCTGAAGAGGAATGAACATAAGGTAGATGAAGAGTGGGCATTGCGCACGCGTCTCTTTGATTTTATCATTGGTGATTGGGATCGTCACGATGATCAATGGACCTGGGCGGTTATCAAACAAGACGGTAACGACAGATTGTATCGCCCCATTCCACGTGATCGTGATCAGGCCTTCTCTCGTTACGATGGATTTGTTCCGGCTGTAGCTGCGCAAACACTTCCTTTCCTTCGACAACTTCAAACCTTCGGGCCAAAGATGCCCAACATGAAATGGACAACATGGAGCGCACGATTGTTTGATCATACTTTCTTAACCGAACTAAGTTGGGAACAATGGGAGGCACAAGTGAAGATCATTCAGCAGCAGTTGAATGATGAAACGATTGAAAATACTTTTGGCGTGTGGCCACAGAAAGCTCGGGAAATTTCTTCGCCCGCTATAAAAGAGGGGCTGAAAGCCAGACGAAATAATCTCATGCAGATTGCACGCAAACATTATGAGTTTCTTGCACAATCAGTAGATGTGATCGGCACAGAAGAAATTGAAAGGTTTGAAGTAGAACGTTTGAATGATGATCAAACGAAGGTTACTGTTTACGAGATTACAAAGAAGGGTAGGGCAAAGAAGAAAGTGTATGAACGCACCTTCGACAATGGAATTACAAAGTCAATTAATCTGTATGGTAATGGTGAAGATGATCAGTTTATTATTAAAGGTAACGTGCGCAAAAGCATCAAGGTTAGATTAATTGGTGGATTAGGGAAGGATGAATTTAATGATCAATCCGTTGTAAAGCGAGGTGCTAAAAAGACATTGGTCTATGACGATTTGCGAAAGAACAATGTAATTGAAAGTAAAGAGACAAAAGATAAACGCACTTCGGATTATGGATTTAATATTTATGATCGAAGGGGTTACGATAGTCAGTATGATATTGTAATGCCGTTGCCTGTTCTTGGATTTAATCCAGACGATGGAGTACTGGTTGGGTTTAGTGCCAACATTATTAATTATGGTTTTAAGAAAGATCCGTATGCGTCAAACCAACAAGTTGGAGGAAGTTATGCTTTTCAAACCAATGCGTTCAAATTGAATTATCGGGGAGATTTTCTAAACACGTTTGGCAAATGGGATTTTTTGTTTGACGCAAGGTATCATGGACCTACCTATGCGTTTAATTTTGCAGAAGTTGGTAATAATACAGTAAGAAGTATTCACAATGCTAATTATTATCGAGTGCGTCAAAGTTCTACGCGTTTATATACTGCACTTAAAAAACGCATTGGGGGCAACAGTGGTTATTTTAGTATAGGTCCGGTATTGGAGACTTCCGAAATTCAAAATACAGATAGTAGATTTATTTCCATGTATGGGCAGGGATACAAAAAAGATATCTTCGATCGAAAGTTTTATGGAGGAGCGCAATTTGATTTTAGCTATAACAGCGTTGATAATTTCTTTTCCCCACATCGTGGTGTTCGTTTCTACACGGCCTTTAACTGGACCGCGAATTTAAAAGATGCGAGTAAAAAATTTACATCCCTTCGTTCTTACTTTATTTTCTACAAACATCTCGACAGAAATGAAAATGTGATTTTGGCTTCACAAATAGGAGGTGGAGTTAATTTCGGAACAGGCTATGAATTTTTTCAAATGCCAACAATTGGTGGACAGCTTGGACTGCGCGGTTATCGAACAGAACGATTTTATGGAAACAATACCTTTTACCATAACACCGATCTTCGTGTGCGATTAGTGAGTAGTTACAATCCAGTAGTGCCTCTTACCTTGGGCTTGTTTGGAAGTTTTGATTACGGTCGTGTGTGGCTGGATGATGATCCTTCAGAAAACTGGCATTACAGTTATGGAGGTGGTCTTTGGATTGCACCGGTTGATGTGCTTGTTTTTTCAATCGGTACTTTTATTCCGAAAGAAGATTTTGAAGAATCTCCTCGCTTTGTTTTTCGATTGGGTTTCGGGCTTTAGTTGAATGTAATCATTTGGGTTGATCGATGGCCACCAATCTAGCATACTTTCAATTCAACCAAACAAAGACCGCTATCCCAGCTTTTCCTTTATCTTCGCTTTTGTGGAGACACCCCTTAAAATTTTACAACAGTATTGGAGGCACGGTCAGTTCAGACCCATGCAAGAAGATATTATTGCCTCTGTTTTAAGTGGTAAAGATACCTTAGCACTATTACCAACCGGTGGTGGTAAATCCATTTGCTTTCAGGTTCCGGCTTTGATGTTGGATGGAATTTGTATTGTGATCACTCCACTCATTGCCTTAATGAAAGATCAGGTTGGCCAATTAAAGAGACGAGGTATCGAAGCAGTCGCGATTCATGCAGGTATGTCGAGAAGCGAGATTGATGTATTGTTGAATAATTGCATTTACGGAATTACTAAGTTTTTATATGTATCACCCGAGCGTTTACAAACTGAACTCTTCATTGCACGCGTAAAACAAATGAAGGTAAACTTAATCGCGGTTGATGAAGCACATTGCATTTCACAATGGGGTTATGATTTTCGTCCACCGTATTTACAGATTGCGTTGATGCGCGAACTAATGCCTGCTGTTCCTGTCATTGCATTAACAGCAACAGCAACGCTTGAAGTTCGAAATGATATTATCGATAAGTTGGCCTTCAAGAAAGATCACGCTGTTTTTCAAAAATCATTTGCACGCGAAAATCTTTCCTTTGTTGTTCGCAGAGCAGAGAATAAAGAAAGAAAGGTATTGGAGATTCTTCAGAAGGTAAAAGGTTCTGCTATTGTATATGTGCGCTCGCGTAAAGGAACACAAGATGTGGCTGCCTTTTTAATAAAAAATAATGTAAGTGCATCCTTCTATCATGCCGGTCTTGATTTTAATGACCGCGCCAAACGACAGGATGAATGGATTCAAAACAAAGTGCGCATTATGGTGGCGACCAACGCATTCGGAATGGGTATTGATAAACCCGATGTGCGCACCGTTGTTCATCTTGATTTGCCCGAGAACGTAGAATCGTATTACCAAGAAGCCGGTCGAGCAGGCCGTGATGGTTTACGATCGTATGCAGCTGTATTATATCAGGAATCGGACGTAACGAATTTGAAATTGAAGGTAGAGCAATCACAACCGGCTCCCGCTTTTTTAAAAACTATTTATCAATCTCTTGCCAATTACTTCCAACTCGCAATTGGAAGTAGTGAAGGGGAGAGCTACGATTTTGACTTGCAGAATTTCTGTGAGCGTTTCAAGTATCATTCACCAGAAGTTTATGCCGCGCTGCGGAAATTGGAAGAGGAAGGTTTGATTCTTTTCAATGAAAGTTTTTATCGCCCATCTCAACTTCGAATTTGTTTTGACAAGGGAGCATTGTATCAGTTCCAGGTAGCGAACGAAGCATTTGATCCCATGATCAAAATGTTCTTGCGATTATATGGTGGCGAGTTGTTTGCCGAATTTGTGGTGGTATCAGAAACCGATCTTGCTAAGGCTATGAAGATGAAGTATAACGAACTCGTAAAATCGCTGCTTCATTTACAACAGCTAGGTGTTATTGAATATCAATCCGTAAAAGACAAGCCCCAAGTTACTTTTGTTTTGGCGCGACAAGATGCAGATCAACTTCCACTCGACTATAAACGATTGGCGGAACGTAAGAAATTAATTGAAGGTAAGATGAATGCCATGATTGGCTATGTTGTAAGTGATCATCGATGCCGCATGCAACTTATACAGGATTACTTTAACGAAGATACCTTTAAGACCTGTGGTATCTGTGATGTTTGCATTAACAAACGCAAAACTGAAAGTGGAGAAGGACTCGATGATATTAAGCAAGAGATACTCACCATCATCAAAAATAAAACCATTACGGTCGAACAACTGGAAGATGAAATTGCTCCGCGCGATCACGAGCTCTTTGTAGATGCTGTACGTGAACTGGCAGACGATGGTATTTTAAAATACGATGACGGATGGAAGTTGCATCTCGTATAACAAAGCCGGTATTTTTTTGTTATTCATTAAAATCGTGATTATCAATAACAGATAACAATTAACCTCTATGTCAATTCATCCTCGCCTGAACAAGCTTCTTAAAATAGTCGGTTACACGTTTGCCTTTCTGATGCTTACTGCTTTGTTGACACACTGCAGCTTTTCTCGGTATGCCAATAGATCTTACGCACAGGCCAGGGCAGAGAAACCATTTGATGTGATTATTGTACCGGGTGTTCCTTACGAACCAAGAAATGTTTCATCGGTTATGCAGATGCGCATTCTCTGGGCGAAGCATTTATACGATAGTGGTTACACAAAGAATATTATTTTTTCGGGCTCCTCGGTTTATTCTCATTTTATTGAGGCCGTTGCTATGAAAGTAATAGCGGACTCGCTGGGCATTCCGAGCGAGCATACTTTTGCTGAATCAAAGGCGGAGCATAGTACAGAGAATATTTATTATTCATGGAAAATGGCAAAATCAATGGGGTATAAAAAAATTGCGTTGGCTACCGATCCGTTTCAATCGGTGATGCTCCGAAGTTTTATCAATGAATTCTGCCCAGAGGTGAAATCTGTACCGGTTGTTTTCGATAAGATTTCGTTGAGCGATCATCCCTTACCCACTATCGATACGACAGCTTGCTATGTAAAGGATTTTATTTCGATTGTTGATCGTGAAAGTTTCTGGAAACGTTTTGCAGGTACACGTGGAAAACGAATTGTAGAAGAAGTAAAGCAGGAAAAACTGAACGGAGTTTCTCCGAAATAATTATTCACCCTTCTTTTTGATAAATATTTTATGCTGTAAGCCCAATCGGATTACATTTCGTGAATAGAATTCATCTTTACCAAATCGCTGTTGATATATGTAGATGTATCCGGCTTCAATCGTAAAATTTTTGTTCACGATATAATCAACAGTGGCGTAGATTCTGTTTTGATCGAATAGATTTTCTTTATGATTCAACATGATCTCATCCGATAATCGTAGCTGAAGAAAAGTGATATTGTCTTTGTTCTTTAAAAGCGGCATTCTCATTTGAAGGCGATATCGAAAACGAAGCACGTAGTTATAGTCTTCAAAAATACTTTCTTGCGAACTTGTTTCCAGAAAACGATTATCAAGCCGAACACGATTTTGTAAAAATACCTTTCCGATAGGTTGCTCATAACTTACTTCTACAACCGGTCGAAGTTCAGTTGCGATATGTGTTGATTTGTTTTCCGGACGTTGAGTGTAGATCGAGGACAAGGTCAACCCTCCACCAAAATCCCACTTTCCGCTTTTGTAGTGTAATCGAGAGTGAATTATGAATTGATTCTCCGCGTCTGGATTGATAAACCTCCGATTGTCTACATTGTTTGTCCAATATAATTTCGGAGTGAAATACAATTGGTTCTGATACGATAACCAATACAAGGGTTGGTGATAGACTGTTTCCTGCGCATGTAAACTTACTGCCATCGAGAGAAGGCAAAGGACAAGATATTTTTTCAAGGTGTGGTTAAATTAGTAATGGGTGGTAAAGGTACTAATGTGCTGGCAATATTTTTCCTTTACATTCTCCAAAGCCAATGCGCACGCCATTTTTTTCTGCGTGTCCGCGAATGATAACGGTGTCACCATCTTGTAAGAAAGTACGATCACTGCCATCGGCCATGGGTAATAATTTTTGTCCATTCCAGGAGAGTTCAAGTAATGATCCGTACGATCCGGGCGATGGTCCACTAATGGTACCAGAAGCATACAAATCTCCCACTTCTATATTACATCCATTGACTGTATGGTGCGCGAGCTGTTGATTCACATTCCAATACATGTATTTGAAATTGGATCGACATACCGTAGTGGCTGTTGATCGGTCGGGTTCAAGAAGTACTTCCAACATGATATCAAAATTCTTTGCACCTGCGTAGGTAAGGTAAGGTAACACATGTGGATTTTGCTCCGGCCCGTCTACACGAAATGGTTCAAGTGCATCCATCATCACAACCCAGGGCGACATTGTCGATCCAAAATTCTTTCCTAGAAACGGACCGAGTGGAACATATTCCCATTGCTGAATATCGCGTGCCGACCAATCATTGAACAACGTAAAACCGATAATGTATTCTTCTGCATCGGCAGTATGAATGGATTCACCTAGCTTGGTTTCTTTGCAGGTGATGAAGGCAACTTCTAATTCAAAATCCAATTTATTGGATGGACAAAAAATTGGAATCTCCGAATCAGCAGGCTTCACTTGTCCGCGAGGCCGTTGTATGGGTGTTCCGGAAACTACAATGGAAGAAGCACGTCCGTGATAGCCAACAGGTATATGTTTCCAGTTGGGAAGAAGTGCATTCTTAGGATCGCGGAACATTGACCCTACATTGCTGGCATGTTCTTCACTGCTATAAAAATCAGTATAGTTAGGTATGCGCACCGGTGTGAGCATTTGTACTTTGCTCATGGGTAACAGCGAAATTTCCCGTTCTGCTATATTCGATTGAAGTTCTTGGTTGTCGTGTTGAAGAAGTTCTGAAACACGATTGCGTACTTCGCCTACCTTTCTTTTTCCGAGTGCAAAAAAATCGTTGAGGTATCGTTGATTAAAAATTCCTTGAGGTAAATCCAAACCTAAGAAGTAGTCATGTTCATGGAGGTAAACCAAATCCAATACACAATCGCCAATGGCAACACCAGCAATAGGCGTTAAATATTCCGTTTTGAAAATTCCGAATGGAAGATTTTGAATTGGAAAATCAGAATTCTTCGGAATTTCTAACCAGCTTTTTAGTTTGGGGTTATTAGCCTTAATCATAAAAAAATAGGTTTCTGTTTATAGAAACCTAAATTTAATGGGTTTTAATTCCCTTCGCTATTCATCTTGTATTATTCTTTATTCGATATATCATAAATGCAGTTCACGCAAAGGCGCAAAGGTCTAAATACAAAGAACGCAAAAAGAAATGCAGCGGCTCTAACCCAATTAATCAATGCATTTCTTTGTGGTTTTTGCGGGTCTCACTTTGCACCTTAGCGTGAACTATATTTTTCTTCCATGAATAAACAAGACGCATGGTTTATATTATTCCTCCCAAAACTTTCTGCCTTCCAGTTTGGCAAGTTCTGCTTTGGCCAGACATTCCTGGTATTCGTATTGCCATTGGTTTAACAAACCACGTTGATAGTTGGTTGACGCAAAGATCAAATCAAGGTAAGTGGAAACACCTCTGTTGTAACGAACTTGTGTTAAACGAAGCGATTCTTTCGCACCATCAATTTGCGATTGAGAGTTTTCAATTTGTGCATGATATGCCGCTAAATCTGCCATCACCGAATTCATATCTTTTTGAAGTGTGGTCGCTAAATTTATTTTAGAGAGCTCATTCAATTCAACCGATTTCCTTGTAAGCGAAATGTTTTGTTGAATGCGATGTCCTTGAAAAATAGGAACTGATAAAGTAACACCAGCTAAATAGTTGAATCGGATTTCATCCATGTTGGGTTGATAACCATTTTTGAATCCTGCACCTGCTTGAAAATTTAAAGTAGGGAGCCTGTTTTGCAACGCAAGCTTTTGATCGGAGCGAGCACTTTCAATTTTCTGATTCGCCAGAACAAGTTCAGGATTATTTTGTGTGTTAGAGGAATGGGTTGATGAAGCAATGAATTTAAAATCAGTCGAACTCGGTTGAGTAGTTAACCCGGTTGTATAGGTAAGTAATGCCGCTTGTCTTTCAAACTGACGTTGAAATTCCAGCTTCCGGTTTTTTTCCTGACTGATGGTCGTTTCAATATTTGATAAATCAATCTGCAGGGCATCACCTTGCTTGATTCTACTTTCAATAATCTTTTGGTTCTCGGTATAGAATTCGATAACCGTATCCTGAAGTTGTATGGACTTCTGCAAATAGATCATCGAATAATAAATAGATGTTACTTGTGTTGCCAATTGAAGTTTCGCGACTTCTGTATTTTGTTTGGTGATGAGCAATTCTGTTTTTGCTTTTTCAATTTGTGCCTGTGTCTTTCCGAAATCCCAAAGCACCTGAGTCAATCCAACATTAAAGTTGTAATTGTTGTGGGGTTGAAATTGTAAGAGTGATTCAGCTCCCGGAGCACCAAAGGTTTTCTCACTCACAGGATTGATGTAGGAGTAAGAAGCGGTTCCATTAATGTTCGGTAAATAATTGCTTTGCGCAACATCAATGCGAATGTCACTAATCTCAGCCGATTTATCGAACTCTTTTAGTTTCGGAAAATAACCGAACGATTGTTGAATCCACGTCTTCAACTCTTCATTGATCTGTGCCTGACTGAACTGAACAATCAACAGGAAGGAGAGTAGTATTATGATTTTTTTCATATCAATATGATTAATGACTTTCTTCTGAAATTTTTTGAATGGTGGCTTTATCCACTTTTTTTGTTTTCAACATGAACATTAACGGAATGGTGATCAGAAAAAACAGACTGATCAATTTAAATCCATCGAGATAGGCCATGAGAAATCCTTGCTTGGTTACTGCGAGGTCTAAAATTTTATAACTCAAGTTGGTTGCCGTTGCCGCGTCAATTCCTTTGCTAATAGCACCGGCTTGATAAGCAGCCAATCGTTCTGCAGTTTGAGGATCAAACACTTGAAGATTACTTACCAAATCAGTGCGATGAAGAATATAACGTTGTGCTACATAAGTATTCATAATCGCGATACCAAACGCACCGCCCAATTGCCGAAGCATGTTAGTAAGTGCAATGCCCGAAGGCATTTCCTGTGGCGTTAATCCAACTACAGCCTGATTAATCAGCGGTACAATGAGACAAGCTGTTCCCAATCCACGAAGAATCTGTGGAAAGATAAAGAATGCCAGACCCGCATTAGGATCGGCTAACGCAGAAGTATAACCGTGAAGAATAAACGCAATGAAACCGATGATGACATATACCAACGGTGGTGTGCCAGATCCCAGAGTTTTACCTATGATGGGCATGGCGAAAATCGCCACAAGTGCACTCGGCAATAAACCGAAGCCGGCATCTGTTGGTGTGTAACCCAATACACGTTGAACTAAAACCGGGAAGATGAAGATCGAACCAAATAATCCGAAGCCTACAACAAACGTCAACAAATTGCTGGCAATCATGTTTCGGTTTCGCATTACTTTTAGATTGATAAGAGGATTCTCGCTCGTCAGTTGTCGATAGACAAACGCAATGAGCGTGAAGGCAGCAACGATGGTAAGAATCAGAATGCTTGGGGCTTCGAACCAATTTTCTGATTGCCCTTTCTCTAATACATATTGAAGACTTCCTACACCAATGGTGAGAAATGAAATACCGATGTAATCAATCACCACGTTCTTCCTGTTGGCTAATTGTTCTTCAGTATCATCTGGAACAAATTGTAAAGCCAGGATGGTAGCCACAATTCCAAATGGAATATTGATATCGAATATCAATGGCCATGCATAGTTGTCTACAATGATTCCACCTAATATCGGACCGATGGTAGGGCCGAGTACAATGCCCATTCCAAACATACCGGCTGCCATAGGGCGCTTTTCTGGTTCGAACGCATCAAACAAAATACCTTGTGATGTAGAGAGCAAAGCCCCACCACCAATTCCTTGAATAAAACGCCAGATTACCAGCATCAATAAACTGCTCGACTCGCCACACATGTACGAGGCGATAGTAAACAGAATGATTGAGCCAATGTAGTAACGCTTCCTTCCAAACAGACGAGCAAAGAATCCGGTTAACGGAATGATGATCACGTTTGCAATCGCATACGCAGTAATGATCCACGAAGCATCTTCAATGGTGGATCCTAAATTTCCTGCGATGGGAGCAAGCGCCACGTTTACGATAGAGGTATCGATCAGCTCCATGATGGCGGCTGATATCGTGGTTATCACGATGATCGCTCTTGCAAAACCTTTTAGCGCCATATTACTTTATGCTTACTTCTACCTTTACACTCAAGCCAGCACGAAGAATGTCTTTGTATTTATCTGCATTCGTAATTTCGATTTTTACAGGCACACGTTGTGTTACTTTCACGAAGTTTCCAGTAGCATTATCAGCAGGAAGTAACGCGAACTTTGAACCCGTTGCCTGGCTGAATGAAGTTACCTTACCCGTCATCTCTGCATCCGGATATCCATCCAACTCGATGGTTACATCCTGACCTTCCTTCATTTTTTCTAACTGCGTTTCTTTAAAGTTGGCGATGATCCAATAGTGCTCATCATTCACAACCGAGAACAAAGGAGCACCGGCTTGAATGAATTGTCCTTTTTCAATTCCTCTTCTTCCAATCTTTCCAGTGATTGGTGCTACAACTTTGCAATAGGTAAGTTTTAATTGTGCTTGGTCTAGATTGGCTTTGCGGGTTTCGATCAGTGCTTTAATTTTTTGAAGTTGTGCTTCGGCAATCGCTACTTGTGTGCTCGCTAAATTAATCTGTTCGGTGTTAGCGGAGTATTGTTTGTTCGCCCCATCATAAGCTGAGCGACTGTCGTCTACTTGCTTTTGCGCAACGGCTCCTTCTTTCTGTAAAGCTTCATCACGATCTAAATCATTTTTTGCTTTGGTCAAGCGGGTTTGTTGAACGGCTGCGTTAGCACTCGATACCTTTTTGTTGGCGATACTATTATTATAGGCAGCATGTGCGTTGGTCATGTCAGCTTGCGCACTCATCAGATCGGCTTGTGCCTGTGTTACTGCAATTTTATACTCTCTATCATCTATCTTGATGAGCAACTCACCATCTTTCACCAGCTCATAATCATCTATGCCTAATGAGTCTACATATCCTGCCACTCTTGAAATGACAGGTACCGAACGTGATTCGATCTGTGCGTTGTCGGTTGCTTCCACTTTCATGTTGTGAAGCAACGATTTAATTCCGAAGAAGGCAGCTATAACGGCAATACCCAGCATCACAAAGATGAGAGGGTTTTTCTTTTTGGAGGATTCTGTGTTTTCCATGTCCATTTTTGGTTTGTGGGACAAAAGTAAACCAGGTTGACTAAATTGTCAACCTTGTTGACTATTTTATTTTTTGTTGTACTTTTGTGTCATGAAAAGGGCAGAATTAGATAATTTATTGCAAGAGACCGAACACATTAAGATCCGGAACTGGGGAAAAATCATCAGCATTAGCAAACGCCAGTACGACACGTGGGTGATTAAAGAGTTGTCAAGTCATGGCTACGATGACTTTACCCTGTCGCATTTGCCGTTAATCATGAATATCAAACCTGAAGGAACCAATAATAATGAGTTGGCCTCCATTGCGAAAATCAGTAAGCAAGCCATGAGCAAGGTGGTAAAAGATCTTCTAGAGAAAGAATACATTGAAACCAATATCGATGATAATGACAAACGAAGTACCATTATTGCCTTAACCGATAAAGGCAAACGCTTTGTCATTAAAGCACGGTATTGCGTCCGCGACCTGATGGAGGTTTATAAAAACCTACTAGGAAAAAAGGAGTATGAGCAAATGATAAATAGTTTGACGAAGATTATGGATTACAACGAAAAGCATCATATTGTAATATGATTGCTAGTATTCCAGAAGCCTTTTCGAATCAACTCCGAGCCCAACGTCCCAATGACTCGCAACAAATTCTCGATTCTTTAATAACAAACTCACCTACCAGCTTACGCGTCAACGAAGCGAAAGGATTTCCTCATCTATATATAGAGAAAATCCCCTGGTGTAAAAGTGGATATTATTTAAACGAGCGCCCATCGTTCACGCTCGATCCTACCTTTCACGGAGGAAGTTATTATGTGCAAGAAGCCAGCTCCATGTTTGTAGAGCAAGCATTTCTTCAGGCAGTCGATCAAACCAAAGCATTGAATGTACTTGATCTTTGCGCAGCACCGGGCGGGAAGTCAACACACTTATTAAGTTTGATGAACAAAGAAAGTTTGTTGATTTCGAATGAAGTGATTCGTACTCGTGCTAACATTCTTTCTGAAAATATTCAGAAGTGGGGATACTCAAATGCAGTCGTCACCAGCAACGATCCTCACGACTTCGACCGATTAAGAAATTTCTTTGATGTGGTGGTAGTGGATGCACCCTGTTCGGGCGAAGGACTTTTTCGCAAAGATCCCAATGCCATGACCGAGTGGTCACCCGACAATGTAGCGCTGTGCTCTAAACGACAACGCAGAATATTAAGTGATGTATTGCCCGCTTTAAAACAAGGAGGTATTTTAATTTACTCTACTTGTACATACAATGAAGAAGAGAACGAAGAAAACCTTGCGTGGCTAAAAGAGGAGCAAGATGTTGAATTCATTTCCCTTCAACTCGATCCATCCTGGAATGTTGAGCAGACAACGAAAGATAATGTTATGGGCTATCGTTTCTTTCCCCACAAAGTAAAGGGCGAAGGATTTTTCTTGTCTGTAATGAGAAAAACAAATGGAGGTGAAAGTAGAATGAATTATAAAAGTTCATTTACTGCACCATCTAAAAAGATCATTGATCAACTCAGTCAGTGGGTACGCACGCCAGAAGAAAAAACCTTCATCATCCGAAACGATCAAGTTCAGTTCTTTCCGAAGAACAAAAACTTTGAAATTGAATTTTTAGCGAAGAACCTTTACCTTATCTCTGCCGGAACTTCCATGGCAACCGTAAAACATGAGAAGCTGATTCCGGAACATGCGCTTGCATTATCAATAGAACTCAACAAAGATCATTTCACGGTATTGGATGTTGAACTTCCTCAGGCCTTGCAATACCTAAGAAAAGAAACGTTAGAAGTACATGGAGAGAAAAAAGGATTTGCCCTCATTCAGTATAATGGTGTTCCATTAGGTTGGGCGAATGTGTTGGATAATAGAATGAATAATTTGTATCCTTCTGAGTGGAGAATACGGAAATAAAAATTAAGTCTAGAGTTTTGAATTTAATGTTCGAGTTTCGGGTCTAGAGTTTCGAGTTTCTTGACTCTTAAAGTGGCGATACACAACTCGAAACTTTAAACTCGAAACTATTTAATATGTCATTCCAAATCCTTAACCTGACTAGCACCATCTTCGAGGTTGACAAGCTCCGGCTCACTCTTTTTTAAAAGCGGACTATCTTCAATCAGAATTACAAAATGTTTTAGATAGTAAGTTTGTGATAATAAGATCTTCAAAACTCCAAGTGCCGGTATCGCTAATATCATTCCGGCAATGCCGAGAATTTTTCCTCCAATCAATAATGCAATAATCGCAGCGAGTGCATTGATGCTCACTTTCGATCCTGTAATGCGCGGTGTAATAAAATTACCTTCGAGAAACTGTACGGTTGAGAAAATAGCAATCACACCACCGGCATACCAGATGCTGTCTTTCGTTAACAACGCCATGATTACGGGTAAGGTAGCACCAATGAAAATGCCGACATACGGAATAACCGTTAGCACGCCCGAAAGTATTCCAAAGAAAATAGCATGTTCAATTCCTAATATCGCGAGACCAATGGTATTAAGTGCTGCAATGATGAGCGTTACCAACAACAAACCAGAGATGTAACCTTGAATTACTTTCTCTACTTCTTTCTTCCACGTAAATTCTTCGGCTGAAGGCAACATGCTTTCGAAGAATGCTTTGAACCGATCGCGATACACCAGGAAAAGAAAAACGTAAATTGGAATCTGAATGATCAGCGAAATTACATTTGTAGTAGATGCAAGTAACGTAGTAGCATAACTACTTAAACTACCAATGCCTGATTTAAAAAATTGGCTACGTTCCGCTTTGTTGAGACCAAAATATTTGCGCAGAAACGTATTCACGTTACCTTCCATCAAATCGAATTTGGCTTCGAGGTCTGGAAGATCCGCTACCAAACTTGTAATCTGATTTACGATCAGCCACAGGAACAATACTAAAGTTCCCAGCGTAATGATCAGCATCAAAGTAATAGCCAGGGAAGTAGGCAATTTACGTTCTAGAAATTTTACTGCGGGTAACATCACAATGGCGAAGATGGCCGAAAAGCAAATCGGTATAATAATATCGGCAGCGAAAATGCACAACACAATGAGCAGCGCGATCACCACCAGTATCTTGTATGAATAATCTAATAGATCGAAAGTTTTCTTAATTCCTGACATGCCTCAAGTTGTTGATTTATCCATTGCCTTCAAAATAATAATGATGATAAAAGAATGACAGCAATTAGAAACCCAGCCAGATTAGACTGACATCATTTTACCGATTACCGATCACTGATTACTGATCACTGAATACCGATCACTGATTACCGATAACCGGCAACTCTCACACTGCCGACTTATCAATTGCTTTCAAAATAACAGCACACGATTCCTTTATCTCATCTTCCGTAATGGTGAGGGGAGGAGCAATGCGAAAACTATTGGGGTGCGATAAAAACCAGTAGCAAATCACACCATCTTCTTTGGCATGATTCACAATGCGCACCACGATGTCAGCCGAATCAAAATCGATAGCGAACAACAGACCGAATCGCCTGATCTCTTTAATTGACTTATGGTTCAGTAAACTCTCAATCAGTTTACCTTTTGCTTCTACCTTCGATAATAACTTCTCTTCTTCAATCACTTCCAACGTAGCCAGTGCTGCGGCACAACACACAGGGTTTCCGCCAAAAGTGGTAATATGCCCCAGCATTGGGTTGTGCGTGAGCACTTCCATTATTTTTTTATCTGTGATAAACGCACCGATCGGAAGACCACCACCAAACGCTTTCGCAATGGTGAGAATATCGGGCACCACATCAAATTGCTCGAATGCAAACAACGTACCCGTTCGGCCCATACCGCATTGGATTTCATCGAAAATAAGAATCGTTCCCGTGTCTGTGCATTTCTTTCGCAGGGCTTTCATGTACGCAAGTGTTGGCACTCGCACACCCGCATCCCCTTGGATAGTTTCGATAATCACGCAGGCCGTGTTCGTAGTAATGTATTGAAGATCTTTTTCGTTGTTGAACGTAATGAACGTGACATCCGGCAGCAACGGACGAAACGCCTGCTTCTTCACTTCATTACCCGACACAGACAACGAACCATGTGTACTGCCGTGATACGATTTATGGCACGCAATCATTTCCGTTCTGCCCGTAAAGCGTTTGGCTAATTTCAAGGCGCCCTCATTTGCTTCCGTTCCTGAATTCACGAAGTAACAACAGTTCAGATTTTTCGGAAGGAGCGAAGTAAGCTTCTTCGCGAGTTGATTCGGAGTAGACTGAACATACTCCCCATACACCATAATATGCAAATGTTTATCGAGCTGCTCCTTTATTGCGCGCAACACATGCGGATGCCGATGCCCCACATTGCTCACCCCGATCCCTGAGATCATATCCGCATACCGTTTGCCCTCGGGCGAGTAAAGGTAAATGCCTTCAGCCCGCTCGATGGAAATAAGATAGGGAGAGTCGGTGGTTTGTGCGAGTTTGTTGAGGAATGTATCGTGATTAAAATCCATGTGGGAAAGTTAATTGATATTGTGTAATTATAAATATTAAATAAGACCGTGTTGCATGCGATAGGAATTTGAACCTACTTATTCAACTTTGTTTTCCAAAACGAGCAAGCATACCATTGTTGGCGCTGAATGTCAGTGGTGAGACCGTGCTAACTTTGGTTGCAACTTTGATTACGTTAACTTTCAATGGTTTGTATAATTTAATTTGTAGGCTTAACTTGTGGGGTAAACAGTATTGATGTATTTAGTAGTTTTAATATCGAATTGTTGTATGCCATTATAAACAGTATGGAACTATTGTAATACAAATAATACAAACTGATAAAAATGAGTTTTCTAAAAGATCTATTGAAAAGGAAAAAAGAATCAATAAAGAACTATAATGACTTTTGGATTTGGTTTAACAAGTATAAAAATACTTTTTTCAATGCCGTAAAAAAGGGCAATAATATTGAGCAAGACTTTTTTGATAAGTTGTCTCCTAAACTTGCCGAACTGAATGATGGTTATTTCTTCCTCACAGGCATGGAGGGTGATGACACAGCTGAACTTGTTCTAAGTGCAGAAGGTGCAGTAAAAAATATTGTTTTTGTTGAGGAACTGGTAAAAGCGGCACCGACAATTGCAGGATGGAAATTCACAGCTTTAAAACCCGCATTGGATATTAAGGATGTTAATATTAAAATGGCTAACTACGATTTCAACGCTGAGAGCTTGTCATTCTACTCAAACGAACATACAGAGTTTCCAGATGAAATTGATATTACCATTGTCCATAGAGATTTCAATGAGACAGATAAGTCCGTAATAGTAAACGGAACGTATATTTTTATCGATCATTATATAGGTGAATTAAATTCAGCCACATTAATAGACAATCTTGACGTTGTAGGAAGAGGTGAGGCAAAAAAGGAACTGATACCGATCGTCAAATTAAAAGACTTCTTAATTTGGCGTCAAAAGGAATTCATAGAAAGATATGAAGGAACGTTGCAAAATACGGACGATGCAGAATTTTCGGTTCTCGAAGCGGAACTTGAAAGTGGAAATATATTGATCGCTACAATCAATACTGAGATATTGAACTGGAAAAATAAAGCATCTCATCCTTGGGTAATTACTCTTACCATCGAATTTGACGGAAAGGCAAACAACGGAATGCCAGATCAGGAAACATATCAATTGCTGAATACAATTGAGGATAAGGCGCTCGCGGACCTTAAAGATCATGATGGATATTTAAACATAGGCAGGCAAACCGTAAGTGGTGTGAGGGAGGTTTACTTTGTTTGTAAGGATTTCCGGAAACCGTCAAAAGTATTACTTGGGTTGAGTAATGAGTATGCCCACATGAAGATCACTTTCGATATTTATAAGGATAAGTATTGGAGATCGTTCGATCGGTTCAAACCTGGTTTATGACACTTACCCATCAGAGTTACTTGCCTCAAGGACTCTGATGCGTCCACAAAATCAATTCAGCATTCCGATATTTTTAGTGTCTGTATCGTGAAGATCAGCATCCCGGAAAACGGTGACACTGAAATCCGGCATGAAGATCACTCTCCTGACTTCCGCACTTTTTTGAAACGAGAAAATAATCGATGTTTTTATATGCTTATAGGTGCTTTTTGAAGTGTAATTGGGTGTCCCAGGATTTTGGTTTTACCTTTATCCATGTTTGTGAGACGGAAACAAAACAAGAGTGGAATTGTCAGTATTCAAGTTATCGATAAATCTTCTGGGCACTATAAGGTAGTGAAAACGATAGGAAGCTCATCGGATATCCAGTCGATAGAGAAGTTACTTGGTCAGGGTGAGTTGTGGATAAAAAAGCAGAAAAGTTTAGAGATTGATTTTGATAAAGTTGATGATTTATTTGAGCACTTCATTGATGGGGTTAAGCAAATTAGCATTGTCGGCCCGCAGCTTTTGCTTGGCAGGATTTTCAATGACATCGGTTTTAATAAAGTAAAGGACGAATTATTTAGAAAATTAGTACTAGCTCGATTGTGCTATCCTGGCAGCAAACTAAAAACTACAGACCACCTGCGCAGATATGAAGGATATGAAACTGATGAAGATAAGATTTACAGATATCTGGATAAACTTCACCGTACGCAAAAGAGAGCTGTGCAGCAAATTAGTTATGAGCATACCTTAAAAATATTAGATAACAAGATCAGTATTGTTTTCTATGATGTAACCACACTATACTTTGAAATTGAACAAGAAGATAAACTACGCAAGACGGGTTACTCCAAAGATGGTAAGCATCAGTGCCCTCAGATTGTTTTAGGATTGCTGGTAAGTACGGGAGGGTATCCATTAGCATATGAAATTTATAAAGGCAATAAATTTGAAGGCGACACTATGCTTCCCGTAGTGAACCTCTTTAAGCGTACTTATAAGCTCCAAGACTTGGTCATCGTAGCCGATGCTGGATTGTTGTCCACCAAAAACATACAAGCGTTACAACAGAATCATTGCCAATATATTTTAGGGGGTAGAATAAAAAACGAATCGCGCGAGATAAAAAATCAGATACTGGCACTAAAGCTAAAAAATGGAGAAAGCCATATCATACAAAAAGATGATCAAAACAGAATAGTCATCAGCTACTCCGATAGCAGGGCTAGAAAAGATGAGTACAATAGAAAAAAGGGAATATTAAAATTGGAAAAACTAATCAGTGCAAAAAAGCTGACCAAAAACCAGATCAATAACAAAGGGTATAATAAGTTTTTAAAAATGACGGGCACGATAGACGTGATTTTGGATCAGGCTAAAATTGAACAAGACAAAAAATGGGATGGGTTGAAAGGCTACTTAACTAACACCGTGTTAAGTAAGGATGATATAATTAGCAACTATGGTCACCTGTGGAGAATAGAAGAAGCATTTAGAGTTGCGAAAAGCGATATCAAGATCAGACCTATCTACCATCAATTACCAAACAGGATAGAAGCGCATATCTGCATAGCCTTTGTTGCCTATAAGATTTATAAAGAACTTGAAAGACAGCTTAAAGAACTAAACACAGAGCTAAGCCCTGAGAAAGCCATAGAAATAGCAAAGACTATTTATTGTATCACCGCACAAAATCCAATGAAATTTTTAACCGGGTGCTATTGCTTAATGAGGAACAGAAATTTTTAGCAAAGTTATTCAACTTGTAAAATGGGTGTCCCAGTGCGGAAGTCAGGAAGATCACTCTGGTTCCTAGAATTAGAAAAACCAGTGAAATATGTAAAGCAATCATAAGTGTGTAAGGTAAAGGCAGCACGATTATAATTGAGATACTTGTTGCAACAAAATCGAAGTGACACGGTAACATCCCAACCAGTTAAAAAAATGAAGTTTGATGTCATTTCTTATTTTTATCACACTATAATTCCTTCCCGAGTGGCGGAACTGTAAGAGACACTTTTACCTACTATCTAACAGTCTTCAGATTGCTGTTTGCCAAAGCCCCGCGCCTTTGCTTGCCTTTGCGCAAGACATGAACCAGGTAATGATTATACGTAACAAAATTCATGGCAACAGAAATGTGTGAATCATGTAACTTATTTATAGAAATATGAAATGCTTTTTAGTATGGTGATGCCATCTTCGTGAGATAGATTTAAATCACACAATAGAAATCAAGACTATGAGAGAAAATTTAACAGCAAATGCATCCATTTGCATTCATGCTACACCAAACAAAGTATGGGATGCACTTATCAATCCAAAACTGATCAAGCAATATATGTTTGGTGCAGAAGTAATTTCTGACTGGAAAGAAGGAAATTCCATCCTTTGGAAAGGAGAATACGAAGGTAAATCTTACCAAGACAAAGGAGTAATTAAAAAAATGGAGCCAAACAAAATATTACAACACACTTATCTCAGTGGCATGTCGGGCAAAGATGACAAGTCCGAAAACTATAAAACGATTACCTATACATTATTAAAAGAAGATGATAACACCGTCTTATCCCTAACGCAGGACAATAATGAAAATGAAAAAGCAAAAGCAGGTAGTATTAAAAACTGGAACGCAGTTCTTCAAAAGTTAAAAGATGTTGTTGAAAAAAAATAGGATCATTTACAAATTCCGTAACAGCCTTAGCTCAGTGATCCTTTCATCCTTTTTAGCTTCCTGCTTTAGTCTGGTGCGAATTATTTGTAATTTATCTAAAAGCACCGCATCAAAATTTGAATAAATTATTTCTATTCTGATGTCAATTTTAATCAAGAAGGTACTTCCTAAACTATCGGTTACACGAAAGGATTTTTCAAGAAATCTATTTGTCTCTCCAGTTAAAGAATACTTTTCAAATAATAGGTCGATGACCTTGCTACGATCCTTTTCATTGGTATAGGAAATAACCTGTTTAATTATCCAGAGCTTCGAATTATAAAAATGAAATTGGGTAGTTAAGTTTAATCCTCCTATTTTTTCGTTATAAAAAAGTACATCATGAGAAAAGCCTGGACGTTCATAGCGTTTTCTATATCGGGGTTCTCCTTTTACTTTTCTTACAGCATCTTCATTACTAAAGAAATCAATATCGAGTGGAGAAATTTTGCAAAGTGTATTTATACCATGTACGGTTGGGTCGTTAACGTATTCGTAGACCGTTTGAAAATCGCTGATCCGCGCTAAAATGTTTTGAGATTGATAATGTTCGTCTCTATAGACTAATCTATTATACCGGTATCTATATCCATATCCATATCCATATCTTGTACTAATGGATGACAGTAACCACGCGAGTATAGAATTTACTTTGAGAAATATAAAATCAGTCATGCTCATTGGAGAAAAGACCTCGGGACTTAAAATACATACAACAACTCAATAAATATCGAAATTAAAATTGGCTTTAATTTTTATTTCGAATGAAAATAATACGCTTGACAGAAAAACGTAATGGTTAATAAAACAGAACTACAATGAAAATGTTAATAGTGTGGAAAGAATTGCCCATTCATTATAGTTATTACCAAGCTGAGGTTTTCAATTCTCAAACGCTCAAGCATCGTTCATACGTCCGTTCGGGCGCAGATTACCAGTGTCTAATGATATTTTACTTTTTCGTCATTCCCTCGCTCGCTTCAGTTCTCGAATTATAAAGTAACAATAGTTCAGACTTTCTTGAAGGAGCCAGGCTTCTTCGCGAGATGGTTCGGTGTAGAGGGTACATAACACATTGAATGAATACTCTGAGCAACACCGTTATAAAAACTTAGCTGAGGTGGTAAAGGAAGCGCTTGTCCGGAACTGGATCAGGCAATGCTTTCATTTCATCATGTCCTTCAACGCAGCTGTATAGGCATTAGGTAATTGCAGCCTTAGTGCTTCATTTTCGTAATGCGCCAGTACCTTTACATCCTGCAGCAATTGTTTAGCTTTCATAGAAGCGTTGCGGAATTTGTCGCGATTCGCTTTCTGTGCAGCACTTTCTTTACGCGGTTTAGTCGATTTTGGATACACGTATGTCTTGCCATTCCAGGTACGGAACACCAAGTCTCCCAATGTTCCGCGCAAGCCTTCAAATGGTGAGTCTTTTAGATAAGCCATGTCTTTTTTCTTTTCTCTAAAGTACACAACACTCTACACAGGGACAGCACGACCCTTGACGATTTGCAAACAAAACAACGGGATCAAATACGGTTTTGAAAATTTCGCAAAGATTGGTTCATGTATATTGAAAGAACCTCAACAATGCAGGTAATCCATTAATCAGCAACATATGGTCTGCTATGAGAGTGTCATCAGTCTGCCATGCTATATCTTGCACTGTTGCTCCACTCTCATACTGCAGCCATAGCTACCTTCATTGAAGAATGACGGTAGAATCCAGTGACAGTAATCGGACCATCAAAATACTTGCATAAAGGACTCTGATGCTTCCTCAAAGTCATACTATATTATTTAGGTAATTTAATGCGCATCCATCATGAAGATTGAAGTCCCTGAAACAGTTGGGAAATATTCTTCAGGCGTTGATCTTTGGAATAATTCACGTCTTGCTTTTAATGTCTATAACAAACAGAACATTTCTCATGGTGATCTTTGTCTTGCCAACCTTGAGAGGATACCTGCAAACGTACCTTAACGAAAAAGTGGCTAACAACAGTATCATTCCAAAGCGGATTGCGCACGGCATTGCGAATATCAAATTATTCAATGCTTATTGTGATAGAATTATTTCAAACATCAGAAGTACCGATGTTAATTTCAGACTTTACTTCCTAACCTTTACCAATGGCTATATGATCAGTCTATTCAAGACTACATTATCCAATATGGTCATGTTGATCGGCATCTTCGACAAATCAGACGGATTAAATCAAATAATAATTTTCACAATAAGATCATCATTCAGAAAGATTTTTCTCCCGTCAAGGTCACCTGTCTCATGGAATCTAATGCTTCCTCAAACCCAATTCTAAATTCAAATAATTTTAATGACCGCCCAACACCAAGGTTGTCGTTCCAACGTCTTCACATCCCACAGGACTATATCGGGATAGGTATTGGTCTTGGCATTTGCAGGCGAATAGTATAGAACCATCATGGCATCATTTGCCAACAGGTACAGTAAAAATACGGGTATGCGTTTTGATGTTTTTATTCGGGTTGCGTGAGCAGTTGATGAAGGGAAATTCTATTTGCCGTTTTATTTAGTTCAACGACACCTATTCCCTACCGTGGAATACACAGCGCTCTCCAGATTCATTATTCAGTGCTGAAAGGGCAATTATTGGTACTTTAAATTTAATGTGAGTTGCTAGTGTATATGTTGTACCTTCGTGTTACAGTTGTATTCCATATGCTATAAGTTATACTCGGTTACCTACCCTAACCGAGCTACGTTGTTCAGCTAATTCTGTTTTTTTCAACCAGAATAGCCTTAGGAAAGAAAGTTTGTTACTAAGCGATAAAACTCGTCATATTGGTGACTGCTTATCAATCAAACTTTCATGTGAGATGCGCAATTAATTTTTACTGTGATGAGCAAAGAAGAATCTGCAGAAGATGTTTCCAAAAGAGAAGCCTTACACAAAAAGGAAAGAGAAAGGAACGCATCGGAGTTAATGATCGCAAATAAGGAATTGATCTTTCTAAAGAAAGAAAATAAAAAACGTTCTGCCGAATTACTTGTTGCCAAATTGGAGCTGGCGTATCAGAACGAAGAGAAAGGAAAGCGCGCAGCGGAGTTAATCATTGCAAAAAAGAAACTTGCCTTTCAAAACAAGGAACGATGGAAGCGGGCCGCTGAGTTAATTATTGCGGATAAAGAATTGATCCATCAAGCGGAAGAAAAGCAGGAGCGGGCAGCGGAGTTGATAATAGCGAACATCGAACTTGCTTATCAGAATGAAGAAAAGGAGAAGCGCGCGGCTGAATTGCGCATCGCTAACCGTGAACTTGTCTTTCAGAATAACGAAAAAGAAAAACGTGCTGTGGAATTAATTATCGCGAATCGCGAACTTGTTTTTCAAAACGAGGAGAAGGAAAAGCGCGCAGCGGAGTTGATCATAGCCAATGGTGAACTGGCTTTTCAAAATGATGAGAAAGAAAAACGTGCCGCTGAATTAATTGTGGCATACCGTGAACTTGTTTTTCAAAACGAAGAGAAAGAAAAGAGGGCTGCGGAATTGATCATTGCCAACAGTGAACTGGCGTTTCAAAATGAAGAGAAAGAAAGACGTGCAGCCGAACTGGTAGTTGCCAATAAAGAACTTATTTTTCAAAATAAGGAGAAAGAAAAAAGAGCGGCCGAGCTGATTATTGCCAATGAAGAATTCGCCTTTCAAAACGGAGAGAAAGAAAAATGCGCAGACGAATTAATCATGGCGAATTTAGCACTGAAGAAGGCGGAAGAACAATTCAGATGGGTAGTGGAATCGGCTCCTAATGCCATTGTGTTGGTGGACGATCAAGGTCGCATTATCATGGTGAACAATCAAACTGAAAAACTTTTTGGATACGACCGGATCGAGCTTATCGGACAACCGATTGAAATCATGCTTCCAGAACAATTGAGAGGTCAGCATACTCATCAACGCAATCAATTTTTAAGAGACGCGCAATCACGACCCATGGGAGCAGGAAGAGATATATTCACCCATAAAAAGAATGGCACTGCAATACAGCTAGAAATTGGATTGAACCCTCTCGAAACAGCGGCCGGAAATATGGTATTGGCATCTATCATCGATGTTACTGAGAGAAAGATTCAGGAGGCAACGCTAAAAAAACAACACAATGAACTCCAACAATTTGCCTATATCGCCTCTCACGATCTTCAGGAGCCACTGCGCACGGTCTGTAATTATATGTAGATATTTGAAGAGGATTATTTGGTATTATTAGATAGCAAAGCACACAAATATCTTCAATCTGTTAATAATGCTACAAGCAGAATGAGCATCTTGATTAAATCATTGCTGCACTTTTCTCAATTGAACCTGAACAAAAAACTATCCTTCGTTAGTTGTCGCGAATTGATTGAGGATGTGATTACCGATCTTGACACTTTAATAAAAGAATCTGACACCGTTTTGGAGATTGGTGAAATGCCCGAGTTATATGTTTACGAATCCCAAATCAGACAGATGTTTCAGAATCTCATCACAAACTCCATCAAATTTCAGAAGAAGGGTGCGGGTGTGCGACCAAAGATCATAATTACGTCAACTCAACTTGATAAAAAATGGCAGTTCTCTGTTAGCGATAATGGAATCGGAATTTCA
Organism: Chryseolinea sp.; assembly: GCA_046595655.1. Classification (GTDB taxonomy): domain Bacteria; phylum Bacteroidota; class Bacteroidia; order Cytophagales; family Cyclobacteriaceae; genus Chryseolinea. Next base: position 2,275 of record JBKJOF010000001.1, on the reverse strand, counting down.
GCAATTCATTTTGATCGTGTGTTTCAGATCTTTCAGCGTTTGCATAGTACTGACGAATATGAAGGGAACGGAATTGGCCTGGCCAATTGCAAAAAGATAGCACAATTACATCAGGGAGAGATCTGGCTTGAATCAACCCTGGGTCGAGGCACTACGTTTTATTTTACCATTTCAATTTTAATGCAATGAACAAAAGACCTGGTTGCAAAAGCATTATGTTAATCGATGACAACCCTGATGATAATTTTTTTCACGAAAGAGAAATAAAAAAAACACATTTGATTGATACCATCACTATAATGAATTCGGGTTTCAAAGCTCTCGACTATTTAAAATCGAAATTATTACCCCATCCCGATTTAATATTTTTAGATATCAACATGCCGGGCATGAATGGGTGGGAATTTCTTACAGAGTACAATATACTTGATGAGGAGTTGCACAGTAAAGCAATAGTGGTAATGCTCACCACCTCTGATAATACCCGAGATCGGGCGAAGGCACTAAACATTGTTCGCGGTTTTAAGACGAAACCGCTTACAAAAGCAATGCTTGAGGATGTGATCAATACTTATTTTCCGATTTCGTAAGGGATGTTCAGATTGAGACATATTTTAAATTGATCACAAACTTATTCAACTGCGGTAAATAGTTGATGTAACGCAAGAAGGAAATGCGAATTTCTTGACGCTCTCTATAAAGTCTTGCCCAGCGTTGGTTTAAAATATACGATGATCAACAACACCGTAAGCACTAGGCTTACTATTTGCGTCACAATAAATGCTTTAGTAGACCAGTTGCCAAGAAACAGAGGGATCCAATTAAGCAGCGACATGAGCAACGGTATGTAAGTAAAAATGCGCAGAACCGACTTTGAGTTGAGAATTGATTTTTCGAAGAATGACAAAGGTAAAAAGAGGAATAAAAAAATCATGACAAACACAGCGTGTTGAAAAGCCCACCCCGGAGAACCTTTATCATTCAAGTTGATGAACAGAAATAAAGTAAGAATAACAAGTTTTATGCTGTTAACAAGTACGAAGAGGAATGACATGCTTGCCTTAGATTAGAATATTAAATCAATTTACAGATAAGTTTTGTCTTCCACGACAATCTGAAATTCGCACTCGCCTGAGCAATATTAATCAAAGTAAAAAAATGAACCGGTCCTTATCAATTAAAGTGCTTTATGATTCGAAAATAGTGAAGGCCTGTGAATAATTACTTTTGTTGTCCGTTCTAAATAGGCTTCTGGTGCATCTTCCCAGTTCGCCAAAAGTGTTGTAATTTTTTCTGGTTGAAATTTTCTACTTTCAATTAAAGCTAAGACATCGGGAAGGGAAGCGCGTGCATGAGAGATGCCCGTGCGAAGTGTCGAGTCATTCGCATACATCTGCATCAAAGGAATAGATGTTCCTTTTTGAAAATAGTATCCTACCGTTGTGCAGATACCACCTGGGGCAAGAGACCGAATCGCGAACCGAAGTCCATCTTGATTCATACTGGCATCGACCGTAATTGGATAGCTACCTTTTATTTGGGGAGCGTTAGTTCGATACCACTTGCCCTTGTTGCTACTTCCTATTTCAATAGGATTAGCACCTAAAGACTTTGCTATTGTTAATCGTGCCGGATCGTAATCTAAGTAGTCGACCTTTGATGAACCCAATGCAACGGCTATACTCGCTGCATACAAGCCAATGCTGGCAGCTGCACCTCCCACAATTAAAACGGATGCGCCTGGTTTTTCTTTTAGGTAAGGGGCTACCGTTCTCCATCCATATGGAATATTATCGCTGGCGCTGGCCAACGCTATCGGATCCATCCCATGCGGTATTTTTACTAACATATTGTCTGCAAAGGGAACTCTGAAGGTATCGGTAATCATTCCTCCCCACGGTCCTAATGTTTCACCAAATCCAAAACTTGAAATAAAAGTATCGCCTGCGTCTGTACACTTTGATGTAAGCCCCGATAGACAATGCGAACAACTTCCACATGAAATCGCCCACGGAACAATTACCTTATCGCCAACTTTAAAACTCTTTACTTCATCACCACAAGAAATAATTTCAGCAACACACTCATGACCAATGGCAAATGGAGCTTTGAATGGTTTTTTGCCGAACATATTTTTAGTGATGGGGTCTACATAATGTAAGGCCAGTCCTGCTTGTAACACGGGCGTAATATCATAGAAAAGAAAAGCTTTGTCACCGTCACATCGCGCTGCAGCCAATGGCCTTACGATCACATCACGGGCAGACTCTAATTT
>JBKJOF010000006.1:0-19545 GCA_046595655.1 Chryseolinea sp. | reverse complement strand
CAAGGAGTTGTAAAATTGATTGAAGACGAACAGTTCACTCCCTCTTTAAAAATGAAGTATACGGTAGCCTATATGTGCACTGTATATGGAATCGCTCAAACAGTAAAACATTACTATGAATTGTGGGGAGGTAATTTGAAAAACAAACGAGCTGTCATTCAGGGCTGGGGAAATGTAGGTGCCGCTGCCGGATTTTACCTTGCACAATTCGGTGTTAAGATTGTAGGTATCGTGAGTCATGAAGGCGGACTCATTAATCAAGCCGGGTTTACACTTGACGAAGTGAGAAAGCTTGTAGTAAATCGAAAAGGCAATAAGCTAGTAGCAGATGACATGCTTTCGTTTGATGATGTGAATAAAAACATTTGGGATCTCGAATTTGAAATTTTTATTCCAGCAGCTGCATCACGTTTAATTACAAAAGATCAGGTTGATCGAATGATGGCTTCTAAGCTTGAAGTTTTTTCTTGTGGTGCTAATGTGCCGTTTGCTGATCCCGAAATATTTTTTGGTGCAACGGGTCTGTATGCTGATGAGAAATTTTCTGTGATCCCTGATTTTATTGCGAACTGCGGAATGGCACGTGTGTTTGCTTACTTTATGGAAAGTGAAGTGAGCATGGACGATGCTGCGATCTTCCACGATATATCAAAAATAATTCGTAATGCCATGGTTAAAACGCACAAGGCAAATCCAAAAAAAACAGGCATCGCTCAAGCCTCTTTTGAAATTGCGTTGAAAGAATTGATTTAATAAGTTAAAGATCAATCGCCCTTATCTCATCGCAGCAAATGTTTGTACAATTATTTTGACTACTTGTTCGATTTTTTGATACGAGAGTTTTAAAGAGAATGCAGATAAAATATCCGCTGAAAAAATTGCGGCACTACTTATTTTCTGGTGCCGTAGAATAATGTTAGAAAAAGAGTGGGGTATACTGAATATTTCTTTGCTGTTGGCATCAACTCAATTCGTGATGTGTAGGCATCTACAAGAAACCCTGCCTCGAAACCCGTCACTTGGCTTTTCACGGTTCCTAATTCAAAATTTACTGCAGCTTTAAAATTGCCTCCGAGTTTAATTTTAGATTCTCCCAGCCCTTCAAATAATCGTCCGGCACCTAAAATTTGTTGAGTTGGTATACTTGTGTTGTATTGTGACGTTTGCGTATTGAAGCCACCAGCATCGCCTGTGTATTCTACATAATATGGTGTTTGTAAACCAAAGGATGGACCAACAGCAAAAACTCCTTTTATTTCTACTCCTTGTTGTGGCGCCTTTTTAAAGAGTATAACATCTCTTCCATATTGAAAACGAAATGCATACAGGTAATTGCTTTTTCCAAAAATATAGAAGTTGCCGGTTTGCACTGAAGTCGTCCGAACTTCCTGCGGATGTTTTACATTGACGATCTCGAGCCCATAAGTCGCCAATACTTTATCATTTATTTTCTTCGCTTTCTTAAAGGTAAAACCACCGATTAATCCACTTGCTGTATTTTTAGTTATACCCCAGGTAAACTCTGATTGGTACTCATAACTATCTTGCGTTTGGGCAAATGCCCCAAAAGACAAAATAAGGAGAGCAAAAATAAGAATTGAAATCTTTTTCAATGGAAATGGATCAACTGGATTCTTTGGAATAAATTTAGATTTTAATTTCCCTAACGCAAAGATAAAACCTAAAGTTATTGATCAATGGTGTCGATGAAAGCAATTTATATGGGTGGTTTACGCACTGAAGTGGAGCACCTGAAATCCGGCAATAAAGTTATTACCGATGCTCCACCCGATAATAATGGTCGTGGAGAGGCTTTTAGCCCTACTGACCTCACTTGCGCATCCTTAAACAGTTGCATGATGACGCTTATGGGAATTCTAGCGGAAAGGGAAAATATTAATCTCACGGGTTTACGATCTGAAATTGTCAAGATTATGGCCGCGAGCCCGAGAAAAATTGAGGAGGTCCAAATTACCTTCACCCACGATAATTTGATTGCTACTGACATTCAGAAGGAGAAATTAAAACGTGCAGCACTGACTTGCCCGGTAGCATTAAGCATGAGTGAAGAGCTTAAACAAACTATTGCTTTTAATTTTTAAGAACAAATAAAAAGGCCTCGCAAATTTGAGAGGCCTTTTCAATTCTTCCAGATTTTATTTCTATGCTTCCTGTTCAATGTGAACAAATGATTCATCCTTCGCTTCAAGAGATGAGGTTCCCATAAGCCACACATCAATTGCTCTTGCCGCTTCACGTCCTTCTGAGATTGCCCACACTACTAAAGATTGTCCTCTGCGAACATCACCGGCAGCGAAAACACCTTCCTGAGCTGTCATATAATTTTCGGTTTTGATATTTCCACGTTCATCCAGTTCAAGGCCAAGCTCTCCAACAAATCCACCTTTTTCGGCACCAACAAAACCGATAGCAAGCAAAGCCAATTCGCATGGGATAATGCATTCTGTCCCCGCTATTTCTTCAAAGCCCATTTTACCTTGATCATTTATTCCCCACTTTATGTTCACAGATTTTAATCCCGTAAGGCGCCCTGTATTATCACCGACAAATTCTTTGGTAAGAATCGCCCAATCACGGTTAACGCCTTCTTCATGAGATGATGAAGTATTTAGAATCATTGGCCATAGTGGCCACGGATTATTTTCATTTCTCATTAACGGAGGTTTTGCTAGCAACTCAATCTGCGTTACTGATTTTGCTTCGTGACGATTTGAAGTGCCTACGCAATCTGATCCTGTATCGCCTCCACCAATCACCAATACATTTTTACTGGTCGCCAAAATTTCCCCTGAGAAAATCCGATCACCTGCACCGCGTTTATTTTGTTGCGTTAAAAATTCCATTGCAAAATGAACTCCTTTAAATTGTCTTCCAGGAATCGGAAGATCACGTGGTGCCGAAGCGCCTCCGCACATTATCACAGCATCAAACTCATCGTGCAAATGTTTTGCACTTACGTTTACACCAATGTGTGAGTTGGTGCGAAAGATAATTCCTTCTTGTTCCATCAACCGAATTCTTCGATCCAGAACTTTCTTTTCCAATTTAAAATCAGGAATACCATAACGTAACAATCCACCTACTCTATCGCTTCGTTCAAAAACAGTTACCCAATGTCCTGCTTTATTTAATTGTGCAGCCGCAGCTAAACCAGAAGGGCCAGACCCCACAACAGCAACACGTTTTCCTGTTCTGTTTTTTGGAGGAGTCGCTTTTATGTAGCCTTTTTCAAAACCGGTCTCAGCAATTGTCTTTTCAATGTATTCAATTGCAACCGGTTTGTTGTTAATGCCTAACACACAACTGGCTTCGCATGGCGCGGGACAAATTCTTCCCGTGAACTCTGGAAAATTATTTGTGCTGCTTAAAATATTAATAGCCTCTTCCCATTTACCTTGATACACTGCATCGTTAAAATCAGGAATGTTATTGCCCAGCGGACAGCCGTTGTGACAGAAAGGAACGCCACAATCCATGCAGCGTGCTGCCTGGTTGTTTAGTTTCTCTTTATCAACCGGAATATAAACTTCCTTGTAATCTTTAAGTCTTTCTTTCGGGTCGCGGGTCTTTGGCATCTCGCGATTGAACTTCATAAATCCATCTACTTGTCCCATGCTCTATTTCTTTTCTGGTTGTCGTCTACGTTTGAATAACTTACTTGGCAACTTCTTTGAGTGCCGGTGCCGGTTGTGCACCGCGTACTTTCTTTTTTGCCAACACTGCCTTGTAATCCTTCGGCATTACCTTTACAAAAAGATCAACGGCTATTTCCCAATTCTCGAGAACCCACTCTGCAGGATCGCTGCCCGTGTATTTGAAATGTTTTTCGATCATGGCTTTCACTTCAACTTTGTCATCATCTTCCATGGTTTCAAGTTCAACCATATCTTTGTTGCAAAGTCTTTCGAGTGCGTGTTCAGGATCAAACACATAAGCAATACCTCCGCTCATACCTGCAGCGAAGTTTCTGCCGGTCTTGCCTAAGATGACAACCCGTCCGCCCGTCATGTATTCGCAAGCGTGATCACCTACTCCCTCCACAACTGCTTTCACTCCTGAGTTGCGTACACAAAAACGTTCGCCTGCTTGTCCTCGGATAAAGGCTTCACCGGAAGTCGCGCCATAGAATGCTACGTTACCAATGATGATATTGTCTTCTGGTTTAAAAGTTGATTCTTTATCAGGATACACAATCAATTTACCTCCCGATAATCCTTTACAGAAATAATCATTGGCTTCGCCTTCCAGTTCGAAGGTTACACCTGGAGCAACGAATGCTGCGAAACTTTGACCTGCTGAACCTTTGAATTGAAAATGAATGGTGTCTTCAGGTAAACCAGCTGCTTTAAATTTTTTCGAAATCTCATTGGAAAGTAGTGCTCCTGTAGAACGATCGGTATTGCGAATAATAAATTTGGCGCTTACTGGTTCACAATCATCCAACGCAGGACGTGCAGCCTCCACTAATTTCCAATCGAGAACTTTTTCCAACTCGAAATCTTGTTCGATTTGTTTGTAAAGTCCGATGTGCTCCCGAACGGGTTCGAAATGAAGGATCGGTGAAAGATCCAGTTTCTTCACTTTCCAATGATCAATATCTTGACGAACACGCAATACATCTGCACGACCTACCATTTCATTCACTGTGCGGAAACCTAACTCCGCCATTACCTCACGCAAATCATTCGCGAGGAATGTAAAGAAGTTCACTACGTGATTTGGATCGCCTGTAAACAACTTGCGCAATTCAGAATCTTGTGTTGCAATTCCCACAGGACAAGTATTCAAATGACACTTGCGCATCATGATACATCCTTCAACAACAAGCGCTGCCGTTGCAACACCCCATTCTTCTGCACCTAGCAAAGTAGCGATCGCAATGTCACGGCCTGTTCTGATCTGTCCGTCAGTTTGAAGTGTTACGCGACTTCTTAAATTATTCTTTACTAAGGTTTGATGTGCTTCCGCTAAACCAAGTTCCCAAGGCAAACCCGCATGGCGTAATGAACTAAGAGGTGATGCTCCCGTGCCTCCATCAGCACCTGAAATTAAAATGGCATCTGCTTTCGCTTTTGCAACGCCCGCTGCTACAGTGCCAACACCCGCTTGCGAAACCAACTTCACATTGATACGTGCTGCACGGTTTGCATTCTTCAAATCAAAAATAAGTTGTGCTAAATCTTCGATTGAATAAATATCGTGATGTGGCGGTGGAGAAATTAATCCAACACCAGGAGTGGCATGACGCACACGACCAATCCACTCATCAACCTTATCGCCAGGAAGCTGGCCACCTTCACCAGGCTTAGCACCTTGCGCCATTTTAATTTGCAGTTCATCCGCGTTAGCGAGGTAATAACTGGTAACGCCAAATCTACCCGATGCTACTTGCTTAATGGCTGAACGTTCCCAATCACCATTTTCTTTTTTATCAAAACGAATTTCATCTTCTCCACCTTCACCGCTGTTACTCTTCCCGCCAATGCGATTCATGGCAATGGCTAATGTACTATGCGCTTCGTGAGAGATTGATCCAAATGACATGGCTCCAGTTGCAAAGCGCTTGAAGATTTCTTCAACTGGCTCTACTTCTTCAATTGGAATAGCGCTTCGTTTTTTGAATTCCAACAGACCGCGAATGGTTAATGATTCTTTTGATTGATCGTTAATGCGCTGTGTGTATTTTTTGTAAAGGCTGTAGTTGTTCGACTTTGTAGAGTATTGAAGCAAGTGAATGGTCTCCGGACTAAACATGTGTTTCTCACCTCTGCGCTTCCACTGATAAATTCCACCAACCTGAAGCTCTTTGCTTTCTTTTTTGTGTGCCAGATCGTGGCGCACCAAAACCTCTTGCGCTAAATCATCAAATGATAATCCTTCAATGCGACTTATCGTGCCTCTGAAACATCTGTCAACTACTTCGCTGCTCAAGCCTAACGCTTCAAAAATCTGCGAAGATTGATAAGACTGTAAAGTACTGATACCCATTTTCGACATTACCTTTAGCAATCCATTGCCAATTGCTTTCTGATAATTTGCAAACGCTTCTTCATCTGTAATCTGTTTATGAAACGCGCCTTCCTTATTCAGATTATGTATGGTTTCAAGTGCCAGATAAGGATTTACAGCACTTGCTCCATATCCAATAATGGTAGCGAAGTGATGAACCTCCCAAACATCTCCAGCCTCTACCAACAATCCTGCTTGTGTACGAATTCTTTTCTCTACCAGATAATGATGCACCGCACCCGTAGCAAGCATAGATGGAATCGGTGCATATTCCTCGCTTATTTTTTTATCAGAAATAACAATAATCTTCTTTCCGGCACGAACGGCTTTCTCAGCTTCCTGACAAATGCGGGTAATACTTTCTTCCAATCTTCCAGGCTTCCCGTCCGCTAAGAACACCGAACGGATAACAGCATATTCAAAACCGTGTTCCGGTAAATGCTTTAGTTTTTCAACATCTGAACTGAGTAATACTGGTTGCGAGATATGTATTTGATTGGTGTGCTCTGGTGTTTCTTCCAACACATTTAAGCTTACACCTATCCGGGTAAACAACGACATTACCAAGCGTTCACGAATTGGATCGATAGGAGGATTACTTACTTGTGCAAAATGTTGTTTGAAATAATTCGAGATGTGTCGGCTCTCTTTTGATAGCACAGCAATTGGCGTATCATCACCCATCGAACCAATCGCTTCATATCCTTTTTCTGCCATCGGTGTCAACAGCATTTTTACATCTTCAGAAGTGTAACCATAAACTTGTTGACGCTTCACCAAAGTCCTATCATCGTAATCATCTTCCTGCCAATCCTGTTCTGGCTCAAGACGTAACTTCAAACGATTTTGAATAATCCAGTTGTAGTAAGGCTTACCTTCATAGATAGCGCGCTTTACTTTCTCATCGTCTAATACTTTACCTTGATCAAGATCAACCAACATCATCTTCCCTGGAGTGATGCGACCTTTCTCTAAAATATCTTTTGGATCAACTGGAAGCGCTCCGGCTTCTGATGCCATTACCACTCTGCCTGATCGTGTTATGCAATAGCGAAGTGGACGAAGACCATTGCGATCTAACGTTGCCCCAATGCGAATACCATCGGTGAAAACCAAAGCTGCTGGCCCATCCCAAGGCTCCATCATTGAAGCATGATATTTATAAAATGCTTTGCGATGTGGATCCATCAACTTATTATCCTGCCATGCTTCTGGCACCAACATCATCATGACATGTTGAATAGGTCTGCCCGATAACACTAACATTTCTACCAATGCATCGAGGTTAGCGGAGTCAGACCCATCTGGGCTGGTGATGGGTAATAATTTTTTTATTTCATCATCGGTGAAGAGTGTTGATTTGAACAACGCCTCTTTCGATTTCATTTTATTTACGTTTCCACGGATCGTGTTGATCTCACCATTGTGGGCAATGAAACGGAACGGCTGTGCCAATCTCCAGTTCGGAAATGTATTCGTAGAAAAACGCGAGTGAATCAAAGCCATTGCCGTGCGCACGCGTGGATCCTGAAGATCGAAAAAATACTTACGCACTTGTTCCGTGCGCAATTGTCCTTTGTAGATAATCGTTCTTGAAGACAAACTAGTAACGTAAAATTCCTTGTTGTTACCTTTTACATCGCGCGCAATAGAATGAGAAGTATAGTTACGAAGTAAGAATAGTTTGCGTTCGATGGCTTCTATGTCAAATGCATCATCTTTAATTTTCACAAATACTTGTTCAATAACAGGCTCTACCTCCTCGGCACCTGGGCCCGGAACACTATGATCAACCGGCACACTGCGAAAACCAATTAATTCAAATCCAATCTCTTTAATATTCTTTATAAGGACATCCTTACACGCCTTTAGTACTTTCTTATCGCGTGGAAAGAATACCATGCCTACACCATACTTGCCGGGTGCAGGAAGTTCAAATCCTAAGCGTGAGCTTTCCTCTGCAAAAAATTCATGAGGAATCTGAAGAAGAATTCCAGCACCATCACCCGTCTTCGGACTGCTTCCACAACCACCGCGATGTTCCATGTTTTCGAGCATGGATAGCGCATCTCGTAAAACCTGGTTCGTTTTTGCCCCATTGATGTTAGCAATGAACCCAGTTCCGCAGGCATCGTGTTCCAATTCAGGGGTGTATAAGCTTTTTTGTGTAATTATTTCCATCTCTTTCATTTCAGCGTCTTCAATTGGTGGATTCGATCATTTTATTGACCAAATTAATTTTCGAAGATACCAAACTCACGGTAGAAAATTTTGAGAAACACCCACATGTCCAGAATATTTCGAATATTTTCAGAAATAATTCAGAAGACTTTAAAATCTGTAACACGATAACGTTTGCAGTGGTCTCAATTTTTAAAATTTGAGAATTTAGCGAAAACGATTGAGCATTTTAGCGCAAGAACAAGCGAATGCGAACCGTTGATCGCTTTAAACAGGCAATAAATTTTGACTAGACTTTTAGTGCTCTCACCATCTCTTTTTTTCCAGGTGGGCCGGGAAGTGTTTCGACAACAAGGCCTAGACTCTTTAAATCGCGCTTAAGTTGACCTTTGGCGCAATAGGTAACGAACAGACCATTTACCCGAAGTGCATACGTCACTTTTTTCAATACTTCAATTTCCCAAAGCTCAGGTTGCTTGTTTGGAGCAAAGGCATCGAAGAAAATAATATCAATAGAAGAAGGTTCTAATGCCACATCCTGAACTTTGATGCGTTGTTTCTTGAATCGAAACTTAGGTAAGATGTTGTGTTCATCTTCCCACGAAAATTGATGAAGTGACTTAAATTGATTTTTCAAATTTAGTTCATCTCCATAATTTAATTGAGACCAAACTTCTTTCTCTAACGGGAAGGCTTCAAGCGTTGTGTATTGAAAGGTAATCGATGTTTGTTGCGCGGCCTGAATACTAAGCAAAGTATTTAACCCTGTTCCAAAACCAATTTCTAAAATCGATATGTTCTGTGGATTATATTTTTGAATGAAGTGATTGAGTCCACTGTGTATAAAAACATGAAGGGATTCCTGAATAGCACCATGAATGGAATGATACGTTTCGCTTAGATCTTCATTCAATAATGAATGAGAACCATCTGAAGTGGTAATGATCTTAATAGAGGGCATTAATCTTTTGTATCAACGCTACAGCATATGCACAAACGCCTTCTTCGCGTCCTACATAACCGAGTTTTTCATTTGTTGTGGCCTTGATAGAAACATCATCTTCATCAATGTTCATTAATGGAGCAAGAACTTTCTTCATTTCATCGATGTGTGGATTTACTTTTGGTTTTTCCAAACAGATCGTGCAATCTACATTGCTAATCTTCCATCCCTTCTCTTCCACCATGCGCGTTACTTCTTTCAAAAAGAATTTGCTATCCATTCCTTTCCAGCGATTGTCGGTGTTGGAAAAATGAAAACCGATATCACGTAAGTTTGCTGCTCCAAGCAATGCATCACAAACAGCGTGAATCAATACATCAGCATCTGAATGTCCTACTGCGCCTTTTGTTGCTTCCATTAATTGAATTCCTCCGAGATAGAAATTTTTTCCATCCTCCAACTCATGCACATCGAAACCCATGCCTACTCGTATTTTCATTTTTCGTTGTTAGTTGTTCGATAATCGTTGTTCGTTTCTATGGACTATCGACAATGGACTATCGACTAATTGGCCCTGTAATACATTACACTCGAATTCTCCTCCGTTAAAATAGTTTTGGCAACTCGTTTGATGTCAGCGATTGTTACATTGTTAATCTTATCACCTTCTTCATTCACCAAATTAACATTTCCTGATAAAGCTGAAAAAGCAAGATTCATTGCGCGATTAATTACTTCAACTTTTTCAAACTCCATGCTGGACTCTGCCTGGTTTTTTACTTTCTGCAACTCATCTTCTTCTACACCCGTCAACAGAATGGAGTTTAAAATTTTACTTACCGCTTCTTCTGCCTTTTTTAAATCAACTCCTTCTTTCACCCTCCCACTCACCACAAATAAACCAGGATCAACTGTTCCCATTAGGAATGAAGAGATCGATGTAAACAACTCCTGCTCTTTAACAAGTTCTTGATACAACCTGCTTGATTGTCCACGACTTAAAATGTCACTCAACAAATCAATTGCATAGTAGTCATCGTGAAATCTACCGGGCATGTGCCACGATTTGTAAAACGCATCGGCCGGAACTTTTGCCTTTACTTCCAGAAACTTCTTTTCTTTTTGTCGTGGCTCCACTGGCAACGCGCGATTAAGTTTTTTGCCCGAAGGTATGGGACCAAACCATTTTTCAGAAAGATCTTTTACCTGCTGAACCGTTACATTCCCGGCCACTACAAGCACTGCATTATTTGGGGTATAATGTTGAAAGAAAAAATTCTTCACATCATCCAACGTTGCATTTTCGATGTGGCTGATTTCTTTACCGATCGTTGCCCATTTGTATGGATGAACATTATAAGCAAGCGGTCTTAATTTCAACCAAACGTCTCCGTAAGGTTGATTCAAATACCGCTGTTTAAATTCTTCGATAACTACCTTGCGCTGCACTTCCAACACATTTGGATCGAAAGACAAACTCAACATCCGATCGCTCTCCAACCAAAATCCAGTTTCAATATTAGAAGCCGGAACTGTTAAATAATAATTCGTAATATCTGTATTTGTAAATGCATTGTTTTCGCCTCCTACAATTTGAAGCGGTTCATCATAATTTGGAATGTTTACCGATCCGCCAAACATGAGGTGTTCAAAGAGATGTGCAAAACCAGTCTTCTCTTCACTCTCATCACGAGAACCTACATCATACACTATATTGAGTACAGCAATTTGCACGGTATGGTCTTCATGCACAATGACCCGCAGGCCATTGGCTAATGTAAATTCACTAAAGTCTATCATAGGACTTCAAAAGTAATTGACTTTTGTGGACTTTGTTCGAAAAGATTTCTGCCACATTTTTGAATATCCTCCACCACTAGAAACATGCTTATCTATAAAACCAAGAAAGTGTACATTCAACCATTTCAAAGCCTTCTGAAAAGAGAATACGGTTCAAAAACTACATTAGCTTTGTATCCATTTTTGCCAGCATATGATATTCAACCGAAAGCATTATTCTGATGAAGTACTGAAGAGTCTGTACAAATCCATACTTCTTCCACGCATGATCGAAGAGAAGATGCTCATTCTGCTTCGTCAAAATAAAATCAGTAAATGGTTTAGTGGCATTGGACAGGAAGCTATTTCGGTTGGTGTTACGCAAGCCTTAGAAAAAGACGAATACATTCTGCCCATGCACCGCAACCTTGGTGTTTTTACCGGGCGCGGCATACCTTTCGATAGGCTCTTTGCACAATGGCAAGGTACTATGATGGGATATACTAAAGGTCGAGATCGATCATTTCATTTTGGAACGAACGATCACCACATTGTTGGAATGATATCGCACTTAGGTCCGCAAAATGGGGTGGCCGATGGAATCGCGTTGGCTAGCAAACTAAAAGGCGAGAAAAAAGTAACAGCTGTTTTTAACGGTGACGGAGGAACAAGTGAAGGTGATTTTCATGAAGCAATAAATGTAGCCGCAGTTTGGGACTTACCTGTCATCTTCATTATTGAAAACAATGGCTATGGTTTATCTACACCAAGCTCTGAACAATTTCGATGCAAACAATTTATTGACAAGGCCATCGGTTATGGAATAGAAGGTGTGCAAGTCGATGGAAATAATATTCTTGAGGTCTATGACACTGTTCGTTCCATTGCAGAACGCATGCGTGAAAATCCAAAACCGGTTTTATTAGAATGCTTAACCTTCCGCATGCGTGGACATGAAGAAGCATCCGGTACGAAGTATGTGCCCAAAGAATTAATGGAGATGTGGGCTCAGAAAGATCCTGTTGAGAACTTTGAAAAGTTTTTGATCAGTGAAGGTGTTGTAGATGAAAAGTACATTGATGGCGTTCGCAAAGACGTTAAGAAAGAAATTGAAAGTGGTTTAGCAACTGCCTTTGAAGAAATACATCCAACTGCGGATACCGAAATTGAAATGAATGATATGGTTGCACCATTCGTACAAACTGTTGTTACTCCAGCTACCGAAAAAAATTCAGAGAAAAGATTCATCGATGCGATTAGCGATGGCTTACGCCAAAGCATGGAGCGTTATGATAATCTTGTTTTGATGGGACAAGACATTGCCGAGTATGGCGGTGTATTTAAAATTACCGATGGCTTTGTAGAAAAATTTGGAAGAGGCAGAGTTCGCAACACACCTATTTGCGAATCAGCCATTGTTGGTGCTGGCTTGGGTCTTTCCATTAAAGGTATGAAGACCATGGTCGAAATGCAGTTTGCTGATTTTGTTACCGAAGGCTTCAATCAAATTATAAACAACCTAGCGAAAGCACACTGGCGTTGGGGACAAAAAGCCGATGTGGTAGTGCGTATGCCAACCGGTGCGGGTACTGCCGCAGGGCCTTTTCACTCGCAAAGTAATGAAGCCTGGTTCTTCCATACACCCGGACTAAAAATTGTCTACCCATCAAATCCCTACGATGCAAAAGGTTTGTTGAATGCTTCCATAGAAGATCCAAATCCCGTTATGTATTTCGAACATAAAGTTTTGTATCGTTCCATCAAGGCAATTATTCCAGATGATTATTATACGGTAGAAATCGGGAAAGCAAAACTGGTTTCGGAAGGTTCTGATGTTTCCATTATTACCTATGGAATGGGGGTGCATTGGGCAATTGAAGTTTTGCTGGAACTTGGTGATGTAAAGGCAGACATACTTGACTTACGAACTTTACTTCCTTGGGATAAAGAAGCCGTTGCCGAAACCGTAAAGAAAACCAATCGTGTTTTAATTCTTCATGAAGATACCTTAACCGGAGGGATCGGTGCCGAGATCAGCGCCTGGATTAACGAGCATTGTTTCAAAGATTTGGATGCTCCTGTTATACGAGTAGCCAGTCTGGATACCGCCATACCTTTCGCCCCAACATTGGAGCAAAACTTCCTGCCTAAAGTGCGACTTAAAGCATCGCTTGAGCAATTGATGAAATTTTAGCTACCTTAGCCGATTCAGTACCATTTTTTGAAGGCATCGAAGGAAAATACCGCTCCTTATTTTTTTAAAGCTTGGAAATTGCTTGGCTTGGCCGCGCTTTTTCTTTTGTTGGCTCAATTTACCTATGCTCAAAATACAAAGGGCGCAGAAGTAAATAGAGGAAGTTCACCCAAGAGAGAAAGTCGTTTCAAAATTCTTCCGAAAAAGAAAAAGCAAAAATCAAATTCCGCCTCGTTTAAACGTGTTCAAGGCAGACGCTCGCCAGCCAATAGTGCGCGAAGAACACCCTCCTCCCAACCCAGAAAGATCTACTCGCAAACTGGAAGGTCGGTAAATTATAGTTCCAAGAGTGATAAACAGAAAGCCTGGAAAGGTGATATCACAGGAAGAAGAATCAGGGCACCGAGAGCGGGTGAAAAAACAAGAAATGTTTATCCTCAATATGGGCGCTATTCTAGTAACCCATCGCGAAAGTCGAAAAGCAGAGAGCCAAAAGCGGTTTCAAATCGATCTACCTTAAAACGACTTGATCGTTTACAGGGTGGCCCATCCAATTCAGGTTCGGGTAGAAGAAAACAAGTTGTTATACCTCGGTCTGCATCGCATTCATTCATTGCCCGAAAAAGTATTAATGTCTACGCAAACTTTGCGCGGCCAAAACCTAAAAAGGAAAAGGCTCATATAAAAGATATAACAGGTAGAAGGCTGCGGACCAAAAATTTTGAAACTCCAAGGCCGAAGTTTTCATCGCCAAATTTCAAACCTTATTACGGTCGCAAGCGGGTTGGAGATAGATCTTATCAAGGTAAGGCTTCTGGCTCTTATCAATCCGCATCCAGAAGACGCGAACGTGCCTGGAAGGGAAATATTTCAGGTAATAAAATAAGAGGGCGAAATTTTTCAAGCAAGGCAAGAACTGAAGGAAATCGTGGTGTAATGCCAGCAGGTGGTTATCGATCTGCAACGCGGCCGGGTGAATCAAGAGCTGGTAAAAGTCCGCTGCCCGTTCGAACTCCGGGTGGAAAATCCGCGAGAATAGGAAGCTATCAAGGCAATATAAAACGCTTTAGCAAATCAGGTTATGGCAATCAAGGAGAAGGGTTTTCAGGATACAAGAAAGCACAGAGACCTTTGAAAGGTGGTGGCAGTGTTAGTGGAAGATTATGGAACAATAGATCTTCAGCATTACCGGTGAGAACTCCCGGCGGTAGAGCTGGTCGTATTGGAACGTTTCAAGGCAACATCAAACGCTTTAGTAAATCAGAGCCTGGTTATGGAGATCAAGGTGAAGGGTTTACCGGGTACAAGAAAGCGCGAAGGCCTCTAAAAGGTGGAGGAAGTGTTAGTGGAAAATCTTGGAACAACAGGTCTTCTGCATTGCCGGTGAGAACACCAGGTGGTAAAGCCGCTCGAGTTGGAACGTATCAAGGTAATATCAAACGCTTTAGCAAATCAGAACCAGGTTATAGCGATCAGGGCGAAGGATTCACAGGTTATAAAAAAGCAACGCGGCCTCTGAAGGGTGGTGGTAGTGTTAGTGGAAGATTATGGAACAATAAAGAAAAGCCAATACCTGTGCGAACACCACCTCCAGCCGCGCAACGTGCCGGCAAGTTTCAGGGAAATGCAAAACAGTTCGAGCAAACTCCAACATTTCAAGATCAAGGTGAAGAGTTTACTGGTTTTATTAAACTGCGAAAGTTCAAAAAGAACTATGTAAAAAATCCAAACTCAGCTGAGACTGCGCTGAAGAAAAAATATCCAAGCAAATCTACATACTCCGTTAATGGGCTTCAGGTAAAAGTAAAAGAGCGTGATTATGTTCAGAATAAAAACGCAGCTAAAGAATCTTTACTTAAGAAGAAACCAACAAAATCTACTTACCTGGTTGATGGATTACAGGTAAAAGTAAAACAGCGTGAGCTTGGCAAAAAGCCACATGCTGCAGAAGGTAGTATGCCGGGTGCTAAACCATCGAAGTCTTCCGTAAAGGCAAGTGAATATGCCAGCGGTGTAAAGAGAACATGGAAATATATTCGCAATCCAAGCAGTGCTGATGAAGCAATGAAAACCCGTGAACCCGGCAAAGCATTTGGACGTGCAACTGACTATCAGGGGAATATTAAGATGCAGAAGTTTCATTTGTTCGAAAAAAACAGACACTTGCATCCTGATGCTGCCTTTGTAAAAATCAATAAGAACAACGTAGACGGAGAAAGAGATTTACTCACCAACGTAAAATTATGGTGGGCAAAATTATTCAAGAAACAAGATACGCAGCCTGAAAATTTAAAAGACAAAGGCAAGCGACCTCGGTATGATAAACGTGAAGATGGACTGTGGTATGATTAATACAAAAAGATGAAGTGGACAGAATTAAGAGAGTTGAATCAGATTGACGAGATAGTAGAGGGATCTTCTAAACAACGAATCCTTATTTTCAAACACAGCACCTCCTGTTCGATTAGTAGAACAGTATTTGATCGATTGGAGCGCAGCTGGCAGGAGGATGAAATGCTTACAATCAAGCCATATTATCTCGACCTGCTTTCTTTTCGAAACATTTCCAATGCGGTTGCGCAGAAGTTCGATGTAGAGCACCAGTCGCCACAAGTCTTGATCATTGAAAACGGAAAATCAATTTATGACGAATCGCATTTCGGAATCGATTATAAGAGTGTGAAAGGATTTTCCATCACTTCTTAATTCCTGTTTGAAATATTCAACCTATGGCTTGTTGGCAATTCTTGAGTCAACTCTCCTCAATGAATAAGAAACCCTAATGCCAATCCTCCCACAATAATAAAAGGTGAAGGTAAACGTGTGAATGCTAGCAGGCAAAAGGTAAGAATCGTGACAGTGAAATTCATAACCGTATTGTCGAGGGGTTGAAATAGAATGACAGCAGATGCTGCTACCAATCCAGCACTAGCTGCCGTAATCCCTTCTAGTGAAGCACGCACAGCACGATATTTTTTTAGACTTTCCCAGAAACGAATAACAAAAAATATTAAGAATGTTCCTGGAAGGAAAATTCCTGCTGCGGCCATCAGCCCACCAATTACTGCACTGCCACTACCATAATCTCGCATTGATAATGCTCCTATGTATGAACTAAAAGAAAATACCGGGCCTGGTAGTGCCTGTGCTACTGCGTAACCCGTTAGAAACTCATCGTTGGAAATAGGATGGTGATACCGTTTGGGTGCATACTTATTTTTCAATTTAGTTTTTAGTTCTGTGACTCTGGTAATTCTGTCATCCGTATCAGACGCATCTACAAATTCCGCATAGAGTAGTGGAGCCAACACCTGACCTCCACCAAAAACCAAACTACCGTTGCGATAAAAATTTTCAAACAATTTTACAGGAAGTGCTTTTGTTGCACTACTCAGCACGGCTGCAAAAACTAATACGCCAGCCCATAATAAAAAATTGGACCATGGTACTACTAATTTCTTTTTATCCTCCCTGGGTTGCTCCTTGTACTTCAATGCAGTAATCAATCCTGATCCCAATAAAATAACGGGAAAGACAAAAGGCGTTTGAATAATGTAGGATGTAATTCCGGCAAAAATCATTAATGCAATTCCCGTCTTTGTTGAAATGGTTTTGAGACTGATGGTGTACGCTCCATAACTCACAAAGCCAACTGCCATCGGTTGAATGAATCTTGCAAACTCAAGTGATATATTATTTCGCTCGATGTTAGACATCATCACTGCGGCCAAAGTCATTAATGTAACCGCTGGAAGAATCCACACCAACAAGGTTAGATAAGCGAGGCTCGGGCCGCCAATTTTAAAACCGATGGCGGTAAGGGTTTGAGTTGATGTTGGGCCTGGCAAAATTTGACATAACGAGTTGATCTCCATCAAGTCTTCATCTGTAAGGTATTTGCGTTTACTTACCAACACTTTTTGAAAGTGCGCCAAGTGTGCCTGTGGTCCACCAAATGTTGTGAGCGACAGTAGCAAAACATCGCGAAGAAAAATATAGAAGCGAACACTTTTTACCACAGGCGGCTTACATTATTTTTTTAATCCTATTTCGCGTAAGCGTTGATCAAGAAATTCTCCGGCTGTAATATCCTCCCAATGCTTTGGATTTTCTGCATCAATACATCCGCTCAATGCAGCGAGACTCATCTCCGATCGTGGATGCATAAAGAATGGAACAGAGTAACGAGGTGTGTTCATCAATTGTCGCGGGGGATTGACAACTCGATGGATCGTTGATTTTAATTTTTTATTGGTTAAGCGTTCCAACATGTCGCCAACATTCACAACGAGTTGGTCAGGCAATGCTGTTATGGAAATCCATTTTCCGTCTCTGCGTAATACTTGCAATCCGTCAGCGCTTGCACCCATCAATAAGGTAATCAGGTTAATGTCGCCATGCTCTGCTGCACGAACTGCATCGGCCGGAACAGAGTCGGGCGATTCGATGGGGAAATAATGGATTGGTCGTAGAATACTATTCCCATTCTTTACTTTATCATCGAAATAAAATTCATCTAGCTTCAGGTAAAGTGCTATCGCGCTCAGCATATAAATTCCTGTTTTCTCTAAGGCACGATATACTTCTGTAGCAACTGCTTTAAAATCTGAAATTTCAGTTGGCCAGATATTCTCAGGATAGTCTTCTGTTTTTAATTGAGTCGATGAAAGCTCCTGTCCTACATGATAGAACTCTTTCAAATCTCCGGTATTTCTTCCTTTTGCATGCTCCTTACCTTTGCCCGTATGACCGCGTTGACCGGCCAGATCAGTTCGTTCATATTTTTTCTTCACATCATCGGTAAGCGCAAAATAACTTTTGATGGCGGTGTATAACTTGCTCTGCAAATCATCAGTCAAAAAATGATTACGAATGGCGGCAAACCCTATATCTGTGTAGGCTGCACCAAGGGTATCAACAAATTTTTGCTTTTTACTGGCATCACCTTTATAAAAATCGGCCAGGTCAAGCGATGGTATTTCATCGTAAAGAATAGTCTTCATACCGTTAAAAGAATGGTGTACTGCAAGCTAAAAATTTTTACCTACATTTAATTCCTACTGAAAATCGAATCTTAATATAAATGACCTTGCATAGTTCTCCCGTACTGGCACTATAATTGGCCTGCGCATTATGTCTTTCTACTAACATAAATTACTAAAAAATATGAAAACTTCACGCAGAGAATTTGTTTCGCAAGCACTGAAAGCAGCTGCGTTAACAACCATTGGAACGCCCCTTGTAATGCAGGCGGCAAATGCTTCATCCCTTAATTTATCACAAAATAATAATGAGTTAACAGAAGGTAAAGGAATGGGATTACAATTTTCTCAAGTTGCATTACCGTATGCTTATGCTGCACTTGAACCGAGCATCGATGCCATGACCATGGAGATTCACTATACAAAGCACCACGCTGCTTATGTAAAGAATGTTAATGAAGCCATTGCTTCTGACAAGATAGAATTCGCCAGCGAAAAAGATTTCTTCGCGAATGTTTCCAAGCTTTCCGCTAAAGCCAGAAACAACGGAGGTGGTGTTTGGAATCACAACTTCTTTTGGGAAAGCATGAAGCCAGGTAGCGTGGCTCCGGCAGGTAAGGTAGCCGATGCTTTGAATGGTGCATTTACTTCATTCGATAAATTCAAAGAACAATTCACTCAAGCCGCCATGACAAGATTTGGTTCGGGCTGGGCTTGGTTAATATTAGAAAATGGGAAACTTAAAATCAGCTCTACACCAAATCAGGATAATCCATTAATGGATGTTGGCGATTTAAAAGGCACTCCGCTTCTTGCGCTTGACGTTTGGGAGCACGCTTACTATTTAAAATATCAAAATAAGCGCAATGAGTATGTAGCGAATTGGTGGAACGTTGTGGATTGGAATCGTGTGGCTGCGCGAATGAGTTAGTAAATGATGTTTCTGAATAGAGAGGATCCATGTCTTGTAACAATAGACCTCTCTATTTATTCAGATTCTAATTCACTTTTATTTTTTCGTCTTGTTCAATTGTTCTATTGCGATTTGCATTTGATGAGAAGCCTCGGCAGCTTGATGTTCTGCAGCTATCATTTGTTCCTGCGCCATATCCTTTGCCTCCTTAGCAAGGGCCGTCATTTCTTCTAATTTAATTTTACTTTCAAGTACTACGATCGTCTGTCTATCGGCTTCAAGTTTTTGAACATAGGCAAATCCTACAGACAGAATGGTAATAAATGCAAGCAGTACAATGATGATGTTCTTTTTCATTTGGCATATTATTTATAACGTACAATCAAATCCCATTACGAAAAATAAACTTCTCAAACTAAATATGTATTGCCCTATTCTCTGTCGCAGCTAAACATGCTTCCTTCACACCTTCCATGTAGGTAGGGTGTGCGTGAGACATGCGCGCAATATCTTCAGCTGAAGC
>JBKJOF010000003.1:0-2204 GCA_046595655.1 Chryseolinea sp. | reverse complement strand
TATTTAAAAGCAGGAGATGTAGTTACATTGGGCATTGAAGGTTTAGGAGAACAGCGACAAGTAGCAAAGTAAGATTCGAATACCTTTCATCTCAGGTAATGTATAGATCATCATCTTTTTAATTGGTTATATCTAATGCATCCTCTTTACTTACGTTTCAATTAATTCATACTACATGCTTCAGAAAATTGTACTCTACATTTTAGCGATCGTTTTTTTTGCTTCATGTCAATCAAAACAGACCGCTGCCGATCTGGTTATACTCGGAGGAACAATTTATACCGTCAATGAAAAACAACCTACTGTTGAAGCGGTTGCTGTGCAAGGCGATACAATAATTTTTGCTGGATCAGAAGCGGAGGCACGAAAGTATATTCAGGATAAAACTGAAGTCATCGATCTTCAAGGTAAGATAATGACTCCGGGATTAATTGAAGGCCATGCGCACTTAATGGGTGTAGGGTACAATGAGTTGAATCTCGATTTAATGAACACAAAAAGTTTTGCTGACATTGTTCACCGTGTCAAAGAGGCGGTGGACAAAGCTCAACCTGGTCAATGGATTATTGGGCGTGGTTGGCATCAGGATAAGTGGGATGTAAAACCAGATGAAATGGTGAAAGCTTTTCCAACACATAAACTGTTGAGCGCAATTTCACCAAACAACCCCGTATTTCTTGAGCATGCCAGCGGCCACATGAGTTTGGCAAACAATAAGGCAATGGAATTGGCTGGCATTAATTTGCTGTCGAGAGAGCGGACAAGAAGTTCGGAAGTAGAAGGTGGAGAAATTATTCGCGATGCCTTAGGTAATCCTACCGGGATGTTTGTGGAGAACGCGGTATCGATCATTCAGAAATATGTTCCGGTTTCAGATTCAATAAGTGATCGACAAGCGTTAGAACTTGCGCTTCAATCGTGCTTGCGAAATGGGATAACTAGTTTTCATGATGCTGGTGCATCGCGCGAGAACATCGCTCTTTACCGTCAGTTCAAAAAGAAAGGTAATCTCAGTGTTAGATTAAATGTTATGCTCAGCGGTTCGGATAGTAAACTGATTTACGAATGGCTGAGTAAAGGGCCTGAAGTGGATGCCGATCATCAATTAACTATCCGATCTATTAAACTATATTCCGATGGCGCATTGGGTTCGCGTGGAGCGTGGTTATTAGAGCCATATGTTGATCGGCATGATTTTTCAGGAATGGCTACTTTATCTATGGATACTGTACTAAAGGTTTCGCGAGTAGCGCTTCAACGTGGGTTTCAGGTTTGCACACATGCCATTGGCGATCGAGCCAATCATGAAATTCTAAATCGATATGAAACTGCTTTCAAGGAAAATCCTGATAAGGCTAAACACGCCAGATTCAGAATTGAACATGCGCAACATTTACATCCGAATGATATTCCACGATTTGGTTCTCTGGGAGTTATTCCTGCCATGCAAGCCATTCACATGTCGTCCGATAGACCGTGGGCGATTGATCGGTTAGGGGAGAAACGAATTAAGGAAGGCGCATACATGTGGCAATCCTTGTTGAAATCAGGAGCACATATTGTAAATGGAACAGACGCGCCCGTTGAGCCTATCAATCCAATTCCCTGCTTCTATGCATCGATAACAAGAAAGACATTAAAAGGTGAACCGGAAGGAGGTTATGAACCCAAAGAGAAGATGACGCGTGAGCAGGCACTTCGTTCGTATACATTGGATGCAGCGTATGGAGCCTTCGAAGAAAATATTAAAGGTTCCATTGAAGTGGGAAAGCTTGCCGACTTTACCGTTTTCACAAAAGATATTATGAAAGCATCTGAACAAGAAATTTTAACGACTGAAGTTTCGATTACGATTGTTGGGGGAAAGATACTTTATAAGAAATAGTCTTGAGTTTAAAGTTTCGAGTTCTTATTAAAGTCTTGAGTACAAAGTATTGAGCCCGGAGTTTTGAATTTTGTGTAAAGTCTTCATTCGTTCAACAATCCGAAACTTTAAACTCAAAACTAAAAAAAAGAGGCTGTCTCAAAAGGCAGCCTCTTTTTTTAGTATATAATTTTTGGAATGTTACGCTTTCAAAAACTTCATCGCTTTTGCTTTCACCATGTCGCGGTCAGCTGTAATAGTAGGATCGCTATAAACGTGTTGGGAAATTTCACCAACAACGGCTTTCTTAAAACCTAACTTTTCTGCAATCTGCTCACAG
>JBKJOF010000203.1:0-2938 GCA_046595655.1 Chryseolinea sp. | reverse complement strand
GATCTGAAATCTACAAGTGTGTAGGTAAAGGCATTTCCATAAAGCGCACTGTGCCGTTCACATAACTTTATAAATTCTTCAAAGTTTGCTGCATTCTGAAAAACCTGACACCCTGCCGAATATTTGTTGATGTATTTTGTTGTTCCTGAACTTTCAGCACGATGAATATTAATACCAAATTCTCCGCTCTGTTTTGTTCCGTTGTTAAAGTCTAGGATGGCATCGCGATCATAATCACGTATAACGGTTACGGGTTTTTGCTGAACCAATGCTTCGTATTTCCCTTTATGTAAACCAATCGCATAAGCATTCCTGTATTGACCTTGGGCTAAGATAGCAGTGCCTTGTGGATAGGAAGGATTGTTAAGCCAGAACGTACCTGGGTCAGTTGTTGCCGGATAAATATGGTAGTTCCATTTCCCATTTGGCTTTTTATAAAATACATGAATCTCATCATCAAAACGATTTGAGCTAGTGCCCTTACTCCGCATTCCAACGATGTTAAGTTGGTAAGGCTTTGTGTTCAGCACATAACTGGACTCCTTCAATATGGATTTGATCCGCGAGAGCATCAAGATACCTGATTATCAAGTTCAGTAAGGTCATGCTTTTTGATCAATGATCTTAGGATGATGGCATATTGGGGATCAGTTGCATATCCAGCATCTTTCAATGATTGTGCCTGCTGCTCCGGAGTCTTCGCAGTGAAAACTCCAGCTTTGGCATAGCGTGAATTTTTCTTCAAGAATTCAATACGATCCTTGAATGAGTGTGTAGGTTCATCATACACGCGAAAGTAATCACCAAGTATCACGCTCTGCCCTTCAAATACTTCGCGTGTGATCAGGTTAACTTTTTTACCTTTCCAGCTCTTGTCCGCTTTGATTCCGAAATGATTATTATAAACTCGTGCTAGTGTACTATTACCTGGCACACCTTTCACATCAGAGCTTTCCAGTATGGCTTGCGCCATCATCAGGGATGGAAACAATCCTGTCCCTTTCACCACTTCCAACACTACGTTTTTAAATTGTTCGATATACTCCTGCCGTGTCATAATGATTTTATGTTTTAGCTTTTAAGAATTAAATTTTATTATTTAATCAAGTGTACTTCACATCCTGAGTTGGGACTTTAAGAATGCTGTGATCTATTGACCTGAACCAGGTCGTGCCGCTTTGAACTTTGACTTCATCCCCAAGTATCGTATTCCTCCTTACTGGTATTCGATTGTTACTCGCATCGGTCACAATGGTTTCCCTGAGTGTTATCAGGTCTTTAAACAGTGGAATGCCTTGCAAGCTCCATCTACCGGAGTCGTCTGTCTTCAAACCAATTCGCTGAAATTCATTCCGTATTTGTTCTTTTGCATCTTCATTTCCCTTGAAGGCAAAATCCAATAAATCCGTTACAATGGTTTTGGAGATGAAGCTTTGCTTCTTGTAATACTCGTTGACCGAAGAATAATCAGATACCGTTTTAATTTGTTGCAGTTGAGAAAGAACCCCATTGGAGTTTTTACTTTGAGCTGCTCTGTATAGTTTGATTGCTATATCACTTGGATTAAATACAATCTCAAGATTTGGTGCAAACGAGCCTGTAATCTTGTTGAATACACTTTCATCAATGCGTTCCGGATAACCAGCCAACTTTAACGCACTCACTGTTCCCTTTCCAAATTTTCCATCAATACCGCCATTGGCATTCATGGCAGATGTGCCTATGATTTTAGATAGTGCTTGTTGAAGCAACATAACGCGTGAACCGCTGCTTCCTTTTTTCAGTGGAAAGTTATCACCCGTAGCACGGGAGGCACTATTGTTGGTTACCGCATTAAAGGCTGAAGGAAGATTATTGTTGATGACAATGGTGTCCGAACTATCCTCCTGTAGAGCATCCGTATATTTCTTACGCTTTATTCTGTCATAGATCAAATAACCACCGCCACCAAAAGCTGCAAGGGCAAGGGCATAGATAAAAACCTTTGTTGGTTTGATATCTTTACGCGGTGTCTTTCCTTGGGTTTTATTCTCGCGTGTCTTACTTACCTTGCCTTTACTCTTTTGAGTATGCTGCTTCTGATTCTTCCCCTTCGTTACCTTCTTCACCATAATCTTACTTCTTAGTGGTCAATATTCTGATCAGCCCGTTGTACTCATCACTGCTTAGTTCGCTTTCCAAATCTGCGTTCAGGTTTTTTCCATACATGCGGAAATATTCTTTCTGCACCTTGTCATACATTTTTTTCGATGGAACATCTTGGAAAACTTTATTTACCATTTCAACATTGGTTCCCCATCCAAAATAATTGTCGTTCTCGAAAGCCATTTTTAATTGCTTGGCCATCGTTGCAGGATCACCTTCTTCAAGACTATTTTTTTCTGACCTTTTAGCTTGTGACTTTTTATAGAAGTGACGCCCAAGAAAGAGTAAGCCTGTAGCTGTACCCAACCCAAGCGTAGAGTAGATCACTACGGTCTTGAAGTTTTGAATCTTCTGTGCATCTATCTCCAACATACCTTACTCTTACAAGCCTAAAGCTTTCTTGGCAATCGTTGTTTTCACGGGATCGTTCTTCACTACATCCGCGAGCTTGGCAATCTCGCGTGCTCTCAACTTCTGCATCAACGTTGATGCGGCTGTAAGTTTCACCTCAGCTTCCTGCTGGGTAACGGCTTCGATATTTACTTCAAAACTGAACTTCATGGCTATTGCTGTTTAGTGTTTATTTTTGATTTAAGATTAATTCAATCTTACCCTTATCATCCGCGAGTATCTGGAGGATGAGTAAGACATTATCAAATTCATCTTTTGTAAATTGTGTGTTTAGCTGGTTCACAAAAGTGATAGCGGCCTGTTCTTCTTCACTTAGAGAAGCACCATTGTTACCTTTCGGCTGAAAGCTGACTTCTGTTTCTTCCGTTGATTGAGATTGTTC
>JBKJOF010000201.1:0-8191 GCA_046595655.1 Chryseolinea sp. | reverse complement strand
TGGTGGAACGTTAACCGCTGTGCCTTCTAATAATTTCAATAACGCTTGTTGAACTCCTTCACCACTCACATCACGTGTAATGGAAGGATTATCTGACTTGCGGGCAATCTTATCAATTTCATCAATATAAACGATACCCCTTTCTGCTGCTTCAACATTGTAATCGGCTGCCTGTAGAAGACGGGTTAAAATACTTTCAACATCTTCGCCTACATATCCAGCTTCTGTCAATACGGTTGCATCGGCAATACAAAACGGAACCTGAAGAAGTTTTGCTAAAGTTTTGGCGAGGTATGTTTTACCGGTACCGGTTTCGCCTACCATGATGATGTTTGATTTTTCGATCGTGACATCATTATCAAGTTTCCGTTGAGTTAATCTCTTAAAGTGATTGTAAACAGCAACGGCCATAATCTTCTTGGCTTCGTCCTGACCGATTACATATTCATCCAGAAACTTTTTGATTTCTCGCGGCTTGATCAGTTTGAAACTAGGAGAGATGCCTGCTTCTGTTTTGTTTTTCTTTTCCTCACCCAATATTTGGTTGGCCTGAGTAACACACTTATCACAAATGTGGGCATGAATCCCAGAAATCATGAGATCCACATCTTTTTTACTTCTACCGCAGAAAGAACAGGTAACTTCAGCCATAAATTAATTAGTCAATTATCGATGGGTCAATGTGCAAATGTCGATACAAACGCACAATCGCAAAGGTATCATTTAATCTGCACATTGACACACTGAAAATCTGCGCATTACTTCGTCTTCTTACGTTCTAAAACCTCGTCAATTAGGCCATATTCCTTGGCTTCAAACGCCCGCATCCAATAGTCTCGATCAGAATCTTTCTCAATTTTTTCGTATGGCTGGCCGCTGTGGTTAGCAAGGATGCTGTAAAGGTCTTTCTTAACTTCAAGAGTTTGACGAAGTGATATTTCCATATCCGAAGCCTGCCCTTGCATTCCGCTCATTGGTTGGTGAATCATAACCCGTGAATGCGGTAAGCTTGATCTTTTCTTTGCTGCACCCGCTGTAAGAAGCACGGCTGCCATGGAGGCGGCTAATCCAGTACATACGGTGGCAACATCAGGACTCACAAAGTTCATGGTATCATAAATACCCAGGCCGGCATATACTGATCCTCCAGGACTATTGATGTACATAATAATATCTTTTTTCGGATCAGAAGATTCCAGGAAAAGTAATTGAGCAGTGATCAAATTCGCGATCTGATCATCAACACCCATTCCTAGGAAAATAATGCGATCTGAAATAAGACGTGTAAATACATCGATGGCGCGGAAATTTCCGGGACGCTCTTCAATAACATATTGAGTCATGTTATCAATACGTTGGGCATAACTGTCGATGGTATTGCCGCTCATACCCATGTGATGCACGGCATACTTTCTAAATTCATTGTTGTTGTTCATATTTTATTAAGATGATTACGTGTATAGTTTGATTGAAATTAAGGTAATTCTAACGATCCAACTTCAGAATTCCAATCCTTTCGCTTCTAAACCAACTAAAAACAAAAATGGTTTTAATCCCGATAACTTTCGGAACTAAAACCATTGACGAATTAGTTTAAAACTTAGTGTGAGGATGTCCACGGACAACAGTCGACTGTCGACAGTGGTCTGTAGACCATTTTAATGTCTGTGTTCTTCTACAATCTTCTTAAACTCGTCTACCGTTACTTTCTTTTCATCTACGCTGATTTTCTCGCGAATGTATTTCAAAATCTTCTCTGTGCGCAATTGATTATACAAGCGCATGAAGTTTTGACCGTTTTCGTTTTGTAGGTAATTGTCAGCAATGCCGTCCAATCTGTCAGCAATTTGCTCGGCAAATGCCTGGCCACCGAACTGGGCAACGATCTGTTCTTTTGCTTTTGCTCTTACTTCATCGGCATCAACAGCAAGTTTGTTGTCTTCGGCAATTCGGTTTTTCACCAAATCCCACTTCAATCCTCTTTTATAAAGATCAAATTCTTTTTCAAGAACGTCATCATTAATTTCTCCTTTGCCAGTTGATTTCAACCAGGTTTTTAAGAAACCTTCAGGAAGATTGATTTTTGTATTCTGAACAAAATAATCTTCAATATGATGTTCAAAGAAATGATCTGACTCGCGCTTGTAATTTTCGCTAATTGTTTCTTTAATCTTCTCGATGAATTCTTCTTCTGTCTTCACAGCATCTTTACCAAACACCCGATCAAATAGTTCTAAATTCAAATCTGCTGGTTCAGGACGGCTGATTGTATTGATTTTCAATACGTATTGACCTTCAATACCTTGTGCTTCTTCTGGCGACATCCCTAGAAGTTGCTCGGTAAGAATTTTATCAGCAAATATTTTATTGATGTCGAATTCTACTTCGTTATCTTTCTTTAAGCCAATGAATTTTTGTTGTTCTTTCTTTTCGATTTTTTCTACCTCAACGAAAGCATGCTCGCGTTTAAAATCTCCCTCTTTAGCGCGAAGCTCACCGAATAAATTGTCTTCTCCTTCGCTGGTTTCAGGGTATGTAACTTTCCCAAAACGTTTTTTCAGGTCGGCAACAGTTTCATCAATTACCTTCTTATCAACTTCAATTGGATAGGATTTTACTTTAACCTTCGAAGAAAGTTCGTACGTAAAATCATCCACCATGCCAATCAAATATTCAAATTCAAAATCTCTTTGCGTGTCCCAATCAATGTTTTGAGAAGTTTCCTGATTTGGAATCGGGTCACCTAAAATCTTTAAGTTATTGTCTTTGATGTATTCGGATACTTTTTTTGAGAGAAGGCTGTTGATTTCTTCCACAAGGATCGACTTACCAAACATTTTTTTGATCACACCACTAGGAACCTTACCCTGCCGAAAACCTTTTATGCTCGCTTTGCGCGCGTAATCTTTTAGTTTTTCTTCGACATGCGGTTGATAATCACCTTCGGTTAAATTAATTTTAATTGTACCTTCAGTGGTGTTCTTTTTGTTCAGTGTTATTTCCAAAGCTTAAAACGTTTGTTGATTTACCGGATAAATTAAACCCTCAATGCTCGTTTTATTGACGAACATCGAGGGTTCGATGGTGCGGATGAAGGGACTCGAACCCCCACGCCTTTCGGCACCAGATCCTAAGTCTGGCACGGCTACCAATTACGCCACATCCGCAAAAGGAGGCGCAAATTTATTGATTATTCACAAATAAAGAATAGTTTGGAGAGGTATTACAAAAAAACTAATGTTAGGTGCTGATAATCAGCAGAGAAGTTGAAAACGGAAGAAGATAAATAAGGAAATTAAGTAATCGATAATGGTAATAGACACCGAACTGGAGAAGAAGGAGATAATAAATCGATATAGAAGACTGCTACGTAAGGCCAAACCAATCTTAAAAGATGGTGACGCCAAACTCATCAAAAGAGCATTTACAATTTCACTGGAGGCGCATAAAGACATGCGCAGAAAATCTGGAGAACCCTTTATATTTCATCCGCTCACGGTAGCTGAAATTTGCGTTGAAGAAATTGGATTAGGTACGACCTCTATTATTGCCGCACTTATGCACGATGTAGTGGAGGATACCGATATCGAGTTGGTGGACATTGAGCGCACCTTTGGTAAGAAAATCACGAAGATCATTGATGGTCTTACAAAAATCCGCGGTGTTTTTGAATACGGAACTTCTCAGCAGGCAGAGAATTTCCGGAAAATGCTTTTTACTCTTTCGGAAGATGTTCGGGTAATTCTGATCAAGCTTGCGGATCGGCTACACAACATGCGCACATTAGACAGCATGCCGCGCAACAAGCAGTTAAAGGTAGCCAACGAAACTATTTATCTGTATGCTCCTCTCGCACATCGTTTAGGATTAAATGCAATCAAAACAGAGTTGGAGGATCTTTATCTTCGATTTACTGATAAAGATGTTTATAGCTCAATCGCCCGAAGCATTGACACTACAAAAGCAGCTCGCGCCAAATTCATCAAGCAATTTATGGTGCCGATTGACGATGAACTGGATAAGCTTAAGATTGAATATGAAATAAAGGGTAGACCGAAATCCATCTATTCTATTTGGAATAAAATGCGCAAGCAGAACATTCCTTTCGAGGAGGTATTCGATTTGTTTGCTATTCGAATTATTCTCGATACATCTTTAGATCACGAGAAAGCACTTTGCTGGCAGGTATATTCTATTGTAACGGATTATTATACACCCAATCCTGATCGGCTACGCGATTGGATCAGCACGCCAAAATCGAATGGATACGAATCGCTCCACACCACTGTAATGGCTAAGAATGGTCAGTGGGTAGAAGTACAGATTCGAAGCAAGCGCATGGATGAAATTGCTGAAAAGGGTTATGCCGCGCATTGGAAATACAAAGATTCAAGTACCACAGCCGAATCGAATCTCGAAAAATGGTTGGCGCGTGTTCGTGATTTGTTAGAACAGAACAATCACTCTGCCCTTGATTTCGTGGATGATTTTCGAGGTAATCTTTTTACCGAAGAAGTTTTTGCCTTTACTCCAAAAGGAGAATTAAAGACTCTTCCAAACGGGGCTACCGCTCTCGATTTTGCTTTCGAAATTCATACCCAAGTCGGCTCTAAATGTATCGGGGCAAAAGTGAATAACAAGCTGGTTCCTATTAATTATGTTCTTAAAAATGGCGATCAGATTGAAATCCTCACCTCAGCAAAGCAAAAGCCGCATGAAGATTGGCTTCGTTTTGTCATCACTTCGAAAGCAAAATCAAGAATTAAGGATCAACTGAAAGAGGATAAAAGAATATCCTCAGACGAAGGAAAAGAAATTCTGCTTCGTAAACTCCGTCAGTTAAAGGAAGATCCCAATCAGCAGTTTCTGGAACAGATGCGTGAATACTTTAAAGTGCCTGGCAATTTTGAGCTCTATTATAGAGTGGGTAGGGGCTTCATCACTTCAGCCGACATAAAAAAGTTTGTTGAGAACAAACCAATATCTACCCTTCGAACCAGACCCAATTTTTCTGTTGCCGATGCTAAAACCGTTGAACAGGAAATCACAAAGGTAAAAGGAAGATACGATGACATCTTGCTAATTGGTGAAGACATGGACGTGGTGGATTATAAACTGGCAAAGTGTTGTACACCAATTCCTGGAGACGATGTATTTGGATTCGTCACGGTAAGTGAGGGCATTAAAATCCATCGCACAAACTGTACAAATGCGCCCGAACTACTATCCCACCATGGAAATAGAGTCGTGAAGGCAAAGTGGACTTCACAACACGAAGTTGCTTTCCTTACGGGATTAAAAATCAGAGGAACAGACCGTGTCGGCCTAATTAATGACGTAACCAAAATTATTTCGGAAGAATTAAAGGTAAACATGAGCTCCATGTCCATCCACACCGATTCAGGCATTTTTGAAGGCGAAATCATGGTTTATGTAAACGATACCCGGCACTTGGAGCAGCTCATAGATAAACTAAGAAGTGTGGAAGGAGTAGTAAAAGTAAGCCGTTTCGATTCTAAAGAATAGAAATGCCATCATTTAGTATAACCGGTGTTTGTCCCCGTATTTCGCAGATGTTGTGGTCAGGAATGAATACCCACATAACTCTGGTGTTGATCCGCGTGATCTCCTGGGATTCAATCAGCGCGATCTGCGGGAAATTATATTTGGGAAAACATTGAGGTCTGATCAAATATCTATGTCTCTCATTGTCTTTTAGCACCTTGTATATCGTCAAGACTCATTATCTTTGCCACCGCAAAAATTATGGTGCTCAATCCTAAGATTTACGAGGAAGTAAAGAAGATATTCACGGCCTACCTGGAGAATAAAGAGCTACGTAAAACCCCCGAGCGCTACGCCATTTTAGAAGAAATTTATTCGCGCGATGGTCATTTTGATGTGGAGTCACTTTACATCAGCATGAAGAACAAAAACTATCGCGTTAGCCGGGCAACGGTTTATAATACCTTGGATTTGCTGGTAGAATGTGATTTGGTAAGCAAACACCAATTCGGCAAAAACTTGGCGCAATACGAAAAATCATTTGGATACAAACAACACGATCATCTTATTTGCACCGAATGTCATAAAGTAGTAGAGTTTTGCGATCCACGTATTCAGAACATTCAGAACACGGTAGAAGAAATTCTTCACTTCAATGTCGTTCATCATTCGCTGATCCTGTATGGATCCTGCACGAAGCAGCATTGCGAAAACAAAAAATCCTCAAACTAATTTTGATATGGTTTTTAATCACGAAATAAAAGGGAATACGCTTGTCCTGAAATTGTCTGGCGATTTGATTGGCGAAGACACGGGCTCCTCAGTTTTGGAAACTGCAAACAATGCCATTCAAGACAAAGTGCTAAAATGCATTATCGATATATCGGCACTACGATACATTAATAGTAGTGGTATCGGTGTACTGATCACCATCCTCACCAAGTTTAGAAACAAAGGTGGCGATGTGTATTTAATGAAGCCATCTGAAAGTGTTCAGAAACTTTTAGTGATTACCAAACTGAATGCCATTTTTCAGATCATTCAGTCAGAAGGAGAAGTTCTTTAATAGTTAACCAAAAATCAGAATGTCGAAGGTAGATGTATTGCTAGGTCTTCAGTGGGGTGACGAAGGCAAAGGTAAAATTGTGGACGTGCTTGCACCGAAGTATGATGTCGTAGCCCGATTTCAAGGCGGACCAAATGCGGGGCACACACTAGAGTTTGATGGCATCAAACACGTATTGCATCAAATACCTTCCGGGATATTTCGCTCAACAACAAAGAACATAATCGGAAACGGAGTGGTGTTAGATCCGATTGTTTTCAAAACAGAAATAGAGAAACTACAGAAGTACAATCTAAACGTAAAAGCTAATCTTTTTATTTCGAAGAAGGCAACCCTCATTCTCCCTACGCACCGACTTCTTGATCAAGCATACGAGAAAGCAAAAGGTGACAACAAAATTGGCTCTACATTAAAAGGTATCGGTCCTACTTATCAAGATAAGATTGGCAGACAAGGTCTACGCGTTGGCGACATTCTTTCCGCCAGCTTCTATGTGAGATTTAAAAAACTAATTGAAATACATTTCAATATTCTGAAAGACCACGACATTCAATTTGATTGGAATGTATTGGAAGCTCAGTTTTTAGAGGCTGTTGAATTCTTGAAAACGTTTACACTGGTTGATAGTGAGTATGTTTTGAATAAAGAATTAAAGGAAGGCAGAACCATCTTAGCAGAAGGTGCCCAAGGTGCTTTGCTTGATATTGATTTTGGTAGTTATCCTTTCGTAACAAGTTCAAATACTGTTACTGCAGGTGCGTGTACAGGTCTTGGTGTTGCACCGTGTCACATTGGTGAAGTATATGGAATCTTTAAGGCATACAGCACGCGTGTGGGCAGCGGACCATTCCCGACTGAATTGTTAGACGAGGATGGCGAACGCATGCGCAAAGAAGGAAAAGAATTTGGTTCTACCACGGGTAGACCAAGACGTTGTGGATGGATTGATCTTCCTTCGTTGAAGTATTCGATCATGATTAATGGTGTCACTCAACTGTTAATGATGAAGGCTGATGTGCTCAGTATTTTCGAAAAAATAAAAGTGTGTACGAAGTATCAACTGTTAGACGGTACGATTACCGACATGATTCCATACGAAGTAGTAAATGAAAAAATAATTCCGATCTACGAGGAGTTAAAAGGCTGGAGTGTGAACATACAGGGAATCTCAAAAGAAAGTTTGCCTGCTGAGTTAAACGACTATATAAAGTTTTTAGAAAAGGAACTTCAAGTGCCAATTACGATGGTATCAACAGGTCCAGATCGCACTCAAACAATCTACAGATAATAAGATTTGTAAAATATTTTTGATCAGCACTTGCACTGATATGGCTGAAAGTATACATTTGCATCCCCTTTCAGAAGGAAAGTGTTTGAGAGATCAAAAAGATGGTTCTAAAGGTTGCGAAAGCGGTAGAATCCACGATTAACTGATACAGTTAAAACGTTCTTTGAATGAATGGATTGATAGCGGACCCAGTCCTTTTCTGTAGAGATATAGGGGAGAGATTGAAGTTAATTCCAGTGATGGAATAGAAATAAATTTGAGAGCATACAGGCAATCAGACACACAATGTAGCGGATAGTTTAGCACCTCGGAAGGGGAGCAGACGAGTCAGC
>JBKJOF010000121.1:0-9300 GCA_046595655.1 Chryseolinea sp. | reverse complement strand
CTTTGTCTGTAGTCGATTTGATTTTGTAGCTGGCTCGGCACAATCGAATCGTCTGCATAAAAGTCCGTTGACAATCCTCCTTCCGTATCCGTCTTTGAAAAAAGCTGAAGGCGGTTTTGCGATTGAAAATCCCGGGCATCACCAAACTTTGTAATCGAATAGTTATAAGCAACCTCATTATTCCTCGTTTATTTTTATCAAAGCGCAATCGACTGTTAAAATCATGATTACACAATCGTTTGCATCTACATAAAGCAAAGTTGAGCTAGAATGTGCGTTATGAGGGTATCAAAATGTTACCAACTACCCGTTATGTCGTTAAGCAAGGGGTATAAAATGTTTCAAATCGCGTATCGGTTTGTTATCAACCCTAAATTTTAATTGGCGAAGAGTGGGAAGGAAGGGAGATCTGACTCTGATTTTAATTTGATGCACATCGAATCAACAATCAGCAAAAGGGTAAAAAAATCTCTTTTAATATGATCAAATCAAAAGCAATTCAATTGTGAATGATTAAGCTGAAAACACTACACAACAATTTAAATAGCCGCTGCAATGAATGACATAGTATATTGAGTATGCCTGATGGACTGCAAGTGAAAAAAATTATTACATAGGGTCTGCTGAAAAAGTCAAAAATTCATTTCCCGCTGATTTCGCAGATTAAATACACGCAGATTTGCGCAGAAATTCTTGCATGCGTTGGCCAGCAGGAGCATCGTGTAATATGTGGAGCAGCGGCATTGAATTGAATGCAAGGTTTTTGAAGGATACCTTTCATGTGCCTTGCACTTCGTTATAGAAAGATTTTTCAAAACCGGAAAGGGATACCAAAATCAAAGGCTTTGCTCCCATTGTTACTTTTTCAGCAAGCCCTACATAATGATAGCAAATGCCACTGTCGCTGCTACAAGAAAATAAATTACAATTTCAACAATCAGCAGAACACGGGTTGCTTTTTTCTTATCCTTAACTGCCATGATTCAACTTTAGTGGGATTCAAAATTACAACCGAAGAATTTCGAAGAGGGTAATAGAATCGTTACAATAGGGTACTGAAATGTTTACTATAGAAGTAAATAAATAGGCAAGAGAAAATTACATATCATTTCTACTCCGCATTTCTTTTATGTTGTGCCATGTAAGCAGAAGGAAGCATTCCAAATTCCTCCTTGAAATATTTAGCAAAGTATTTAGGATTGTTAAATCCAACTTGATAAGCAACCTCTGCCACTGTAAGCTGGCTTTTTGTTAGCAATTGAGCTGCGCGTTGCAATCGAAGTGAGCGAATAAACTCTAAAGGCGATTTACCGGTAAGGGCTAACAACTTTTTATACAGATGTACACGACTCATTCCAAGTTCGCGGCTTAGGTCTTCAACAGAAAAATCGGCATCAGCAATTTTCTCTTCTACATACTTAATTGCTTTCTGAATAAGCTTTTCATCCAGTGAAGTAATAACAATATCGCTGCCTTTTATTTCAATTTGCTTGCGGAAATCTTTCTGGAATAACTCACGCTTATGAATTAGATTCTTAATTCTGGATTGGAGGATTTCGAAATTAAAAGGTTTGGTAACGTAGTCGTCTGCACCGCTTTCAAAGCCTTCTAGTTTTTGTTCTTCTGCTGTGCGTGCTGTTAACAATATTATAGGAATATGAGAAACCCTTGCATCTTGCTTTACCTTCTTGCACAACTCAAGGCCATTCATATGAGGCATCATTACATCGCTCACCATAAGATCAGGCAAAGCAGAAAGTACTTTGCTCCATCCGTCTTCACCATCCTTTGCTTCGATGATACGATATTGAAAACGAAGATTGTCTTTCAAGTAAAAGCGAAAATCCTCATTGTCTTCTACAAGCAAGAGAGTTGGTAACTTTGCATTCTCGTCCATCAGATGAGCGTGGGCATCCTCTTCTGAAATATCAGGATTGACGAAAACATTCTCTACCTCTTTGTTCTCTGAATGCAACGCGCGCTTTATTGGCAATACAACTGTAAAGCAACTTCCCTTTCCAACCTCGCTCTCCACTGTAATCGTACCCTCCTGAATTCTGACGAATTCTTTCGTAATTGAAAGCCCTATCCCACTTCCTTGATTGATCATACTGGAAGGTAAATCATTCTGAAAAAATCGTTCAAAAATTTTCTCTTGTTTACTCACCGGTATTCCAATTCCTGTATCCTTTACCTCAACCTCCAATGATCGTTCATCTCTTTGAATATTCTCCTTTATCGAAACACTTACTGCTCCATGTTCCGGAGTAAACTTAAATGCATTCGACAATAAATTAAACATGGTCTTTTCGACTTTGTCCTGATCGAACGTAGTTTCTAACGTGGTTAGCGCTGACGTAAAGTCTAGTCGAATATTTTTCTTTTCGCTCAGGTCAGAAAAAGAATAAACTGTTTCGCGAATAAATGCAATGATGTCGCCTTCGGACAAGTTCAACTTAATTTCCTGAACTTCTAATTTTCTAAAGTCTAACAACTGGTTTACCAGATTAAGCAATCTTCTTGCGTTACGATGAATCAGTTGTAATTGCGCAGGTTGAGGTGGCTCAGCATTTTGCTTCAACATCTTTTCTAATGGCGTAAGAATTAATGTTAATGGCGTTCTGAATTCGTGACTTACATTGGTGAAGAAGCGCATCTTCATTACATCCAGCTCGTGCATGCGTTGTGCCTCTTGGCGCTCATGAGCAATGTTATATTTCAGACGCTCGCGCGCGACTAGTAGTTTACGAGAGAGTAAAAGTGCTCCAAGAATTAACAAGACGTAAAGCACGAAGGCTATTTTTGTTTTCCAAAATGGCGGTAGAATTGTAATCTTCAACGCAACTTCATCTTTGCTCCATACACCATCGCGATTGGATGACTTTACGCGAAAAGTATATTCTCCCGGATCAAGGTTGGTGTACGTTACCTTACGCGATTTTCCATCTGCTGTTGTCCAGTATGGATTAAAATCTTCGAGCATGTAGAGATAGGTACTCTTATCGGGATGGAAAAAATTAAGCGAGGTAAACTCAATAGATATTACATTGGCCGAGTGCGGTAGCGTAATTTCTTTTGTCTCGGTAATTGATTTTAGTAATATAATTTCCCCGTCAATTGCTTCACCGATGCCCACACTTTTATTGAACACTTGAAAATCGGAGAGCACCGTTTGAGGAATGTTTTTACTCGTCATTATTTTTTCTGGTCGAAAAATATTGAAACCATATGCTCCTCCAAAAACCAACTCGCCACTTTTCGTTTTCAGTGCGGCATTCTCATTAAACTGTCTCCCTTGCAGTCCATCCGATTCATCATAATTCTTAAACTGAAAGGCATAACCATTGTCTTTCTCTTTTCGCGTAATGAGAAGATTCGATATTCCATTTGGTGTACTCATCCAAAGATTTCCACTATTATCCTCAACTAACGTGAGAATGGTGTTATGCGGAAGTCCATCCTCTTCGTAAAAAGGGGTGAACGTTTTCTTTTCAGGATCGAATAAATTTAGCCCCTCGAATGTTCCAACCCACATCCACCCACGATTGTCTTGAAGTATGCTGAGGATGCTATTGTTACTTAACCCGTGCTGATCATTATTTTGGTTAAGGTAATGAACAAACTTTCCGGTTGCTCTCTCTAACAAATCAATTCCATAACCTGTACCAATCCACATATTACCTTTTGCGTCTTCTCTAATCTCAGATATGTAATTGGAATGAACTGAGTTTGACCGTCCAAATGGAAAGTGTTTAAATTTTTTACTCTTTCTATCGTACATATCCAAACCATTGTACAACGTGCCGATCCAAATCTCTCCGCGAGA
Organism: Chryseolinea sp.; assembly: GCA_046595655.1. Classification (GTDB taxonomy): domain Bacteria; phylum Bacteroidota; class Bacteroidia; order Cytophagales; family Cyclobacteriaceae; genus Chryseolinea. Next base: position 5,474 of record JBKJOF010000121.1, on the reverse strand, counting down.
GTCCTCAAAAATCTCCCAGATATTATCATCGGCTATACTGGTTGTATCTGAGGGGTTATGCTTGTAGCGTGTGAATTTTTTTCCATCAAAAGAATTTAATCCTCCATAATAAGTGCCTACCCACAAAATCTTTTCGCGATCAATCCATAAACTTACAATCACATCATTACTCAATGAATTTGGGTTTGAAGGATCATGATGATATTGTTTGTAGGTATTGCGTTGTCTATCAAAATAAACAAGTCCTCCACCGTTTGTACCCAACCACAGATTTCCATTATCATCTTCGGCAAACTTATTCATATCGTCAAAGTGAAGCCCTGTGCTCGCTGAACCTTCTTCGTGGCGAAAAAGAGGAAATCGTACAATGTTCTCATGATAATAACACGCGCCCTTTTTATAGGTACCTACCCAAATTATTCCTTCATAATCTTTATACAAGGAGGTGATACTGTTCTGGCTCAGACTTCTATTATCTTCAGAACGGTTTAGAATGTAGCTGACTGTCTTTTTCTGTTTATCAATAACGTTCACCCCTCCATGATCGGTACCTACCCACATCATACCTTGATTGTCTTCCACTATACCTCTTACAATATTTTTATTAAGCCTCCATCCTTCTGACTTTTCATGAATGTGATGTATTGTATTATGAGCAAGATCAAAATAAAAAATTCCGTAGTTCGTGTTTGCCGGACATATCCAAATATCACCATCGTGATCGGTGGTCAGTTTGTAGTCAAGCAGCTCTCCATGAAACCACTCCTTTAAATAATGATTGTGATATAAAACAGCGAATGTTTTACCGTCTATTTTTTTGAGCGAACCATTTTTAAGCATTACCCAAAAATTTCCATCTTGGTCTTCTATAAGAGAAGCTGCCTGACAAGAAGGAAGTGTGGTGCTATCTAATGATACATACGGAATGGAAATACTTTTTTTGTCTGATGGGCTGTATCGAAATATGCCTTGGGTTCCGTGAGTGAACCAATAAAAACCTTTTGAATCTTTTATAATGTTCGTAATGATTCCATCGGGGATACCATATTGTTGGAGAATATTCCTTGTGCCATGTGTAAATGTTTCTGTTTCGGGATTATACACGTTGGTAAAAATTCCACCATTCGTTGTGCCCGCCCAAATGCGTCCATCAGGATCTTCCATCAACGAGCTCACATGGCTGATGCCGATGCTGGAAGTATCACGCTGATCGTTGAGAAAAACTTTTATTGAATAACCATCGAATCGGTTAAGACCGGAATTAGTACCAATCCAGACAAAACCCTTTCTGTCTTTTAAAAAGCAATTGGGTTGGTTATGAGAAAGACCTTTATTAACATCTAATTTTGAAAATTTATATTGTACCTTTTGCGCATGCGCCTGCCCAAGCGCAAAAGAAATCAGAATCCATAAAAAGATTTTATTGGGCATGATTGAAAGTGATTGATCTACAAGGATAATCTTTATAGATTTTCCGAACAATCAAAAAATCTATTGTTACACTTTAATTCTCTCCATACGTGGCGCCAGAAAGTGCATGACCAGCCAAGCCAATAGGTATGCCGAGCCGCAGATGAGAAACATAATAAAATATCCCTTATTGATTTGCCCGACACTTTCATAGTAAACGAACATTCTTTTCTGAATGAGAGCCGTAAGCAAAAGTCCGCCAACCCCACCGAAAAGTCCACCTATACCGGTAACCGATGCTGTGGCATTTTTTGGAAACATATCGGAAACTGTTGTAAAAATATTGGCGCTCCATGCTTGATGCGCTGCCATGGCCAAACCAACAATTGAAACCGCGATCCACATATTAAACGTTCCTAAATATTGAACAAAGAGAATGGGCGAAACTGACAAGGCATAAATCAGCATACTCGTCTTGCGTGACTTGAATACAGGCCAACCACTATTGATAAATTTCATAGGTAGCCAGCCACCTCCAATGCTACCAAAACTTGCAATGATTAACGGCACTGCAGAAGGCCAGATGATTTCGTATTTATCAAGCGTATATTCTTTGCGTAAAAAATCTGGAAGCCAGAAAATATAAAACCACCAAATCGGGTCTGTTAAAAATTTTCCTAGCGCAAAGGCCCATGTTTGTCTAAAGGTTAACAGCTTTGACCATGTTACTCTTGGTTGTCCTGCCGTAATGGGATCTTCATCATTATCGCTGGTAATGTATTCTAACTCTTCATGTGATAATCTTTTTTGCTTATTGGGAATCTCATAAAATATAAACCAGAAAATAAGCCAGATAAAACCAACAGCACCGGTAAGAATGAAGGCCATCTTCCATCCATAATTTTCTGCCAGAAATGGAATTGTAAACGGTACTGCAATGGCTCCGATGTTAGAGCCAGAATTAAAAATACCTGTAGCCAATGCTCTTTCTTTTTTTGGAAACCATTCAGCAGTAGCTTTTATCGCAGCGGGAAAATTACCAGCTTCGGAAATACCTAAGAAAACACGCGCTATGCCGAAGCCCAATGTATTCGTAGCAAAAGCATGACACACTGCTGCAATGCTCCATAAGGTAGTGGCTAAAGCGTATCCGATTTTTGTTCCGAGTTTATCGATTATCCTTCCGGCAAAAAGAAAACCAAACGCATACGATACTTTGAATGCCATTTCAATATTAGCATAGTTCGCCACTTCTTCTACGGGTGTCCACTCAAATGCTGTTGCAAGATACGGTCTAAGAAAAGCGATAACGGTACGGTCCAAGTAGTTAATGGTGGTGGCGAAAAAAATCAACGCACAAATCGTCCACCGATATTTTCCAATTCGCTGATTAAGGTTTTCCACTGGTTGTTGGTTTAAGTGATCAACTCCTCTTCTAATATCCTTCCACTACTTTTTTCTTACTTGTTTGATAATCGCTAAAGACTCAACTACCCGTTGCTCAAGCAATGCCCAATCTTTTTGTTCTGTTATTTCTTTTGTAAAAAGCTGCGAACCCAGCCCAACACACATTGCGCCTGCATTAAACCAAGATGAAAGATTTTTTTCATTCGGTTCAACTCCTCCAGTAATCATTAATTTTAAGTCTGGAACAACGGGCATGATGGATGATATAAATCCTGGGCCAAGCACTGAACCCGGAAATATTTTAATCACTCCGGCACCATGTTCTTTTGCGGTTACAATTTCTGTTAAGGTAGCACAGCCCGGAATCCAAAGTCTATCATGCGTATGGCAAACTTCAGCCATCTCTAATTTCAGAATGGGCGATATAATAAAGTGTGCACCGGCATCAATAAACTTTTTTGTAGTTGCGCCATCCATGATGGTTCCAATACCTAACATCAAGTCTGGATATTTTTTGGCCACCTCCACCAAGGCACTAAAAATCTCAAACGAATTTTTTCTGCGATTGGTAAATTCAAAAACACGAACACCTCCACGATAGGCTGCTTCTAAAACTTGGGTTGCTGCTGTTGGATCATCGTGTGTAAAGAGTGGCACCAGCCCGGTGCTGCTCATCGTGTCCACAATTTGTTGTTTGGTAAATGTCATGCTGTTTATCTCAAAAGTTTTCCAATATTTTCTCCTTTAACTAATGCGTCTACTTCACTAACGGTAGCGAGGTTTACATCGCCTTCCATACTGTGCTTTAACGCACATGCTGCCGTAGCAAATGCAAGCGTGTCAATATCTGTTTTTTGTTGAACCCATCCATAAATCAAACCGGCCATAAATGCATCGCCCGATCCCACGCGATCTACAATATGGGTAAGATCATATTCTCTGGAATGTAAAAGTTCTTTGCCATTCCATAGCATCCCTGAAATAGTATTGTGTGATGAGCTAATCGATTCACGATGAGTGGATGCAATTGCTTTTACATTCGGTAGAGCTTTCATTACATTTTTGCACGCTGACTCATAATCATTACCTTTAATGCCGAGACAATTTTCGAAATCGGTTTTACCTCCAACTATTTTATCTGTTAATTCGATCAGCCCAGGCATTACATCTCGAGCCGATTTTCCATACCGCCATAAATTTCTTCTATAATTAATATCTCCAGAGATAGTAGCACCTTGTTTCCGCGCGGCAACAATGGCTTCCATACATACATCGGCAGCGCCTTGTGAAATAGCAGGAGTAATTCCAGTCCAATGAAACCATGAAGCATCTTTCATTACTTCATCCCAATTAATCATACCAGATTTGATGTGCGCAAAGGCAGAATCAAAACGATCGTAAATAATCTTGGAAGAGCGTTGCATGCTTCCATTCTCAAGAAAGTAAACACCCATACGTTCATCTCCGAAAAGAATGTGCGAAGTATCAACGCCATGACGCTTCAAACTTTGCGTGGCGGCCTTGCCAATATCAGTATTGGGAAAACGCGTAACATGCGTTGCCTGCAAACCAAGATTGCTCAACGACACCGACACGTTCGCTTCAGAGCCAGCATAGATTACGTTAAATTGACTGGCATCCGAAAACCGGGCAAAGCCTGGCGTTGACAACCGCATCATTACTTCTCCTAATGTGATAACTCTTTTCATTCTCCTTGTTGTCTGTATTGATTAACAATTTAAATCTTTCCAATTTTAAACATTCAATATTGAAAGATAATTAACTTGGATCGTCAAAAAATTCAGACCCTTGTTAACAAAAGGTTTCTGATCGTGATAAAGTTGACTACTCAATATCCAGAATAATTTTCATGTGCTGCCAAAATGGTTGCATAAGGTAAGTGATTTATAATTATGTCGAACAGATTTCTAAAAATTCATCCAGATGACAATGTCTATGTGGCATTGACGGATATTAAGGCGGGGGAAAATCTATCTTTAAACGGAGAGTCGTCTGTTACTTTAGTGGACGATGTTCCTGCCAAACATAAGTTTACTGAACACGCCCTCCAACCCAATGATGAAGTTCGAATGTATGGCGTACTGGTAGGCAAAGCGATTCAACCCATCAAGGCGGGTGGCGTTATTGGAACTCATAATCTCAAACATCAATCAGAACCTTATTCAGGAAAAACCAAATCCTATCAATGGACTCCTCCTGATGTTTCAAAATTCAAAAACAAAACATTTTTAGGATATCATCGCAAAGACGGGCAAGTGGGCACGGCCAATTATTGGCTCATTATACCATTGGTGTTTTGCGAAAATAGAAATGTGGAAATGATTAGTCAGGCCTTTATTTCAGAACTTGGTTTTGGCAGACCAGATGTGTATAAAAACTATGTTCACAATTTAGTGAAGACGTATCAGGAAGGAAAGCCTGATCAGATCGCATCCATTTCTTTTCAACCAAACCTAACAAAAGGTAACGCGCGAATTTTCAAGAACATTGATGGTATTAAATTTCTCACCCATCAAGGCGGCTGTGGTGGAACACGACAAGATGCAGAGACGTTGTGTGCGTTGTTGGCCGGATACATTCACAATTCGAATGTAGCGGGCGCAACAATTTTAAGTTTAGGTTGCCAGAATGCAGAA
>JBKJOF010000206.1:0-3816 GCA_046595655.1 Chryseolinea sp. | reverse complement strand
TTTACACTCAATGATCAAGAACCTGTAAGAATTCAAAGAACTGCCACTTGTAATGCAGGTGTATACTATATGTTATGGCCCTATTTTGGAGGAACTTTGCCTGCTCCTCACGATATTCATATTGCTATTAAAATAATGTATTAAGCAACAATGTCGCTTAGATAAACCTTTTGATTGCCTCACCTAGTTCCTCTAAAGAAGAGAGAATTTACATGGAGCTTAACTAAACAGTATTCTATTAAGAAAGGTCAATCGCAATTCGTACCGCCTGCTATCGAGCCTAAAAAAGCAATTCTGTTGCGAAGTTAGATCCCAGCCCATTCATACTATAAAGGATTCTTAAAAAGCGGAATTTCAGCCGAAATTTATCTTTAATAGCAGGAGACAGGGAATTCCTGATTTGATAGAAATCAGGAATTTCCTGTCGGAAGCCCCACCAATCGCAGTCATCTTTGACTTGTCAATCAACAAAATTTTCGGTGTTGAAAGATTCACAGACAACAGGCAATTGATACCATTATGGAAAACCAGCAAAGTACTATGGAATTAAACCAGGCACAGTCTAACTCTTCTCGTCAATCATTCTCAATTGATTTCGATCTCTACACAGATGGTGATGAGGAATTTAAACAAGAACTGATTGCACTTATCATCAGCAACATTAAAGAATTAAAGTGGGCGATGGATCAGGGTGTTGCAGTCTTCAAAAAAGTCTGCCATAAAATAAAATCTACTACCGTTATCATCAATGATTCTGATTTCGATGCCTTGATTAGTTTTTTGAGCGTTGAGCAGACTGATCAAGCAGAAAAGTTAAGTAAAGAAAATTTGCTCACGAAGCAATGTGACATCATCATAAAATACCTGGAAGACAAAAGTCACTAACAAATCAAACGCAAAACATAAGCATATATGAGTGAGTCAGTTTCAGAAAGGATTAACATTTTCCTGACTGTCGATATGCAAACAATCAACGGGTATTTTAATATGCACGACCCGGCTCCCATATATAAACGGCAATTAAGTCATCAATTGGAAGATTATATCATGGCCTGTTCACGACCGGCAAAAAGATATTCTGTAGTCTTCTATAAGTTGACATGCAAAAGTGAAATCGATAAAGAGTATGCCAAGCCACTGATGTATTCGATCCGAAGACATTTTTCGCTAAAAAAAATAGTGCGCGAGAAGGAGTTTGAAAAATTTAAAACCCGAAGTTGGATTCTTCTCGGCATCAGTTTAGTGGTTGCCATGGTTTGTCAAGGCGTGGTTCCCTTGCTAATCGACACGGAAAACCCCCTGTTAATGCCTCTTAACAACAGTCTTGATATTTTTAGTTGGGTGTTGTTATGGCGCCCTCTTGATTCCCTTTTGTTTTCATGGACACCCCATCTAAAAGATATTTCGCTTCTTGAAAAACTGGCTACAGCCGAATTAATCATCATTGAAAATGAAAGGTAGTGTCGTGTTCCATATTGTCTTTTGTCTATGCCACTGGGCAGCAGCGCAAACTGAGGCAGGAATGGAACAATATGCTTATTTAAAAAAAGGAGAATCATTAACACTTGTTCCTATTGTGCATGTTCAAAATGAAAAGTGGTATGGAGAAGTTCGGTACAACTATGAAGAGATGAAAACTTTTTCTGCTTATGCAGGAAAAATTTTTTCAGACGAAGAAGAGACTCATTCCTATGCTATCATCCCGATGATTGGTATTGTAACGGGAAAGTTTAAAGGCTATTCTGCCGGGCTTGATGTAACCTTCTATGAACACAATTTCTTTTTCTGCTCACAATCGCAATATACCTTCTCTAGTAGTAGCCACTATGAAAACTTCCTGTATAGCTGGTCTGAACTTGGCTATGATGTATCGCAACGGCTCTACACCGGGCTGTCTTTGCAGCATGTTCAACTTTTCCAGCAAGAGGGCGAAGCACTCTCGTATGAGTTTGGTTTTATGGCGGGACTTAAATTGGGTCAGTGGACCATTCCAGTTTACAGCTTTAGTCCCTTTGCAAATGATCGGTATTTTATTGTAGGATTGAACCTGAATTTTGAAAAAAAAAACAAACGACATACTCGATAAGAATGAACAAACATTTTGACTTTAACAATACATTTTATGTTTAATCATCTTCATTTCATCTGGCCAAATGGTTTGTCCCTTTTCATCGTATGGCAAAATATGTGGTATAATGTTGGAGCATTATTCATTGTGTTTATCATAGCCTGGATGCTATACCGCATTCGCACTCGTAAATTCGAAAATCAGAAATCTGTATTATCGCAACAAGTAGTGACACAAAGCGAGCTACTGAGTTATGCAATTGAAAATGAGCAAAGGGCTCGTGAAGAATCAAAGCTTGCTAATCAAATTAAAAGAGATCTGCTGGCACGATTAAGTCGTGAAATCAGATCTCCGATGAATGGTGTTATTGGTATGACAGCATTGTTAAAAGAAACTCAACTCACATCTGAACAACGAGAATATTGCGAAACCATTCGAAACTCAGGAGAAGGATTATTGGCCCTTATAAATGATATTTTATTCGATGATGTTTTGGCATCTTCTAAAATCGAATCTGGAAAAATTGGACTGGAAAAAGATTTTGATTTACGAAATAGTATTGAAGAGGTTCTGGATGTATTCTCCAGTAAATCAACGCAAGCAGGATTGGAGCTTGTATATCAGGTAGATCAATCTGTCCCTTCTGTAATCATTGCATATAGTTTTTGGATACGACAAATACTCATGAATTTGGTAGAAAATGCCATGACGTTTACCAAGCAAGGCGAGATTGTTGTAAAAGTACACACCATCAAAACGCAAGATGATGGAATTGTACTTGGGTTTGAAGTGAGTGATACCGGAACGGGTATTGAACCCGAAAAATTGAAGATATTATCAAAAGCGCTTTCTCAATCTGAAGGCTCATCCCGAAGCAATGCTAATTCCGGTCTTGGCTTTAGTATTTGCAAAAAACTAGTAAATCGCATGGGAGGCCAAATTACGATTGAAAGTAAAGTTGGAATAGGCACCACGGTGCATTTCACGCTGCCTACAAAAGCAGGGTTTCAGTCACTGCAAGATCACATCTTGCACGGCATGAGAGGCAAAAAAGTTCTGATCATTGATGATAATCTTGCCAGTCTGAATTCTCTTCAAAGCCAAATTCAACAGTGGAAACTTTTGGCAGTCACTGCATCTTCCGGAAAACAGGCGTTGGAAATTCTGATGAAAGCAAATGACATCGATCTGGTGTTGACCGACATGATGATGCCTGAGATGGATGGAGTGTCTACGGCTCAAGCAGTGCGAAAACAATTTCCACAACTGCCCATTATTTTATTAAGTGCCGAGGGTGAAGAAAATGGCGGTAAGCATCCCGGCCTTTTTAATTCAACGATAGGTAAACCCATTAAGCAACAGTTGCTAAGTGAGCACATGTATAGCAATCTGAAACACTTGGGCGAGGCATCTGCCAGTAAAGAACCCTTCGCAAAGCAAAAACTTTCGGTCGACTTCGCGCAGCAGTATCCACTGCGTATACTCATTGCTGAAGATGATCGTGTAAATCAAAAGTTAGCCATGCGGGTTCTATGCAAGCTGGGCTATAGTCCAGATATAGCAGAGGATGGTAAGGAAGTATTGGAAACAGTAAGTCATACAAAATACGATGTGGTACTAATGGATGTTCAGATGCCTGGAATGGATGGACTGGAAGCAACGCGCATGATTCGCCTCTGCCTCACTACTCAACCTATTATTATTGCCATGACAGCCAATGCTATGCAAGGCGATCGAGAAGAATGTAT
>JBKJOF010000196.1:0-43431 GCA_046595655.1 Chryseolinea sp. | reverse complement strand
ATTTCATTTGCATTTCTTGAACTCAATCAACTTGACTCTTCTGCACACTACGCCATGCTGTGTAGCAAGGTTTCTGTATTTCATACAAATTACTATGTAAATGGTTTTTCAAATCGTACGTTGGGAGATATTGAAGCCCGTAAAAAGAGATATGACAACGCTATAACGTATTACCTTAAATCCATAAAGGTTGGCAATTCAGAAAAAAACATTTTCATACTATCCTCTACCAATCATCGCCTGGCAAGAGCATATTTGATGACAGGGCAATTAGAAAAAGCAAGACTTCTTGCATTAGAGAATATCGAATTATCGAAAAAAGATTCTTATCTGGACGACCTCGAAAAAACGTACAAGGTATTTTCAGAGATATTAAAAGCACAAAATAATATTAACGAAGCCTTTGTCTATCAATCTTTATATCTGCAATTGCACGATTCACTTTATGATACCCGAAACAATGAATACTTAGCATTGATGCAAGCCAAGTTCGAATCGGAAATAAAGCAAGCGCAGATTGAGTTGTTGACGAAGGAAACTGAGTTGAAAGAAGAAGACTACAGACAACAAAAGGTATGGACTTATTTCTTCATTGGTTGTCTTAGTCTTGTGTTCATCACGCTTATTGTTTTTCTCTACAGTAATCATCTGATCAGAAAAGCGTACAGTCAATTGAAAGTAACGAATACAGAAATTTATCGACAGTCGCAGCAACTGCGCAATCTGAATACAACAAAAGATAAATTGTTCTCTATCATTGGTCATGATTTAAGAAGCCCTGTTGCAAGTTTAAAAGGATTGATGGATATTATTAGTCTGGATAATCTATCACCAAAAGAATTTGTTGATGTAACGAAGAGTCTAAAACGAAATCTGGATTCTGTATATGAAGACCTTGATAATTTATTGTTTTGGGCTCAATCTCAGCTTAAAGGCATTCATGCCGAGCCAGAGGTAGTTTATTTAAAACCGTTAGTAGAAGAAAAAATTTCGATGTATGAAGAGTCGGCTCGCATCAAAGAGATTACGCTTATTAACGAAATAGGAAATGATATCGCTGTTTGGGTAGATGTGAATCAATTGAAACTGATTTTTAGAAATCTGCTGAACAATGCCATAAAGTTTAATCGCACGGGCGGATTGATCCGTATCTATTTAAAAGAATCTTCAGAGCAGGTTGATATTTCCGTTGCTGACTCAGGTGTCGGAATTAATAATGTAGATCTCGGCAAATTATTTAATGCCGAAACACACTTTACTAAACCTGGAACAAGAAAAGAAAAGGGTTCTGGCCTTGGTTTATTGCTTACAAAAGAATTTATTGAATGCAATGGTGGAACCATTACGGTTACCAGCGAACTGGGCAAGGGTTCCACCTTTACATTTACATTGAAGCGGGTTTTTTCAGAAGTCAGAAAAGAAGAAGCTGTAAGCTCATCCTTTTAATTTCGCAACCTCTGCTTCATAGGACTTCAAATTTCCTTTTTGGTCTTCTGGTAAATTCTTGATTGCTACTTCCCAGTTCTTGAGTGCATTTTTCTTATCACCCATCGCAGCATATCCTCTTGCCAAACCAACACTTGTAGTAAACATATCTTTTGGATGCATTTGTCTATTCAACTTAAATACATCTAAAGCCTTTTGATTTTTTCCTGCCGTTAACAACGTTCTTCCATATTGATGGATAGATTGAATATTAGCCGTTGGATGTTTAATCGCTTTATCCATAACCGTTTCAGCCTCTGCTCCTCTTCCTAATGCATCCAACACCATCGACTTGGTTTGAAGCGTGCTAAAATTTTCCTCGCCAACGAACGGAGTACTTATCGCAATTTCAGCCCATGTTAATGCTTCTTCCAGGTGGATTTTATTTTGTACACAAAACTGTGCGGCACTTACCCAGTTCTGATAACTAAAACCAGGATAATTTCGAAGTTCTTTGCGCATTTCAGCAACATACAATTCATTTATATTTGATACTTCTATCTTCATTGGCACACGCTTCTTCTCCCATTGTAAATATGCCGTTGTTGATGCCGGCCCACGATCGTCAAAACCATACGTCAACCATTCTGTATAAGGTGCATCAACTGCAGTGGTTTGCACGCGAAGAACATCTTCCTTTGCGTCATAAAAATAACTTCCCCAACTCGTTGAGTTCTTGGAGAATATCCATGTCCATATTCCTTCCTTCTCTACTTCTAAAAATAATCCGTAGGTACCAGCCTTCATATCTTTACCGCCAATCTTCACATCGTGCGAAAAGGTAATGACGGTATTCTCATTTGAACCAGCCCGCCATGGTGCTGCTTTGGATTGACCGAAGCCTTGATCAATAAATCCGAAGTGAACAAGCTCACCCCAAATATGGCCAGTGCGATCTTCACCTTGAGGACCATGTACATCAGGACTATTGTAGTCGATCGTTACTTTAACCATACCCATGTTTTGTGATACGGTGGCGTGTTGATTGTCGCCACTGGGTGGTTGGGTAATTTCTTGCGAAAAGCAAAAAGTAGATATCATCACGAATAAGAAAATAGTAATGTTCTGTTTCATATAGTGTTTAGATTAGTGACTACGAAAGTAAACGATTGAAATGAAAGTGAGGTCTCACCTCATTGGTGGTATTTATATTGATCTGGTATGATTGGGTTTATTCGGCACTAAAACCTGAAGAGTGGATGGCAAAATCTTAATCTCGAACGCATCGTCAATCCCGCTTGGCTCACCATCAATGTGGTAAGCAATAGGCCGTGAAGTTTTGAGATGAAGCGAAGAGGTTTCGAATGTTTCACAGAACTCTGATTTCCGAATATCTCCTGCAAACATATTATAGATAAAATCAGCACGATAGGCTGGTACTTTCTTTAGTCTGGTAACATGAAGTACGCCATCGCACACGGAAGCAGCAGGGGCGATGCGGGCATTGTTTCCGTATTGTGAAGAATTTGCGATGGCAACGATAAATGCTTTTTGATCTATCGTTCCTTCATCAGTAGAGAGTTGAAAACCGAATTCCTGAAACTGGATGTACTCTTGAATAGTGAGCTTTATATAACCTGCTAATCCGCGTTTACTTTTCCCTCCAAAGAGATTGGCAATGTGTCCATCGAAACCAAAACCAGATACATTGAGTGAGAGCTTATCATTCACAGTAAAAGTATCCATATCCAACACGCGACTATCAAATAAACTGACAAGCCCTTCCTTAATCTTTAAAGGTATTCCTAAGTGCCTTGCCAGTCCGTTACCCGAACCTCTGGAAATAATTCCCATCGGCACTTTCGAAAAAATTAATCCTTGGGCAACTTCATTTACAGTACCATCACCTCCTACTGCAATTACCCGCTGAAAATCTTTGCTGATGGCATCGCGCGCAAGATCCGTGGCGTGCCCTCGGCTTCTTGTAAATTCGATGGTGCATTCAATATCTCTGGCTATGCATGCATCAATCATCAACCCTTCTACCTCAGGCTGAAAACCACCGCCTGCGAATTTGTTGACAATGAATAATACCTTCTTAACTTCGCTGTTCACGCCTCAACATTAGTCAATTTTATGGAATTGAATTTTTATTTGCAACGAAAATTAATGTTCAAAGCCTGGAATCAAGAGACAAAATTATTGATGCGCCTGAACACCATTGATTGTTTGAAGGGTGAACTGCAGAAAAAAAATCACGTACTCCTTCAATTCACAGGATTGCTTGATCGACATCATGAAGAAATTTATGAATTAGATGTATTGCTGATCAACAACAAAAAGCATGTGGTTGTTTGGGATGCTGAGCGAAATGGTTGGTGCCTTAATTCTCTAACCAAATCAATATTACATGAACCCTTTCTAAAAGCTGTAGCAAGTGGAGCGGTTCGTATCTGCAATTATTTTGAAACAGAAGAGGGCAATCAGGTTAAATGAGGATTATTTCAGGTTGACTTTCTCCTGAATGTATTTCACAGCCTGATCAAAAGTTTGAAGTTTCTCTGCATCGTCATCTGGAATACGGATGTCGAAGGTCTGTTCAAACTCCATCACGATTTCAGCATAATCAAGCGAATCGATTCCTAAATCCTTAACAAAATTTGCATCCGGGGTAATTTCTGATTCAGCAATGCCGAGTTTTTCTGTCAGTATCTTGGTGACTTTAAGAGGAATGTCTTGCATAGCTGGTTTAAAGAATAAGTAAATGTATTAAATCTGCTTTTGCCTTACAAGGGGTGACAGTTGGGAGTTTCGGATTTAAAGTTTCGAATTGTATAAATTGTCTACAGTCCACTGTCGTCAGTCGAACGTGGGATAGACAGTTAGAATCGCATAAAAAATTCAGTGCCCTTACCTACTGTTGATTTTACAGTTAACGTTCCTTGATGCTGGCGCATGATTTGGCGCGACAAGCTAAGACCAATACCGGAACCGGTTTTCTTTGTGGTGAAGAAGGGTATAAAAATTCTATCCATTGCCTCTGGTTCAATTCCTGTTCCATTATCTTTTATGGAAATAACAGGCCGGGTCTTTTCGTTTAAGAATGCTTTGATAATAATCTCCCTATTCTCTGATTCTTCGAAAGCTTGAATGGCATTTCGTAACAAGTTGATGAGAACTTGTTCTATTAAATTTCGATCGGCAGAAATAGTAAGATCTTCGGGATAAACCGAGATAGAAAGTTGTATACATTTTTCAGTAAGATCTTTCCGATGCAGCATCGCTAGCTCTTCTAAAAGATTCTTAATATCAATATCGATTGGACGGGGTTTTGGAATACTGGTTAAACTTCTGAACTCTTTTACAAAGTGGATAAGTCCTTCGCTTCGCTTCCCTATAGTTTGAAGAGAGAGGTGAATATCGTTGAGTTGATCTTTTGATAGAGGTACCGTAGAATCAGACAAAACGTGAGGCTTTAATTCTTCCTCCACTACTCCTGCTAAGGAAGAAATCGGAGTAACGGAATTCATGATCTCATGCGTAAGCACACGCACTAGGTTTTGCCATGCTTCCATTTCTTTTTCTTCCAATTCATTTTGAATATTCTGAATCGAAATCAATTTAGCATTTTCGCCACGCAAGGTAAGCTCGATGGCATACACAGAAAGTTGCAAAAGATCTTCCCCTGCTTTAACACGAATGAGTTCCCGTCCTCCTGTTTTTAATTTTTCGAAAACAAATACGAGTTGTTCATGTACTTCACGAAGATCATTTAATGTATCAGCGCGGTTGGTCTTGAGAAGTTTTCGGGCTGCGCTATTAAAAATTTCAATTTTGCCATCTTCTTTAAACACCAGCAATCCAATACCAACATGCATCACAATATTTTTGAAGAAGAGAAACTCAGAATCTTTTTCTCTGCGGGTATTACGAAGATTGGTTATCGCTTCGTTCAATTCATGATTCAGTCGCTTCACAGCAATATCATCACTTTCTGTTTTGAAGGAATAGGTTAAGTCATCAAACTTGATCGAGTCAATAAAAGCTGCAACATTTCCATGCGATCGGTCGAGGTAATCAATCAATAATTTTATCTGGTACGCGCTCAGCGCCAAGAATATAAGTGAAGGAGCCCAATCGCCACGCGAAAATGCAAAGAATGAAAATAGAAAAATAGTTGCCGCCAGAAAGGCAACCCTTGGTACTAGTGGAGATTTCCAATTGAACTCCATCATATTAAATACAAATCCTTAATCCTGTAAAACAAAAACCTTGAAGCATAAAGCAAGTATACGGCAGATGTACGATAAAGATCAACTTTAACTACAAAGTAAATAAAGAGAATATACAGTACAACGTGTTCGGTTTTGGGATGCAAGTCCGCACACTGCAACCGTATCTGTAACAATACGCCTTTATTTACTTTTTTCTTCCGATATTTCTAGCGGATTTAACAACTCACGATAAACCGTAAGTGAACTCCTTGTGTTAAATAAAAAATGAAATACCTCTGCATTATTTGTTTCTTCCTCTTGACGCTGACGGCTAAGGCACAGCAACCTCTTGAAGTGGATGATGATATTGATGAACGAAATTTTTTACTCAAAGAACTAAACTACTACCTTGACGAAACAAATTCCATAACATTTTCGCAAGCTACTTCAACCGGATTCTCTAATCGTTATCGTCAGCATGAATCGTATCAAAACAAAGATTTCAAAACGAATGCTTCTTATTGGATACGCTTTCCTGTTCGCCACAATGCCAATTCAAAAAAAATCTGGCTGTTCGAATTTTATGATCAGACTATCGATTACATAGAGGCCTACATTCCGCAAGACAACGGTTCGTATCGTGGAGTGGTGATGGGCGATACACAACCCTTCGACAAACGAACCTTCCGTCATAAAAATTTTGAGATTCACCTCGATATGAAATCGGATACAGTTGTCTATTATTATTTCAATGTGCACTCGCATGACTTTGCCGATATTCGAATTGCCTTCCGATCGGTTGATCGATTTATCTATTACGCTCTCAATGAATATTTTTTGTTTGGAACATTCTATGGAATGATCCTCATCATCATACTGTACAATTTTTTAGTCTACCTCGCCATTCGAGAAATCAAAAATATCTATTACATCTTCTATTTATTAAGTGTTGCGGCCTATGCCTTTAGTCTTGATGGCATAGGATTTCAATATCTATGGCCGAACCATCCGGACTGGAACGATTATGTATTAGGGGTAACACTTTATGCTGTTATCATTTGGGCATTGATCTTCACACGCAGGTTTTTAAGTACAAAAGCCAATGCTCCATTTCTCGATAAAGCATTAAAAATCATGATCGTACTCCGATCAATCATGTTTGTAATTGAATTTTCTTTCTTCCCCGAATTATTTGCATATCGGAGTCTGGAGATCATTCCACTCTCGCTGGTATTTTATACAGCTATTCGGGTTTGGTCTCAAGGGTATAGGCCTGCTCGTTTTTTCGTATTTGCTTATGGGCAGCTTTTCATTGGCTTCTTTCTGCGAACCTTAGTTTACCTTAACGTCTTACCCTTTACTACACTTTCACATTACAGCCTTCACATCAGCTTTGTACTCGAAATGTTACTTCTAACGTTTGCCCTCGGAGACAGAATCCAAATTTTGAAAAACATGCGAGACCGGGCATTGAAGCGCATCATCCATCAGCATGAAGTGAACATGACGTTGAAAGACAAAGTAACGCGCGAACTGGAAGAGAAGGTACAGGGGCGAACAATAGAACTGAACGAAAAGAACCACTTGCTGGAAGAAACCAATCATAAGCTGGAACGTCAATCAATTGAAATCAATCAGATCAACTCTATTCTCGACCTTGATAATTGGAAGCTGAAGAACAGCATTAAAGAAGTGCTGAACGAAAGGCTCATGGAAAAAACCATGGACTACACTCAATTTAAAACCCTTTACCCTGACGGCTTAGCGTGTGACCGCTTCCTGGAGAATCTCAAGTGGGAAAAAGGGTTTCACTGCCGAAAGTGCAACAATGAAAAGTATTTTGATGGAGCCCAGAAGTTTGCTCGCAGGTGTTCACGCTGTGGTTATAATGAATCGATTACTGCCTACACCATATTTCACAGTATAAAATTCCCGATAGAAAAGGCATTTTATATCGCCTACCTAACTGTAACTGGTAATAAAGATATGACGCTGGATAACCTAGCCACCCAGCTTGGCGTGAGACTGAATACGGTTTGGAGTTTTAAACATAAAGTCATCGACAGCATTGCCGACCTACAAAAACGAGGCAAAAAACCGAGTGCTTCAAGATGGGAGGAAGTGATTTTTACGGAAATCGCAGCGGCTCCAAATCAATCTAGGGGAGCATTAAAAAATATAAAGAACAAGGTTTAGCTAAGATTGTTTTTCTATGTTTTTAAAGCGCAATAAGTCATACTGTAAATAGCTAAAAACTGGCAGAAAACGATTGTAATTAATGTTTTTTAGGCGCAACATTCCTTCTCCAAAACATCTGGTTCTTTGTTCCAATATCATCTTATAAATAAGAAAAATATCAGAATCTTCTTGACTCCTATATAATTTAGATGCGCATGCAGCGAGAAAACACTCGACTTGTACTGCATCAAAGCTTATGAGGACAATTTTAATGGTATTTGCGGCAGTTCTAACGGCATCCTCCGCCTTGGCTCAAACAAAAACGGTGCGAGGAACGGTAACAGATTCTGAAAATGGGCAAACTTTGCCGGGGGTCAACATAGTAGTTAGTGGAACTACGAAAGGAACAACCACTGATGTGGATGGAGCATACTCTATCGAATTAGAACCCTCCGAAAACACATTGAATTTCACTTTTGTGGGCTACAAAACAATTACTGAAGTAGTAGGAGATCGCACAGTAATAGATGTAAAGCTAGAAACTGATATTCAAATGTTGGAGGATGTGGTAGTGGTTGGTTATGGTGTGCAGAAGAAGAGTGATATCACCGGATCTACCGGTTCAGTAAAAGGAGAGGAATTAGCCAGACAACCTGTGTTAACCGCCACTCAAGCTATGCAAGGTAAAGTAGCCGGGGTTCAAATTATCAGTAGCGGACAGCCTGGCAGCTCACCTCAAATACGCATTCGGGGAGTTGGGACAGCTTTAGGAGCCACTACTGCCTTGTATGTTGTAGATGGCGTTTTAACAGATGACATTTCGAACATTAACACAGCTGATATCGTGGATATGAACGTGCTAAAGGATGCTTCCTCAGCAGCAATTTACGGTTCGAGAGGCGCCAATGGTGTTATTATTATCACAACACGAAAAGGATCTGCCGGAAAATTAAAAATTAATTACAGCAACAACATTGGTATTAAACAGGCAGCCAATCTGGTAGAGATGGCCAGTGCCGCTGAATACAGTAATTACGCTCAGGCAGCAACGGGAGCGATCCCTCCGGCTTCTAATTATAGTACCGATTGGTACGATGTCATTCTTCGGACTGCATCGCAGCAAAATCATAACTTATCGCTTGCGGGTGGTACGGATAAGATGACCCACTTTCTAAATATTGGGTACCTAGACGAGGATGGCATTATTATCAAGAATAATTTCAAACGTTTTACACTTCGACTCAACTCCGATTATAAACTTGCAGAAAAATTGAAGTTTGGTTATCAGACTTCCTATGCGAGCAATGTCAATCAAAATGGATTTGGCAATGTAAAGATCGATGCCTACGGAAACGTAGGTTCTGTTTACAACAATGCCTATCGCGCTGCTCCCATTATTCCTTCCAGTGTTGATGGGAAATATGGAAACACCTCTTCGTATGGAAATGTTGGGAACCCACTGCTCGATGTAACGAACAACAGCATAAAGGTTAAAGAGAACAGAATACAAGCCTCCGCTTTCCTGGAATTTAAACCCGTGTCAACCATTACATTAAGATCGAGTATTGGAACTGACTGGAGAAACAAACAAGGTAGAGGATACTACTATCAATTTAATGCTGACGAGAGTACGTTTATAACGGCAGGAGGAAATCAATCTCGGGCTGTTAGTTCGTTGGATATTAATAGCAATCAAGCCGTCCGTTGGGTGTGGGATAACACAGCGACCTATTCAAAGAAAATAGACGATCACAACATTACGGTTCTAGTAGGCGCAACGTCCGAACGATTTAATTCAAGTTATATTTCCGCATCACGAAACGATGTGCCTGCTGATCCAGACCTGTGGTATATCGGTGTAGGCGATGCAAACTCCTCGCAGAATAATGGAGGTGGAGAAAAATGGACAAGACAATCTTTTTTGGCTAGAGTGAACTACAGCTTTCAGGAAAAATATTTATTAACAGCCACGGTAAGAAGTGATGGAAGCTCAAGATTACCCGAACAAAATCGTTGGCAACAATATCCATCTGTAGGATTAGGATGGATTTTATCAAGAGAAGGTTTTTTACAGAGCCAGAAATTATTTGATTTATTAAAACTGAGAGCATCATACGGCAAAGTTGGAAACGATCAGATTGATGCGGGTGTATTCACTACTGCTGTTACCCAAAATAAACCATATTCATTTAATGGGAGTGTTTCACACGCAACCAACGGTGTTCAAATCAACCAGATTCTTGATCCCAATATAACCTGGGAAACAACTCAAGAGTTTGACGTAGCCGTTGAATTTTCTGCTTTTAATGCACAGTTTACTGGTGAGGTGAACTACTACAACAAACAAGTAGAGAATGCGCTCATTGGTATCCCGGTGCTCAAAACCATTGGCGATTTCGATGCACAAATTTTTACGAACGCAGCTTCTATTCAGAATAAAGGAATAGAAGTCCTTTTAAATTGGAGAGGAAGAATTAACGATGATTTTACCTACACGATTAGTGGAAACGCAACGTTTAACAAAAACAATGTTGTTAAACTAAATGGCGGTCAAAGAATATTGGGTGGTAGCATTGGAGCGGCACAAGGGTTCACAACCTTTACCGATAATGGCCACCCGGTTGGGAGTTTTTATGTTCTCAAAACACTTGGTGTATTTAATACAGGTGCAGAGGTAAATGCTTATGTAGATAGCGAAGGCACAAAGATTCAGCCCACTGCAAAGCCAGGTGATTTCAAATATCAGGATACGAACAACGATGGACAGATTGACGATGCTGATAGAGTCTTTGCAGGATCTTACCAACCTGTTGCCTATTTCGGATTAAACTTTGGTGCCAATTATAAAAACTTTGATTTTAGTCTCGCGCTTTACGGAAATGTTGGGAACGAAGTATACAATGGAAAAAAAGCCGTTCGCGTTTCAGGCACAGACAATATCGAGAAAGAAATTGTCTACAACCGCTGGACTTCCGGAGGTAAAAGTCAAACCGAGCCCGGAGCGAATGTCGGCAATCAGCTCGCATCCGATTACTTCGTTGAATCAGGATCATTTTTGCGAATCAATAATATCACGGTAGGGTACACAATACCTTCTTCGTTTCTGGATAAATTTAAAATCACAAGTTTCAGAATCTACGGAACATCGCAGAATCTTTTCACCCTTCAAAAGTATTCAGGCTTTACAGCAGAGTTGCCAGGCGATCCTATCAACTCTGGAATTGAGTTAAGCGCGTATCCAACAACGCGCACAATTGCTGTCGGACTGAATATCGGTTTTTAAATAATTGAACAATGAAAAAAATATTCTCTTTCGTTGCAGTTCTTCTCTTTTCAATTGTCGCAGTCATTACCCTGTCCTGTAGCGATTTTTTGGATGTGGATGTACAGGGTGGTGTAACACCTGAATCAGATCCGGCCCTGGCACAACGGCTTGTAACAGGGGTATACAACAGTTTACTTCAGGGAGATTCTTGGGGTAATGGAGACGTACATGGTTTCGCATTTGTTTCGGTAACCAATATTATGTCAGATGATGCTGATAAGGGTAGTACACCAAGCGATCAAGCAGTTCCGGTTGGTGACATCGATAATTTTACATTAACCCCTACCAATAAATTTTGTGAATCACTGTGGAGTGGTCATTACAACTCAATAGGTGCAGCCAATCAGGCATTGAAAGCGTTAGGTCAGTCATCGGTTAGTCAGGAGGAAAAACAAATGCTCAGTGGCGAAGTTAAGTTTTTAAGAGGATACTTCTACTTTAATCTGGTTCGTATGTTTGGAGGTGTACCGCTTGTACTTCGTGTTCCTATAGACGCCAATGATGCTAATACAGATCCTGCCTTTAGAACAAGAGAAGACAAATCCATTGTATATGATAGTATTATTCGGGACTTACAATATGCAGTAGATCATTTACCCGAGAAAGCAACTGTTACTACTGGTAATGGTCACGCCACAAAAGGTGCAGCGCAAGCAATGCTCGCAAAAGTGTATATGTACAAAGCCTCTGATCCATTGTTGGCTGATGCGGACGACTGGCAAAAAGTTTTCACATTTACCGATGCCGTAATCGCCTCCGGGAAATATGCTTTAGTGGATGACTACTCAACAATATGGAGGCAAATAGGGGAAAATAATTCCGAATCTATTTTCGAAATTCAAACGGGTAGCTTCAACAATGCGAATTTAAAAATTGACAATTATACGGTTTCACAAGGACCAAGAGTTGGTGGTGCAGGTGGTTGGAATGATTTAGGGTGGGGCTTCAATTTACCTTCAACAAATCTATTGAGTGCATATGAACCAAACGATGAAAGAAAATCCGCGACTATCATCATAATTGATAACTCTGGAAGTCATGTGGGAACAAAACTTTGGGATGGTTTTAGAATTCCAAGTTCTGATTCAGTTCAAAATCTCCGTTACAACTACAAAGCATATACAAGTGAACAAAAAGAAAGTTTCGAAATTCCAAAAGATAAGGATAGACCTAAGAATATCAGAATTCTAAGATATGCTGAGGTATTGTTGATGAATGCTGAAGCTGCCATCCATACGGGATCAGGTGATGCTGATGGAAAAGTAAATGAGGTGCGCGATCGTGCAGGGCTCTCAGATAAAGCAGGCGTTACGATTAATGATGTTTGGCAAGAACGTCATATTGAGTTTGCCATGGAACATGACAGGTTCTGGGATTTAGTGCGCCAAGGTCGTGCAGCGCAGGTAATGCAGGCGGCCGGAAAAACAAATTTCGTTGCCGGAAAGCATGAGTTACTACCTATTCCCAGTTCTCAAATTCTTTTGAGTGGCGGGCAGCTGGAACAAAACCCGAGTTATTAATCTCTAAATAAAATAACATGAAAATCATTTCTGCTATAAGAGGTTCTCCTTTCACTTTAAAAAATAAATAAAACAAGCTAGCAAGCTTCGTATTTGACTTTTCTAACTCTCAAATTTTAAACTAAACAACAATGAAAAAAACAATCAATTATTTATTTGCAAGCGCAGCAATTGCATCATTCGTTGCACTCGGATCATGCTCAGACGATGATAAATTGCCGGCAATTGATGGTTATAACAATTCAAATGAAGTCGCTGCAGACAACCTTGTAGCGCACTGGACATTTGACGACACTAACAATGAAGCAATTTCAAGTACTGCGCCTACCAAATCATTAGGCACGGTTGGATTTACTACTGGTCAAATCGGGAAAGCGTTGCAACTTACCAAGGGTGCTTTAGTATATCCGGCAATTGCTAAAATTAACACTGTTGATGCATTGAACAATTTCACAGTAAGCTTATGGGTTAATGTATCGGGCACTAAAAAAGTTGCTGGTGGAGGTTTTACATCTTTCTTCGGAATTATTTCAACAGCAACAGATTTCTGGGGAAATATACAAGCCTGCGCTGAAACTTCACGTCACCTTCCAAGCTCTGATACATTGGAGTTGAAAAACTATTTGAGTACTACATTAGGAGATGGGACACAAAGCGGACAAGATAACGTAGCGTTAAAGAATGGTGACAAGGGCGCATACTTCATGGGTGCTAACAGATGGGCACTCTATGTTATGACTTGGGATGCCACAACGCATCAATTTGAGATCTATGGAGATGCAGTTGCTGTTGGCGGATACACTGATCGTGGAACAACACCGGTGTTAAAAATGCAAGTACCTGCTTTAGCTGTATTTGGTAGCATGGCAGCAGCTGATCTTGGCTTTGCAGGTGCTTCACGTCCAGATTGGGCACCACTTGCTACTGCATCGATCGATGACACAAGAGTTTATAACACCGTGCTTTCTCAGGCAGAAATAACTGCATTATTTAATTTAGGAAAAGCAGGAAGGTAATTGGGTTAGTTTGGTTGGAGGGTGCGTATTTATATGCACCCTCTTTTTACTTTTTTTATTTCTCTCTCTCGACATTAAATAAATGAAAAATATTTGGGCGCAATTTGTTCTCCTTATTATTTGTGCTTGTATTAGCTCATGCACAAAAGATGATCCCACTCCTAATACCGAATCAAAAAATATAAACTTAAAAGCTTTGACCATTGATGAAAATCCGGTTGCTACAAGTTACTCAAGCTCAACCATTTTACCGGAAATAGTATTATCATTTTCAGAACCCATTGATCATGAGTCAGCAAAGACATCTATCTATGTTACCCATAGTTCTGGTAATATTCAGTTGAATTATATCTTTACTAACAGCGACAGTACTGTAACTATACAACCTGCTGCACCACTACAAAATTTAAAAGTATACTATCTCGGGATTTCCGATGAACTGACTTCCCTTACAAACAAAAAATTGGATGATAATAAAAGTGTTACCATCGTCACTACTTTTAATACAGATGATAAATTCCCACGCATCTCCGACAATGCTTTATTAGATAGTGTACAACACCGAACCTTCAAATACTTCTACAACTTCGCTCACCTTGCCAGTGGCATGGCGCGCGAACGAAATACTTCCGGCAATACCGTAACCAGCGGTGGTTCTGGTTTTGGAATAATGGCGCTTGTTGTGGGCATGGAAAGAAATTTTATTACGCGCCCACAAGGTGTGGACCAAATGAAAAAAATCGTATCCTTCTTAGAAACTGCCGATCGATTTCATGGCGCATGGTCGCACTGGCTTGATGGCAATACCGGTAAGGTAATTCCCTTTAGCGCAAAAGATAATGGAGGCGATTTAGTCGAGACTTCGTTTCTCGTACAAGGTCTTCTCACCTTTCGACAATATTTAGAACCTACTGATACCGTTGGCAACAACCTCATAAATCGCATTACCACACTTTGGGAAACTGTGGAGTGGGATTGGTATCGAAAAAATGATAGCAATGTATTATACTGGCACTGGTCGCCCAATTATAACTGGGATATGAACTTTGCCTTATCAGGATATTTTGAAGAACAGATTACGTATGTCTTGGCTGCCGCCTCACCTACTCATGGCATTCCGAAAATTGTTTACAGTAACGGGTACGGAAAAAATGGAGGCATCGTAAAGAATAATACCTTCTACAATATTAAACTTCCCTTAGAAAGTCCGGCACCTCTCTTTTGGGTGCAGTATTCATACCTCGGATTAGATCCTCATTTCTCAGATGACTACGCAAATTATTGGGAACAAAATGTTAACGCCACCTTGATCAATCGTGCATACTGCATTGCTAATCCAAAAAAATATATTGGCTATGGTGAAAATTGTTGGGGACTTACCGCGAGTGATAATCAAGTTGGTTACAATGCGCACTCACCGTCAAATGATTTAGGAGTGATTACACCCACCGCAGCGTTGTCATCTTTTCCATATACTCCGGATGAGTCGATGAAAGCATTGAAGTTTTTCTATTACACCCTAGGCGATCGGCTGTGGGGACCTTACGGATTCTATGACGCATTCAATTTAACAGAAGGATGGACGGCAACGTCAACGCTTGCTATTGATCAGGGACCCATTATCGTGATGATTGAAAACCATCGCACAGGTCTATTATGGAATTTGTTTATGTCCGCTCCTGAAGTTCAGAATGCAGCAACAACTTTAAATTTTACTTTCTAGCATCGAAGTATGAGAATATTGAAAACATTCATCTACAGTTTTGTTTTTATAGGCTTGATTACGTCTTGCGTAAGACCTACGAAGCAGGAAGTAGTAGTACCGTCAACGCTTAGTGATGATTCACTCCTCACCCTCATTGAATATAAGACCTTCCAATATTTTTGGGATGGTGCAGAACCAACTTCAGGTGCCGCGCGTGAACGCTTCCATGCCGACAATATTTATTCTGGTAACGACAAACATATTGTTACATCAGGCGGAACTGGATTTGGTGTGATGGCCATTCTTGTCGGCATCGAACGTAAATTCATTACGCGTCAACAAGGGTATGAGCGATTAAATAAACTAGTAGATTGGTTAGCGAAGGCAGATCGGTTTCATGGTGTGTGGCCACATTGGCTGAATGGTGAAACAGGAAAAGTAAAACCATTTAGTCCATATGATGATGGAGCAGACTTGGTGGAGACATCCTACCTCGCTCAAGGTTTACTTTGCGTGCGACAATATTTTAAAGATGGCAATGATCAGGAAAAAGCATTGGCTGCGAAGGTTGATACGCTTTGGAAAGGAATCGAATTTGACTGGCATAGAAAGAACAATCAAAGTGTATTGTATTGGCATTGGTCTCCTAAAAATCAGTGGAAAATGAATTTTGCTGTAAAAGGATACAACGAATGTCTCATCATGTATTTCCTTGCAGCGGGATCACCTACGCACACTATCCCTGCCGAAGTGTATCACGAAGGGTGGGCACGCAAGGGAGGTATTCGAAATGATTCAACGCATCGTCAATATGGTTATCATCTTAGTTTAAAACACAACGGTGCGCAACAGTTTGGTGGTCCGTTGTTCTGGTCTCATTATTCTTTTCTGGGTCTTAACCCACATAATCTTAAAGATGCTTACGCAGATTACTGGGAGCACAACACCAACCACACTCTAATCAACAGACAATATTGTTTAGAAAATCCAAAACATTTTAAAGGCTACGGAGAAAATTGTTGGGGTCTTACCGCGAGTTATTCCATTAAAGGTTATGCAGCACACAGTCCGAACGAAGACTTGGGCGTGATCTCCCCCAGTGCAGCATTATCTTCTTTTCCGTATACACCTGCAGAATCAATGAAAGTAGTGCGCCATCTCTATGAAGATCTTGGCGCCAAGGTATTTGGTGAATATGGTTTTTACGATGCGTTTAGTGAACAAGAGAATTGGTATTTGCCACGATACCTGGCTATCGATCAAGGTCCGTCTATTGTAATGATTGAAAATCACCGCACCGGTTTATTGTGGAATTTATTTATGTCTTCGCCCGAAGTGGACGTTGCAAAAAAGAAATTAGGATTTAATTAACTATTGGAGCCCGCTTCATCACGCCTTCCCAAATGGGAAGGTTGATGAAGTCCAGTTTCCAGAAACGAAAGAATATCATGAACTTATCTCTGCCTAAATTGAGAAGTGCTGTCATCTGTGTGATGATGGCACTTTTTCTTCTCTCCGCTTGCCAAACTAAAAAACAAAATAGTACGGCCGGCATCGATGCCCGTGTTGATTCTGTTCTTCAACTGATGACACTGGAAGAAAAAGTCGGACAACTTAATCTTCCGTCAGCCGGTGCGTTTACAACGGGCGCTGTCGAGAGTTCCGATATCGCTAAAAAAATTGCAGAAGGAAAAGTTGGTGGTTTGTTCAACATCAAGTCGGTAGCGAACATTCGTGAGATGCAGAAAATAGCCGTAGAGAAAAGTCGGTTGAAAATTCCGTTGCTCTTTGGTATGGATGTGATTCACGGGTACGAATCAATTTTTCCAATTCCATTGGGGCTGAGTTGCAGTTGGGATATGACGTTGATCGAACGCAGTGCGCGCATTGCTGCTATCGAAGCCAGTGCCGATGGTATTAACTGGACATTCTCACCGATGGTGGATATTTCACGCGATCCGCGCTGGGGTCGTATCTCGGAAGGCAGTGGTGAAGATCCGTATCTGGGATCGCAAATCGCGAAAGCTATGGTAAAAGGATATCAGGGCGATGATCTCACTGCGAATAACACAATCATGTCGTGCGTGAAGCATTTTGCATTGTATGGTGCCGCTGAAGCTGGTCGCGATTATAACACCGTGGACATGAGCAGAAACCGGATGTACAACGAATACCTTCCTCCGTATAAAGCCGCAATAGATGCTGGTGCAGGGAGTATCATGGCTTCGTTCAATGAAATAGATGGTGTTCCGGCAACGGCCAATAAATGGTTGCTTACAAATGTGTTGCGCAAGGAATGGGGCTTCAATGGTTTTGTGGTTTCTGATTATACCGGTGTAAGCGAAATGATCAATCACGGCTTCGGAGATATTCAATACGTTTCAACCATGGCACTAGAAGCCGGTCTGGATATGGACATGGTGAGTGAGGGATTGCTTACCACGTTGAGCAAATCTGTGAGTGATGGAAAGATCACTGAAAAACTTATAGACGATGCGTGCCGCAGAATTTTGCGTGCTAAATTTTTACTTGGCTTATTTGATGATCCATACCGCTATTGTGATGACAACCGTGCGAAGACCGAGGTGTTCAATGCTGCCAACCGTGCTGAAGCGCGAAGCACTGCTGCACAAAGTTTTGTGTTGTTAAAAAATAAAGACAATCTACTTCCCATTAAGAAGTCAGGAACCATCGCCTTGATCGGACCGTTGGGTGATGCAAAAGAAAATATGACAGGAACCTGGAGTGTGGCCGCAAGGTTTTCAGAATCCATTTCTTTGATTGAAGGTTTGACAAAAGCAGTGGGCAACAATGCAAAAATAGTTTACGCAAAAGGTTCGAACCTCGATGAAGATGAAGTGCTCGAAGAAAATTCAACCTTGTTTGGAAAATCCTTGCACCGAGATAAGCGCTCATCATCGGAGCTTTTGAAGGAAGCTTTGCAAATAGCAAAGAATGCTGATGTCATTGTTGCAGCCGTGGGCGAAGCAGCCGAAATGACTGGTGAAGCTTCAAGCCGCACCAACATTCAGATCCCCGAAGCTCAACGCGATTTGCTGAAGGCGTTATTGAAAACCGGAAAGCCGGTGGTGCTGGTGTTGTTCACCGGTCGCCCATTGGCGCTGAAGTGGGAAGAGGAAAATGTGCCGGCCATTCTGAATGTATGGTTTGGCGGAAGCGAAGCAGGTGATGCCATTGCCGATGTGTTGTTTGGCGATGTAAACCCTTCCGGAAAATTAACAACAACCTTTCCACAAAACGTTGGACAAATTCCATTGTACTATTCGCATAAAAATACAGGACGTCCGTTAACAGGAAAGTGGTTTTCAAAATTTCAATCCAATTACCTGGATGTGTCTAACGAACCGGTGTATCCGTTTGGATTTGGATTAAGCTTCACCACATTCTCTTACAGCGACCTTAAACTTTCCAAAATCAGCATCAAAGAAAAAGAAGAGCTCGTCATTACCTGTTCGGTTACTAACACTGGCGCGCGCGATGGTGCAGAAGTTGTTCAACTTTATATACGAGATTTAGTAGGAAGCGTAACGCGACCGGTACTTGAACTGAAAGGGTTTGAGAAAATAGTATTGAAGGCAGGTGAAAAAAAAGATGTTTCATTTAAAATAAGTTCTGATAATCTTTCATTCTATCGCGAAGACATGACGTTCGGAGCGGAGCCTGGAAAATTCGATGTATTCATTGGGGGTAATTCAAGGGATCTTAAAAAGGCTGAGTTCATACTGCAATAACACGACATTTATTTTCTTTAGATATTCGATTCCAAAGAATATGAATCACAATGAGGATTTAGTCAAGCTGATTCTGCGCATTACCTGTGCGGGACTTTTACTTTCCCACGGATCATTTAAAATCTATGGTGATTTTCAACATATCAAAAATAGGGTTCACGCTGCTGGTCTACTGGAGTTTATTGCTTAAGGAAATTTTATTGGCGAGTTCATCGCGCCATTTTTTGTAATATTTGGATACAAAAATTGTATTGCTATCGTGTTTTATAGTGGTCAACATGTTGGGCTCGATTCTCATCGCCCACACGGACATTGTATTTAAGCTAAATGATTTTGGTACGTGGATGATTGAGCTCAATATATTTTACATGACGCACGCCATTATCATTTTCTTTTTAGGCGCAGGTAAATACAGTCTATCAAAAGGTATTAGTAAATGGCATGATAAATAACATAAATCCACAACCCTGCTCCTGCCAGTTTCTAAAATATTCGAACATAAAAAAGGTTGCCATTTTCAGTATGGCAACCTTTTTTATGGTGATTAAATAGGGTTATTCTCTTTTGTACTCAAAGAACCAATCGTACAGAGGTTTATCAAATGGATTGTAAGCAGGGTCGGCTGTATCAGTTTGAGTAAAACTGTATACTCTGGTCCATACGTCATGTCCAGCACCAGTGAAGACCGTGAGCTTAGCTTGATACTTAGGCACAGGTGCTTGGGCATTATATTTTGTTGTAAAGGTTTTACCCTGCGCAATACTGCCGTCCTTCTCTCCTATTAAACTCCAGATAGGAGTATTCTTACATTTTGCAAATCCTGCTGGCGGTCCATATCCTGCTATTGGCGCGGCAGCAGCAATATGAGATTGGGTGTCATCGACTGATCCTGTGAGGTAATCGTATACGCCATTACCCCCAAAACTTAAACCGGTAAGGTAAATTCTGTTTTCGTCAACGCGATAGGTAGCAATAATATATTCGATAAAGGCTTTCAAATATGCTGGCTTTCCACCACCCCAGTTGTTTACTTTATCATCAGCAGCAATTTGATGAAACTGTGGCGAGATCACGATCATTGGATACTTCGGATCCCATGTCTTTGCTTTGATTAACTTCGGAGGGCCATTTGCTAAGACCTTATCCAAAATAGCAGGTACAACTGTTCCATCACCCTTCTCGCCACCTCCATGCAGAAAGATGAGAACAGGATAATTTGAAGTATTGGTAGAGTAACCTCCAGGAAGGTATTCATAGTAGCCAAACTGTGCAGATGTGGAACCAAGAAGTTTTGCTGTGTGGGTACCTCCTGTGTCTTCCGGAAGATCTTCTAATTCTGCCGTTGTTCCACCACCACCACCGGGAGTAGGATCATCACCGCCACCGCTGCATGCCGCTAAAACGGATACAAAGAATAGAATGATTAAGGTAGCGAAGGTTCTTTTTAACGTGCTCATTTTTATTTTCGGTTTAGTCTAATAATCGTCTTGAATGCTCTAAAACCACAGCGAGGTAAATCACTTCCATCGACTTTGCAATCGCTCCACAGACCCATCAATTACTTTCAACTGAATACCCCGGAATGCACCAAGCCTGACATTTTCATCATTAAGTTTTTAAAAATACGGAATATTAGATTCGCAACAAATGACCTCCGGCATTATGTTTATCTGCGCTAGCGTTACCGTCCGACATCAATACGTTTTCGATATTCAGAAGTTAATAAGAAATCCCTCAATGCAACTCTTCGAAAAAAACTCAGAAAAAAATAATGGAGAAACATGACCATACCATCCATTCATCCCATTTAACATTGAAGTAATCACCTCGATTCGATCCATTCTAAAAAAGTGAAGTTCAATTTTGGCCGCTCATCTAACTTCCTATGCAACTAATCAATATAAGTCATAGTTTTCCTCATTCGACTACCTACCCTAACAACATTATGACAAAGACAAAAGGATATGCCGCACAAACTCCCACCACTGATTTAGCGCCTTGGAATTTTGACAGACGTGAAGTCGGTTCACAAGATGTTCAGTTCGATATTCAATATTGTGGTGTATGTCATTCCGATCTTCATCAGATACGCAACGAATGGTTTCCTGGAATTTTCCCAATGGTACCCGGGCATGAAATTGTAGGTCGCGTAATTAAGGTTGGCGATCAGGTAAAAAAGTTTAAGGTAGGAGATCTTGCCGGAACAGGTTGTCTGGTAGATTCATGCAGAACATGCGACAACTGTAAACAAGGATTAGAACAATATTGTACCAATGGTGGAGTAGGTACATACAACTCTCGAGGAAAAGACGGATCTCCAACTTATGGTGGTTACTCCAATACTATTGTGGTGCATCAGGATTTTGTGTTGCACATCTCAGCCAAGTTATCACTGCCAGCAGTTGCACCTTTACTCTGTGCGGGTATCACAACCTATTCCCCACTTCGACATTGGAAGGTAGGTAAGGGACACAAACTTGCTGTGCTCGGCTTAGGTGGACTTGGCCACATGGGTGTTAAGTTTGGTGTAGCGTTTGGTGCAGAAGTAACGGTGTTAAGCACATCACCATCCAAAGAAGCAGATGCAAAAAAACTAGGCGCTCATAAATTTGTTTTGACTACAGATAAAGAACAAACTAAAAACGTAAAAGGACATTTCGATTTTATCCTCGATACCGTTTCGGCACCGCATGATGTGAAGCTTTACCTTTCGTTACTAAAAACAAATGGTACACATATCATGGTTGGTATCCCACCCGAACCAAGTCTAATCCCCGCTTTTAGTTTAATGGATGGCAGAAAAAGTTTTGCCGCTTCTGGCATCGGGGGCTTACCTGAAACACAAGAGATGTTAGACTACTGTGCTGAAAACAATATCGTTTCGGATATTGAAATGATTGATATCAAAGACATTCACAAAGCGTATGATCGTATGTTGAAGGGTGATGTACGCTATCGTTTTGTAATTGATATGGCAACGCTATGACGTACTAAGATCAAGTAGCTATTTTTTCTTTCTGCTGGCGAAAGAATACCCAATACCGATATTGACAACCAACGGTGTGTTTGCAATACCAATCTCCATTCGTTCGTGTACTTCTTGTTTGCCCGTCATTTTATTGTTGTAGGTGTATGTATCGTTTGCAAGTGTAGACGTTAACGTAGGCCAATACCGAACACTGGGAGTAATCATCAATCCGCGCAAAGCATTCTTTACATTTTTAAATGGAAGCCAGTTGTAATACGCTCCAAGTCCTAGTGAAAAGGTATTGTAGCGCGCAATTAAATTCGATTTTGTTTGTGATTCTCCTTCATAGTAAAGTTCAAACTGATGCCATTTCGGTTCGATGCGTAAGTTGAACGCTTCTGTGAATCGATACCCTATTCCAAACCCTGTTGTGTACGGTATGTGAACTGCTAAACTTTGATCAGCCAAATCACCAGTAGCACTCTTTCCTGAAAAATCCAGCGAGGCGCCATGCGAATAATCAAAAACTAATCGCTTGTAAAAAAAATTACCTTCTATGTTAAATCCTTTTACCAAAAGTGGTTGACTTAATCCAAAGAGGATATTAATACGAGTATCAAGTTGTTTGGTGTCATTTTCTTGACCGTGTGCCAGAATAGAAAAACCAGTTATGAAAATAAAAATTAGAGACTGGGTGATATTAGAAATACGCTTTGTCATCGTTTTTGTTTTTGAATGATGATGCAAAGCTGGGTGAATGGGGGATAAATTCCGTTCACATTTGTTAAGAAATTACCCCGTCACTTCTTTTCTTATGCGACTTAACGATTGAGGTTTTATACCCAGGTAAGAAGCAATGTAGTATTGAGGTACACGATGAATAATCTCAGGCTTCTCTTTCATTAGCGCATAATATCGTTGCTTCGCATCCAACGAGGTAAGATTGGCATTGTGTTGCACAATATCAACAAATGACTTTTCAACATAGAAATTCTTAACTGCCACAAACTTAGGTTGAAGGACAAACAACTCCATCAGATTTGTGTGAGAAAGGCAAATCAAACTACTATCCTCCAATACCTTTATTCCCATATCGCCTACCGACTGATTAGAGAAACTTTTCAGATACGCCAGCCAATTATTTTCGGTAGTGAAGTCGCGAGCAACTTCTTCTCCATTAATATTCTGGTAGTGCATCGCCAATCCTTTTTCGATGAAGGCAATGCTTCCGTTAATCTGACCTTCTTCCAGAAAATGTTCTCCTTTCGCCAAAGTAATCATCTCCAGCCTCGAAGTAAAAAGTTCTATGTCTTCATCCGAGAAGTGATCAATCATTCGCAAGCCAGCAATCAGTTGATTGTACATAAATAGAGACAAATAAAAAACGAAGATAGTGCTTTTCGGATTTCAATTTTAAGGGGCACAATTCCAATTTTCGTCTTGGATTAAAATCGATTGGATAAGCTTTAAATAACCACGCACTTAAGTGAACTTAAGGGGTAGCACAAATTATTAAAATAATGAGTAAGGAAGAGTTGCATAAACGAACAGCGGAACTGTAGGAATAAAATGTAAGGTGAAGGATTACTAAAAAATAAGAATCTCCATACTAGAGGTATCCACAGTAACTATACAAGCTTGCCAATCCAGCTAGTGCCAGACGAAGACGCAAGGTTTATTTTTATAAAGGCTTGGGTTTTCGAAGTGCCACTGTCCCCGTTGCAGAACGAAATTAAGAAAACAAAACTATAAAGTTACTCTGAACCTCAAGCTAGCATAAACATTTTGTTATGGGCTGCGGCTTAGTCGAATGTCTTAATTAGTTGCCTGTTGGATAATCTCGCGAATGGTGGCCCAACCTGTCGGGCTCTCTTTATACCTGATGTATGTGACCATTGTCCGTCCACTAAAAATAAAAGTCTCTCCGCTTTTCTTCGGAGTTCCTTTTATCGAGAATAAAGTTTGTTCAATTGCGATGTCGCCTTGAATTAAAATACTTTCAACTTTATTCTCAACAAACTCTAAAGTAAATCCTTCCAATGTCCCACGTAAACCTTCTATGACTGCGTCACGTCCAGTTTGCAAGTTTTTATATCCAAGTGCTTTGATTACGTCCGGGTGGTGAAATGATTTGATGATTTCAATGTCACCTTTTGAGAAAGCAGCTCTGATGAGTTCTCCAGTTTTCAAAATTTCCAATTTTACCTTGTCGTCTTGTGAATAGGTTTTTGTCGACAAACAAAGAGTCAAGATCATTGTCAATAAGAAGAGATCAACCAGTCTAAATCTAAATTTTATCATGCTATAAATTTCAGGTACAATTTTTCTACGAAGCTCAGCCGTTGCCCATAACATGATCATATCAGAATATTTTTAGTTCAATCCTATTTTGGATTAAGCCATGAAGCTCTGCGCTTCAACTTCTCTGCATCCATCTTCAAACCTGTATCTTCAAATAGTTTAGTTTGCATTGTTGGATTCTCTTCCAATATTACTTTCGCTGAACGCTCCGTGTTTTGTCTTTTATATTGAATGATGATTTCTTTTCCCGGTGCGAGTGGATCAATAATCAAATTAATGCCTTCAGCATCTGTTACAGCTTTACCATCAACCAAAATAATGACATCACCTGATTCCAGGCCAGCCTTGTAAGCGGGAGCTCCTATTTTGGTATATCCAGAAATCAATACACCTGCATCTGTATTTTTAAATGACGAGCCCAAATAAACCTTGCCTGGATTTGCTTTCGCGAAAGTTACTCCCACGCTTTCAAGAAGTTTTGTATAATCAGGTAACTCACTTTTGAAGATATACTTTTCAAAGAACTCATTTGCAAAAGCAGGAGTTGAATATTCACCCAGCGTAGTTTGAATATCCCTCACGGTATATGGACTTTCTACTTTACCATACTTGCTCCACATTAATTTCATGAAGTCGTCTAAAGAATAAGTAGAATTGATATTACGCAATGATAAATCCAATGCAAGACCAATTACTTCTCCATAAGTATAATATGAAATAAAGGTATTGCTCTTGTTTGTAGGATCAATAGAGGTAGCCGCATCGGCAAAAGGCGCCTGATTACTCATTTCAATTGGCGTGAAAAATTTCCGGGCCGGACTATTAAGAACAAAGTTTACGGCACCGCTTAAATCTTCAACATATTTTTTTTGTGTAATTAAGCCGGCACGGCAAAGAAACAACGAGGTGTAGTAATTTGTAAAACCTTCAGCAAACCACAACTCGCCCGACATATTTGCTTCTTCGAAATTGAATGGTTCCAACGCAGCAGGTCTGATGCGCTCCACATTCCAGCAATGAAAAAATTCATGCGACACGGTACCGAGTGCCCGGCTGAGTCCTTCACCTTCCAACGGAAAAGACCCGACAACATATGTGGAGTTACGGTGCTCCATACCATCACCACTGGCCTGAGGCATGTAGCACGCCAGAAAAGTATAGGTACCAAAATCATAATCTGGTAACGACCCCATCGTTGCTTTTTCCTGCTTCACAATTTTCTTCACGCTTTCCGCTAGTTGATCGGCCGTAGCATCTGTTCCATTGTGATGAAGCGCCACTTTGATGCGATATGTTTTTCCGTTTGACTCCTCATCAAATTCACGCAACGTAAAATTGCTGAGCTCGGAAGGACTGTCCATAAAGTATTGAAGATTAGGAGCTGAATACAATGTGCCTCCTAATGGTTTCAATTGTGTTGCTACTTTCCATTTCAAATCATCGCGTGTCTTAAAATTTATTTTGATGGGACGAAAGTCCAGGTGTCGTGCAAATACAAATGTGGCGGGCATGTTTAAGTGTGCATGTGTTTCATCAATCTGTAAATACGTTCCATCACCACGATCACCAAACAAGGTATAGGTAAACACAACCGTTCCGTCATGGCCACTTACGTTCCACTGATACGGATCGGGTCTGGAAACCGTGAGCACTTTGCCTTTGCTATCGAAAGCCTTTACGTTATAAACATTTTTAGCAAACTCATGAATAGCATAGCGACCCGGAGAGGATCGGCTCATGCGAACTTCAAGTACATCGTCTTTCAGATTTTTAAACGTGGCTTTAATCGATGCCTCATGATGCACAGCATTTTCAAATGAAATTTCATATTCATTGAACGTCTGAGCATGTGATTGCAGGGAAAGAAATGACAGCAGGAAAAACAGTTTGCGCATGATTTTAATTTTGCGCTAAAGGTGTTAAAATTATTTAGAATCTCCGCGC
This sequence comes from Chryseolinea sp., assembly GCA_046595655.1. Taxonomy (GTDB): domain Bacteria; phylum Bacteroidota; class Bacteroidia; order Cytophagales; family Cyclobacteriaceae; genus Chryseolinea. Next base: position 17,083 of record JBKJOF010000196.1, on the reverse strand, counting down.
GAGTATTAAGACTTGTTATACAAAGATTGATTTAGGTCTCTTTGGAGTATTCTCAACGGATCAATCGATTCCAAATTAACATCTTCCTCAATTTTGAATAATCTTGAAGCATTCTTCGCGAAGTCTTTCCTTTAAGATACTGAAGCAGCTTGCTAATAGATATCGGGGGTAGATAGGTTACTAACAGATGGATATGGTCTAGCGAGACATGACTTGCTACTATTATTATTATTATAACATCATTAGCCTACCAATCGCGTGAGTTTCAAATTGTCAAAATGAAACTGTGCTGGTGGGCGAAAGTCGTCCAATATTATCGCAATTAACCATGCACTTCAGTGCGTGGTTATTCAAACTTTCTCCCGATGGACTTTTTAGTCCATGACTACAATTTGAATTGCACACTACAAATCTTCAGCTCAACTCCAGACAGATATCTCCTGTGTAATTCAGACAAACCCATTCTATAGCGGATCTTATTTCTTCATTTGCATTTTGATTAACATATCTTCCTTGCCTTTCTTATAGGCTTCAAAAATAAAGGTATCAAAACCGTAAAGAATAGTTCGTCCGGGCCAAAACTGGTAGACCTCAACACCTTTTACATCACGAAGATTGACCATATACACTTTTGAAACATCGCCAGTTTTGTCATCGATTGTGTAGCGCGTAATAAACCCACCCTTTCCATCTGAGTGAATTGCTGGTGGTTCGTCTGGAGTAAGATCTTTGTTCCTTTCATTGTCAACAAAAACAAAGTGATGTGTTCCTTCACCCTTAAAGAATCGATACGACATTCCTCCTTGGCCTCTAAGCCCCATCTGGGTCTTCGGCAACTTCTTCATCCAAGCAAGACTTCCATTGGCTTCAATCTTGGCAACCAAAATATCTTCAAAATGATATGATATGTACGAACTACCACCTCCATTTTGGTTTGACGTGTAATGTGATTTAGTGTAGTACTGCTCACTCATTAAAATAACACTACCATCTTTTTGAATTTCTACTCCATCGAGAATGAGATTTTTAAATTCCCCTTTCGAATCATCTTCGTCCTTTCCGTTCTTGCGTTTTTCCTTTCTAGTGGCATTTTGATTTAGTATCGCCAACGGAATTGGATGTGCAACGATATCATATGCCTTGTCTTCGTAACCTAATTTCAATGTTAAGATTCCATCTACGCTCGATGCATTCTTGCCCGAGTTATAGAAGCCAGCACAAATCATATAATCTTGAGCACTGTTTTCATACAACCATATTGTGTGTATAAATTTATCTGCCACTTCAACCTTTGTCTTGATTGGCTGTTTGGCAGGCCCATTATACTTTAGAATTTGCAACACATAATTCGCCTCGTCTTCGCCTCTCTTTTTCTTATCAGTGCTATCATCTTTATATACACTGATGACCATATACACTCTTCCATTGGAGTCAACAGAATAGTCAAGCGTATTCATTTTCTTTTCAGTGTAAGGCATTTTAAAACTATCATGCCATTGTTCTTTAAGGTCCTCGCTATACACGTATGCTCCAATGGTTTCGTAACTTTTGCTATCATCTCTTACGTCTGGTTTCACGCGATACTGAACCAACATGGTAGAGGAATCGGATGAAAAGTAGAAATTAAATTTAGATCCCGATATTTTTTCAGGAACCGTAATGATCTTCCGGGCAGCACTTTTAAATTGTCCTCCTGCAAAATCTATTTCGCGGACAAACAATTGTTCATTTTCATTTTCATAGAGTGAGTAAAATACATAGTACGAATCTCTTACTTTCTTAATCCCTTCTAGTTGAAAATTTTTGGGGAAATCTTCATATACTTTCGTTTTTAGTGCTGTCAATTTTAGTGCATCGAACTTTTGAAGTGTGAATTTTCGATTCTCATTTTTAACGCTTAGAATTTCGTTGCCTTTTCTGAAATAAATCTTAACGTCCGCATCAATAACCGGATACGGCTTTCCCAAAGTTATGTTGACGCCTGTTTGCGCCATGGAGAGAAATGAACAAAATACAAATGCGGCAGTGCATAATGGTTTCAAAGTCATACAAAGAATGTTGGGTGAGGTTAAAGATTTCATTAACGAAGTTTACAGCAAGGGCTAGCAACGTCAGGGCTTCTAAGGTGGTAGATAGTTTTTGTCCACTACGTCCTAACGTTGACCGAAAGATAAAAATTTAATTGTAAAATCTATTCCATCTTGAAAAATTCAACGTTTTCAACGGTACTCAACTACGCGCAAGACCGGATATTGGAAGAAGATATTTAGGGAATTTGATTTAATAAATTCACTTGAGCGCTTTGAATAATAGAACTCTGGTTTGAGGCCACCATTTCCTTCCGCGAGAGTTCAGTGGCTCTTTACTTGCACAATTCGTAAAAAGGTAATTGCCTAGCTCCTAAAAAATGTCATGGCACGAAGCTGTGATCAGGCCATAGTTGAATTCATTAACACGGTTTTATTACTTGGCCAGTATTTGCTCCAAATACACTTTTGCGAAAGCCATACTCCAGTTGTTTCATCGTTACTGGAATATCTCCAGGAAAGAATGGAAAATATTGAGGCGACCCTTCGATGACCGTAGGGCTAACCGCATTAATGCGAATGTTATTTTCCAATTCAATTGCTGCTGCACGAACAAAACCTTCTATTGCTCCGTTGGCGGCCGATGCGTTTGCAAAGTTCAATTGAGGGTGATGCGTTAAATCGCCAGCGATCAATGTAAATGAACCTTTTGGATTGATGTAGTGCTGCCCTATAAGCACCAAATTGATTTGTCCCATCATTTTACCTTCAACTCCTTTTCTAAATTCCTTATCGGAAAGGTTTTTCCATGGGCCGACATACGTAGGTCCCGCTGTGGATATTAAGGCATCAAATGAACCTGCTTGTTTGAATAAATTTTCGATTGATTCAGTCGAAGTAATATCGGCATGAATGTCTCCAGCTTTGGTAGCCACTCGTATTATTTCATGTTCTTTTTCAAATGCACTGGCTAAGTGTTTTCCCATGGTGCCTGTTGCACCGACAATGATGATTTTCATTTTTTAGAATTTAAATTGTGGAAATGTTGAGTATAATATTCTTCAATCAGTTCTTTGTTTACCATCATGCCTGCTGTTGTACCCATCGCTACAGAATTTGCTACAGTTCGCATACGGGTGGTATTATCACCACAGGCAAAAACTCCCTGCACGGAAGTCCTTTGTGCAGGATCAACCTTGATGTATCCATCAACTGTAAATTCAGAACCTAATGATTCTGGAATGCTACACGTTTGAACAAATGGATTACGGGCATATAGCACTTTGATGGAATTTTTATTCCCGTTTTTGAAAATTATGTTTTGCAGGTATCCTTTTTTTTGTTCCAGCCTCTCAACTTCATACTCTATTATATAGATGTTATGTCTTTCTAGTTTTAATGTTTGTTCATCGGTTAATGTTGACTTTCCATTTGTGTAAAGTGTAAGCTCATTTGTCCAATTGGAAATAATAGTAGAGAACTCGAAGCCATATTCTCCATTACCTAAAATTCCTGTTGGTTGGCTACTCACTTCGTAACCGTGACAATATGGACAATGAAGAACCGTAATACCCCAACAGTCAGCATAGCCAGTAATATCAGGCATAATATCTTTGATGCCCGTGGCAAAAATTAATTTCTTTCCGGTAAAATTTTCGCCACTGTCAGTACGTATTTCAAAACCGTTCTTCGTTTTGATTCCTGTGTTTGCTACGCCACTTAAAAACGTTACTGTATTATAGTTTGCAACTTGTTTCGTTGCTATCGCGGCTATTTCTTTTGGAGTCTTACCGTCTTGAGTTAAGAAGTTGTGTGAATAAGGCGTTTGACTATTGCACGGCTTTCCACTATCTATAATGAGTACTTTTCTAAGTGCTCTTCCAAGTGCCATGCCGGCAGCAAGTCCAGAGTAACTTCCACCTACTATGATTACATCAAAATCGTGATCAGTTTTCATTTGATTATACTTTAATAAAGTAGTTGAGAGAATTAATAGTTTGCCTTAATGTACATCCTCTCTTTCGGAGAGGAACGAGGTGAGGCCATTGAAAAAGGCCTAAGGAAACAACATAGATTCTTTGATATTTATGACTGTTGCTTTCTAGACGAGAGCATGCGAATTATTAAATCCACAAAAGGTACACCCACGAACACAACCAAAGGCACTAATGTAATCGTCATTATAAGTGTTTTGATATACAGCAGAGAGGATAGCAACTCGTTAAATAAATATAGAAACAACGTGAGAGCCGGATAGATGACAATCCAAATCTTAAGGGATGCAATTAGTTTTGTTTTTGCTTTCATGCTACTTTGTAAATGTGATTTATATATCAATGTCGTTTAGCTCCGCATATATCCTCTCTTCAGGAGAAGAAAGAAGTGCCGTCACCAAAAAGGCTTATCTCACCAGCATTGATTTTGTATACACAAAAGTAGTTTGGCAGTTGACTACCGAATAGGACAAAAGCAGAGTTGAATAGGATTTATTGGAAGTTCTTTCTAAACGCCTCGGGCGAATAACCGGTGTGCTTCTTGAAGAATCGAATGAAGTAGGAAAAATCTTCATACCCTAAATGATCGGCTATGTCTTTCACCTGATTGGGTGTAGCAAGCAAGTATCTCTTGGCTTCTAAAATTATTTGTTCATTGATCAATTCTGAAGCAGATTTAGCAACGGCTGATTTCGTAATGGCGTTGAGTTGATAGGTAGAAAGATGTAACACGTCAGCGTATTGAGAGACTTGCTTAAGGGTCGTGATGCGGCTACCTAATATCTCCAAAAAATCATCGAAGCGTTCTTGGGCATACGCACTAGGTTCTGTTGAAATGCCTTGAGGGTCACGGCTCTGTCTTATCAATTCGATAAAAAAAATATCCAGATTCGATTTTATAATCTCCACATAACCTTCTTGCTTCGAAGAATATTCGTTGAAGATGTAATTCATTACCGCATGCAATTTTTTAAATCCATCTGCCTCCAAGGCACAAAAGTTTTTATGGCTAGCCTTGCTTAATCGCTGATTTGATGTTTTATCAATTGGATGATAGAACGCTGCGTCAAATTCCATTAAGAATCCTTCACTACCTGCTTTCAATTCAAGTTGATGAACCTGACCAGGCCGTAGTATAAATACGGAATGACCACCAACATTATATTTAATGAAATCTATTTCATGAGTGCCCGCACCTTTTTGTAACGCAAGAATAAAAAAGAAATCATGCTTGTGTAATTCATGAACTAAATCTTTGCCTGCCAGTAAGTTTTCAACATCCCGTATTCTGAATTGTCCAGTAGAAACAAGTTCATTTTGAGTTGAGGCAATGTGTCGGATCGGAATTTTTTTCATTCTAAAATTACTTGCCTGAATACAAAGATGTTCGTAAAAGAAAATAGGCAACACTGTTCTATGTCTCTATTTCTTTTCAATCTCAGTAATCTGCCAAAATTCTCCTAATACAGTCAGGAACAAAGCAACTCCTGCCATGTTCACCAACCTCATTAACAACGCCCGGCCCAAGTTTTACAAAGGTATCTCTAAAACTTCTGCTTATCCTTCTCAACCGGAGAATGGAAGGGATGAGGCCAATAGAAAAGAGTTTTAGAGATGCCTACAAATAACTTCCTAAATAAAAAACGCTTTTCATTAAATTGCACTACAACCATTTCTCAACCTTGACAACTTACACCATGAAAGGAAGCTTACTCGTTTTACTCCTTCTGCTTTTTAGAAGCGCAATTGCACAGACCAATACAGAAACGTATCCTGTTGATCCTGCTTCTGAAGAGCAAGCGGGCGTTCCAAAAGGTGAGATATTAAAATTTACGTTTGAGAATACCAATTTATTTCCAGGCACTTCGCGTGAGATCAGTGTGTATATACCGGCTCAATATAAAGGCGACAAACTTGCATGTGTATATGTCAATCAAGATGGCATTCAGTGGAAAGCGCCAACTGTTTTTGACAACCTGATTGCTAAAAATGAAATGCCCGTAACCATTGGTGTTTTTATAACACCCGGAAAAGTATTAACCCAAAACAAAGATCAAGCATTGGATCGCTTCAACAGAAGTTTTGAGTATGATGGATTGGGCGACAGCTATGCCCGATTTTTATTGGAAGAAGTTTTTCCCTTTGTAGAAAGTCAAAAGACGTCTGATGGAAGATCTATACGTCTATCGAAGAATGGAAACGACAGAGCAATAGGAGGTTCAAGTAGCGGAGCGGTTTGTGCTTTCACCGCAGCATGGGAACATCCTGAAGAATTTTCAAAAGTATTCAGTTCTATCGGTACATATATTGGCTTACGCGGTGCAGACCGATATGATATCCTCATCCGAAAGCATGAGCCTAAACCCATCCGAATCTTTTTGCAAGATGGTTCCAACGATTTGAATATTTATGCAGGCGATTGGTGGAAGGCAAACGAGTCGATGGAAAGAGCGTTAACTTTTGCGGGCTATGATGTAAAACATGTATGGGGAGAAGGTGCACATAATGGTCAGCAGGGTACTGCCATTTTTCCTGAAGCCATGCGTTGGTTATGGAGAGATTATCCTAAATCCATTGTTACGGGTCCAACTAAAAACTCTTTTCTCAGTGATATTCTATTAGAGAATCAAGGGTGGGAATTGGTAGGTGAAAATTATGGCTTTACCGAAGGAACAACAGTGAATGCAAAGGGTGAAGTATTTTTTCAAGACATACCCAATGCGAAAACGTATACGATCGGGCTTGATGGAAAACTGGAATTGTATATCACTGATTCAAAGAAAGCGAGCGGCACAACTTTTTCTACAATTGGCGAAATGATCACCATAACGGGCGGATGGTCTGAGCCTCCAACCAAACAAGTTCATCGGTATAAATCCAACAAGACGTATGACGTTGTAGCAGACGAAATACAGGGCAATGATATTTCAATTGGCTTCAACGGAAATATATACGTCACTTCACCCGAAGGGCGAGAGCGCCCGAGTAAGCTATTTTTAATTAAACCGAATGGCGAAAAAAGCATAGTCGATGAAGGGTTAAAATTTGCTAACGGCCTCTGTTTTTCACCCGATCAAACGCAACTTTATGTAACTGAATCAGCCACCCATTGGGTATGGGTGTATCAGATTCAGGCAGATGGTTCTTTGGCTAACAAACAAAAATATGGCTGGCTACATGTGCGAGACGCAGATGAAAATACCTGGAGCGATGGTTTGAAGTGCGATCGGGATGGAAGAATTTACGTGACCAGTCTTAGCGGAATTCAGGTCATGGATCAATTGGGTAGAGTAAATGCTATAATTCCCGTTCCCAAAACCAAAGGTCAGGCTTCCAATCTTTGTTTCGGAGGTCCTAATTTTGATGTGCTGTATGTCACTTGCCACGACAAAGTTTTTCGAAGAAAAGTAAAAGTGAAAGGAGCGAATAATTTTGAAAAGCCGATAAAGCCAAATAACCCACGACTTTAATATCGTTTAGCAAAGGCACGAGCTCACATCAGATGTATCCCTTCTGTGGTATCTAATATTGAACAGAATGATTTCTACATTTTTCTTAACACTACTTTTAATTCAACAGAGATTTGTATTGGTCTACAAAATTGAATATCTGAATACCAGGTTCAAAGTAGATTGTTAGCTCCTTTCATAATTCGGCTATCACTCTTTACTATCCGATCAATGGAGTTCCTCCGTTAAACAAACTCTCGATATCGCTCAAATAAGTAGCATCACGATTTTTCAGAAAATTTATCACAAAATATTATGTAGTTAAGTAGCTACGCATATATTTGTAGTCAAATAGCTACACAATGAATTTAAGACGAGACGTATTTCAAGCCATAGCAGACCCGACAAGAAGAGCGATACTTTTATTGGTAACATCACAATCTATGACAGCGGGCGCCATTGCCTCAAACTTTGACACCGCAAGACCCACTGTTTCAAAACATTTGCAAATACTCATCGCGTGCGAATTGCTTGAACAGGAACAAAACGGAAGAGAAATATCCTATCACATCAACGCAAAACAAATGAAAGAAGTGGCCGACTTCATTGAACCCTTCCGTAAAATGTGGGACGACCGGTTTAATAAACTGGAAGCCATTATGAAAAAATACAAATCAAAAAAATAGAATAGCATGGAACGAAAAACAAAAATTAATGCCGAAGATGGCAAACAGGAATTAGTGATTATACGGGAATTTGATTTGCCATTGGAATTACTTTTCACAGCCTACGTAGAGGCCGAAATTGTTGAACAATGGATGGGAACGAAAGTGTTGAAACTTGAAAATAAAAAACACGGCAGTTATCAATTCGAAACAACCGATCCCAAAGGAAACAAACACCGCTTCAATGGAACCATCCACGAATTTAGTTTGAATCAAAAAATTACTCGAACATTTGAAATGGAGAATACACCTTTTGGTGTTCAGCTAGAGTTCCTGAAATTTGAAAAACTTACTAACGCTACGAGCATACTCACGATGCATGTAGTCTATCAATCCGTTGCCGTACGAGATCAGATACTCCAGCTACCTTTTGCACAGGGCATCAATATGGCACATAACCGAATACAAGAAATCTTAAAAGGCAAAGCCTAATCATTGTCATTAAAAGCAAAATCACAACACAAATAAATTACACTAACACATTATGACAAAGCGAAATAAAATTATCTATTGGATTGCTACGGTCTGGTTAGCACTCGGAATGACTGCAACCGGAATAGTACAATTGATTAAAATGAAAGAGGAAGTTGATATGTTCAAACATCTTGGCTACCCCGATTATCTTTTAACCATTTTAGGAGTTTGGAAAATTTTAGGAGTTATCGCGGTGCTTATTCCTAAATTTCCTTTACTAAAAGAATGGGCATATGCAGGCTTTTTCTTTGCCATGTCTGGTGCCATTTTTTCTCACTTAGCAAGTGGCGATGCCGCCAAAGAACTTTTTGGCCCTACCCTATTAGTAGTCCTGACTGTAATATCTTGGTATTTCAGACCGGCAGATAGAAAAACCATTTCAGTAAATTCATAAATGAACTTATCCAATACCAGCATATGAGCAAAATTACTAGTGCCAAAAAGAAGTTGTCATCTAAACAATGTGACGAACTCCTTAGCGTGTTGAAAGTTCGTTTTGAAAAAAACATGAGCCGTCATAAAGGTATTGAGTGGGCTAACGTACTGGCAAAGCTGAACCTTAAAAACTCAGAGGAAAAACTGCGGTCGCTCAGTGAAATGGAAGAAACTGGTGGCGAACCAGATGTTGTTGGACATGATAAAAAAACGGGCGAATACATTTTTTATGATTGCTCAGCAGAAAGTCCTAAAGATCGCAGAAGTCTTTGTTACGACCGTGAAGCGTTGAATTCCAGAAAAGAAAACAAACCAAAAAATAATGTGATGGATTTGGCTGATGCAATGGGCATTGAACTTTTATTGGAAGAGCAATATCGCGAACTGCAAAAGCTAGGAAAGTTTGATATGAAAACATCGAGCTGGATAAAGACGCCTTCTGGTATAAGAAAGCTTGGTGGTGCTCTCTTTGCTGACTTCCGTTATGACAATGTTTTCGTATATCATAACGGTGCGGAGTCGTACTATGCGGCAAGAGGGTTCCGTGGTTCACTAAGAGTCTAGGTTGTAAAAAATTGTTAATTCATAAATCAATAATAGAATGAATCCTAAGGTTGACTTTTATTTTACTAAAGCCAAAAAGTGGCAGAAAGAATTGGAGCAATTGAGAACAATTGTTCTTGACTGTGGGCTGACTGAAGAATTGAAATGGGGCGTTCCTACTTATACGTTTCAGAAAAGCAACATCATTTTAATTCATGTGTTTAAAGAATACTGTGCCGTTTTGTTTTTTAAGGGAGCCTTGTTAAAAGATACAAAAGGTATTTTAATCCAACAAACGAAGAACGTGCAGGCAGCGCGCCAAATTCGGTTCACGCATGTTCAAGAGATTGTGAAAATAAAATCTACACTGAAAGCCTACATTTACGAAGCATGCAAAGTGGAAGAAGCCGGTTTGAAAGTGGATTTGAAAAAAACAACAGAATATCCCATCCCCGAAGAGCTTCAGAAGAGGTTAGATAAAAATCGCGCTTTGAAAACTGCTTTTAATGCATTGACGCCAGGAAGGCAAAGAGGATACCTTCTCTATTTCTCTGACGCTAAACAATCCAAAACACGTGAGTCAAGGATTGAAAAATATATACCGATAATTCTAGAAGGAAAGGGACTAAATGATTAACGTATTCAGTGTTGAACTAGCACTGCAATTGAAAACTGTGGAGCACCTAAAACAAAAGCTAGGATACTACACTTTAGCAATGTTGAAAAATTAAACGCTGTTGTTTAAATGTTTTAATAGTTCTTCCCAACAAAGTATTTGGTAAACCCGGAATGGAATTCAAATGCATTTTAACGCTGATCACAAGGGTTGAATTCACGCAGATGTTGTAGATCTGAATTTGTTTATTTCTCGCAGGGCCACAAAATCAATTTATGCAAACAAATCTAGTTGTCGTTTGCTTACCACGTTTTGCTTCTGTTTTTGTTTAGCTTCTACCGTTTCAATTGTCTTTCCACTTTCTGAATAGCCGCCTACTGCCAGTATATTGTAACCCATTATCCTTTCTATACCCACACCGTTAATTTTCTTTTCCATTTCTAACGTACAGGTAATAGTCGATCCGCTTTTAAATTCTACTTTTCCAGATTGTACCATCGACATAAAATCATCTGACTTCATTGTGAACGATATGGCAACTCCGTTGTACATACCTTTCCATTTATGACGGCCGCTTACTAATACCGGAGAGATGATTTCAATTTGCGCATTCTCCACAACTTGTGCCGCCACTTTATCGGAATTAATAATAAACGATTTAAATGCATCGCGAATCACGAACTGTTCTTCTGTTATCAACTTCTTTGAGTCATCGGTCAGCGTAATGGAGATACTTTTTACTTTCTGGTATTTACGCAGCAGGTCATAGAAGTTCGATCTTCTTTTTTTTATCACAGTGTTTTGATCGAGCAACGGTATTAGGTTGGCCGCCTCTGCCTTTAAAAGTATAATCTCTTTTGTTCGATGTTCATGCTCAACTTCATTTCGTTGTATCTCAGCAAGTATGCTATCGAATAATGTGTTGGTAATTTCATGGGTAGAAGTGTGATGAGGTGTCACTACACTGGCAGCTACAAGCGTGTTTAACAAAACCATTTTTGCTGCGGATGTTTTCTTGGGCGACCTGTCCGTAAGCGTTAACCAGCTTTTTAATCCTCCCTTACCGGATGGCTCTATTTCCATTTGAATGGTATGGCCGCAAATCTTGGCAATCATTTTCGTTAACTCCAACAGTTCGCGCTCACACTTATTATGCACCAATGCATCCATAGTGTGCGTTTTATCACTAAACAAATAGTGAAACTGAAATTTGCTGATCATACGGTATGCATCGGAGGTCTTTGCCATAGTTTAATAATCTTCTGAAAAGGGGTACCAAAATATCGAATTCCGGGCTCAATAGAAAAAAAAGAACGATGTTGTGTTTTTCAAGGTGGTCAGCCGAATATAAAATTATTCCAGTCTTCCCACTCGAAGAGTGAAACCAGAACACTTCCAGATTATTAATTGCAATGTTAGTCCCACAAACCTGCAACATTGTAGATCTAAGATCATTCAAAGAAAATTTCGATGAGAGGAGAATTATTCTGCGCAGAAGTATAAGCGAATACAATATCGACAAGGCTCTCTTGATGATTTCTCTAATAAATGTTTGTCCGTAGTTTATTTTGTTCCTTAATGTGAAAATAGAAGCTCAAATAATTCCTGCAAGAATCTAAAAGGTCGCGCGTTTGATTGGGATTAATCCGCCTGATCTGCGGGTATACCATCTGCGTAATCAACGGGCACTACGTCCGCACATGAGCACAAAAAAACGTCAGGCGATTATATCACCTGACGCAAAGTCATATCGACCCATTTTAGTATTGATTAGTTTATGAATATGTCATTTGTTCTTACGTTTTTGCATACGCGCTTGGTTAAAATTTTCGAATACTATACTAACCGATTTAAATCACAACCCCAAGGCATGGTTACATCACTTGCTCCAGAGTCGATATTTTTCCTTGCCTGTCGTGGGCAATGAGTACCACTTTAGATCCTTTCACCTGTGGATTTGCTATTGTGATCACGTACCGCCACTTGGCTTCGTTAGCCACAGCCTTTCCGCTTTCTATCACCGCGCCCGCAGCATTCAGGATGCTCACGGCCATGTCGGTTATCTTAAACGGCACCTTCGCTGTAATCGTGATCAGGTCACCTGCATTTCCATTGTATTCGTCAGTAAAGACACTGGTAATCTCCGGCAGAGTAAGATAGTCTGTAACCGCAGCGATATACGCGCTCTTAAAACCTTGCTGCTCGGCCATTACTTTGTAGTCTAGGCCGCGCTGCGGATGAGCAATGGCGCTTGAGGCATAATGTGATGCACGGTTGAATCTGTTTCGTGATTCCAACTGTTTGGATGTTGGTGGCTTGCGGTTCACCGAACGCCTTGAAAAGACAGTCTGGTTGTCCATTCTGCGAAATACCAGGTCGTCATTGTACTTACCGCGAAATCCTTTCGTGATAATGTTTTCATCTACTTTTCCCATAATTTTAAATTGTTTTTAAGTTTTACATACTTTAATTTTTCACCTGCAGTGTGATGTCACAAAACTAGAGCGGCACTCCGACAGCTAGTGTCGGTGTAAAAAAAAGCAAAAGATTTTTAGCGATTATTTTCTAACTCCTTGAATCACAGCGAGAAAAATTTACAACGTCACAATGTCTATTTCGGTGTCTGAGCAACACTTCAAAATCATGTGCGCGTACACGAATCCGTTTCAATGCATCAAAGTATAAAGAGCGATCGCATCATTTGAAAGTTTACCGTTGCTGAGTATATTGTGACAAGTAAAGCAGATCGCTTTATTCGTATAATTAAACAAACCGTTAGCATATGCCCGTTGGAAAATATCCCTTCATGCGATATAAAATCATTAACGCATGCCTTACCAATACCAAAAAGCGATATCCTGCTCTGGAAGAAATTAAATCCGCGCTCGCCACACACGACATTGTGATTGACACCCGATCCATTGAGCGCGACCTCGAGGTTATGCGCCATGACAAGCGCTTGGGATATAATGCTCCCATTGCCTTTTGCCGCAAAAATAAAGGCTACCATTACACCGATCCTGACTACACCATCGACACACTTCCGCTTACACCCGAAGAGATCGAAGCCTTTGGACTGATCGTGGAATCTTTTCAGAGTTTCCGCGGTGCAGAAGTATTCAACAACGTTGTGGGTATATTTGACAAGCTCGAAAAAGTGGTGATGCAGCAGGCAAAGTCAAAGAAGAGTGAAGTACTTTATCCGATAGCAGACTTTGAAAAAGTTCCCTACTCCAAAGGCATAGAACATTTCGATAAGTTCCACCGCGCCATTATGAAGCAACAGCCCCTCTTGGTTGCTTACAAGAAATTCGACAAACCCGTGCGCGATCACATCTTTCATCCGTATTTACTAAAGGAGTATAAATTCAGGTGGTATGTGCTGGGCTATAGCGAACCCAGCAAGAATAAAATCATTCTGGCACTGGATCGCATTGAGACACTGGCAAATAAGAAAGTTCCGTTCAAACCGTACAAAGGCATAGAGGTGCAGAAATATTTCGATCACACCATTGGCGTTACCATTAACCCAGGCGGTGTGAAAGAAGTGCAGCTTTGGTGCTCCGTATCTCAGGGTCATTATTTTAAAACACAACCCCTGCATTCCACACAAAAGATTATTTCCGATAATGCCACTGGCCTTGTGCTAAGCCTACAACTCATGATTAACTACGAATTGCTACAAACCTTGCTCACCTTTGGAGCAGAAGTGAAGGTGTTGCAACCCGCGCCTTTGCAACAGCAAGTAAAAGATATGATGTTGAGAGGCATGAAACTGTATGAATTGAATTCTGCGTAAAGCCTATGTCGGCAGAGTGCTTGGCGAGATCTTAGCGAGATTGGTGCTATGCTTGCATAGGTCATTGCAACCGCTCTGAACAACATTGCTACACCATCTGAACACAATGCAACCGGATAGCATGGTTATCGCATCATCATAGCATAATCATCGCACCTCCATAGCATGCCAGTAGCAAGGCAGAAGCTAGGCACACGGATAGCACACTGTACAGCATCGGTTGTTTTCGGAACAAAGCATCTTAAATCCTTACGATTTGGCAAATAGCAAGCAGCCAATACGCACGAAACTGAGAAGGGATTGGATAAAATCAGTGGCTCACCAGATAATTTAGATAGTTAACCAGGTGCACAATACATCCCTTATTGGGCAGTATTGTGCACCTTTTGTTTGGATATATGTGATATATATGCAACTTGATGTATATATTCGCTAGTTGTAGGCCATTCGCTAAAATAAAATCGCAGACACGACTAAAATCCAAACATGAGATACACAACGACTAATTATCTTCTATTAATTTTGGTCGTTACCTTTTCATTTTTATCAGTCTGCACTTTTGACTTTTACCCAAGCGAACCATATGATAAATCGTTAGACATTTTTCGACTCATTACACCTGGCATTTTCTTCTCACTTTATATTGTTATCCTTCAAAGACAGAATTGGCAGCTTAAGAAACTTATGATATTTTTTTGCCTTCTATTAGTTTTATACTACGCGGTCTTAATAGCTGGGTTGTCATCTTGGGGAGTTGGCGTTCCATTTGCCGGGGCAATAGGAGCATTGGTGATTAAGAAACTTTTTTATCAAAAGATTGAACTGCTTGATTTAAATGGAACAAAATATCTTTTACTTGGTTTTATTACTGGACTAATTGGTCTGTGTTTATATTACTTAGTAAAAGACACGTGGACAGATGGAGTAGGGTTCGGGCTAATTATAATAATATGGCAATTGGGTTTTGGAATATTATGGATTAAACAAACTGACTCACCCGAACACTTTAAAAAGTCAAATTAATTCACAGACGAAACGGACATATCGGTAGACGCGAACGGCCTACAATCGAGTAGACGGCCTCACCGGGTTTTTCACCGATGAGGTTCGCCTCTCACACCACTGTACGTACGGGTCTCGTATACAGCGGTTCATTAAGTTGTGGAGAAACTTTTTGATAGTAACCTAGCGTAGATTCATACCCTCTTTTGATAAGCCTTTGTAATGTGATAGTCGTGACCATGATCGGACTCTGGGCAACTGCCCATCCACCCATTCGTGTTCTGCTCCATGCATAAGCCTGACCGTTGGGTATACCAAGCCGGATGAGATTCTTTCTTTTCCGTTCGGGTTTCTTCCAGTCTTCCCAAATGCAATACCTTAATCGGTTGCGTATCCAACTGTCGAGTTCCTTGAGTTTAGTTTGGATATTTCCCATACGGAAATAATTAATCCATCCTCTGTAAACCTCTTTCAGCTTGGCAATGCGTTCATCAAAGGTACTGGGTGCAGTCTTCTTGGTGATGGCTTTTAAACTTCGCTTTAGGTTATTCCAACTTTTGTCGCTTGCCACCAGTTGATACGTTCCTTTGTCTCCTTTCTGATACGTGGATACAAATTGATATCCGAGTATTTTGAATTGAACTGGTTTACGTATGCCGCTCTTCTCCCGATTGATTGATAACTTCAACTTGTTCTTCAAGAACAGAAAGATGCTATTACCAATCTTGCGGGCTATGCTTTTGCTTTTGGTGTACACACTAAAGTCATCGGCATAACGAACATAGCGGTGTCCTTGCTTTTCCAATTCTTTGTCCAACTCGTGGAGTAAGATGTTTGAGAGCAGCGGACTCAACGGGCTGCCCTGTGGTACGCCCTTTCTTCGTTTGACTAGTCGACCCTTTATTTTAATTGGAACGCGTAGCCATTTACGAATAAGGCGCAATGTCAAAGGGCATTTCACTTTGTTGTAAATCAATTGCAACAACAGCACATGATCAACTTCATCAAAGAAGTTCTTTAAGTCTATGTCAACAATGTGATCATATCCTTCATGGATGTTCTTCTGCGCTTGCTGCACAGCTTGATGCGCATTGCGATTGGGCCGGAAGCCATAGCTGTGTTCGGTAAAATCCTTTTCAAATCTTGGACTGATCACTTGGCTTACCGACTGTTGTAACAGACGATCTGTTACGGTGGGTATACCTAAGAGACGGGACTTCCCATTGCTCTTGGGTATCGATACTCCTAAGATGACTTGTGGTAAGTAGCGTCCATTGCATACTGCTGTTGTTACTGCATTCCTGTTTTTATTCAGGTGATTCAATAGTTCGCTCACCGGCATACCATCAACGCCTGCAGAACCTTGGTTCGACATTACTTGATGATATGCTCGGTGCATGTTCTTTCTGCTAATTACTTTTTCGATCATCTCCTTACTGTTTCTCTGTTCCGCTTAACGTAAGGCTTCCGCCAGCTGGCGGATCCTTACAGCATTTGGAACAACTTAATGTTCAGCCCTTCATTGACGTGTGAGACCTCCGTAGTGCTTACGGCTCGTTGCTATCAACTACTATGACCTCTGCTGACTTCTCTTATGCCAACACGTAACACAGAGACCTCCCCAGGTAAGACGCTTATCCTTCGATCTATCGCTGCTACATCTACATGTTGACGCTGATTGCATCTAAAAGGCTTTGTGAAGTTGTGCTCACTTACCTGTATCAACATGCCTCGGTATGTAGTTTCTGTTCGTCAGTACAGATCTTTGTAGTCCTGCTTTCTTCACTGTTTGGATCACTCCAAACCAGCTTGCAGCTTACTAATGCGCATTGATGCTTGCACATAGGGGACTTGCACCCTTAGGATAATCCAACTAATTTCCCGACTGAAAATTAGTTACGCCATACTGGGCGCACACACAAGCTTTATGAAATGGCGGGGTGTATTTTAAAAATTAAAGTTTATCTTTCAAACAACGTTCGGTTGTGGCGGACAGTTTAGTTTTTCAAAATCCCGCCA
>JBKJOF010000162.1:0-11228 GCA_046595655.1 Chryseolinea sp. | reverse complement strand
GCCGGGTCTTTGGTGCATGTCATTTGCACAATACCCACATTCACTAGTTTTTGCACAGTCATTATAGTTATGAACTGCAAAAGTAGAAAGTAATTCGGGAGGGGTGAAATTAAATTTCGGGGAATCCAAAAAAGGAGAATCATTGCCTTCATTCATCTTTCTACTATAAAACACCCCACTGCTTTAACTCAACCTTGGTTTGTTCCGGATTTTGAAAATGAATAGTGTGCATACCCACTGCTTTAGCGCCAACAATGTTGTGAGCATTGTCATCAATAAACAGAGAAGTGGTTGGATCGATTTTGTAACGATCAAACAGGATCTGGTAAAACTCTGCATGTGGCTTTCTGGTTTTCTCGGTACCTGAAACAACAATACCTTCGAACCAATGTAGAAACTCAAAGTTGGTAAGCGCCCAAGGAAATGTTTCGGCCGACCAATTGGTGAGAGCATAAAGACGATGTTCAGATTTTTGTTTGATCGCAGTAAGCAGTTCAACTGTACCTGACACTGAACCGTTCATGGTCTCTTGCCAGCGACCATACCATGCACGAATAGGCAATTCCCATTCGGGATGCTTGGCAACCAATTCTTCTGTAGCATCTTCAAATGATCGTCCAGCATCCTGTTGATCGTTCCATTCGCTGGTACAAATGTTTTCCAGAAACCAGGTGATCTCTTCCTCGGTTTTAAAAATCTTTCTGTATAGATAGCGGGGGCTCCAATCAATTAGCACTCCGCCCAGATCGAATATAACGGTGTTGATCGTTGGATTCATAAAGGATATTGAAAGGCACAAAGAAAGTGGATGAGATCCTTTCCAACCAATGAACCATGAAATATAGTAGATTAAAAAGTAGAAATTTTTCGTTGTGCAATTTCGCCAGCGAGGTCGAGACGAACCACAGTAAAAAATTAAAATGAGTGAGGCATAGTGTAAATAATTAGTTTTCGAAATCGATTGTTAAAATAGTACGTATGCTATCACTACAACGGTATCAATTGTTAACAGTTAATTTAATTTCGTTATGAAGCTTCGTCAGCTGCCTTTTCTTTAAATGAATTAATCACACGTTCGAAGACAACAGCAGGGGTAATTCGAGTAAGACACGGAAAATCTCCTATGTAGCAACTCTCTCTTCCATATACAGAGCATGGCCGACAGGGAAGTTCTTCGCGACTGATTTCAATAATGCTCTCTTTGCCTTTTCCATAAGGACCGAAACCTACATCAATGTGAGTGCCGCCCCAAATAGAAAGCAGCGGTATGTTGGCAAGCGCTGCCATGTGCATATTCGATGAATCGACACAAAGCATAACATCGAGATGCTGCATCAAAGCAATTTCCTGGCGAAGCTTTAACTGCCCCGCAATGACTTCAACGTTTTGAGGAAACTGTTGCTTCAACGAATCAAAAAATTGAATTTCTTTATCACCTCCACCAAACAAAAAAAACTTCACCGGCTCTTTAGCAATCAATAAATCAAAGAGGGGCTTGTAGTTTTCTATCGGCCATATTTTCGATTTGTGCATCGCGAAAGGTGCAATGCCAATCCATCTGCTTTTCTCAATTGATTTTTTATAACCAAACCAACCTGAAGCAGTCTGAATAGACTCACCAAGTGCCATATGAGGTGGCTCTACTATCGGGAAAGAATATCCAGCTTTTTCAAACGCAAGTCGGTATCGCTCCACTGTGTGGATTAATGGCGTTATGACTTTATTATCTTTTTGAGTAAAGAGATTCTTTTCCTTTTTTCCTTTATCAAACACGACTACACGAGAGCCGAAAAGCTTAAAGAAGCCTCTTAAAATTTTTGTGCGAACGTGATCGTGCATGTCGAATACCACTTCATACGGACCTTTGCGCAAAAGTTTCTTGCACAAATCGCGCATACCAAAAATGCCGGTATAGGTATAATCCACATCAGCCGGAAAAACAATAACGCGTTCCATATCAAAAAACAACGGCCCAAATTTAGGACGCGTCACTACCGTAACTTCAACATCAGTATAGGCTGCAACAAACGATTTTACAACGGGTACCAACAAGGCCACATCGCCCATGGCTGAAAACCGAAAGATTAAAATTTTTCTCATCGCAACTATTTCTTTTGATTATATAACATAGGATTCAACGAAGCATCGTTATACATTTTCATTTGTCGATACACTTTAAACCTGCGATTGCCTGAACCAATGTCTTCCATCAATTCATCAAATGCCATTTTCATATCACCGCGCTGTTCCATTAAAATATTCAGTTTCAGTTGGCATTTCGCTACGTGTTCTGCGTCAGCATCCTTCCGTTCAGTTTGCTGCTTCATGTGGAAAATTTTGAGCAACAAAATGCTCATACGATCCAGCAACCATGCTGGTGTTTCTGAATTAATACGCGTGCCGACTTTAGGTATTACATTCTTAAATTCTTCCAAAAATACATCGTCAATTTTTTCAACCCGGTCAGTACGATCTTGGTTTGATTTATCAATTCTTCTTTTTAGTTGAACTGCTTCCGTTGGATTTATTTCCGGAAGGCGAATGATATCTTCTAAATGCCACTGCACAGTGTCAATCCAATTCTTTGTGTAAAGGAGATGTTCGAAACTTCCCTCCTTAAAAGGATGTTTTACAGGTAGATTCACGTCATCATGAATATGATAATCGTCAATACTGTGTTGAAAAACCGAATAGCATTCCTCTGCCTTTAGCATAAACCATACTTTGTAGACGCAATTTAATTAATTTGCCATACCTATAAGAAGAAATCGGGGGCAAGCTACAAGCTTAAAGCTTCACGCAGTTTTTTGAAAGTAAGGAGTATGTAGATCAAAGAACGCGGCATCCTTCTATGAAGAACATTTAACTATTAACGGATAACGAATTGTCATCTCATCATTTTGTAAAAGAAGGCCAGGAGCCAGCCTTGCTCATTTTCGATGCCC
The DNA here is from genome assembly GCA_046595655.1 of Chryseolinea sp. Classification (GTDB taxonomy): domain Bacteria; phylum Bacteroidota; class Bacteroidia; order Cytophagales; family Cyclobacteriaceae; genus Chryseolinea. Next base: position 8,283 of record JBKJOF010000162.1, on the reverse strand, counting down.
TGTCGTTAGCATTAGCTGAGCCGTTACTAGAGTGGGCGCCTCTTGTAATAGTTGCCGATACCGTTTTGACAACCGTATTGAGTTGGGGAATTAAGGTAGATGTTGCATTAGTTCAGGAAGATCTAATAGAAGAAATGAAGGCGGAACTGATTGATCAATTTCCAGTGGAGATTGCTACCTATCATCATCAAATCGAAGTGCTGTCTACTGCTTTAAATTTTCTGGTGAATCGAAAACAAAGCGCTGTGAATATTATAGCAGAAACTTCTGATTCACTATTCGATGAAATTAATCGTTTCACCGAAAGTATTCAGGTTGATGTATTCAATCGAGATACCAAGTGGGTGTGTGTTCCTTCAGGTCAATATCAGAAATGGCTTCCGGAAAAAAGTCGTCTAAAGATTATAGTGCGCGAAAAGCAAGATTTGATACCGACTGGACTTCATCTGCAAGAAGAATATTGGGAGTGTGAAAAGGATGGAATTGCAATGCTCCGCTCAAATACCGCTTTTTGGGTTGGCGAATCTTATTGAAAGTGAATTGAAGGTTGTAAATGAAAGCATTGAACACAATTAAATAACACTAAAAAACCGAATAGGGGTAAATCTTTTCTCAATTGTCATAGCCACAAAGCCGTAAATTTCGATGGTCTTAAAGAAAAGCATTGGAATTACACGAGCACCAGCAACAAACTACGCTGAAAACTGGCGACCTAAATGCTTTTGAGATGCTTTTCAGAACGTATTATCAACCTTTATGTAATTACGCCTACACCTATACTCAAGACCGAGACGAGGCTGAGGAAGTGGTGCAGTCTACTTTTCTATCCATTTGGGAAAAATATGATACGCTAGAAATTCACACGGGTATGAAGCCCTACCTATATGCCATGGTGCGCAATTCGTGTCTCAACATTATTAAGCACGAAAAAATAAAACAACAACATGTAAAGTCGGAGATGGTGTTTGGTGAGCGGACCATCGAATCAGTAGCCAACACCGTGCTGGCTACCGAGCTTGACGAACGAATTCAGAAGGCATTAGAAAAACTACCCGAGCAGTGCCGCATTATCTTTAAGCTGAGTCGGTTTGAAGAACTGAAGTACGCAGAGATTGCTGAACAATTAAACCTTTCGATAAAAACGGTCGAGAATCAAATGGGAAAGGCCTTGAAGATTATGCGGGAGCAGCTGAAAGATTATTTACCGCTTTTGTTGATTTTATTGAAATCATTTTTAAACTGAAAGATTGAAGAACAACGAAAACCATATTGACGAACTCTTAGCAAAGTATTTGGCCAATGAAGCAACCGCTCAAGAAAAAATTGTTGTCCAAACGTGGCTAGCAGAAGATCTAGCAAATGCAAAACATTTGGATCAACTAAATATTATTTTCAGCAAAGCTGCTGCTGTGAAAGATGCTCAACATTTTGATACCGATGCAGCGTGGGGAAAAGTAAAATCGAAGTTGAATAATAAGGAAACACGAACGATCGAATTTAAACCTCAATCTTCCGGCTTCACAACCTGGCTTCGCATTGCAGCCAGTATTATTGTCGTTCTGGGTATTGGATTCTTTTTGTATGATCAGTTTACTAAACCAACCGATCATCTTACCATTAAATCAAACACCAGCGTTGTTAACGATACACTCCCTGATGGAAGCAAGACCGTATTGAACAAAAAATCAACACTGGCCTATGAATACAATCCGAAAAAGAATACGCGAAAATTAAAACTTAAAGGAGAAGCTTACTTCGATGTGAAGCATGAAGAAGAGAAACCTTTTATTATCGAAACACAACAGGTAATTATTGAAGATATCGGCACTACGTTTAATGTAAAGTCGTATGAAGCGAGTAGAACGATAGAGGTCTATGTTGAAAGTGGCGAGGTTAGATTCTATACACTTCAAAATGTAGGATTAACATTGAAGCAGGGAGAAACTGGAATTTATGACAAGGTCTCTAAATCATTTGCCCTTTTCGTAAAGGCCGACACCAATATTCTGGCGTACAAAACCCGCATCTTTAATTTCAATAATACTGATTTGAATTTCATCATTGAATCCATTAATGAAATTTATGATATGAAATTAAAACTCGCCAACGATAACATCGGTAAGTGTAGAATAACCGTAAGCTTTAAAGGAGAAACGATTGAGTCCATTGCAGATATTCTGGCAGAGACGTTGAACCTGGATATTATCAAGACAGAAAATCAAATTATGTTAGACGGTAACGGTTGCCCCGATTGAGTATGAGATTATTTTCCAAGACCCTACTATTATCGTTTTTTTTCACAGCGTTATCACATTGTTCGTTAGGGCAAACCAAACCTCTTTTGGAGCGTGAAGTGTCCATCACCTTTACAAATGAAAAGTTAGATGCAGCACTTGCTCTGCTATCGCGGCAGGAGAAATTTAACTTCTCTTACAATCCTGCTATTCTGAATTTAAACACAATTGTTCAGGCAAAGTACGAACGAAAAACATTGCGTGAAGTAATCATTTATTTAGCAGGCCCTTCCATTCAACTAAAAGAGAAAGGAAATTACATTATCCTTACTAAAAGTAATTCTTCACAGGCGAACAAAACAGACGGACTTACTCCACTAATTATTAGTGGATATGTAATGAATTTTGATACGGACGAAAAAGTAGGAGAAGTAAGTGTCTACGATAAAAAATCACTTACTGCGGCCATTACAAATCCGTATGGATATTTTAAACTAGTGCTCGAAAAACCTGAAGCTCAAAATTTTATTTCGATTAATAAGAGAAATTTCCGTGATACCGTTATTAGTGTTCCTGTTGACGTGCCTTCTTTTTTAACCATTACTTTAGTTCCTGAGCAACGCCCTGTCATGCCAGTCATCAATGAAAGTGATTCAAAGAAAGACAGCCTAGTTGAAGAGATCCTTCCTCCACTTCTGTCGGAAAGTCAAAACAAATCGCAGTCAAAATTAGAACGGAATTTAAACATGGAGAATATTAAAGATTCGCTTCATCGTAAATGGCAGGTTTCTCTCGTTCCTTTTGTGGGCACGAACAGACAACTGAGTGGAAACGTCATTAACGAATACTCCTTTAATATTATAAGTGGTTATGGATTGGGCGTGAGGAAATTAGAATTAGGAGGATACTTCAACATTAATCGTGGCAATGTAGAACATGCACAGCTTGCAGGGTCATTCAATTTAAATATGGGTTCAATGAAGGGCTTTCAGGCCGCTGGTTCATTCAATCTAAATCGCGGAAGTGCCAATGCAGTGCAAGTGGCGGGCACATTTAATTTTAATAGTCAATCATCGCGAGGCGCACAATTTGCAGCCATCGCAAATATACAAATGAAGGAGTATACCGGTTTTCAAGTAGCAAGCTTTGCTAATATTGCTCACAAAAAGATAAAGGGAACTCAAATTGCGGGCGTTGTTAATTATGCAAAGAACGTTCACGGAACACAAATCGGATTAATAAACATTGCCGACAGCGTGCGCGGTGTGCAGCTTGGTTTGTTATGTCTTGCCAAGCATGGCTATCATAAAATAGAAATTTCTGCAGATGAAATTTTCTACACGAATCTGGCATTTAGGACGGGTGTTCCGCTACTTTATAATATTATAACTGCCGGTATCAAACCTGATAATTTTGAAGATCCTTATTGGACTGTGGGTTATGGAATTGGAACCTCACCCAAATTAGCAAAGTGGCTTTATCTGAATTTTGACATTACGGCTAACCAGGTCAGCAAAGGAAATTTTACTCCTGCCGTGAATATTCTGAATAAACTTTATTTAGGATTTGACGTGCAGCCGCTTCCTAAATTTTCGCTTACGTTTGGCGTTACTCTAAATGCATATGTAACCGATACTACATATGATGGTTACACCGATCTGTTTACCTCTTATAAACCTAAAATTGTTTATGATGAAACATCATCAACCGACAACATGAATGTAAAAATGTGGTGGGGAGCAAAAGTAGGTCTGCGATTTTTATAAGGTGATCACTCAAAAAAAATCCCCTCTCTGTTGGAGAAGGGATTTTGAAAGACATGATATTTTTAATCTCTGCTAATTTTCTAAGATGTTTGTAGTGGCGGTTGCCCTAATTCTTTTAACAGCTTCGCGTGAGCAACGATAGCCTGAGCAAACGTTCCGTATGATTTATAAGGAAGATTAAATTCTTCTGCTGTTGTCTTCACGATGTTTGCAATCTTGCGGTAATGCACGTGACAAATATTTGGGAAGAGGTGATGTTCTACCTGAAGGTTTAATCCTCCAACATACCAGCTGAAAATTTTACTACGCTGAGCGAAATTAGTTGTAGTGCGAAGTTGATGCACCGCCCAACTATTTTCTAATCTTCCCTCTGCGTCAGGTTCGGGATAATCCGTTCCATCAACTACGTGTGCTGGTTGAAAAATCACTGCGAGGATAAATCCTGATACGTAATGCATCGTGAAGAATCCAATAAACACTTGCCACCATGCGTAAGGCAACACCAACGTAGGTATTACTAAAATATAAGCAAAGTAAAATAGCTTTGAGCAAAACAGAATTAGCAATTCTTTATAAATATTTGCCTTCATCTTTTCAACCAATCCATCCTTGTTGTAACGAAATATTCTTCCGTAATCTTTCGCTGTAATCCAGACAAAAGTTAATAACCCATAAAGTACCCATGCATAGATGTGTTGAAAACGATGCAGCGGTTTCCATTTTGATTGTGGGCTCATCCGCAATACACCACGTGGACTAATATCTTCATCGGCTTCATGAACATTTGTATAGGTGTGGTGCAATACATTGTGTTGTACTTTCCAGTTAAAAGCATTACCTCCGATAACATTTAATGAGTAACCAATCAAATCGTTTACCCATCCTTTGGTAGAATATGATCCGTGATTGGCATCGTGCATAATGGAAAGACCAATACCCGCTTTACCCAAACCCATCACCATACATAAACCCAACAAAGCCCATATATTCAGAATTGAACCTGATACAATAAAACCATAGGGAATAAAATATAAGCAGAACATGAAAATAGTTTTCACGATCATTTCTGAATTCGCGTGACGTGTTATGCCGTTCGACCTGAAATATTCATTTACACGTTTGTTCAACGTAGCAAAAAAATCAGGACGCGTGTTGGAGAATTTTAAAGTACTGTAAAGAGCCATGATGTTAATTTTTTTCTCGGGCAGATCTATCACAAAATCACTGTAAAGGTAGTCAAGATAGGTGGTAGAACGATTGTTAGCAGGTCATATTGTTTCGAAACGCCTTATTCAGCTTATTTAACAATATTATCACCAATAAGTTTTCCTTTACAATTCGGCAATTATGGTTTTTCCACCCTTTGTTAACTGATCGATGTTGACCACCACTTTTGCATTCAATGGAAGGTAAATATCCACGCGTGAACCGAATTTGATAAACCCAAACTCATCGCCCTGATCGAGTACCTGTCCTTCTTTTATATAACATTTAATTCTTCTGGCAAGGGCACCGGCAATCTGGCGAAATAGAATCTCTGTTCCATTTTCCATTTTAACAACTACCGTAGTGCGCTCATTCTCAGTACTGGATTTTGGATGCCATGCTACTAAATATTTTCCTGCATGATATTTATAAAACTGAATCACCCCTTTCACCGGCATACGATTAACGTGCACATTGATGGGCGACATAAAAATTGAAATCTGTTTTCTTTTTCCCTTAAAGTATTCGGGCTCTTCTGTCTCTTCAATCACAACGACTTTACCATCGGCTGGTGCGATAACATGTTTGGAATTTTTATCGACAGTGAAAATAGGTATTCTGAAAAATTGAAGGATGATTAGATAAAAAATTACGCTCGCACCGATCACAACATTTTGAATGATGCTGCTCTCCGGAAAGAAATATTGAACTGCCCAGTTCAGAGCAAAGAAAACAATCAATAAAACGAAAAGTAATGTTCTGCCTTCGCGGTGGATAGTCATAGGGGAAAAGAATTTAGAATAGAGAATTCAGGAGTTAGAATGGAGAGTTTAAAATATAGAATGCAGCAAATACCTTTGCGAAATACTACATTAAATTTAGAATAAAAAAAATTCAACCAGGATACTGTACACTAGATTCGGCAATACTTCTCCATTCTAAATTCTAACTCCGATATTCTGTTAGTTTAATATCCTCCGCGGAACTTGTAGGTTTTCGAGACCTTATCGATGGCTACCATGTAAGCCGCAATACGCATTGGCACATTATAATCCTGTGAAGTCTTGTAAACATTATTGAAGGCATCTTTCATGATACGGTCAGACCTGCGGTTTACACGATCTGCCGTCCACTTATATCCCAAACGATTTTGTACCCATTCAAAATACGAAACGGTAACACCACCTGCGTTTGCCAAAATATCAGGCACCACCATAATACCTTTTTCATTGATGATGTTATCTGCCTTCGAAGATGTTGGTCCGTTGGCACCTTCTACAATCAACTTGGCTTTAATATTTGGCGCGTTTGAACTGGTGATGACATCTTCAGTAGCAGCAGGAACTAAAACATCAACAGGCAACGTCAACAGATCTTCATTTGTTATTTTTTCTGTGCCTGCAAAACCTTCTAATGAACCTTTGTTCATTTCGCGATATTTTCCTGCCGCTTCAATATCAATTCCATTCGCATTAAAATATGCTCCGGATATATCACTTAATGATTGTATAATTAAACCACGTTCGCTCAATAAACGAGCAGCCCATGAACCTACGTTACCAAAACCCTGAACAGCACACGTTGCTTTATATGGATTGATTTTTAATTTCTCCATAGCAGCAAGTGCCGAAACCATTACACCACGACCAGTTGCTTCTGTACGACCGAGTGAACCACCCATTACCAGTGGCTTACCGGTAACCACAGCATGCGTTGTCATTCCTTTATTTCTGGAATATTGATCCATCAACCACGCCATCTCACGAGGACCTGTGCCCATATCAGGAGCAGGAATATCTTTATCAGGGCCAAACACATCGGCCATCGCCTGAGTATAGGCACGCATTAAACGTTCGATTTCACCGGCAGACATTTCGCGCGGGTTACAGGTAACGCCACCTTTTGCACCACCATACGGAATATCCACTACGGCACACTTCCAGGTCATCCAGGCAGCAAGTGCTTTCACTTCATCCAGATTAACATGAGGATCGAAACGAATACCTCCTTTTGATGGACCGAGAATAGTGGAGTGAATAACGCGGTATCCTTCGAAAACTCTGATCGTACCATCGTCCATCGTAACGGGCAAGGATACAATTACCTGTCGGGCTGGATTTTTCAATACGTTATAAATTTCTTCTTCGAGTCCAAGAATTTGTGATGCCTTATGAAAGCGGGACATCATTGCTTCGAATGGATTCTCTTTGTCTTTTAATGGAGCCGGTTCGATGTACGCCATATGTATTTGTGTATTGAAAAGTGAAGTTAGTTTTCTGAAATTACTTCAAGGGTTTTGAATGCCAACCATCTTTTTTGAAAGACGACAAAAAATGCCCCCGAAAACGGTTGCAAAGATATAGAAATTAGGTTGCTCGGGATGCTTTTGATGAAAAAACGACTTTTCAATCAACACTGAAATAAACTATAGAGCATCCTGAAAATAGGCTATGATAATTTTACGAATCACATGCATGACGCTATTTCATTTTGCGAGAAAAATGAAGCAGGTATTTAACTTTTTCATTTATTTATAAATCTTATCGACTCATTGGAATGATGATATAAATTACTGTATTGCAAATCATAGAAGATTCTAGCTAGATTGTGACCCCTCTCTACTCAAAATCAAATACATACGACATAAAGATTAGCTTTCTTTGTAGAATAAACATGCTCTCGGTTTGAGAAAACTTATCATCATAGCGCTCTTACTCTTTCCAATTGGTGTTGCTTTATCGCAAGATCAGGTAAAGCTGGATAGTCTTCAACAGCAGCTAACTCATGCCAATCAGGACACCATCAAGTTAAAAGTATTGCTTGACCTCTCTCTTTATTATTCCAATACCAACTACACCAAGGCAGCAGAGTTTGCGCAACAAGCAAAAGATCTCGCTGAAAAAAAGAACCTTAAGGGATGGGAAGCGAAGGCAGACCGTATACTGGGAAACACTTTTCTCGCTATTGGTGATTATAAAAAAGCCTCCTCGCATTACTTCGATGCTTTAAAATTTCATGAAGCTGAAAGCGATACACTTGGCATTGCTGCTGCATCCAACAATTTGGGAGCATTGTAT
>JBKJOF010000145.1:0-7504 GCA_046595655.1 Chryseolinea sp. | reverse complement strand
ATGAAGTCGAGCGCAAGTTCATGCATCACTTTACAACAATTGAAGTTGCCCTAGCATTCTTAGAACCATCTGTTAATGAAGTAGCCAAGCCGTTCTTCCAGTACTTAGCAATACCGATGACACCATTAATTTCATATCCAGACACAAACACATCGCTGCCCACCACTACTATTGCATTGGCATTAGCGCTCTTAGAACCATCTGTTAATAAAATGGCAGTATTATTCTTCCAGTACTTTCCAATGAAATTAGTTCCATTAGATTCATATCCCGCCACATACACATCGCTACCCACAACCGCTATTGCGTTGCCCTGAGAAGTTTTAGAACCATCAGTCAATTGAGTAGGCGTTCCATTCTTCCAGTATTTGGCAGAATCTTTAGTACCATTAAATTCATATCCAGTAACGTACACATCATTGCCCACTACTGCTATGCTATAGGCCTCCCCATTTTTAGTGCCATCAGTCAATAAAGTGGATATACCATTCTTCCAGTAATTAGCCATGTATTTCACACCGTTATTTTCCACTATCGCCACATACACATCGTTGCCGGAAACTGCTATGCTAGAGGCATAAGCATATGTAGAACCATCAGTCAATACACTGGCTTTGCCGTTCTTCCAATACTTGGCAACTATATTAGTACCATTATATTCATAACCCGACACATACACATCGCTTCCCACCACCACCATTGCCTTGGCGTAAGCTTCTTTAGAACCATCAGTCAATACCGTGGCGATTCCATTCTTCCAATACTTGGCAACTCGAACATCATTACCATTTGTTTCATACCCCGCCACATACACATCGTTACCCACCACCGCTATGCTAGAGGCATACCCATTGTAAGAACCATCAGTCAATTTAGTGGGCGTACCATTTTTCCAAAACAGGGCAACGGAATTAGTACCCTTCATTTCATATCCGGCAACATATATATCTGGTACATAGGTAAACGTTGGGCCTGTTGCTATGCTGTTGGCAGTTGTTACTGTTACTGCACCCGTGCTTACACCTTCGGGCACAGTGGTAGTAAGTGTAGTATTTGTTGCGCTAACTACTGTTGCCGTAACTCCATTGAACATAACCATATTGCCACTGGCTGTAGCGCTGAAATTGGTACCTACAATAGTAACTTCTGTACCTACCGCCCCAGTTGTTGGGCTAATAGAAGTAATGGTACTTGCCGGTTTGGGGTCGTCATTTTTGCAAGAAGCAAACGCGGTGATTAGGGTTACGATGAAGAAGAATTTTTTCATTTTTAGTTTTTTTTAAAATCAGTTTATAAGGGGTCTTTATAAGCATTGACACAATTAAATTATAGGTAGCAACCAAATCATTTTGTGCTTATTAGAATTTGGCATCAACTATTGAGAATATGGTATGAGTTTCACGGAAACTGGAACGAGGCTCTTAAAAAGAGGTAGGATATTAAGCCCTCTTTATGCATTGTCAGTTGATTACTAAATCTCCCAGAAAAAGGGAATCGCTAGGCTAGCGATAAAACCTTCTTTTTTAATACCATTAGTCAATAAAGTTGATGAACCTTCTTCCAACATCGCAGCACGGTAAGGGAAATTTTAAAGTGAATGACATCATCTGATGAAGTAAGATTTTTAAATAGTTTCTAAAATTTTCAATCAAAATTAGATATCAAAAAGTAACTTTGTAATAGTAGATATCTACTAATTGTCTTTGCTAAAAAGGTAGTTATGAATTAGGTTTTTACTTCGCATCATTAATTGCTTTCAATGAAACCTACTATTTTAAAACCCATTTCAACAGAAGTTTTTGGGAATAAAATAACCACTCCTATATCGGAAAATGGCAGCCATTATATGGCCTATTTTCAACCCTACATCGACAACATCCATACGTATGCCATTGGTCCATTTTATTGGTTTATACCTGATAATACTGTAATGAGAATGATTGCAGCAAGTGAAAACATGAGCCAACTTACGCCCTATCCAAATTTCAACTTATCCAATTGGGATATTAATGGGCTCCAAGGTTTCGCGGATATGATTCACCCAGAAGATAAAGGTTATGTATTATCAGCGATTCAATACGTAATGGAAAAAGTAGAAAATACCACCGCTGAATGGCTTAAAAATGTAAAGTTTAATATCTATGGAAGATTTAAGAATGCACAAAATATATATCGTTGGGTGGTGGTTCAATTTCCTGCATTTTACATCACCAAACGGGTAGAGAGTCTTATTGTGCTTGTAACAGATTTATCTCATCTTAATCTTATAGGCACTCCACTATTAACAGTTTGTGATTATAGTAATAAATCAAAGCAAAGTTTTAAAATAATGATGGATACCCAGAAAGAAATTGCGATGGGCATGCCAAAAATTACTAAACGAGAGCAAGACATAATTCGACTAATGGCAAAAGGTTTAACAACTCCTGATATTGCAAAGGAATTATTCATTTCGTATTCCACAGTGGAAAATCATCGTAAAAATCTTCGTGTTAAAACAAATACTAAAACTTCAGTAGAGCTTCTCAATTTTATTATTTTCAATAATTTATTATGAGCTTATAAAAGTTAAGCAAACATAAAAAGGACGCATTATTGAAGAAATAATGCCGTTGATTAGAGCTTAATTCTTTCTTAAGGAATAGTAATTTGCCTTACCATAACTTCTTGCCCTGATTCAATACGTAGGGTATAAAACCCTCAATCAAATTCATCGAGTGATAATACATTCACGTGCTCTTTCAATTGGAATTTTTTAATCGCTCGCCTGATGCGCCTAGCAAAATTGCTTTAGACAATAGCATATCAGTATTGCCAACATCTATGGTCATCGTCTTTTTTATCGTAATATCATGCTGCGCTGAAAAGGCTATCATATTTATCATATCTCTGCGACTTCCTGTATAGTTTCCGTAAATAGTTCGTTGAGCATAATCGTATAATAATCCAAGACTGATCGAAAGTTTTTCTGGAGGCTGTGCAACGATGCAAAATTTTCCCTCTGGCTTCAACATTCTTAAATATTTATCCATGTCAAATTCCACATTCAATGTCGATAGTATGAAATCGAATTTCCTGTTGTGACTTGCCAGATCTTGATCTGAAGTATCTATGTATTCAGCTTCCAACATATTTATCATCTCCTTCTTTTGAGGAGAGTGAGAAAATGCTGAAACTTTATGATCTTTTTTATTTAGATACTGGATTGCTAGCTGGCCAAGTCCACCAACTCCGAGCACAGCCACCGTAGAGTTATCCGACAATTCTGCCCGAGTAATTGCTGTGTAAACAGTAAGACCTGATGATAGCAAGGGACAAGATTTCGCTGCGTCAAGTTTTACTGAAGCTTGAATACAAACCTGTTGTCAGTAACGATGTGCTCAGCTAATCCGCCATAAGCGTCAACACCGATTACTTTCTGACTGGAGCAAAACTGTTCATTGCCTTCTTCGCAAAATTCACATGCAAAGCAAGCCTGTTGCTGATAACCAATACCTACCCGATCTCCAATCTTTACCCAGGTTACTTCAGAACCTGCTTATTCAACTACACCAACGATTTCATGCCCGCAACTACAGGAAACTTTGTGTCGCCCCAGTCATTATCAATAATTTGAATATACCCTTTTTCAATAGAACAGTGTGTGATTCTAACCAGAACGTCATTTTCCCCGACCTTTCTTTCATACATAAAAGGTTCTGCCATCCCGCCTTTGGTGTTATTGCGTAAGCGTTGATTTTCATAATGATTTGATATCCCCTGCTACAACAGTTAAATCATTATTGAACTGATGACCTCCATTAGCGATTTCGCGGAAAGCCGCCCAGGGAAGTTTTTGCTTATAAGAAATAAGATTATTAAAAGGGATCTCTTCATCATCAAGACAATGGTAGAAGAAAGTGGGAGTAGCTTTAGACAGCTTGTCTGCAAAATTCGTTTTAAGCTTAAATCCCTTTTCCCAATCTTCATCACCATCCCAAAATGGTGTGGCCATTAAAAAAATCCCATCAATCTTTTGTGGGATATCATTTTCAGAAAGGAATTTCAACAACATAGAAGCACCTAAGGAATGTCCCACCAAAATAACACTGCCCTTAATGGCAGAAATTTCTTTCTCGATCTGTTTCGACCTCCCCAAATCTGGAGTTGAATTATTGAGCAGGAGTGGATAATGTACGGTATAGGTTTCTCCTAGAGCTTTACGTAAAGAAGTGACAAGCTTGGCATCAGCCGCATGGTCTTTTTTACCTCCTCCACCTTGTATAAATAATATTTGTTTTTTCATATCAGTATGTTTTATTTTTTCTTTCCTCAACTGGTTACGATCGCTAGCTACCTATGCCAAACCGCATTGTTAGCAGCTCGTACACTTCCTATGGTCTTTGTTCGCCTAACTTTTTAATGTTTGTCAAATAATATTGCCATGCCTCCTTACATGGCTCATAAGATTTTAGATCAGCAGTAAGTCCAACGTGTCTGAGATTCAATTCTATTTTATTCTCGTCCATTTGTCATAATTCAAACACAATTATGGTTCCTACCCATTCGCCATTAAATCCAGTGTCTTCTACAACGGTCCACTGCACTTTATCAGCTGTCACTGAATCCACCGTCATCACACTATGTTCATCAGAGTTTTGGAATTCAAAACGAAGTTGGCCACCCTTAACAGGTGTTCCCTTTACCGGATTTTCCCACCATGTTTAGTCCAACAATTTCAAAAAGCAATTTATGCACGATCTCTCTTGATGCACGAATTGTGGTGTTGACTATGAAGTTTTTTCCTTCCTGTTTTATTTCCATCGTAAATAATTTTATAGATTTAAAGTGCTTTACATTACAGGTAAAAGCGAATAGTGTATGTCGTTCGTTGTATGAAGAAGTACATGCCAAAGTTTCCTTGAAGATTAATACTTTTTTAATCACCCGGTTTAAGAAATAAATTCTTGAGTAGATGCGGTTTTTCTAACTGACGACTCTTTTAATAATGGCCCTAAGTTTTCAAATGATAGTGAAGCTGAACTGTATTATCATTTAGTTTCTTTACATCATATAAAGCTAGGCCGTATTCATCGTCAAAACCTTTCACGATAGGCAGGCCTGCACCGAACAATACGGGTTCAACTATCAGGATGAGTTCATTCACCAATCCTGCTTTCATAAACTCGCTTATAGTTGTCGTGCCCCCAATAATAATTGCCTCCGAATAACCCTGACTTTCGAGCATTGTGGCAATGCCGGGAGGGTTTTTTTCAGTAAAAACCACATTCGACTGAGCGGGCTCAGTGGTTGTATCATGTGTAAGCACAATCAAGGTTCCTTCATTCCTAAGCGGAAGATGGTCGGGAGCCAAGTAGTTGTATGTTGTTTTTCCCATGATCACCGCTTTCGCTTGATGGCTTATGGCCAGAAATTCCTCGCTGAACTCTTTTGACAACCAGTCTGGGATGTTTCTTTTATTGGAGATCAATCCATTGGCAGATACTGCCAGGTAAACTCTTATCTTCATATCAGTATGTTTTATTTTTCTTTCCTCAACTGGTAGCAAAAATAGAGGCAAGCAACGGGGTACTGATAGGATTATTGCAAAGTTGAATGGGACTTAAGTAAAATTCTTGCGGAATACTTCAGGTGTAACACCAATTTTTTTCTTAAAGAATCGAATGAAATAGGAAACATCTATAAAGCCGAGTTCGAAGGCAATTTCGGTTATTTGATTAGCAGTTCCCAAGAGGTATCGTTTTGCTTCAAGTACTATTTGATCATCAATCAGTTCGGCAACTGTTTTTCCTAAAAGGTTTTTAGTAATGGAATTGAGTTGGAAGGACGAAAGGTTCACCATATCTGCATAGGCAGCTGAAGGTTTTTTCGTGCTTATGTTTGTTTCGAGCAAATCAAGAAATTCCTGTAGCTTTTTCTGTTGATATAGATCAACCTCTCGAGAAGTATCAAGATCTTTTTGCTGATACCGGAAAAGATGTATCAGAAGAACCTCAATACTTGCTTTAATAACATGTTCAAATCTCACCTGTTTGCACTTGTATTCTTTGAGAATGGTTTGGAAAATGCTGGACAATTCCATCACTTCGTTTTTCTGAAGATTGTAGAAATTTCTAATACATGCACCCCGCCATAAGGCATTATCTTTAGCATTAGGTAGAAATTCAAAATCTTTGTTGAATGCCAACCAATATCCTTCGCAATCAGAATTCAATTTCAGTTTGTGTACCTGCCCCGGTCGCATAATGGATAATGAGTTTTCTATTACCGGATAGGCAACAAAATCAATTTCGTGGATACCGATACCTTTTGACACTAAGAGAATAAAATAGAAATTATGTCGGTGTAAAGCTTGATCCATATCCTCTCCCGCAAGAATTTCCCTGATGCTGAATATTCTGAAACTATCAAGCTCATCTGTCGTGGGTGGGATGATCGATCTAATGGGGATATCTTTCATCCTTAACATTAATGATAATATCAGTCCAAATAAATTGAATCAGCTAAATTAGCTAAGAATTCCCTTCTAGTTTTTAGGTCGTATAGGTGATAACCTTCCTCTGTACTGCAACATTCAGCATCTGCTGTTCTAAAATATTTTTTAAAAACTCTCCATACTCCAAGAGGTGTTTGTCCTGTATTGTTCACTTCCCAAATCGACTTGTCATATTTTTTAGCAGTCGATTTTAACATTTTAACATTTAGTTTATAGTCGGGCTTGTCCACTACATGGGAATTTAAAGTCTTTAGTTTTATTTCTAATAAGATGTCCTTATGGTCAACAGTCTCAAAATATGTTTTCTCTTCTTCGGTAACAAGCTTGCCATCTTCTCCCAGGTATTCCTTTAAAATTACTTGGCCCGAAATCTTAAATGTATCATTGTGTATTTTACTTTCAGGTTGCCGTAAATTTGGTTTTGATTCACTTTTCTTGTCTGCGCAACCGAAGCACAAAATTAGTCCAACGAGTAATAGTTTGTCCATCTATTCTTTGTGGATTGCGGCCAACAATTGTAAATATACAATATGGCCTATATCTCTCTATTGTTGAAAACCACGTTAAGCGTAAGAAGCAACCGAAACAACGAAGGGTATAGATTTGTATATTTTTGTCCATCGGTGCACAAATAAATACAACCTGTACCTGTATAAAGCACTTTCGTAACAAAGCATCCCTTCCGTTAGTCTACCTTCCGTGTAGCTGGCTTCTACCATGCAATGTTGCTTCATTATCATGCGATGTTCATTAGAGGTTCGTTCATTAAACCGGCCTTTTGCTTCGTTAATCGTTCATCAATGCTTCATAAAAGGCATCGTTAATGAAAGGAATTCGAATTCTACTGGCCGGCTACACGGATGCTACAAGCCCGGAGCCCGTAATTCAAAATCTTCTGAAATGCGAGGGATGTTACTGAGTGAATTATAATGTGATGCTAACATTGTAATCTTTACACTTCGTACAATTGCAGATTTTTCAGAACCCTGTCTTTGATTTCCTGTTGCA
>JBKJOF010000115.1:0-17907 GCA_046595655.1 Chryseolinea sp. | reverse complement strand
TTCATACATGTATGTTTGTTGGTCGCATAAAGTCTGGATAACAAAAAAATATTTTTGTTGACCGCTATTAAAAGGTATTACTTCATACTGATCCAGTAAGGTGTTTATAACCTTGATGTTTCGTTTTAAAAAATTAAGTTGCTTCTTGATTCCTTTGCGAATCTCTTTGTTTGATTTCTTTCTTTTTTGAGCCGTGTTCAAATACAGCTTACGCGCATTCTCTCTATAGGTGCGCGGGCGTTTTGATACACTACTACCAGCATATAAAAAATCAATCAACTCTTCACTTTTTACCCTTGCATCGTTCAACAAATTCAAATCGGTTGGATAACGAATATCTTGAGGGCAGGCTGTAGCATCAAGAAGTAACTTGCCTTTATGAGTGGGCGGTACTTCAACATTTTCTTGCTTGTCATTTGTTGGGGCTTCAGCTGAAGGTGGTGTCTTGGGTGTAGGGCTCGGTACTTTGTTAAGGTGTGATAAGTTGATGATCTTTTCATTCATCGCATTGACTTGTTCAATACCTAAACGGTTACGGATCTCTACGAACAACGAAGCATCAAAAGGAACTTCATCGCTAAAGCTGCTGTAGCCGATGAAGTATTGCATGTACATGTTCTCTTGTATCTGAGCAATAACCTCTCGGTCAGTTAGGTTACAGATATGCTTAATGATCAAAGAGCCCAACACCACGCGTGGGTTAATGTTACTTGCTCCCGTTTTGGCATTGGCCAGTTGCTTGCGGTAAACACTCACCAATTCATCCCACGGAATCTTAGCAGCAAGCACTACCCAGCGGTTCGATTCATTGAGATGTTTGGAGAAGGGTGTTGTAAATCCATCAAGAAGCGGCTGGTTAATACTAACATATTCCTGCTTTGATGCACGGCTTTTGGAGGCTTTTGGCATTTTTCCTTGCACTTGTTTATTCAAGATCAGAAAAAAAACCCGCTTTATAAATCTGTATCAAAGATTCATTAGTCCTTTAGACTTTTTCAGCAAGCCCTAATTAGAGCAGGGTACTGATAGTTACCGCGAACCATCTTTGCATAATGCTTTTATGAAGTCTACCTCTTGTTTGCTATAGGGCTGTCCATCAGAATAAAAAATGTCGTGGAACCATAACTGCGGAGCAGCAGAATATTTTTTCTTCCAGCTATCCCAAGGATATATAGTCTGCGTTTTTCCATTTACAAATCCCCAATTATAGGCAGCTACGTGATGCTTTTTTAAAACAGGTAAAACGCCTTCGAATGTGCTGTTGTTGCCACGAGCCATGTATTCAGTACATAACACCGGACGGTTATATTTTTTTAAGATTTCTATTCTTTGCTCCATAACGTCTGGACCATCATAATTGTGAAAAGTAATTATGTCAGAATTGTCGAGCATAAACTTGTCCATTGGTTTTATTTTTGTTGAGTCACCCCATTCGCCTAACCATACGCCTGCAGTGATAGGTTGAGTTGGATTTACTTCACGCGCCCAAAGAAATGCTTTTTTCAGCAACACCAAACTAAGATCAGCTTTATTCAATGGTTCATTCTTAATATAGGCAGGATTATTCATGTTATCTGGTTCATTAAAAAGATCCCAGGCGTCAACACGTTTGTCGGTTGACAAATAACGGAGAATACCTTTTACATATCCTCGCAGCTGATCATGGCTCAACGTGTCTTTTAGAATTTCTACCCCTGGGCTTTGTACCCATCCTGAATTATGAACGTGTGGATTGGGCATACGTTGCTTACCAAGTTTTGGATGCGGATCCCACACACCATCAAACAAAACGAAAACAGTTCCGATTTTATGTCTGCTCGATATCTCTAAACATTTATCTAATCGTTGCTTAAAGCCTGTTGAATCTTGTTCCCACAAGAGGTTATGTAAAAACACGCGCATCGAATTGAAGCCAAGATTTTCGGCCCATCCCAACTCACGATCAATCGTCACTGTATCGAAAGATTCAGCTTGCCACATTTCCAGCTGGTTAATTGCTGTTGAAGGGTTGAAATTACTTCCTACTAACCAACCCTTTTCCTTTTCCCAAGCATTGGCTTTTTCTTCAGTCCATCTTGTCGCTATAGCTGTTTTTAAAGGTTGCTTTTTTTGTTCTATTTTCCTTTGTTCACATCCTATCAAAAAGATGATACTAAAACATACTCCAACAAAATACTTCATGATATATCAGACATTTTAAATTTTAACACTATGTATTGCTTTTATTATTTTACTGTAGATTTTATAATTCTTGTTTCGCCTTTATAAGTCGTAATAATTATTTGTTTAATAGGTTTGGCTACCGTGAGCACACGCGTGCTTTGTGATAAGTAAGAAGAACCATAGTACAACTCCCTGATTTCTTTAGTCCCATCATCATAATTTATTTCTGCTTTGAAATCATTGTTTAAAAGTGGATATCGTAATAACATCTTCTTCTTACTCTGAAAAACTTTTAAGCTATCCTGATTTGCGCTAACCACAAAAAGTTCATTATTATCTTTATCTATGATTGTTGAAATAGCTTTAGCATCACTGGCAACAAAAAAACCTGTAGTGTGCTGATTCAACGCTTTAAAATTTCCTTTGCCATTGCCTTCAAGTACTATACCAACAGAGGCATCGTAGCGTCCCACTTTCACATCAGCACCATAAAAATTTCCTACACCAACAATGTCAAGATTTCCATCACCAGTCACATCTTCTACATGCATCCCAAACAAAGGCGCTACCTGCGCTTCAATAGGTAAATAATTTAATCGGAGCCTTCCATTTCCTAAATTTTCGATGTAACTATTTTGAAAACAGGTGGCTTGCAATATATGCGCGTCCTTTAATCTGTCCTCTGGAAAAATGTCGTTCACAGTTGCCTTTGCATATTCACCATACGTTTTAAACTGAGCTTTTATATAGGGCAACTGACTTATCAAATGATCCCTGGCATAGCTGACTTGGGGTTCTCGCTTACCGGAAACTCCTTTTAAATAATAGGTAAGTATTGGGTCAATGGCTCCGTTGTTATCAAAATCCTTGACAAGAAGTTTCATTGGTTCAGCAGCGGAAATTTTATATGAAGAATTTAAACCGAGATTACCACCTATATAATCGATATCACCATCATGGTCAAAGTCGCCAGAAGCGATGCTATTCCACCAACCCGTATAGGCTGCAATGCCTGTGTCTTCGGTTACGTTTAAAAATTTGCCTTTAACATTTCTAAACACTGTAAAAGGCATCCACTCACCCACTACAATTAAATCGACTGCGCCATCATTGTCGATATCTGTCCAGAGCGCATCCATCACCAACCCGATGCTATCTAAACCGGGCGCAAGGTCTTGTGTTACATCAATAAATTTTCCATTCTCATTTTCGAGTAAGTAGCTTCTATCCGGTAATGGATATTGTCCGGGAACTACATGCCCGCCAACAAATAAATCCAGGTCTCCGTCTGAATCGAAATCGGCTGCTTTTATGCACGATCCATTCGCGCGAATTTCGGGAAGTAAGTCGAGGCGTGCCGTAAAATTACCTTTGCCATCATTGACATATAATCGATCTTGAAACTCCTTTACGCCTTTGTAATATTCCACACTTCCACTAACCACATACAAATCTAGATCACCGTCCTGATCAAAATCAAACAATAATGAACCGAGGTCTTCATGGCGTATATGCTCCTTAAATTCACGTTCAATAAATTTTCCGTTTACCTGCTGAAAGAAAAATGAACCGGAAAAATCTTTACCACCACCAACAAAAAAATCATCGAGACCATCGCTATTAACATCACCAACGGAAACTGATGGTCCATACTGAGAATGTTTGTGGGGATTAAGTCTGTTAATATCAAAGTCTACATAATCATATTCCTGATGCTTGTATGCAATGGATCTGACCTTCGTAACATTCTCAAATAAACCATGCGCTATGTTATCCTTTATAAAATCTGAATGCGCATCAGTATAATGAAGTACTAGAGTTTGATTAACGGATACATTCTTTTGAATATTTACTTTCCCGTCAGTCCAAATAACCTGAAGAGAGTCTATTGTTTTCAGTTCACCTAATCCGAAATGGATTGTTTCCTCCATCGAAGAAATATACCCTCGCGTAGCCTGATGTTCATGAACCTGAATACCTCTTTTTGCAAAGAGTTTTATTTTAACACCTAAACCATCTCTGTTTCCCACAGGGCCCTCTAACTTAACTTTTAAATATTGCTGTGGCGATTTTTGTTGTTGTTGGTTTTCATAAACAAATACTTCTGCATCGATATTATTTACCACAAGATCTAAATCTCCATCATTATCGAGGTCTCCAAAAGCTGCGCCACTTGAATACGATACATCATCAAATCCCCATTTACTTGAAACGTCATCAAATGTTAAATCACCCTTATTTTTATAGAAGTAGTTTGCTAATTTAATTTCAGGAACTTCTTTGTATTTTAATTTAAAGTCACTCAGTTTTTTTTCTTTATCACCAAACATGCCTTGGTCATAGTTATAGACAACGAAATCCAGATCGGTAATATCTTTTCGGAATCCGTTAGAAATAAATAAATCGCGCAAGCCATCATTATCAAAATCTGCCAGCAGGGGTGACCAACTCCAATCAGTTTGATGAACGCCTGCTAATTGCCCAACATCGCTAAACGACACATCGCCATTAGGCAATTTCCCATTATTTAATTGCAGTACGTTTCGAACATACTGCAGTTCATAGCCTTGCTCCAATGCCAGCACTTGCTTTTTATAATTAGGACCAGTCGACATCATCTTCTTACGATAGTTGTCTTCCGGTTCCATATCAACTACAAAAATATCTGGCAGACCATCGTTGTTATAATCAGCAATATCAATGCCCATGCTGTTGAAGCTTTGATGCCTTAAATATTGCGCTGCTTTATTTGTAAATGTTCCGTCACGATTATTTATCCATAACAAATCATTCGTCAAAAAATCATTTGCGGCATATACATCTGGCCAGCCGTCATCATTGATATCCGAAATCGCCAGACCTAAGCCGTATCCTTCAATAAGCAAATTCGCTTCACGCGATACCTCTTTAAAGTACGGATGACCTTTGTCGTTAATTCCTTCATTGCGGTATAATCTATCAACCGTAATACTCTGCCCATTTACATCTTTAGGTCTGGAGTTGTTGTTACTTCTTGATTCAATGTAGCCATTGACTAACTGATACATGTCTAAATCTCCATCACGATCATAATCGAAAAATCCAGCCTGCACGGCATATGCATTTACAATCAGGCCGTATTCATCAGACATCTCTTTAAATTGAGGTATGCCATTCTTTATCCCCTGATTCACATATAAAAAACTTTTCGATTGAAGTGGGTGGAAGAAATTACCTGCTGAAAGATAGATGTCTTTGAAACCATCCTGATTAATGTCAACGATGGTAACACCATTAATCCAGGTTTTGGTATGAATGCCCGCTTCACTTGAGATGTCTTTAAATTTTAATTCTCCAGAATTTAAGTATAATGCACAACTAACCATATTGCCCGTGAAGAATATATCAGGCAGATTGTCATTGTTAAAATCAGCAATTGCTACACCACCTCCATTGTATAAATACTGATTTGTAAAAGCATTAACAGAATCACTTTCGTTTATTGTATTGGCAAACGTTATACCTGTGTGAGAGGAGGGTAGTTTGCGAAAAAGAGTATCCTCTTTTTTCAAACACGATGACAAAAGAACGAGCAGAACTAAAAAATATAAATACTTCATAGAGTTAAATAATCTTTATTTCACTGCCGGAGCCTTAGTTTTTGCTGATGAAGGAACACGGTTTAGAATATAGGGCCAGCCATCTTTATAATAAATTCGATCGAGAAGCATAACACGTTTATCATTTTCTTCTTTTTTCTTATTCTGAATTATGAATGGATCGGTTTTGGAAATTGCGTGATAAAATATCCAATCGTTCCCTGCAGCATCTTCAATTATTGAATTATGTCCCGGTGCGATCCATTCATTACTCAATACCAAAATTGCGCTGCTCTGAGTAGGGGCGGTTTCCCCTAGTCGGGTAAAAGGTCCTAATGCACTATTTGAGCGCGCAACCATCACAGCATAATTTGCTTTATCACCGCAGCAATTATCTCCTGAATAAAATAAAAAATATTTGCCTTCTCTGTATCTCATCCACGCGCCCTCTATTAAAATGTTGTAATCAGCATCCTTTCCTGGCGAAACTACATCTACCGGATTAGCTCCTGGCTTAAGTGTCAAACGATCATCACTTAGTTCGCATACCTTAATGGGTTGGAAACCTGAGCCCCAGTATAACAATTTCTTCTTTGTCAGTGGATCATCAAAAGCCATTGGATCAATATTAACAAACCCTTTTCCAACGATTAACGGTTTGCCGCTATCAACAAAAGGGCCCAACGGATTTTTGGAAATCGCAACACCAATACATTTTCCTGTTTCTATTTCATTTGACTCCGCAGAATAATACATGTAATAATTTTGATTGGCAGAATCATATAAAACGTGTGGTGCCCAAAAGCTTTGCGTTGTGTCAGCCCACGTTGGTTTTTTCGGCAATGCGTCTCCCATAAATTTCCAGTTCACCATATCATGAGACAGGGCTACCTGAATGTTGATAATCAATTTATTCTCAGAAGTTTGAGTAGCATACGCATAAAACAAACCATCATGACCACGAATAATTGTAGGGTCAGGAAAATTGAGATTGTAAACAGGATTTGTGTAATATTCAGTTGTAGCAAAATTTTTCTCTCTTGACTGAGAATGGGATGTTATTGGATTGACCAAGAAATATAAAAGCATAGCGACAGCAAGCCTTCTAATCATATACGCTAGTTTTTTATCATGGTTTGCCTCGAAATAATTTCATCTCTTCTTTTTACAGTAAGAATATAAGCGCCTGGGGAAAGGCGACTTGTATTAATTTCAAATACGTTATCAGTATTTCTTTGTGGAGTGACCAATACTTTCCTTCCTAGAATATCATCGAGATAGAAAGAAACATCGGGCATGACGCCACAATCAATTTGAATTTGTTGCTGAAAAGGATTAGGGTAAACTTTTATCTCACTTACTTCTTTTTTTTTAACAGCTGTTATTAAATCTTGAACAGGAATAATGCTTTCACTCCCTTTGGCGAGTTCAATTTTCACTCGTGAACCTTTCGCTGCATTTTGAAACGTAGCGGTAAAAATTATTCTTCCTCTAAACCCTTCGGGAGCCTCGTCTTGTACATTTACGGAGAATGATGAAATATTATCAACACCAATTACTTTGCTGGCTTTCTGTTTTGTTCCCCAAGGCAACAAGGTTGTATTATTATCATGAAACAAACTTCCATGATACAGAACACTGTGAATGTAGTCACCCGATAGATCCTGATAATCCACGCGCACCGCAAGCATGGAATTTTCATTTATGTCGGTCAATGAGCCTTCGGCAACAGCATTTACATTAATTAATGAAGGAACATTTTCCATAACAACACCAACTTGGGCTAGCGC
This sequence comes from Chryseolinea sp., assembly GCA_046595655.1. Taxonomy (GTDB): domain Bacteria; phylum Bacteroidota; class Bacteroidia; order Cytophagales; family Cyclobacteriaceae; genus Chryseolinea. The sequence goes on along the minus strand of JBKJOF010000115.1, from coordinate 10,376 downwards.
GATATCATTTGACTTTCCCATGCCCAATCTTATTGTTGAAGTTACATGGTCAAAATCTGCAAAGCTTCCATCTGAACGGTTTGGAAACCAATGATGTGTTCGAACAATTGTTGCTATTTTTCGCGGCAATAGATCGGAAACACCACTTGCATCGAACAGTTTTAAGTACACCATGCCTTTCGCAGGAATTTGTCCAGTCCAATGAAAACTATTGTTAGAATAGGAAGATGTTTCTGCCACCGTTAGTTCAGCCTTTGCGTGATTCTCATAATAACTTGAATGTGTAGCATCGATACGATAAACCTCGACAGTTCCTGACGCAGTAGGAAGAGTATTGAGTGTGATATCGGCATTGGAAGCCACACTTTCTGAAGTATTCCAAACTACAATAGCAGCATTATGATCGTCAGAAGATGCCATTCCATTTAAGTCGGTTCCAACAATAGAAACTTCATTGCGATCGACAGGCATTTGATTGTAAATTTTGAATGCATTGAAAAGTGCTTTTGGATTTCCAGAGAAATCAAGCAAGCCCATTTTATCAGTATTATCATCTAAGTACCAAGTTCCCTGCGAATCTTTTAATGTAACATCCGACCACTGAGCCCAATAGACTTTACCAAGATCCGTGTACTCAAGAAGTGACTGGGCATCTTCAAAAAAATCAGCGGCAGCAACATATTTCTCCTGCTTGCCATTTGGTCGGATATCAACAGGCGGATCGGTTGGGTAAGAACCATATTCAGTTAAGTACATCTCAACGGAATTCCATTTTGGTGAATTGAGCGCATTCCGCATCGCATCAACTTGCCAGGAAAATGATCCGTAAGCGTGCCCGGATAAAAAATCTAGAGGCAACTTCTCACCTTCCACGAAACCGAGAAACTCCGAATACCATTGATTGAATGCCGTGACTGGGCCTCCAACTTTCGCATCAGCATCACCTGATTTTATACCCGTGGCGCCATATTTATAGATTTGAAAATAATCTTGTTTAGTTCCCAGAAAAAAAATGAACAAATCCGGTTCATTCCATACTTCATAACTAATAGGCTTGATGTTAAGCGTGGACCAATATCGCGAGTAGTCATAATTTATTTGCTTCCATACGTTCATATCCGAAGGTTTATTCCGCCATTCATCACCATTCGACTTTAATGGATTAGGCGTATACCCCATAGTGAGTAATGGATGCGCATTTTGCGATACTACACTTTGAACATATGTTGTGTAGTCAGTACGGTTGTATTTAAGTGCTGACGGATAACCTGTGATGGATGGGGCATTGAAATCAATACTTTTACCCCACGCATTTTCAAAGCGCAAAGAACGGGCTTGAATATCTTGCAATTTTTCATTGTCCCTTACCAACCGATCCAAGCTCGCTAGAGGGGTCTGATATACATTAAATTTATTTTTAACTAACGGTGGATCTGAGTTTTTAGAAAAATCGGCTGTTACCGTGGTTTGGCTTAGCGCAGTAAAATAATTGCTTAGAAGTATAAGAACTATAAAACAATGTCGGTTTAAGATAAGCTGCATGTTTTGATGTTTGCATGTGAAAAAAAAATTGAAAGAGTTGCGGAAGCAACTCTTTCAAAATATCCTACCAAAACAATTATTAGTAACCCGGATTTTGCTTGAGATTTGGGTTAAGATCTAGCTCCCGTGTGAGAATGGGAAGTAGTTCATTATTGCCAATTTTAAAATTCTTAAACTCTGCATCATGCGATTTTAGAAAGTCTACGCCTGCTTGCGTGGATACAAGATTCCATCGTTTTAAATCAGTCCAGCGAACACTTTCGCCTCCTAATTCTAAAATCCGTTCGTCCATAATCCGCTCTCTCATTAGCGTCTGATTACTACCAATTTCGGGATGTGCTGCTTCTAAAGTTTGAAGACCCGCTCTTGCTCTTACCGTGTTTATGGAAGCATAGGCATCATTCGTCTGTCCCAGTTCATTAAGTGCTTCTGCGTACATCAGCAACACGTCAGCATATCGTATAAACCTATAGTTGATTGGCGAGTGCTCGTTCTCCTGAGTTTTGAAATAATCTTGCAAATATTTCCTGCAATAAACATGGCTGATTTTATTCGGTTCAATGTTATCCTTAAAACTTTTTCCGTAATAGAATACATCCGTTTTGCCGTTGGTTGTATCATTCCACAAAAATGTGGCATCTAACCTTGGATCGTATTCGCCAGAGATTGTCTTTTCTTCAAAAAACTTTTCGATGAAATAAGGTCTGCAAGTAAGATCTGCATTACTGGCAGCGAATCTTGGCCCAAAATAAGTGCCCCGTCTATAGCCTTCAGATGTTGTTGGAAGATCTTTATCCCAAAACCAACCATTAAATTCGTCTGAAAACTGAACTTCAAAAATTGATTCACTATTGTTTTCGGAAGTATGTTTGAAGTTGTCAGCATAATTCGTCACTAGCGTGTAACCTGCAGGTGAGTTTATAACCTTTTCAAATTCGGTTTTAGCCTCGGCCCATTTCCGTTGTTGCATATACGCTTTGCCAAGAAGCGCACTAGCCGCTCCTTTGGTGGCCCTGCCTAGCTCTGTAACAGGGTTAGCATATTGATCAGGCAGCGTAGGTTGTGCATCTATGAGATCTTTAACAATTTGATCCCAAACTTCTTGTTCTGTAGCGTACGCTGGAAGTTCATTGGGGTTTGAAGGTGTTAATTGAAGCGGTACGTTGCCCCACAGATTTACTAAATCAAAGTATAACATCGCCCGTATAAATTTGGCCTCACCAAGCAATTGACTTTTAAGCATATCATCCATTGGAATATCAGGCACGTAAGCAGTTACCTGATTGGTTCGGAATATTCCACGATAATGATCTTGCCATATTTCAGTTTGAAAAGGGCCTTCGTTGTAATTGATAATGTTAAAATTCGTGAAATTTACTTGTGGCCCGAACTCTGTACTACTATAGATAAGGTCGGCTCTTCCTTCCAACGCAATATCCATCCATCTTTTATAAGTGCCTTCTTCCTGTAGGCCAGCATAGCAAGCGATTGTGCCTTTTAATGCATCATCTTCTGTCTTCCAAAAGGCAGATACGGACTGTTGGTTCGGATTGGGTTTGTCTAAGAATGAATCATCACAACTTATACTTACCACCAGCAAACACACTGCAAGTGTTGCAGAAAAAAATATTTTTTTATTGTTCATACGTGTGTTCTGTTAAGTTTTAAAAACCAAGTTGAAGTCCTGCCAAGAATGATCTCACATTAGGAAAAACGGTATTATCCTGACCCGGCTGAAGTAACCCTGAACTGGCAAAATCAGGATCTAACCCACTATATTTGGTTACCGTTAATAAGTTTTGTGATGATATAAAGATTCTAACTTGTCTGATCCCATTTACCTTTGCCAAAACACTCGCAGGCAATGTATAGCCCAATTGAATGTTCGCCAGTCTAAGGAAAGAGCCATCTTCAAGAAAACGATCTGTATCACCGCGTAAAGGAGACTGATAGACCGCACGAGGTGTTGAAGTAGTTGGATTGGTGGGTGTCCACGGATTTAAACCTCTTTCATAATTGCTTAAAATTCCAGTATTGGATAAGTCGTATTGTGAACCGTTGTTTACGGTTACTTTATATTTTCCATTCCAAAACATGGTGAAGTCAATTCCTTTATAGGCTGCGTTTACATTAAAACTGTATACTAACTTAGGCCATGGGGAACCAACAAACACACGATCATCTGCCGTGATTTTTCCATCTGGCTCGCCTGTTAATTTATCGAGTTCGTCACGCCCATTAACATCCTGATAGCGTTGATCACCTAGTTGCGCATCTGGTTGAGCTGAGTTTGCTATATCATCACCTTGCTGAAAAAGTCCGTCTGTCTTTAAGACGAAAAATCTTCCGAGTTCCTCACCTGCAATTGATCTGGAATTACCAGAAATAAGTTCGTTGCTTGCCAGTGAACCAAGCGATAAAACTTTGTTTTTGTTATGTGCGGCATTTGCAGTGATTGAAAATTTTAAATCACCTATCGACTCAGAATAGGTAATGCCCAGTTCTATACCTTTATTCTGCATTGAGCCGACATTCACAGGAGGTGCTTGATCACCCGCATATCCGTTGGTCCAAGGTATGGGAGCGCTAAGAAGTAATTTTTTGGATTCTGCAATATAATAGTTTGCAGTCAGGGAAAATTTGTTATTCCACAATCCCATATCAACACCAATGTTGGTTGTGTTTTGGGCATTCCACTGCACATTTGGATTCGATAAATATCTTTGTATTGACCCAGGCGCGACTTGCTGGCCTGTACCTAAAATGTATCGCGCGTTTGTATTGATATAGGCATCGTATTGATAATTTCCAATCGCATCGTTGCCCACAGATCCGTAGCTGGCTCTCAACTTCAAGTCGCTCACGACTGGAACATTTTCAAAAAACGTTTCGCTACTTATTCTCCACCCTACAGACACCGATGGAAAGTTTCCATATTTATTACTGGGGCCAAATCGTGATGAGCCGTCTCGTCTGAAATTCGATGACAAAAGATATTTGCCCGCGTAGTCATAATCTAAATGGGCAATAATACTTCGCAACGCATTGTAGTCGGTGAAACCACTAAGACCAGTTGTGGTACCATTTGATAATTGATAGTAATAAACTCCATCCGAGCTTTTTGCTACATCTTTTATAGACCCCGAAGATGAGCTAAAATTATACCTATTCTCTGCATAACCAACCAAGGCATTAATGTGGTGCTTTTCAAATTGCTTATCGAAAATGATAAAGTTTTCGATGATCGTGTTCCAGTTAAGATTCTTCGTTTCGCTATATCTGGAATATGGTTCAGGTTGGCTTCTAAAAACCTGCCCTTCTTCCCGCTTGTTATAAAAGTTGCTATTGTTAAATTCAGTGCTGAAGGAAACTTTATACTTTAGGAATTCAAATATCTTCAGCTCGCCAGTTACATTTCCTAACACACGATAAGAGTCTACCGTATTGTCATTGATCTTTTGGTTAGCCACGGGATTAGTTCCTAGTGTAGGTGCATCACCAGTACCAATTCCAAAGCCCGTGGGCTGCGTAGCATCATAGACGGGAATCACAGGAAACATTCTAATCGCATCACCGAAAGGACTTCCATCCATCTCGTTAGATGTTGATTTTGAAAAAATGAATGACTCCTGTACGCTTACTCTTTTACCACTTAAACCTCCATTAATTCTTGCGGTATAACGCTCAAAGTTTGTTCCGATTATTGCTCCCTTATTATTAAAGTAGCCGCCTGACACTCTGTAGTTGGCATCCTTCGTTCCACCCGAAACTGCTAAATCATATTGCTGAGTTGTGCCCTGTCTTATAAAAGCTTTTTGCCAATCTGTTTTGGGCGTGCTGCCAGAAAGATTTACAGCAGGAAAAACCGGCTGGCCTGGATCATTTAAATTAGTGTACATCATTTTTGTTGTTGCAGCCCATTCTTCAGCGCCCATCAGGTCATAGCGCTTTGTAATGTTTTGAGTGCCGATGCGTGAATCGAAATCAATTTTCATACCCCCTTCCTTTCCTCGTTTGGTGGTAACGATAATTACACCGTTAGCACCCCTTGCACCATATTGAGAAGTAGATGAAGCATCCTTTAAAATTTGCATGCTTTCAACATCGCTGGGATTGAGGTCTCTTGAGTCGTTGGTTTGTATGCCATCAATTACCCACAGAGGACCACTGTCTTGGAAGTTAGTAACACCACGTATTATTACATCGGCAGATCTACCCGGTTGCCCTGAAGGACGTACGGTAACACCAGGCGCCCGGCCTTGCAGTTTATCACTCATCGAAGTCGCTGTTAGTTTATCAAGCTCAGCAGTTTTCACCACATCGATGGCACCAGTAATATCGCCTTTCGCCTGTGATGTATATCCAACAACTACAATTTCTTGAAGTGATTGAACATCGGGCGTCATGGCGATGTCAATTTTTGTTTTTTCTCCAATCGGCATCTCAATTTTACTATAACCAATGAAGGAGAAAACCAGCGTTTCCGCATCATCAGAAACTTCAAGTACATATTTTCCATCAGCGTCAGTTGAAGTGCCGATCGTTGATCCTTTTACAACTACGTTTACGCCTGGCATCGCTTCGCCTGTTTCGGAGGTTACTGTGCCGGAAATTGTAAAAGCAAGTTGAGTTTCGGTGGCACCTGATGGTTGGTTTAAAGAAGTTACTTCTTCGAATAGTAATATTTGTTTGCCTGAAATTTTATAACTGATAAGGGTAGTTTTAAAAATTTCATTCAGGACTTCTGTTAGTGAAGCGTCTTCAAAATGAACTGTTACTGTTCTCTTTACATCTACTTGTTGGTGGTTGTAAAAGAATCGAAATTCACTTTGCTTTTCAATGTCTTTCAATACTTTTCTTATGGATGTGGTCTCCTTAGCAATTGATATCTTAAGCTGGTTCATATTTGAACCTCGCGCTGGAAGTTGAAAGACTTGTAAAAAAATGAGTAGCAGTGCTATCATAATTTTAAGCGACAGATTATCTGGTTTGCAACTATATAATAGAGAACACGCCTCATTCTTGAGTCGAGATTTTTTCATACCTTTAAGGGTTTATTTCCAATAAACAATTTAGATCTCCTTTAATTTTAAAGGAGGTTGAAGCACCGGCAGTGCAGCAAACACTTCCGGTGTCTTTTTTTTATATCGTTATGTAATCATGATTATAGGGGTTTGGTTTTACTTACAGAACGTTCCTTTTATAAACACGTCTTTATCTGAAATTTCATAGTCGATATTTTGAGAGGCCTGAAGCAGCGCCAATACCTCTTCTAAAGTTTCGTTTCCAATCTCGGCAGTAAGATTGCACTCCAATTTTGCATTTGGGTCAAAATGAAAACGCACATCATACCATCGTTCAAGCTGAATGATGACATCGCGAAATGGTGTTTCATCAAAAATCAATTTATCATAACGCCAAAGCGATGCGCGCTCAGAAAGAACTTGTTCTATATTGATGGTCTTCTCCTGCTTTGAAAAAACCGCACGTTGATTAGGCTTCAACACCAAGCTACCTTCTTTTATATCATCGCCAGTCTTGCTGATGCTAACCTTTCCGTGAACGAGAGTGGTTTCTATTGTCTTATCTTCATGATACGATTTTACATTGAAGGACGTGCCCAACACTTTTATATGTATGTCGGAAGTATGCACTATAAAAGGCTTATTCGGATTCTTTGCAACATCAAAAAAGGCTTCGCCTTCGAGAAACACTTCTCTGATATTACTATTTGAAAAATTCTGATCATAAATAATACGACTATCTGCATTGAGCCAAACCTTAGAGCCATCGGATAAAATCAAAACTGATTTTTGACCTTTGGGGTTGACCCTCGACTCTGTCTGTTCCTGAACTTTCTTTGCAGAAGGGTGGGTAGCAAAAGTTTTTAAATCATTTTGGCTCCGTGCAAAATAATACAGCGTAGCAAAAATTGACAACGGGATTGAGATTACTGCAGCTACCTTAAGCCAGGAAAATTTCCTGAGAACGTTTTTTTCTAAAGACAATTTAGATTCATCCTCCTTCTCGGCCTTTATGTCCATGATTATTTTATTCCGTAAGGACTTAAAATCGCCATCGGGCAACGCGTATATTGGAAAATCGAGAACCTTTATGATTTTACGTGCTTCTTCAACTGCTCGCATTTTTTCTGGGTGTTCAGTCTGAAATGACTGCCAAAACCATTCTGAATCCTCATCAGGCTCATTGACCCAACGGATAAAGAACTTATCCTTTGCAAAATCTTCTGCCAAAAAATCTTTGTATTGCATGTTAACCTTGATACTGAAGCTGCTTTACCGATAAAGGCAATTCATCGCGCCCTTCTAATCACTTTTCAGATTTATTTATAAAGTGAGCAAATATTTCTAGTGTTACCGACAACGTTTTTCTGCAACGGAATGAATAACCAGAAACAATCGATTGCAGAAGTTATATTTTTTGTAATTTTAAGCGTATGAATGACGCTTTAAAATCAATTGATCCAAATACGCTCGCGGGAAGTTCCCAAAAAGTAGTTGCGTTTCATCCTAAGTATATGGATGATGTTACATTGTGGAATTCATTTCGCCTGGGTGATGAGCGCTCAATGGTGGCAATCTTTGATCGATTTGCCGGGGTACTTTACAACTACGGATATAAGATCTGTCGTGATAGTGACACAACGCAAGATTCTATACAAGAACTTTTTATCGAACTATGGAAAAATGCTGCTCGTCTTGGAGACACAACTTCCATTAAATACTATCTATTTAAATCCCTGCGAAGGAAGTTAATACGCACGAGTGTAAAAGAAGAGAAATTAATGACCGTGAGATTACAACAATCGCACATGAAAGAGACATCCCCTTCTCCTGAGTTTTTGCTAATTCACGAGCAGGCTTCAAAAGATAAAACAACGGAAGTTTTTTCCCTGATAGATCGACTTTCCAAACGGCAGCGGGAGGCAATTTTCTTGCGCTACTTTGAGGAACTGTCTTATGAGGAAATTGCTGATATCATGCAGTTATCCTCTAAACAATCAGTTTATAATTTAATTAGTAAAGCCATTGATGACCTAAAGAATATGGTGGCGTAAATTAACTCTTGCCAAGACCTTAATTTCCAGGTCGTTCAACATATATCATCTCCTGCCTTAGGTTGTTATAGATTGTGACATTGATTCTTCTTCCAAATAATGAATCACACACGATTAGATTTTCTTTATGTCGTGCCTTTTCCATCAACGGGGTTCGTTGAATTGATGAAAGATTATGCCACAAATTGAAAAGGATTTTATTGTAACGATTGGTCAAGAGAATAAAAATGGAATTAAGATTAGGGCGGACTATTATTTGATCATCAAAGATCTTTTACTTTCTGCGCTTGTTGAAAATGAAGTATTATCTATAAATACCCTTGTTAGCATTCTACACGAGAAACTCGTGGATCAATTTAAAGACGATACTGGCTGGTACATATACCACATTAAGTTAGACCTCGAAGCTCGAAGTCTGATCATACACAATAGGTCAGAAAATAAAGTATGTATCAATAAGTCAGTAAAGGAAAGAAATCGTGCTTATGGTAAATCAACAATTTAAAGTCATCTCCAAACAGTATGCAAATAAACAATGCAGCCAACTTGCTAGCATTAAAAAGAAAGCTCAGTGAATAAGATATAAACTTCAATGAAAGCATGACTGTTAGTTTCATGATACTATTTTTATAAAAGAACATTCACATTGTTTAGATTTCAAAGTTTTTAAAGTACAACGCACCAACATCATGAAAATAATTACCCCTGCCGCTTATCTGGTCATTAAATTTAGGTTAGTCATTCTACTTTTAGTGGTTTTTGCTCCGTGTTTTGCGCAAGATATAAAAGTAACATCGGTCAGTCGCCCTACTAACAAAGAACGAAATATTCACTATGTAGGTAATCGAGCACCTTTGCTTCCATTAAATTTTATTAAGCTTCCTGTTGGCAGTATTCACCCCGAGGGTTGGGTACTTGAGTACCTTCATCGTCAAAGAGATGGCTTAACGGGGCAACTTGGTGAAATAAGTGCATGGCTTGACAAAAATGACAACGCATGGTTTAGTGGTAATGGAAAAGGTGATCATGGATGGGAGGAGGTACCGTATTGGCTGAAGGGCTATGGTGACATGGCTTACATTTTGAAAGACAAAGTGATGCTTAATGAAACTAAACTCTGGATTGAAAAGATACTTCAAAGCCAGGAGCCAAGTGGTTACTTCGGGCCTCGTGTAATTGCACCAGAGAAGAAAAATGATCTTGATGCGGTTCCCGATCTTTGGCCAAACATGATTGTGTTATGGTGTTTACAATCCTACTACGACTATTCGAGTGACCCTCGAGTAGTATCGTTCATGACAAATTATTTCAAATGGCAAAACTCTGTTCCGGCCGAGAAGCTATTGACAACGTATTGGGAAAAGAGCAGAGGAGGTGACAATCTATACAGCATTTACTGGCTTTATAATCACACCGGTGACAAGTGGTTACTGAACCTCGCTGATAAAATACATCGGGCAACCGCTAACTGGTCGCAAAACAATAATTTACCAAACTGGCATAATGTGAATGTTGCTCAATGCTTCCGAGAACCGGCAACCTTTTTTATTCAGACCAAGGATAGTAGCATGTTAAGAGCTACTTACAATAACTATTTTCTAATTAGGAATATGTATGGTCAAGTACCAGGCGGAATGTTTGGAGCGGATGAAAATGCGCGTGAAGGTTACGCAGATCCTAAGCAAGCAGTTGAAACGTGTGGGATGGTGGAGCAGATGGCATCCGATGAGATTTTACTTTCTATCACCGGTGATCC
>JBKJOF010000104.1:0-4465 GCA_046595655.1 Chryseolinea sp. | reverse complement strand
AAATCTTTTCTTCCCAAAAAATAACTCACTCTAATAGTAGCTGCTGCTGCAAGCCCTGCCGTTGTCATGTAACTAATGGTGGCCAAGTTTATGGCAATTTGATGTGCTGCTTGTGTTGTAGCACCAAGCCATCCCATCATTACCAATGAAAAATCAAACGCAGCCACTTCAAAAATAAATTGTACTCCTGCCGGAATACCAATGTTCAACATTTTACCGAACATCTTCTTCGTATAATTTCCAATAGAAAAACCTGCGCGATATTTTTTAAATGCTGGTGCATGGTAAATATACAATGCCATCGTAAAGGCCATAAAAATTCTGGATATCATGGTAGCCCAGCCTGAACCGTTTAATCCAAGTGCTGGAGAGCCAGCATACCCATAAATCAAAACGTAATTCAATATAATGTTCACCACATTAGTGAGTATGATAATAACCAGTGCCACTTTCGTGTTTGATAATCCTTCTGCAAATTGTTTGAAGCTTTGAAAAATTAACATCGGCACCAATGAGAAGGTAATGATGCTTAAGAATGGTATCGCTAACTCTACTACTTCTGCCGGCTGGTTGAGATGGTAAAGTAAATTTCTCCCGATCAACACAGCACCAACTAATATCAATCCATTTATAAAATTAATGGCAAGGCCGTGTCGTAAAGTTTCAATGATGCTCTTGTCATTTCGTTCACCATCGGCAGCCGCGACCAAAGGTGTAATGGCATACGACACACCAATACCAAACAACATCAATACATTAAAAATGACGGTTGCTAAACCCGCTGCTGCTAAATGTACAGCACCGAGGTGACCCACCATAATATTATCGCCCACACCAATCATTACATGGCCGAGGTTACTCAACATAACCGGATAGGCGAGGTGGAAATTTTCTTTGATGTGGGTTCTTATGGTCATTGAAAAAGAAAAGGCGTTTCGGGTTTAAAGTTTAAAGTTCAAGGTTGTGGGCTGCCGGCTTAAGAGTAGTTGTTCGTTCTTTAATTACTCAATGACAAAAACTACAATCCTCTTTGACGCGCGATCATCAATAGACCTGCCATGCTTATGCTGTCGGTAATTTCTCCATTCATAACCATTTCAATGGCTTGCTTCAACGGTAGCTTCCACACTTTAAGATCGGATTCGGTTTCTTCGAGTTCGCTTTCTCCGTGTGTTAATTCTTCGGCCAAAAAAATAATACCGGCTTCATCTGTCACTGAGTTAGAGGTGTGGATGCGCAACAAGGTAGTCCAACGATTAGCTTTCATTCCGGTTTCTTCTTTTAGTTCGCGCTTTGCCGCGTCAAGCGGATCTTCGTTTGATGGACCTCCACCTTCTGGAATTTCCCATGCCCATTCATTTAAAGTATAACGAAACTGCCCCACTAACCAGGTATTACCTTCCGCGTCAATAGGTATTACACCAATCGCGGTATTTTTAAAATGCACCTTGCCATAAATACCTTTTCCGCCAGATGGGTTAAGCACTTGATATTCGGTAACATTAATCCATCGGTTATCATATTTCTCTTCCCCCGAAAGGGTTGTCCATGGATTGTTTACTTCTTCTTTCGACATATTATCGGTTTTACTTTTTGAAACTTTTTCCCTTGTGTCTCTGTCGCTAATTTACATTGCCACAAAGTTATCAGACACAAGGAGGCGCTACGTTGATTGGCAAGAGAAAATTCCTTGTTTCACGCAACATCAATTCCAAAGCTATTGAATTCTTTTGTATCGAATCATTTCGCTGTTAAGTTTGCATATGCTCCTGTCATCTTATACTCCCAATCTGATTGAAGCCGGCTGCGATGAAGTCGGGCGCGGGTGTTTGGCCGGACCAGTGGTTGCGGCTTCGGTTATTCTTCCGAAAGATTATAAACATGATTTATTAAATGATTCCAAGCAGCTCAGCAAACAAAATCGCGAACAACTTGAAGCAGACATTAAACGAGATGCATTAGGGTGGGCGATAGCAGAGGTAAGTCACGAAGAGATTGATCTCATTAATATTTTGAATGCATCGTTCAAAGCCATGCACCTTGCACTAGATCAGCTGGTTGTGCGACCAGAGTTTTTATTGATTGACGGAAATCGTTTTACTCCTTACGGGAATTTAAAATCAGCTTGCGTTATTAAAGGTGACGGAAAATATTTATCCATTGCGGCAGCCTCGATACTCGCGAAAACATATCGTGATGAATTGATGGAAACATTATCGCATCAGTTTCCTGGATATGGATGGGAAACCAATGTAGGATATCCAACACTTAAACATCGTGATGGAATCAGAAAATTAGGAATCACGCCTTATCATCGAAAAACATTTCAACTCTTACCTTCGCAATTGGAACTATTTGAAGTGAAGATTTCAACTATAAAATAGAAGACAACCTAATTTTATATCGATCTAAAATTAAAACGATGTGTCTGATTTTTCTTTCGCTAAATAATCATCCAGCATACAAATTAATTGTAGCGGCAAATCGTGATGAATTTTACAATCGTAAAACAGCAGCCGCTCATTATTGGAAAGATCATCCAACACTTTTAGGAGGTCGCGACTTAGAAGCATCAGGAACGTGGATGGGTATGACGACCTCGGGCAAAATAAGCATGCTTACCAATTATCGCGACCCACAAAATATTGATCCAAAAGCTCCATCACGCGGACAGTTGGTTTCTGATTATTTAATTGGAAATACAACAGCAGAAGAATACCTAAAAAAAATTGAGCCCCAAGGGAAAGTCTACAATGGTTTTAATTTGATTAATGGAACAGTCGATGAACTTTACTACTACTCAAACTATGCTGACGGTGTTCAACAAATAAAACCTGGACTTCATGGATTGAGTAATCATTTATTAGATACCAACTGGCCCAAAGTAGCACGCGGAAAAGAAAAACTAAAACCGATTCTCGCACAACAGAAAATTAATCCCGAACAACTCTTTGAGTTTTTATATAATGATCAACGTGCAGCAGACGATCAATTACCTCAAACCGGTTTGACCATTGAAAGAGAACGTGCTTTATCTTCTATGTTTATCAAAACAGAAAATTATGGTTCGAGGTGTTCCACCGTTATTTTGGTTGATCAATTGAATCATGTTCAGTTTGTGGAACGTGTTTATAACCTTCAAACATTTGAATACACAACAGCCGTATTTGAATTTTTGATTAAGGATTTTTAGCTGCAACAGGAAATGCATAATGAATAATTAATTTGATTCGCGCATTCAAAATCGTACCTCGTTAATTGTACCTTGTAGATATAACTTACAAATCTATCATCACCTTACTTTTAAATGGGCAACAAGAAAGATAAGACTCCCCTACCTTTAAAAATTGTGAGGTGGTTATACCCAAAGGTAGAGCGTGTTTTTCCGGCAGTGGCGCATCGTTACTTTATTAAGGTGTTCTTCACTCCACTTCATTATGGTATTCCTGAAAAAGAAAGGAAAGCTGAAACCTTTGCGGAAAAGTTCAGTATTGAAGTAGCCGGAAAAACAATTCAGTGTTACACTTGGGGAAAAGGTAAGCCGGTATTGTTGGTTCATGGCTGGGCCGGACGCACCACGCAGTTCAGAAGATTTGTAAAACCGCTTACAGCAGCAGGTTTTCAAGTGGTAGGCTTTGATGGACCCGCGCACGGAAATTCATCGGGCACACGTACCAGCATTGCAGAATTTGAAGAGACTATAAAAACGATTTACAGAAAGGTTGGAGAGCCGATAGCGATCATCGCTCATTCCTTTGGTGGTGGCGCTGTTCTCCTTGCTGCAATGAATGGACTGAAAATTAACAAGCTCATCAATATTGCCAGTCCAACAATTGGAGATGAAATTATCAATACCTTTTTGAAGGCGATTAATGGCTCGCAGGCAACGAAAGGTTTTTTTAAGAAATTTATAGAGAAGGAATATGGTAAATCTTTCGATGAGTTTACATGCATGCATTTTATCCGACATTTGCCAACAGCCATAAACCTGCTGCTTGTTCACGATCAAAACGATAAAGAAGTGAAACTCATTCATGCCGAAGCATTGATAAAAGTATATCCTTCAGCTCGGCTGATCAAAACAAAAGGATTGGGGCATACGCGGATTTTAAAAGACAACGATGTTATTCAGCAAGTTGTAACATTTATAAAGGAAGAGTAGTCTGGTAATTAGAAGTAATTGTAACCCGATATAGCTTTTCAAGTATTACAAATTAGCCGATCATGAAACAAATAACCCGTACATCAGTTAGGAGGAATAAACTTTTTAACTTTAACACGCATCCTTGTAATTCGAACGTTGAATTGTAAACTAATAAGCCGGTGAAATGACCTGTCTTAACTCCAAAATAATACCCGATACTAAACTCGGTCATTCCTTGAGACCATTAAAATAGAACAAGCATGAAAATAATTGAAACCAGCAACTTAGCCAGAAGCTACAAAATGGGCGATAACATTGTAA
>JBKJOF010000097.1:0-54859 GCA_046595655.1 Chryseolinea sp. | reverse complement strand
CTTCAACAGATACCCGGAATAACGGATATCAATAACGGATTGGTTACTGCAGGGCCTACTATGATTTTTTATCCTGACCAGGAAAAATTAGCCTTATACAAAATCGCCCTGACGGATTTTCAAACGCAGCTTACAGCCTACACCGTGGGAATACCGCTGGGAGTCAATGCTAACGTTCCAACACCATCTCCCTTTCAAGCTGCAATGACAGGCGGTTTGCAAATTGGGCAAGTACAAGATGGTGAGCAGATGAGGAGAATTTTAATGCGCTTCACCAATTTTGAAGACAATGATTTGGAGAAGTTGAAACGTCAATTAATTTTTCTGCCTGATGGTTCAACAAGACCATTGTCATTTTTCTGTGATGTAAAAATCATTCCCGGAGAAATTGAATATCGCAGAGAAGATTTGAAGTCTGCGGTGATTCTTACAGCACGATTAGACAATCGCGACCTGGGTAGTGCGATAAAGGATATACAAAAGAAATTGGGTGAAGAGTTGGCGCTGCCTCAAGGTTACGCAATATCGTATGGAGGTGCCTATGAGGAGCAACAACAATCTTTTAAGGAATTACTGACCATATTAAGCATGGCTACTTTACTTGTGTTTGCGGTGTTGATGTTTTTGTTTAAAGAATGGAGAATATCTTTTTTGATCTTATTCATTTCGGTTGCCGCGATCAGCGGATGTATTCTCGCGTTGTATTTTGCCGGCATACCTTTGAACGTAAGTAGCTACACTGGAATTATTATGATTGTCGGGATCATAGCAGAGAATGCCATTTTTACTGTCAACCAATTCAGGCAGAATATGAATCTCACAGGCGATGTTGATCAGTCTATCAACTATGCTATTGCGTTACGCATTCGCCCGAAGTTGATGACTGCGATTGGAGCCATCTTAGCGTTGATGCCATTGGCATTGGGCATTGGTCTTGGAGCACAAATGCAACAACCACTGGCGATCTCGGTGATCGGTGGTTTTTTGGCAGGAGTTCCTTTATTATTATTGGTCTTTCCAAGTTTGATAAGACTTCTGTATAGAACAAGGTAATATCAAATCTTTTAATTCTCTTAAAACTACAAGCCGTCTTTAGAGTTTTTGATTATTAACTGCTAACCACTTTTTCTTCCTGTTTTTAACTTTACTCTTGTTTCGCGAATCGCAAAGGGAGGGAGAGTAGTTTCGTTTTCCTTTAGGTATACCTCTACCGTTTTTCGATGATGTTTTATCAATGTTCGCAATACCCACGATATGGCTTTGGTAATCAGAATATCTTTTTCGTTTTTCAATAACTCTACAGTATGGATTGCGCAATCAGCAAGCCGTTTGTCTGATTTAGCTCGAAGCGGTGAACACAAACACACCATAGATGCTCTTCGCTTATAAATGTTCTTGCTCACCGAAAACTTTAGGAGTAAAGGCTCCCAACTTTTCCATTGGTTGATGATTTCAGTCGATGTGTATTTGCCTGTACATAAGGTATCCACTTCCGCCCAACCTTCCAGTTCGTTTAACCATCCGTCAAAGAGCTTAGGATTAAATTGGTGTTGCTCCTTCGTGGCATAATCCAATAAAATTCCGGCCATACATTTCTCTGTATAGGATTCTCCTTTTATCAGCGAAGTAAGCAGATTGGCAAATGTATCGGCTGTTAATTCTGGATGGTTCTTCACCCAATCCTTGGCAATTAATCTTAATAAAGGAACTGTAATGGGATAACGCGGATGCGTTGTACCCAGGTAGTTGTCTAAATCGGTATGTTTGGTCGCTTTACCGGAATTTTTCAGAATCAGCTTTAAAATTTCTTCATGATGTTTATTTTTCATGTGCTCGCTCTTCAATACAGGTACGACATCATAACTTCATCAACAAATCTGTTTTCACTTTTTAGGTGTGTGTACTTTCTGAGAATACCTTCTTTTTCAAACCCCGATTTTTCATACAAGGCAATAGCTCTCGTGTTTAAAACAGATGTACTTAATTCAATCCGGAATATACCTTTCAGTTTTCCGAGTTGTATGATTTCCTGCATCATGATGTTTGCATAACCCTTACCACTCAAGGATGGATTGATAGCGAGACCCCCAAGGTAGGCGATGTGAGCATTTCTGTGCTTGAGATGAATAAACTTAAACATGCCGGTGAGTTGCTCAGGTTGTGCAGAGTAAACATACAGAACATCAGTTGCAATCAGGTCGCTGAAGATGGGTTCGAATAAAGTCTTGTCCATCTTTTCATACAGAAGAAATGGATTCACGTCAGGATTCATGTATAAACTGTAAATAAAAAGGAAGTCTTCCGAGGTCGCTAACCGGATCATATAAATTCAGTATTTTTAAAAATCTTTAACCTATTAAATGTATTATTTTTTGCATCGTTTTACTATCCCGTTTTTGCGGCTGCTTCCTGTTTTTATATTTTTTCTGACGTCTACTGCTGTCGGTCAACCTCGGGACTTTCGCAAAGAGGCCATGTTATTAAAAAACGTTATCGTCCAGCAGCATTATCAGCCGAAAGCAATTGATGATCAGTTCTCTCAGCAATTTTATGATCAACTATTCAAAACTCTTGATCCGGATAAAATCATTTTTACTGAAAGTGATTTAAAGCCGTTGCAATCTTATCGCACACTTTTAGACGATGAGTTCAACGGAAAGCAGTGGTATTTTTTTAACCTGTTAGTTGCTACCTATCGCAAATGTTTGGAGCGATCTGAAATGTATGTAGAGCAATTATCATCAACACCTTTTAACTGGAGCGCAAAAGAGTACATGGTAAATGACACAGCGCACTGGGCAACGACCGAGGTTGCCTTAAAAGACAAGTGGCGATTGTCGTTGAAATTTTCCTTACTTGATCAAATGGCCAGTTTGGATGAACTAGATTCCACTCGTGGCTCTCAATTTTTTAATAATAATGAATTGACAACGCGCATGCGTGTTAAAGCTTCGGAGCTCCGCAGCATCAGACGAATACTTAAACATCAATCTGGATTTGAAAATTATGTAGCCTCTATTTACTTCGGAACGTTTGCTTCCATGTTCGATCCGCACAGCGCCTACCTATCGACCACTGACATGGAAAATTTATTATCCTCTCTCAGCACAGAAGGATATTATTTTGGAGTGACGCTAGATGAGAATGATCGTGGCGATGTGATTATTACAACACTGGCACCGGGTGGCCCTGCATGGAAGTCTGGAGAATTTCATGAGGGTGATGTGTTAATCGCCCTTACATGGACGGGACAAGAGCGGATTGATCTTGCAGGTGTTTCAGTTGAAGAGGTAAATGAAATGCTGGGCGATGCCAATCATAACTCTATTGAGTTTACCTTGAAGGCTGCCGGTGGAATTCAAAAGACAATTCTGTTACGCAAAGAAAAAATTTCATTAGATGAAGATGTTGTTCGGGGTTACATTCTGAAAGGAAAAAATAAAATTGGCTACATATCGCTGCCTGATTTTTATACGCAATGGGGTGATGAGTCAGAAGGATCAAGATGCGCTAGCGATGTAGCAAAAGAAATTATCAAACTAAGAAAGGAAAACATCGATGGACTTATTTTAGATGTTCGGTTTAATGGTGGAGGATCGTTGCAAGAGGCAATGACCTTGGCCGGAATTTTTATTGATGAAGGTGCACTCGGCATTCTGCGCAATAGAAATCAAAATGAAACCACCGTAAAAGACATGAACCGCGGAACGGTATATGATGGTCCAATGGTCTTAATGGTGAACGGACAAAGCGCATCCGCTTCTGAATTTTTAGCTGCCGCTCTGCAAGATTATAATCGAGGAATCATTGTGGGTAGTCGCACGTACGGAAAAGCAACAGCTCAAAATTTTTTTTCGCTCGATCCAAATCAGAACGAAGGGCCTTCTTTGGAATCTTTGAAAGCAGGAGCGGGCTTTACTACCATTACTACCGATAAGATTTACAGAGTAACCGGAAAAACCGCTCAGGGTTTAGGTATTACACCGGACATTATGTTACCTGATTTTTTCGATGTGGTCATGATGCGGGAATCCTCGTTGCCATACGTGTTGCCATCCGATTCGGTGAAAAAGCTTACCTACTATAAACCGCGAACGTCTTTGCCAAGAACAGAATTAAGAAAGTTGAGTACTGCAAGAATATCTTCTAAACCATCTTTTAAGACAGTCAATGAAACATCTTCGTGGTTGAAAGAAAAACTGGCGGAGCAATACAAACCTATATTACTTCAGTGGGATTATTTTTTAAAACGTTCTGATGAAGATTATAACCGCTATAAAGAAGTTGAAACCATGTTAACACTACCTACAATTTCTTTTGATGTAGCGAATGGTGTAGTTGATCTCGAACGCATTAATTCGGATGAATATGCTAAAAAATCTAATGCACGATGGATCGAAAGATTGAAAACAGATGCCTATGTTGATGAGGCCTTTCAGATTGTGTGTGATTATATCGAATGGAAAAAGAAAAACACTTCTGCTAAATGAGGACGACTTGTTTAGAAATAAATTTTTTACCCACTAACCTTTCGCTATTTTTGCAACGTTATTGGTACAATGGCTCCGTATTTCAATGGATAGAATTTCAGATTCCGATTCTGAAGATGCAGGTTCGATTCCTGCCGGGGCCACAGACTGAAAACTAAGCATCACCAAAACCCCTTAAATGAAATGTTTAAGGGGTTTTTGTTTTTCGATCCAATCCGAAAATACTCCGAACAGTCATTTTGCTGGTGTGTAATTCGGGAGTCAAAGTTGTATCAACAACAATGACTCCCGAATTAGCTTTAACACTAAGATTATCAAGCTGGTACACAACGTGAACATCTTGATATCAAATGAACACAAACCTATTTTCAACTTTAACTAGGTGTGTCATGAAAAAAACATTCAATCAAATTTTTCTGGTCAGAAAAACAAAATCAGAATTAATCGGTATGGTTATGATTTACATTCGAATTACTATTGATGGAATTCGAACGGAGTTTTCTCTACAACGGAAGTGCGCGGCTATTAAATGGAACAAAGGAAAAGGGCGGCTGAAGGGTAAGGATGATGAATCAAAATCATTTAACAACTATCTCGATTCCGTTCAGTTTACTATCTACCAAATATTTCAGGAGCTTCTGACTTCCCGAACGGAGTTTGATGGTGATCTTATCAAAGCGAAGTTTTTAGGTGAAGATGATCAAGCTCCAAAAATGTTTTTGGAAATTTATGAACAACACAACGTAGAGTTTAGACTACTAATTGGTAAGGGGTTGGCATATGGAACCCTTCAAAAATATTTAACGATAAAAAAATATGTTGCTGAATTTATTAAGCTAAAGTATAAGCGCACGGATTTGGATATTAATAAGCTAGACTTTGCATTCATATCTAGCTTTGGAATATATCTGAAGTCTACAAAAGGATGCTGTCACAATACAACAATGGATTACCTTAAAAAAATTAAGAAGATCTTAAATCAATGCATTGCAAAAAATTGGATCACTCGAAGTCCATTCATTGGCTATAAAATGACATCGCATGAAACTACAAAGAATATTCTCACGGAAGCGGAATTGTTAAATTTGAAATCCAAGAGAATAGATATTCCCAGGATCGACATGGTGCGAGATATATTTCTATTCAGTTGTTACACTGGGCTATCCTACTGTGATGTTGCGAAACTAACGCCAAGCAATTTAACAACGGGTGTTGATGGAGAGCAATGGATTGCAACTGCTAGATCAAAGACTAATGTAGATTCAAGAATTCCTTTGTTGCCAGTATCTGCTGCTATAGTTAGTAAGTACAGAGATCACCCCGTTACAAGTAACTCCAGAAAGTTGCTTCCAGTTATTAGCAATCAAAGAATGAATGCTTATCTAAAAGAAGTTGCGGATCTATGTGGACTAGAAAAGCAGATAACTTTTCATTGCGCTAGACATACCTTTGCTACCACAGTCACGCTAACCAATGGTGTGCCTATAGAGACCGTTAGTAAGATGCTCGGCCATAGGAGTCTAAAGACAACACAACATTATGCAAAGATTCTTGACAAGAAGGTGAGTGATGATATGAAGGCGTTGAAACTTAGACTTGACCAACCTTCGATAATTGATCTCACTACGGTAAAGTAAGCCCAATGGAATTATTAAATCGAATCGCAAAATTCGTAGAATAAGAGGTAAGGTGATCCGTTTGACAGTTTTACGTATCTTTGATATATGGAAACCCGTCCAATTATCAATTCATCTGATAAACCGAATGTAGATCCCCGTTGGTTCTGGGATTTTGATTATGAGAAGATTGATTGGCGAAAAAGTTATAAAACTATTATTGCCCGTATCCTCGAACGTGGAGATAAATCGGAATGGCAAGAATTGATTCATTTTTACGGAGATCAAAAAGTTATAACGGCAATTCAGAAAGAAATTGTTTTTCTTCCTGATTACACTATTGAAGAAGTATGTGCCTATTTTAATCTAAAAAAAGAAACGCTTCTATGCTATATACGCAAACAGTCGAGGCCGGGACACTGGATCTGATTAAACGTTTCATGCAAGATGAGGCCTTCAAAGAATTTCGTCTCGTAGGTGGCACTGCTCTTTCCCTTTACATTGGCCACCGTATTTCTATTGATATTGACCTGTTCTGTAACATTGATTTTAATTCTGCAAGCATTGGCGAGCATTTGAATTCAAATTACAATTCTGAAAAAACGAAAGTTCTAAAGAACGGAGCTTTTTCATTAGTGGATAATATTAAAGTTGATTTGATCGCTCACCAATATCCCTGGCTACTTCAAGTTAATAACATTGATAACATCCGAATGGCATCCATTGATGATATTGGTGCCATGAAAATTCATGCTATTGTTCAGAGTGGCAATCGCTTAAAAGATTTCATAGATATTCACTATTTACTGGAACACCGTTCCCTTGATCAGCTCGTAGGAGCTTACGAGAAAAAGTATCCAGACACTAATCGTCTCTTGGCATACAATGCTGTTGTTTATTTTAATGATATTGATTTTGACGTCCCTGTAAAATTGATCAACCAACCAATGCAGTGGGATAAAATTAACGAGAGGCTCACAAAGTCCATTAAGAATAAAGACGTTGTTTTTAAGTCATTGACAGAACAAAAGCCAATGCTTAGAAAAAAAAGAGGGCATGGTTTTTAAATACTACTAAGGATTAAACCAAATGTTAATTTACGCTAGATAAGGTGCTTTTTCAACTAAGGCTCCGGCAGAGCTGACGTTCGGTTTCGGATCAGTTTCATGCTGACTTAGGATTTGTAGATGTGGATCGCCATATAGATGCATACATAACCAAGCGGCTATTGTCGGATAGTGCTTAAGCACTTTAAGATTAGCGTCCTGAACTGCCCACATGATTTCCTTTCCTTGTTCGAGTGAACAAAGAAAAACGGGAAGCCACAACTGAGGAATATTAATGTGTAGGGACCAGAAAGGCGCAACAACAGCGCTGTAACCCTGAGCTATATACTGTTTGATAATGCTTGAAATGCTATTCTTAAAGGGAGTTGTTTTGAAAGATCCAGAGTGACAAACAAACATTATTAGGATTTTTCCCGGACCTAAATATGTCTCAAGATTTAATCTTGGGATTGAGTCTGGATAAACTACTTGCTTTAATGCAATGTCATCGCCTCCATGCGCCACTACGACATTCACTTCTGATGAAATCGGTTTTTCTGGATATATTGTTTTAGTGATGTTGAAACTAAAAGTTCTTAGAGTATCTTCAAGTTTAGAGTATAACTGATTTAAAGTGAAGTCACCTCCATCAATAGGTATCCATATTGATTTCGAGAAGTTATGAGAAAGTCGTACTTGATTTGCATACTTCAAATACCATTCGGTTGAAAGAATATTGCAAATAGGGCTCTTGGTATAAAGAAAATTTGCGTTAGAGTCGAGGAATAAGTTGTGTGGAAAACCGGCTAAGCTGATGTCCATCACTATAAGAATTGGATTTTTAATTGCAGAAGTAATCCGAATAAAGGAAAATTGGTTTTTTAATCGATTTGATTCATGTAAATGCTCTTCGGGTAATACTGATCTTACCTCGCGTTTTGTTTTAATGGTATCATCAAATATCAAGTGGGAGAAAAAACCTGCATTAATGATCTCCCGAAATGTCTGGTGCTCCCACCATGTCATTTTCATTGTAGAAAAATGAGTGTCAGTCAACAGTAGATAGTAGTACTCTTGTTCTGTTGAGAAAACCCAAAGAAATGAATAGTCATTAATTCCTTGCAGTCGTTTAAGCATTTCAGATTCAGACCCGTATATAGACTCAAATGAAGAATTATCCTTGTTAGGAATACTAATTTTAGAAGTCTCCTGCCTTCCCTTTTCAATAAAAATGAAACTATAATCTGCCTTAACTATCATAGCAAGAATGAGTGCTTCAGCATCTTTTGTTTCAACCGCGTGATCAATTATTCTTCCAGCAATTTTTAGTGCTGATTCATTATCCTGTACCACATCCGAGGCGTTTCTCGCTTCATTAAGTTTTACCAATGATGCTTTTAACAAAGGTTTTAATTTAACCGAGTCACCTTGGATAATTGCTTTTTGTGCGCTCACATTGTCAGGCGGAACTATAATCTCAAGTGTACCTAAATAATGTCCTAGTCCAGTTGCACTAAAGTCTGCATTGGGATATGTTATTTGAACGTTATACAAAATGATCAACCAAGGTAACGAGTCATTGACACCACCTGAGTAAATTTTTTCGCGATGCTCGTTCAAAAAGTCAAGAATTAACGAAGGTAAATTCGGCTCTACCATTATCAATAAACTAAGAAAATATGAGTGCGTTAGCGAACGCTGTTCATACTCGGTAAATACGATATGACTGGGTACTGAATCATATATTTTTTGAACCCAAGGGAAGAGTGAGGCATTTCTAAAATATTTAACACCCTGCCAAATAATTTCCTTTACAAATTTCTCTGGTATCAGTGTTTTTGAATTGAGTGCAGTATATAAACTTAGATTGCCATATAACAAAGATGGAATTACGGATGAATTATTGGAGTAACATCGAAATGAATTGAAATAGCCTAGATAACTTGTTTCATCAAGATATGAAGTATAAATAAGCTCTTCAGCTAAGTCCCTTGATAGCTGAAAATATTCCGAACTGCTAAATCGATCCATCACCATGCCGGTGAGAATGAAAAATGAATAGTTATTTCCCTGTTCCT
This sequence comes from Chryseolinea sp., assembly GCA_046595655.1. GTDB lineage: Bacteria > Bacteroidota > Bacteroidia > Cytophagales > Cyclobacteriaceae > Chryseolinea. Next base: position 45,629 of record JBKJOF010000097.1, on the reverse strand, counting down.
TCAGTAGATCCCTAAGTACTGGTAGATACATCATAATACTTTGAACAGTATCATTGTCCCATTCTAAATTTTTAGAATTTTCTTGGAGAACATCTACTAAGAAAGCGATGGTGGCTAATCTGTCTTCGCTAGACAAGGAAGATTTGTTGAAAGTAAAATCGGATATTCTTATTTGCTGACTATGCTGCACAGATTGCGCATATGCATTGAGTATCTTTTTAGATATGTTGTCTGGATAATCTCCACTAAGGATTGACTCATCAATTATTTGAAGGTCTTTTATTTTTAATAATTCGTCAAAATAACCGAAGTAGGAATTAATTAGTATTACAATTGAGGTTTTATCATTCCTTTCTAGGGTTGCGAGCAATCTTGGAATAAACTTTCTATAGGACAGGTAATCCGCTGAGATTACTTCAATAATTTGACGAAATAATTTTACTAATTCTTCTTTTGAATACTCTGTTACGCCCAGGTGAGTTGATGTGAGTTTTTGAAAATAGGCATCAAGTAGATTTTCTTTTTCTTGATCGCTCATGATGGTTTATTATTGTAGAGAAAGAGTAAAATCATGTTCGAAATACTAGTCATACATTTGAGCATTAAATCGTCGCCAATATTTTACGCCCCGCGATAGTATGATATTAACGGGGGATTGTCGTCATCACCATCCGTCATATATCTGTGGAAGAACGAAAGCTGTTCATCATTGGGAATGATGAACGAGTTGTCTATCAGTATAATCTGAGTCTGATCAAGCTCGGTTTTTGCAACTAAGAACAGATAGTCGTAAAACCGTTTAAATAAATCTTCATTCACCTCTTTATCGATATTCTTCATCGGTGTGTCGATTACAATAAATGAGGGGAGCATCAATTTATTCGTTTCAGATACAATATGTAGTGAGAGTAAGTAGCAGACATTGAACAAAGTCTTTTTGCCTCCACTACCGGCATTGCTAAAGTTCCATTTTTTAAATTCATGTCCGTTTGGATATACAAAGACTTCCCATGTCTTTCTGTTAATATGAATTTCATCATCTTCGGAAATGCCAGGCAGCCCAACTGTTGTGAGTGTCTCTAGAAACACTCTTTCTAATTCGATAACATTGTTCTCTGCTTCGGTTAATTTGTCGCGCTCTAACTGTATATCTCTTTTTATTCGTTGTTCTATCCCAATAAGTTCGTCTGCCCTAGCTTCTAATTTTGTTATTTCCTGTGGCATTTCCTTCAATTTATTCTGGCTTTTCAACCTTTCTCGATATGTCGCGACTTTTCTGTCTACTTCCCTGATATTGGCAAGAAACGACGACTCATATGTTTTCAGTTGAAGCGAAAGCTGTTCGTCCAAACTTCGTTTATGTTCAATTCTCCTCGCGATCTTTTGCCGGTGTCTAACAACTGCGGTCTTATGAGTAGCTATTGAAGCTTCAATATCTTTAACTCTTGAATCGATATCAAGCCGGAGAATTTCAGCGTTGTCAACATTCACTCCTTTTATCGAATCAGAAATAGGTGATGTGCATAATGAGCACGCTTCCTCTACCAATTTTCGTTTCGCAACAGATGTACCGCATTGAGGACAGGAATCAAACTTCACACCAGAAAGAATATTTGAAACCGATTCCGTTCGAGCAAGTTTAAACTTTGTCGATATAAGCTCAGAACGGAGCGCTTCCTGTTCACTCAGTCGTCTTTCTATTTCATCGATGCTATCATCATCCTCACTTATTTCCAAGGCAACTTTTCTGATTTGGTCACGAACATCATCAGAAAAATGCGTATCCTTAACATAACCAGACTCCATGTTCTTTCTTTCAGCTTCAGCTTCTTTAAGACGCTTAGTTGTTTGCCCTATTTCCTTTTCAATCTCTTCAATTGAAGAATATCCAAATTTTGCAAGAAAGGATTTGAGCTCTTTCGCTGTTGCTATTTTAGTTTGCCTCTCCTCTCGATTCTTGATAAGTTGAGCCTCCAGATCAACGAGTGCCTGATTAGAATACTGCATGACGAATTTCATTACCTCGCGACTGTTACGTTGCTTCATGCTATCTTCCAGTCGGTAGAAGGAAGAGTCCAAATGATGCTGGTCTAGGTAGGAGTACCACATAAAGTTCCGAAAGCTCAATCGGGAAATTCTTGCTTCATCGATGTTTTTGTTAGAAGCAATCAACAGCGGATTCATACCTACCAGATGAAATATCAAATCACTTAAGCTAAAGATATTTTCAGCCCAAATTGGCTTTTTATCGGCCTGGATTGGCGCAAGAACTGTTGCCGTATTTGAATTATCATCTACCCATGTGACCCGTATCTGATTTGAATCTGCGTCTCTTTCTAACAATGCATGGTTTGTTCCAATGTTCGCCTCTAGCGTAGCAGACACAAGCTCTTGAATTAATGCTGGAGTTCTTTCGAAGTCGCCACCTAAACAAAAGTCAATTAGTCTAGCAATCGAAGATTTTCCAGAACTGACTTTGCCATGAAAGAATGTGATTTGATGACTAAGATCAAGCACCTCTCTAGATTTTCGACACTGTAATGTGAGCGTGGTAAAATTTATTCTCATTTTATCTCTCTTCCGTATTGTAAAGTTCCTATTTCAGGAAACGTTCTGTAAATGAATTTCATCAAGTTTGTGCCTGACATGTTAAAATTTATTCTGATCAACCGGGCACGCTCGCTGACGTCTTTAAATGATTCTTGCTCCATTATATTTCTAGAAACATCGACTCCCTTATTCGTTAACCCCAAATGATAGGATTTTCCTTGCAACCGTATGTATAAGAGGCCCATACCGACGAGTGTATTAATAAATCGCCTATAACGAAAATCCCATGGTCCATATTTGAACCTGATCATTTTTGCTTCAACACTCTTTCGCTCATGATCAAGTACATTCGCCAATTTGGAACTTTTTCCTTCAACAGTTAATGCTTTTTCCAGGTAGGCAGGATATCGTAATAGAAAATCGAGTTTAGCAAGTTTAGTAAGTCCTTCAATTTCACCTTTACTCTCCTTGCCGCTAAACTCATTCAAAAGAATTAGAATCCTTGCCAAATGAGCTGACTCATTTTCCTCAAGCGATTTGATTATTTCGAATAAAGTCATATACTAAAATGTTTACTCCACCAAACTTTACAATCTTCTGTTAATACTCCGGCGACCCCAAGGAGGTGTTCATATTTGCAATCAAAAAAGTCACTCTCGTGCCCATTGAATCGTGCACGAATTTTTGCGCGTGTGAGCTTCAGCATCTCTATTCCAAAAAGTTGGTCGTCTTTAGCGGCTTCATCAAATGATTCTTGACATTGGTTCTTTACAATTGAAATAACCTGATCGTACCTTTTGTTAGCTTCGTCTTCAGGATATTTATAAAGCCAAGTTAATGTTAAAGCCTCGAAAGAATATTTTTGATCTTTAGCCAAATCAATGTTTTCGAGGCTAATACCTCCGGCATCCATTTTTGTCGCAAGTTTCTGTGCACTGCCACTTGACTTAGGAATGCCACCACTATCCTTAATGAATAATGTTATTGGTTCTGAAAGTTGTTGCTTAACTATATCGAATACGATTTGTTTTGTAAGCCGCTTATTTTGAATGATTGCTCCAATTGCTTCGTCTTTTGGATCGTTGGATAACACAAAGTATTCGGAATGAGATGCGCCATTGGACAATGAAGCTGCATCAATATGCCTTAAGATTAATTTGTCTACAATTGAATCAATGACGCCTAAAGTATGTCCCTTCAAATTTAATATGTCTGCGACTTTTTGAGTGAGATTCGTTTTTATGTCCTCCATCGAAGATATACTCCCCAGCAGTCGAAGTCTGCCAAGCACAGAGATTACTTGCTCTTCGCTACACGAATTCTGTTTTGCCATTTGCTTTATGAACGATTTTGATTGGGATCTATTCTTTAGAAGAATGCCGGTATCACTGTTTTTGGCGAGACCATGAATGGTTTCAATACACTTATTTTTTGCTTTAGAGAAGCCAGCATTGGTAGCGATTGTGAAACTTGAGAAGGCCGACGGAAACAATAGATCTAGACTGACAAATCTCCTAAGTGCTTTCTTGATCTCTTCGCAATTAAGGTCGAGGGGTCCTAGATGCCTTTCTCGGGTTTTGACCTGTACGCCCCCAAACTTCCCATCCTTGAATTTTAAGAGTATGTCTTCATGAAGTTCACAATACAATTCTTCGATAGGCGAATCGTCTTTACACATATGCAAAGATAAAATCGCTGAATAAGTTGATTGATATCGAAAACGTCTCTGAATATCGTCGCCAGGGTCATTCGCAGACAGAATCTTGTTAGGCTGTTTATCCTTCAAGTTGATAAAATATTTGAGTGTAATATTGATGATGAAGGCTCCGCGCAGATGTAATGTGCATTGCCGACAACCATTCATTTTGACGATTCCTAGTGGGCTATTGATCGAGTGGATCGGGTGGGTCAGGGAATCGATACTAAAGTAAGTAAAATCCGGTCAAGCGGCAATACCCAGAAGTCGTCAAATTTCAATCATGAGATTTTTCGCGAACCAATTGTAAGGTTCATTCACATACCCATGAGGATTACAAATAACCTTTGTTGTACCGACCTCATATTTTAACGGGATGTGTATGTGACCATAAAATCAGAACTCAGGTGCATACTGTAATATCATTGGCGAAAGATTAGAAGCTCAAGGTTAGTTCTAATGCCTAAGGTTTGACTCCAAGTTTCTTTCTGATAATATTTAATGCCTGTGTGCTTATCTGAAACTATTGAGACTGATTAATCGTCCTATTTTAAATCTCTTCCAAATGCCCTGGGTATTGACTTCAGGCTTACCATTATGTTGTTACAATTTTAGTTCAGTATTAACCCATCTACCATAGTCGGTATTTTGCAAGATAAGCTTAACTGCATGTTGGGTATCGACTTAAAGTTGTTAGCTATTTAGCAGCTCCTTCGGATTAACCTTTAGGATTTTTGCGATTTCGAAAAGTACCGGAATACTTGGCTGGCGATGATTATTAGCATATCGAGTAATTGTAACAAAATCCATATCGATCTGCCCGGCAAGCCAAGTCTGTGTACGACCTTGACCCTCCAGCACCTCTCTTATTCGGTTGAACAACTTTTTAGGGTTTTTTGATCCTTTTACCATTAAGTAAATATGGCAACATGGTCATATTGGATATATAACCATTTTGGTTATATTCGTATAAATAATGAGATTATGAACAGCCTAAATACAAGACTCCCGTTAATCAAGCTTCCATCTGAGTTTCAGGTTTCTCTTTACCTGATCAAAGAGGAACTCAAAAGCCGCAAGTTCTTTCGTGCCCTTCAAGATATGGGCCTTGATGACTGCTACTTTCAACCGCACCTTGATGAACTCATCCTTCGAAGCCTCGATATGGATGATGATTCCGATTCAACCTTTGATGCCTACTACGAAATTATCGAACGCAGGAGCAAGAAGATTAATGCTGATAATGACTCCATCATGAAGCAAGCTTTGAAAGCATATTACGAGCTCCTGAAGCAAAGAAAAAAAATCAATGGGGCTAAGAATTATGCCAAGGCTTCATAGAATGAAATCCTATCCCCATGTCAAAAAGTATTCCGGCTGAGAGTTCAAATCAAACCCTCGTCAGCGAATGAATAATAGCTTTCGCTTGTGAGTATGATGTGATCAAGGAGTTGTATTTCGAGTAGCTTACCGCCTTCTTTTATTTTTTTCGTCAACTCAATGTCGGCATGACTAGGAGCAAGATTTCCAGACGGATGATTATGTGAAAGAATCAGGCCACACGCCCCAGCCTTTAACGCAGCAACAAATATTAGTTTAGGATCGGCCACGGTTCCTGCTATGCCACCAGTGGATACTTCAAATATTCCTAAAACTTTGTTCGCCCTGTTTGTGAGCAGCACTTTGAACTGCTCAACGAGTTCAAGTCTACCGTCATCCCAACTTTGCTTTAATACTTGGTAAGCATCACGCGAAGAAGTGATCCTCGGTCTTAAGGAAGGTTTTACATTTGATTTGTAGGAGAGTAGAATTTCTGCTACTTGAAATTGTTTTGATTGTTCATTTGTGTTTTCCATAATCGTAAGAATTAATTATGGAGCTTCACCAGCGTAGGGTAGCCGGGCTGTCAAAAGGAAAAGGAATAAATTTGAACAAAACACAAAGCCGAAGGCACATTGAATTTTATGCCGGAAGCTTTTGACAGCACGATGTCTTTGCTACCCGCAGCATCTTTGTGACAGAATTAATTCTAACGATTACGGATCAACAAAATCAAGTGAATGCAGTGAGCAGGTTTTTTAATTCACAAATTGAAAACTAGCCTTAGTGTTTGAAGCCTCGTCCACGTTTCTTTTTACTTTGTCTCAGTTTCAATGCGATTTCAGGATCGAGATCAGTCTCTTGTTCTGCGCGAAAAATATCTCCAAATAAATGATCTCCCAATAACGAGCCGAGGTTAAGACACTTTGATCCTTGTGAAGTATTATCGTGCGGCTGTTTAGATTTTGAAGTGGTACCGAATTTCTCCGACCTGACTTGCGTTTGCGTATTTGACTGTTCAATGATTGCACGATCTCTTTCCTGTTGATAGTCGAGCTTGTGTCTGAGCGTTGTCCACTTAAAATCGTTTCCGAGTTTAGAGCCGGTTACGATCATATCTTTATAAGAATAAGATATCCCGCTCACATAACCTGTCGAAGCAACATTGAATCGTACATGAAGACCCTTTTTCTGAAGAGCTTGAATAAAATCGGAACACGAAATCTTCGTTTTTGTGCCCAATACATCCCAAATAATTTTTTGTAGGCGTACTTTATTCGAAGGCTCATGGGTTCGTTTCATCATTTCCAGTTCGTCTTTGGTTACAGCACGCTTCAATGCTTGATTACTGGATATGACTTGTGTGAGGTTGTACTTCTTCTCTAATTCACGGAGAATTTTTTCAGTCCGTGCAAAGTCATTGCTGTCGCTCATCACCTTTCCATCAAAGCCTATTCTATTAACTAGAATATGTAGGTGCGGATGCTCAGTATCCCGGTGACGAAACATGATAAACTGGTGTTGATCAAACCCTACGCCTTTCAGGTATTCGTTTCCAATCTCATTCATTTTTTCATTGGAAAGATTTTCGCTTGGAGGAAAGTTGATAGACGTGTGATAGAAATATTTCTGAAGATTCGGCCGTAGCATCCTAACCATTTGAATTTCTTTCATGATCGTTTTCTCCGACACTTCCACAAATGAATGTGATAAGACTTCAGCAACACCTTTCTCTACCTTCTCCAGGTTGTAGCGCAACGCCCCACGAAAGCCCTTACCCTTGATCATGTTGCCGGTCATGAAGAAGTTGCTTTAGTATCTTGTTCAATAAGACTGTCAGCTCCAGTTGTAGTATGCGGTAGTCCTTTGGGAATTCACCTTGATTAAGTTTATGTGCTGCCTGGTTCAGGTTAACTCCAATCTTCTTGAGTTCATAATAGATAGAGGCATCCAATGGCGATGCCTTGACCGCTGGAAATTTCCCTGTGAATACTTTTACCCTAATCCAGTTAGCAGGAGATACACCACTAGCGTTAGCATGTTCATTTACTGTACTGGCTTCCGTTGTTGTAAGTCGGATGTTCACCTGTACGACTCGTTTTTCTTTCTCATTTACTTTTGGTCTGCTCATAGTTATAAAATCGAACGAAGTGATCCATTAATATTCCGAAAGCTGTTGGCAAGCAAGTTGAAGCGTAGCGGAAACATTGCTTGCTCCGTACAAGTAAGCTCGTCTGTGCTGTTGACGTAAGCTGTACTTACTGGTGTTTTGTTTTACCATACTTGAAAGTGGTTGACGATCCCTTACTATGTTGTTCATTTCTTTGGTGGAAGGTTGATCATGATTGGACTTGATTGGCCTTCTTTTAATTCATGGGCGTCTTTGAACGTTGAGGTCGGTTTTAAAAGTTTGGGATGCTTCTTTTTATATCTTGACATCGCGCGGGCTAGGCTGAAGTAACTAAGCTTCACAGGTGAGCCACATTCCTTTTCCAAGTCCTCTTCAATGATGGTTAAAGCCATCGTTTTGCTTAAGTAGAAAATCTGAGAAGCGTAAAGCTCTACCAATACGTTGTAGGCTCCTCGCCTCTTCTCTTTTAAGAATCGTATGATGAGTTTCTTTTCCATGATTAGTCTCGCCCCAGAAATACCCGAATGGTCTTCTTACCTATTCTCACGTACTCACGAAAATGCTGTACTGAGTCACCTTGCGCTTCTGATAAATCCATGAAGTAAGAACCCTCACTATTCTTTTCAGTGCGAGCAGCCATTTGATTAATATTATCATAAGCGTGGACAATGGTTCGAGCCCGTTCAACGTCACTGGACAGTGACCAATACCAAATTCCGATGGATATTGCTGCCAGCATCAATCCGCCAAATAGTATCCACTTCATTGTAATTGCCATTTGAAACTTCCAGGCCTCCCCAGCGTGATTGAAGTGAAATACTTTTGGGCTGATCCGCGATGAAGCTTCATCAATTCGCTTCGCGATCATTCTATTGGCTTCATTACACTGCTGCATTTCTTTGTGAATGATATAAATGGCCGGCAGTACTGGATCAGTAGTAGAAAACTGAAAGCCGTAGTCTTTTAACAGCGAAGCACAATACGCCCTTAACTCAAGTCTTTCCTTATCAGTCATCGTCATAACTTACAGCTTTAGTTCTTTGATGGACTCATTGAAATAGACTGATATGAAGGGACTGACATTCGATAAGCCTTGTCCATCCTTCAAGACATTCTCGATGTTTCGCATCGCTCTTTCACTTTTATCTTCTGCCAGATCAAAAGGAATAAGTGAGAGGTTATTCTTTTCGACATAGTCTTCTAGAGATTCTTGCTGACTGGTAGAACATGGATACATGCCATTATGAGCGACCGTTATTTCGATTGTCCCATGCGTTGATTCGACTAGCTCAACCAGATAAGACATGGTGGCATTGAAAATGTTTGCTCCACCGATCACGCATACAAGCTGAATGTAGATGTTGTTATCAAGGAGCAATTTCAAAGTGGCTTCCAGGCGATTGAGGACAAAGAACTTGGGTAACTGTTCGGAGACACTTGCACCCAGATCTGCTATGAATAATTCGTGATCTGCTGTCGCGATGCTCTGGAATAACTCCATGAACATGCCCCGATCGATTCGTTTTGTTGTTGGATCAAGAAAGGGTACCATGGTAGGATTTCGATAGGCAAGTTGTGTGGAACTTGTAGTTGTCGCGTCATCGAGGTCAAGGATTACTGCTTCCGGATATTTTTCAGCGAGCATGAATGCGAGCAAGGATTTGCCGGAACCTCCTTTCGCTTGAGTGATGAAATAAATTTTTTTTTTCATGGATTTTATCTTTTGTGCGTTTATGATTTTGTATTCTACCTTCTCATTCCCCTGGACCGGACCCGACCTATGCCATAATCCTCTTTTACTTTCTGCATGGAAACCAGGTAGTCGTTCATATCCTTAAAGTCTTTGTACAATACAGAAGCATCATGAAAGCGAATACCTTTTATGTGTAGACTAAGCTTAGCCTCTCTCGCGGCAAGGTCATTGTCCAAAAAGATATTGACTGTCTTATAAGATTGAAGAAGAGGTATACTTCGAGTTAGTAGACTTAAAGAGTTCAGAATTAAGAAGTCATTACTATGGATCATTTCACTTGTCTGCTTATGGTCAACTTGCATCACGGATAGAAAATCAATGAAGCCCTCCAGCACGGAGACACTACTCGAAGTGTTGTTGATAATTGAAATGTCTTTTGGTGATGACGAGCCCTTGAACCAACTGTTACGCAGCTCAAAAGCATTAGATTGATTCGGGAAGCCTATCGCCTTGTACTTTCGTTCGCCAATCCGGAAATCCACCTCCTTGCAATACTCTCTTGCCAGGTCAATTGAAATTCCGCGTGTTCGCAGATAGTACAGCAGATCAGGACTGCTAATTTTATTCACTGCTAAAACTTCTAATTTGCTTTCCGGCTTCTCAGTATTTGGTTGGCGGTGAAGGGAGGGTTGATAGTTGCCTAATGATAACTTTTCGAGGAATTCAGATAGTGTGCATTGATTGAGCTTTGCACCGAGGTCGAGAATAGTTCCTCCTTCACCTGTACCGTGATCAAACCATACATTTAAATTTGTATTGACTTTGAAAGATGGAGTTCGCTCCTCACGGAATGGTGAATGATACCAATAATCTGCACCCCGAATCTTAGTAGGTTCAAATCCTAAACCAGTTAAGTATTCGGTGATGGGAATTTGTTTAGCCTCAATGAATGATAATTTAGTTATGCTCATTAGCGTTCTCTTTTAACAATTCAGTAATCATGACTTGGCTTGCCTTGATAGGATGATAGGATGGAAAGTATTTCAGATAACCGAATGACTGAAGATCTTTCAAAGCCTTATGGTATGTTGCTTTCGAGCGAATGCGTGAAGCTTTCATTAAACCGCTCCTTGAAACGCGGTATGGAGATTGAAATTCACTTTCAATCCAGCTATTACATAGGGCTAATGACAATGAAAGGTGGACGCGTTTCAAGCGTGCATCAGCAAGCACTCTATTAATATAAATGGTAAGCTGTTCAAGCTTACGCAATTGATAAAGTGTTTGAACTGCCCGAGTCATGAATTCAAGCTGTGAAATCCAAACATCAATTGTTCACAATTCTGTCAGAATACTGATTGATTTTTCGATTCTTTATCAAAATTAGGTCGAAGGGAAAGAAGGTTTTTTTTTACAATCTTCAATTCGATTGTCTAGCATCGATCCTAATTAATGTTTTTTTTGCGTTAAAAACCTCTTTTCTTTTATGGATGATGGATTATGTCATGCTGGGTATAAATTGATCAATTAATAATAGAAAATTAGAAGTTGTTAGTGTCCTCGACCAATAATTTTTTTTGCTAAAAACATTATAGCTTTTATCACAAAACTGGTTTTAACGATAAAGTTTTGTTCTCAAAATTTGCAGGAACAGAATGAGATAAAAATGGTAATAGACAATTGGCACAAATATCCATAGCATCAATAATATTTGACGGAAAATAATTAATCATTTCATTTGAGTTCATCTCAAGACGCAAGAAAAATTATATTTAAAAAGCAATTGCTTTATTGATGTTCATTCCAAATGAATTTCAGTTTGATTGAAAGAATTAACAACACTACCCTTTCCAAATCCTGTTGGGTTAACATCGGACCCTGTTCTATTTCGTTCAAATATTTCGAAATTAGTAATCATCATGAACCGATATAAAAACTCTATTACTTCATTGTCTGAATGTACTCTGTCATATGTAAAATTCTCGCTCCCATTGGTAAATACGTATTGATCTAAGGAAGCACTGTATTGAAGGATCATGTTAGATGAATCAACGTAGGTTAGCCTCAGATCTCCACGGGTCATCAGATGCCAATTTCCTTTCTGCCTATGCCGAATTCCATAAGGCAGTGGATTTATATCAATTTTATTAAATAAAAACTCGCCAGAAATGAAACTGCTATCTTTTAGAAAAAGAAAAAAATGAAAGCTACCATCCTTACCTTTTGAGAAATATAACGACTGCAACTGTATACTCATTTCTTCGTTACTAACTCTATCAGCATCAGGATGCGTAATTGCTGTAAGCAGATCACGATCTGCTATCACTATTCTTTTTCTCCCCAACTTCTCTAATCGGGAGATCAGATCATTATCTTCAAAACCATAACCTGTCATGCTTTCGTCAAATCCTTTAATTTTCAAAAAGTCTGATCGAAGGCAGGATATCCTTCCCATTACATCTCGGAAGAAATAATGCTTACCTTCTGTATCAGCCGTTATAAAAATGTTTTGTTTGCGTGCAAAGGAATCAAAAAGGTATTCGGTGAAATCTTCCAAGACAAAATTATCACTGTCAAGATTGCAAACAACTTCATTTCGGGCAAGTCGGAAAGCGATGTTTCTTGAATGAGATCGCTTGAACGACGTGGCTGAATTATAGCGATAATATATTAATTGCTTATTGATGATTTCATCTGTAAAGTTTGTCTTTACCCAATCTTCGAGTCCATCATTTGAAGTATAGTCAAGGAGAACAAATTCAACATTGTTAAATTTAGCGTTCTCTGATAAGTTTATGGGAAGGGTTTCTTTTAAATGTCGTAACCTGTTCATGCAAACAGTACAAAAGGATATGCTCACACGATTTTCCATGTCTACCGGGAGGACATAACTCTCTTAATATCATAAAATATCCTTTGGGCCAAACTCATGTCTTCAGTGACAATTTCCGCTATCCCAAGCATTCCGTCTTTAAATTCCAGCTTTTCCCCCTGATTGGTCAATAAAGATCCTGGAAGCGATACTATCGCGTAAAATTTATCTCCCTCAACGTTTGGTATTGACGCTATCGATTCAATCTTTCCATCCAATGAACCAAATTCTTCGTATGGAAATCCGTTAAACTTTATCAAAACCTTTTGACCGACTTTTACCTTTCCAAAATTGCTTTGAGGGATTTTAATTGCTCCAAAAAAATCACTTTGTTTTTCACCAATAAAGCAAAATTCGGTGTTTACTTTCAGATGTTGACTTTCCTGAAGTAGCTCAGGAAACCGAACTATACCTGATGTCGGGGCAGTAAGCAAAAATCTATTTTTCCAATCTATGATCGAACTATTTAACACATTTAAAGATTGCTCTAGCGCCTTGGTCTGTTCAAACAACATTTTGTCAAGATCGAGAAAGTCGCGCTGCTTAGAGAGGCGTAGGGTTTTGTTTTCAGTAATGGTAAATTCAATATCCTGCAATGATATTTTTTTGGCCAATGCTTTACTTTCTTCCCTGTCTAAATCCAATGAAGAGATGACCTTATCATTGTATAGTTTTTTATTCATTTCAAATTCTTTGTTACCAAGTTCTAAGTCTCGCTGGTAAAATGCTACCTGCTTATTTAGAGCCTGACTTACCTGTTCAAGCTCTTCTATGTCATCCATTAGAATTTTTCTTTTCCGACGATAGAAGTCGGTACCATAAAGCGATACGATTTGAATGAGGTTACTTTGAAATGACTGGTATACCGTTTGAATCTCGCCAAGTGATTTAAACTGTGACAGACTTAACTTGGCAACACTATCATATTTCTCTCTTTGAATTAGATCGCCCATTATAACGAGTTCACCTTCCAGGTCAAGGACCTCCTGATGTTTTGCGTTACTTTGCATCCATCCAAGGACTTGTCCTTTAGTTACTCTTTCCGATTCAACGACGAATAATTTCTCCAACCTGCCCTCCTCTCTCACAACAACAGGTTTATGGGTGAGTGCTGAAGTTAGTCTAAGTTCGGCTGTGACCAGGGTGGGATAGTGTACTATTAATGACAGGGCAATAAGCAGCATAAGGATAGCTCCTATAATATACATACCCACTCTGATTATCCACTGTGGCATTTTCTCGAGATAATCCCGAACCATTTCACTTCTTATACTTTCTTCGTCTTGCCCTTCCATTTTAATCACCTAACTCTAGTTGATTTTTTACTAATGTAAAATAATGACCTTTTTTTGCAACCAAGGTTTCATGATTACCAACCTCTACAATTTCTCCTTTATTTAATACGATGATTTGATCAGCTTTCTTGACTGTACTCAACCGATGAGCAATTACAATGACCGTTCTATTTTCAAAGAAATGCTCTAGTTTTTCCATTATTTCCGCTTCGTTAGTTGAATCCAATGCGCTAGTGGCCTCGTCGAAAAAAAGAAATTGTGGATTTTTATAAACGGCCCTCGCAATTAGAATTCGTTGTTTTTGACCACCGCTAATTCCTACTCCACTTGCCCCAATTCTTGTATTGTAACCCATAGGCAAATGTTCTATGAACTCCTCTAAGTTTGCAATACGTACAGATTCATGAAGCGTTTTAATATTGATAAGACCATTTGAATCTGACTCACTAACATTTCTCGCGACTGAATCAGAAAATAAGTAACCATCCTGCATGACCACACCGCAATTGCTCCTCCAAAAATTATATCCAACGTTCTTCAGATTGTTTTTTGATAAATAAATATTACCAGAAGAAGGTTCATAAAATTTAAGAATGAGCTTAAGTAACGTCGTTTTCCCGCTTCCGCTTGCACCCACAATGGCGGTTACCTTTCCAGCGGGTATTTCCATGGATACGTTTTTAAGAACCAATTCAGAAGCACTGCTGCCATATCTAAAGTTAACATCTTCCAACCGGATTGATTTCTCGGAAGGGAGTTCCTGCACCTCGTTTTTATTTGTTTCCTCGTTAGACTTATCATGAATTTCGCGGAGCCTAGAAATACTAAGTTTGGCATCCTGATAGTTTCTTATAAAGGAGATGAAATTATTTATGGGGACGTTCATTTGTCCAATAATATATTGGACAGATAGCATACTGCCGAAAGTAATCTGCCCATCAATAACGGCTTTAGCTGCCAGAAAACTAATGATTATATTCTTGATTTCGTTAATAAACCTTCCCCCTTCGTTCTGCGACTGCGACAAAGCCAAGCTCTTAATGTTTAGTTTAAATAAGCGTGTTTGAATTGCTTCCCACTCCCAACGTCTTCTTTTCTCTGACCCATTTAACTTGATTTCTTGAATACCGCTAATAAGTTGGATGGTACTGCTTTGATTTCCGGACGCTTGATCAAAATATCGATAATCGATCAAGGCACGTTTCTTCATAAACATTAAAACCCAAAGTATATAAAAAAGTGAGCCGACGAGAAATACAATAAAAAGTGAAGCCTTAAAATAAAGAAGTATTACGCCGAAGACCAAAAATGGAATTACAGAAAATAGAACATCTAAGGTGGTTGCAGATAAAAAAGCCTGGACTCGATTGTGGTCTTGGATTCGTTGCAGCAGATCTCCGTTATTTTTTGAATCAAAAAAGGAAATTGGAAGATTCATTAGCTTGATTAAAAAATCCGATAACATCCTAAGATTCATTCTGCTGGTAATGTGCAGTAGCAACCAACTTCGAACGACACTTATAGCAGTTTGTGAAACGAAAAGAATTAGCTGCGCGATTAGCATCAAATAAATGAAGTTGAGATTCTTGGTGTTGATACCCGTGTCAACGATTTGTTGCGTAATAAATGGAAAAACTAACTGAAGAAGACTTCCAAAAATCAATCCGATAAAAATAGGAAGTCTATAGTGCTTAAAGGGTGTGAAATATTTCTTAATGAAACTGGTCGGTGTCTTACTATTACTTTCCTGATCTTCCTGCTGATCAAACAACGGAGTAGTTTCAAATAAAAGCAGGATGCCTTCTGAGGTTTCGTCAGGTCTCTTATCCGCTATCCAACCTTGCAAAAATTCTTTGGGTGTATAATTGATCAACCCGTGTCCGGGATCTGCTATAACAACGTTCTCGTCACTGGCTTGATAAACAACGACGAAATGTCGTTGTCGCCAATGAGCAATACAGGGAAGAGGTATCTGTTCCACTAAATCCTTAAACGTTGTATTAAGGGCAAGCGTGCTAAGACCCATTTTTTCCGCAGCATCGGAAATTCCACCGAGTGAACTTCCATCCCTTCCTAGATTTGTAATGCTCCTTAAATAGGCTATATCGAAAGAACGCCCATGGAACTTGCTTATCATTTGCAAACATGTAGGACCGCAGTCCATTTGATCCAGTTGTCGATAAAATGGAAACTTCTTGCTCATCCAGAGTTATTATTGCTTCGTAAGTGACGCGTTAAGATCGTCAACTGTCCCAAATTCCTTTTGTCCTTTTAGGGGCCAGGAGGTGTATATTTTCTCCACTTTCAATTTCTTTGTAATAATGAGATTGCTTAGGGATTTACCCCTTTCGCCAGAAAATGGCGGCCGTTGACCGACGGGGAAACTTACAAGATCACCGACAAAAAGAATTTTCTCTTTCGGGAAGTAAAATACTAAACATTCCTTTGTATGATCAGTATTTTCAATTTCATAGACTAGTGACTCGTTTAATGAATCCTTAAACTTTTTAAATCCGTTAGCAGGAATAACCTCAAACGAAAGTAAAGATGGCCCAATTTCCCTCACTTCTGAAAGTGTATGTGGCAGTTTCGCAATGCGATCCAGAAATTCGACATTATTGGTCGTGGTGATTACATTAATATTCTTATCGCTATACGCCCTTAGTCCGCCAGCATGGTCTGGGTGATGGTGACTGACGAAAATATTTTTTATCTTCTTTGTAGGGTTGATCGATGATACTTCAGCGATGATGTCCTTATTAATCTTAATGCCTTTCGGCACTTCATAAATATCGAAATGATCAGCGTATTCTGATACCAAGATTTTGTTGTTCAATGAATTCAACTTTAATAAGAAAAGATTTTTACCAATCATCTCTTTAGCAATCGTTTTTGGCTCCCGGTTGTCCGTAGATTCAATAGTGAAAATGTGTTTGAGAACGAAAATAGAACTATCCAGCGCCGGCGAATTGTCGAACTGCGTATATTCTACCTTTCGCTCGACTTTTGAAAATTCTGTTTCCGTTCTAAATGTCGGAACCAATACACTCATATAGAATTTGTAATCCGTAAATTCAGTTGTAGTGAAATAGTCGCCATAGACATCATGGTATCTCATCTCTTCAATCCTTGTCAGGTGGTAGAAATTATCGAAATAAATTTTAAATTGATTTGAACCAAGATCATTGAACGTCACAATTTTTAAACTATCTGAATTATATAAAATTGAAAGCGTTCTTCTATTCTGGTAGGCAAAGATCAAAAATTTTGATGGTAGCGATTTCACAATATGATTGATCCTGGCACTGCGTTCATTACCTGCGTATTTTTGAATGGAGGATTGAAAAAAGTCCTTTGTATATATACTATCTCCGAAATATAATGTCAAGTTCTTATAAGGGTTGTTATACATCGTAATCTCCTTACGAAAAAAACTTTTGTCATTTCTGAAGAAAAAATAATTTTCGACTATCGGGACTTCACGTCGCTCTTCAGGAATAGTATAGTGTCCTAAGTTATAAATTATCCCCTTCGTGTGAAAAGAAATGGGTTGTTCAATAGCGGTTTTCCCGCCAAATGCGTCAATTGCTCTCTCCAGAATATCTAGCGCCGAACGGTAGTTTCCGTAGGAGTCAAAACTGTTTTGGCTGTAACCGTTTAATGTCGAAATGAAAAGAATGAATATAAGTGAATATGGTTTGCGCATATTTGGTTATTTTAAATACTGTCGAAATTTAGTGATTGAGTTTTTTAAGGAATAAAATTCATATCCGAAGACATAAGGAGAACCGTCCAAATTTGTTTCCTTAATTGGAGTTCTATATTTGTCTAATATAAAATCATACCCCCTTCTAAAACTATCGATAAACAGCATTCCAGTGGGCGTGAAAATTTCATCGTTTGTTAAAGACACGAGATCATTTCCGAACTTTACAGTATAAAACACCAGTCTACCTAAAATTTCATGCTTCTGTTTTTCGTTAAATGTAAAGTCACAAAAACACTTATCGAGAAAGTAAAGAATACTTGAGTAGGTAAAAAGACCATGAAATGCACTGTATACAGTTCTCCCCTCACGCTTTTCTGAAATAAAATCTCTCAATAATGTTTTCTTGTGAACTTTAAGATACTCTGTTGTTTGCAATGTAAGAGCATTGTAAATCACATGTCCACATTGATGAGCAATATCATCGACGAAGAATACTTCGTCATGTGATAAATTGTTTGTATTTAAAAATGCAGTCCCGTGATGCGATATTGCTGACATGGAATAAATATTCGGGCTGTTCATCACCACCAATTCTCTCACGGTAGACTTCATAAGATCATAAAAGTCGCTTGAGATAGAATTGATTAAAGAGAAAGCTTTTTCGATATGGTTAAAGTGCTTAGTCAATGTATCCTGAGCCGACTCATTAAACTGCACGATCTGACCATCCAATGATAGCTGTGAAATCAAGAACGTATGGTGTTTACATAATCTAATGTTCGTACCCGAATGAAGTGTATCCGGAACAAATTTAGATGGATAACCCTCAACGACTATTTTTTCTTTTCGGTCAGGATCAAGTCGTAGCCTGTGCAGTTTTGATGGTTCTGTTAAAACATAACCAACTTTAGGAAGATTAATCATTCCATATTGATCTGCCAACGCCTCTAATTCTGTTGGTCGTTTATCCTCATCCATGTATCCAAATACCGATTGTTCGATGGTCGCCTTTGTTAAATTTTTACTTTTTGCCAAAAAAAAGTAAAACAAGGTAGGCTCAAGAAACGTAAGGTCGGACTCATAAGTTAGTCTGTTAAATAATGCAGGATTTTCTTTATACAATAAAACACGAATAGTATCTGCCAACTCAACTTGATTTTGAAGCACTAAATCTTTATCAATATAAAAATCAAATAGTTTCATTTTGAATTTAGAATTAAGTCTCGGACATACGTATTGATATCACTTTGTTTTATATGAAGAGCATTTTCGAGGGAACTATATAAATCCTGATCTCTATTGCCAGACTTCAGAACTTCATCAAGGGATTTCCAACCACCCTTATTGATAATAGCCTCGCAAAGCAACGCCCCGACAGTGTATCGAGTATTTGTGCTCCCTATACTCTTACTAATCTGGGTTAAATGAGTGAAATCAAAATTGGGATTTTTCAAGGTGAAATCCTTGAGTACATCCAGATCATTCGCGTAAGTATTAATATTTCCTCCTAAAAGAGTAGCAACACCTTCATTGAAAAAACCATGAATTGAATTTCCATACTTTACATTGGTGTAAAAATGAATTACCTCGTGTGGATAGAATTCGGTTCCATTGCTTGCATAAATGATGTTATTATAAAGATCTACTTCCGCCGATTTTTGAACTGTCTCAAACATTCTTGTATCGAAGTCATATCCCTTTGATCGAAGTCGATCGATTGTACTTTTGAACAAATAATATCGCAATGGTATGGGATCGACACCAAAATGTTTTGCTATTGCTCTATTAAAGGAGTCATTTTTCTTTGCAAGTTCTTCATTGAACACATGAGTCGAATCATAGAAAATAGTTATGATGCCAACCTCCTTACGAATCCATTGTCTTCCAAAGAATTCCGAGTACCGATGAAAAACAAATTCATTATTTTCTTTAGCCGCTACCACATTGTAAATGGCAAGCAGATCCGTCTTTCCACTATCACTTTTAGCAAACATCATTTTCAAGACATATGCTGAATCAATACGTTGAATACTGATTATAGACGGTTTATATTCAGAAAATTTCTTTGTTCGGTAACATAAGGAGTGTATCTCAAAATCAGGTAATTTATGAACTAACTTCTCCTCATAAGACCACAGCGGACTATCTCTGTAAAAAAAAGTGTCCCTGGTATTAAGATATTGTTCCCACTTTTGGACAATGTTTGATTCTAAATATCCCATCCTATCGCTCAAGGATTTGTTAATCGATACGTGAATTAAAGTGTCCAAATCATTGGATTGTAACGTGGTAACTTTACTGCAGGAACATGCTAGTAATGCAATCACAAGCACGGTAAGTAAAGTAGAAAAATCTAATGCAATGTTGTGGCGAAAATTGCTCATAGTTTCATTATTTCACTATGGTGTAAGGAGAATTAAAAAAAGGCTGTCAATAGTAGACAGCCTTTTGAGGATAAAAATCAAGTAAATTATTTAACTGATTTTATCGAGGAGTTTTTAATGGCAGCTTTGAGGAGTTGTTGGAGTTACAACAATAACACCGGTTCCGGGAGCTAAAAGTTGATGGCAATCTGCCAAATCTCCTCCTTTTATTGCTTCAACATTCGCAATAAAATTTGCAGAGTTTACCTTTGATTTCAAGTCTGCGAGGCTTAATTTTTTTGTAGTTTCCATAATTATTATTATAAAAGTTAACTTAATAATGATACCCGATCATACAACATGATATGACCTTCGCCATCTTTGGGAAATTTGAACATTTTTTACAAATATTGCAAGCCCTTAAAAAGAATTTGTGAAATGAAAATTGCTGTTGTAACATCATTGCTGAATGCGGAAGACGTCCTTGAAACATTCATAGAGTATCATAAAAGAATAGGTGTAGATCACATCTTTCTTTTTTTTGATGATCCAAATGATCAATGCTTTAATAGAGTTAGTAATTTAACTTCAGTAACATCATTTCAAAATGGAATGCAGTTACGTAAGCGCTGGGAGAGTACAAAAGCCTTTGACCAGTTCCATCCCTTTATTCAAAGAGAAGTAATGGCGAGACAGATATTGAATATGGAGGTTGCTGTCCAAGAATGTTTGGAAAAAGGGATCGACTGGATTCTTCATATCGATATTGATGAGCTGTTTTATTCACCTTCGAAAACAGTGCATGAACATTTTGAAGAAATGACGAAACTGGGATTTGAAAATATTCAATACTTAAATCACGAAGCGATTCCAGAAACGTTAGAAATTAAAAATTATTTTTCCGAGGTTACACTTTTTAAAAGGAATTTGGAAACCATTAAAAATCATACTGCTCGCATTAAGGATAATAGGTTAACGGATACGGGAGATAAGTACTTTTTATTTTATACCAATGGAAAATCTGCTGCTAAAATATCCAAAGATCTCTTCCCCAAAGGTATTCGTGAATTTCACACAACTGGTGATATAAAAATTGTCACGGATCCGTGCATTCTGCATTATCCTTGTTGTGGCATTTCACACTTTCGCAGAAAGTATAAGACATTAAAGGATTTTGGTGACAAGTGGTTTGGGAAGGATGAGATACAAGAGTTGATTCCAATGCACATTGCTTCACGTAATATCATCAAAGACAATGACGATGTTGGTATTGAGAAATTTTATAAAGAACATTTCATCGATAAACCGCTATCACATCTTGATGATTTTTTAGAAAAAAACATATATTTCAGAATCAATCCGAACCAAACCGTTTAACCAATGACAAAAATACCTGCGGACATTATTTTCAACACTACCGTTTTGACAATCGAATATTTGATCGACCTTTTGGGAATTAACGTCACAAGACTTACCCTGAGAAGAGAGTTATTTAAAAGCCCGGTCTACCCAATAGTTCCATTAGATTTCTTGTGTAACATGTTAGATAGTTGGGGAGTAAAAAGCTTAGTGATTAAAGCAGACATCGACCTTGTTCGCCAGATTAATCTGCCCGCCCTTGCGTATTTACCTGGTGAACAAGGGGCTGTCGGTGTATTCACGATTATCACAGGGATAACTGATACACAAATCTATTATTTTTTAGCGGGATCAGGTTTGCACAAGGAGCTAATTCCAGATTTTGAAAAAAAATGGGCCGGAGGAGTACTTGTGCCTCTGGAAATTTCGGAAACGAATAAAGGGGAATCTTTTTATAACGATGCAAAAGATTTGGAGAATATTCTGAAGCTCGAATATAAAAATTCAATCGAGATTATCGATGACTTTATGACCGAGGACGACTGTCAATTTATTATAGACTATTGCAATTCAAAAAATATTTTTGGCAGAAGTAAAGTTGATTTGGTAAGTGGGGAGCGTGATATCGTGCATCCGGTGAGAACTAGCTACAGTGCGGTGATCGATGATCGGAGTAATGAAGTAGTTAAAAAAGTATATGAAAAGGTGGCTACAATAACCAAAATCTCCACAGATCAGATCGAAAAAATTCAGTGTGTTCGATATGGACCTGATGAACAGTTCGGGTTGCATTTCGACAGCGATAATAGCAACAAACGGATTTACACATTACTAGTCTATTTAAATGATGATTATAAAGAAGGTGAAACCCACTTCCCAGAACTTAACTTAAAAATCGCCCCAAAGAGGGGTCGTTGTGTTATGTTTACCAATGTGGATGAAACTTATGATAAGATATTATATTCAGTTCACGCTGGTTTACCAATAAAGAGCGGTGTTAAGTATGCCTGCAATATTTGGGTGAGGTATTCGTAACAATCAAAAGTTAGTTTGATCAATATTAAAAAAGTGCGGGAATTTATATCTCATCTCAAAACTGTCCCTAATTCGATGGCTAATATTGTCCAATACGGTTGTAATATAGAAGGCTAATTTCATAAAAGATTTGCAGGCATTCATTTTTATTGGTGAGTGATCCGGTGAGAAGGTTTAATGTTCTATAAAATACAGTCAATTGTGAACGTTGAGGTTGAAACATGTTCCTTTCGAACTCTAAAGATTTCGACAGCAATAATTAACATAGACAATATCGGTCAAATTGTAAACAACAAAAACAAATGAATGTCGTGAGACAAGAATCAAAAACGTTGATGTTTTACTTTATATACATTTTATGTTAATCGCAATTTGTGTTTTACGATCAATTCGTTTGACTATCTTTATTCATGTTTTTTGATTGACTGGAAATTTCTTCTTAATGCATTCAGGATTTTTATGGAGGGTTGATGTTTGAATAGTTGGAAATAATTTATAAATTCAATATTGTTTGTGATGATTTGAAATGATTTGTGAGGGGGAGTTTCGGTGAGTCATTGAATTAGTTTTTCTGTATTTGGTTGATTGCCAAACCGATTTGTTAGTGATTACACTTCCTGCCGGGGCCACTGAAGTTTCTTTATTTGATCTTTATACTTCTGTTAATGAAGAAGATCATATAATATTTTCACTGCTGTTGATCGTAGATTAACTGAGGATAATCTCAGTAAGGAGTGATACACAAAGTAGTTATGCTGTGGACGCTTTTAGTCAAAGAGGTTCATCCCAATTATTCAAGCCTTCCTATTTCTGAAAATATGTTGAGCGTGCTGCTGGCGAGTACTCAGAAAAAATTTATGATGGATTTAAGATCGTGAAACTGTAGGTACTTCACCTAACTTCATTCAGGCATTCGTGCCTGTTTCACAACTCAGAAGATCCTGTCTTGTTAAAGTTGAAAGATTTTTTTCACGAAAATGGAGTTTAATCTTCTTCCATCATTTTTGGCTACCTCAGATACTCCATTTTGCGTTGTTTTAAATTTGTAACTGTCCCTTTGAAATTCATTCAAAGAAGAGTGGTGAACCAAATTACTTTGATTTCAGAAACGGAAATCACAATCTATCTTGAATTGTGCGATTTTAGCAGGACGGAAGAGATTGAATCGATAGAACTAAAATCATTACAATAAAAAAAGAGATGACAATCCTTTTGATTTGCGATCATAATTTCTACACATATAATGATAAATTTGTTCACGACTCCTTATATAATTGAAAAAATCTATCCTCTGCATTTGGCTACTGTATTCAGTCACCTCATTTGCTCAACAAAATAAAATCGACAGTGTACTCAGTATCGTAAGCCGGCATACGAGGGATTCATCCGAAGTAAAGGCATTGAACTGGTTGGCGAAGGAGGCGGAGAATAATGACACGAAGGCGGCCATGCAATACTACCGTGAAGCAATTCGAATAGCTGAAAAGTATGTTGACGGTCCCTGGCTTGGAGGCAGCTATGCAAAGATCGCGCTGTTGTTAAGTAGCGCTGCTAAAAATGATAGCGCGCGGTTATACATGGATAAGGCAGCACAGGTGTTGAAGCGTTATCCGAAACACAAGGGACTCTTGCGAACCTATTATAATGCATTGGGCCTTTTTAATAAGAACATCGGTAACTATGAAGAGGCATTAAAAACCTATGAAGAGAGTTCGGCATTAGGGGAATCGGTTATGGGCAAAGAAGAAATAGCCGGTAATTATTTAAATATGGCGAACATTTATAAAAAGCTCGGCCAGCCCTCCTTAGCGCAAAAAAATTACTTTAATGCACTAAAAATATTCGATGAGTTAAAAAGTGAAACGGGCATTGCGTTTTGTTATAACGGGTTGGGCGTGCAATTCTATGCGCAAAAGAACTACAGTAAGGCGGAATATTATTTAAAGAAATCGTTAGAGATTAAGAAGAGGTTGGGTAATAAGAAGGCAATATCAAATGGTCTTAACGGCCTTGCTGTATTGTACATGGATTTGAAAAAATACCCGGAGGCATTAAAAAATATTAATGGCTCGATTGCTCTAAGTGAAGAGTTCAACATGAAAGATCATCTCTGTGAAGCGTTGATCAACAAGGGTATGATCTGTAGCCTGCAGAATAATATGAAAGAGGCGCAGGAATGTTTCGCGAAAGCAAAGGCATTGGCGGAAGAACTTCAAAGTGCAGGCTATCTTGCTAAAATAAATGTGGAGTCAGCGCTTATCTATCAAGCACAATCAAAAAATGACGAGGCACTCGCCAGTCTGCTGGCAGGAATTGAACAGGCAAAGCAGGTGAAGAATCTGGAGTATCAACAAAACGGACATCGTCATCTTGCCGATTTATATTACAACAACGGAGAGTTTAAAAAGGCATTTGATGAGTATGAAATGTTTCATACACTCTTTGATTCTTTGGAAAGCTATACAGTCGAGATGCAGCTCAATGACATGGAAGCCAGATATGAGACTCGAAAAAAAGAAACAGAAATTTCATTATTGAAAAAAGCACAGCAACTCCAGCACGCGGAGATCCGCCAAAAAAATACATTTCAGACAGCGATATTGGTTGTACTCGCCTTAGTAATTATTATTAGCGTCTTGTTTTTCAGTTGGTACAAGTCCATCAATCGCACTAAGCGTCAACTTGAAATTGAACGCGTGCGCAATCACATTGCACAAGATCTGCATGATGACATCGGCTCAACGCTATCGAGTATCAACATCATTAGTAAAATGGCTTCGCGAAATCCGGTGAACGAAAACACCTCCAGCAACTTTGCTCAAATTGAAGATCATTCCGGCAAAATGTTGAGTACCATGGCAGATATTATTTGGTCCATTCATCCAGGCAACGATACGCTGGATGAAATTGTGCTGCACATGAAAGAATTTGCCGCTGAGATTCTTGAGCCATTAAATATTGATTACCATTTTCAGGAAACTGGAAAGATGAAAAATGTGAAGATTGATGTAACCATACGCAAGAATCTGTTCTTGATTTTTAAGGAAGCATTAAACAATGCGATGAAGTATAGCAACTGCACTGAAATTAAAATCGACCTGACACTTACGCCTGCAAGACTCGCTATGGATATTATGGATAATGGCGATGGATTTAATTTTAATCACATTAAACCCGGAAACGGTTTGAATAATATGAAAGAACGTACTGCGCTAATGGGTGGGCAATTTAATATCAAAACCAGCGAGAAACAGGGTACCCACATCTCAGTTGTGGTGGCTATAGCATGATTGTGCTATTTCAATCGACTTTAAGAATGTGTTCCTTTGAATTTTAACTGACATGATTTCCATCCTTATTTTCGAAGACAACGATCAACTCCGCATCAGCACAACAGCATTACTAAATTCAGTTGATGGATTTAATGTTGTTGCGGCCTATCCAAATTGTCTTGAGGCGAGTGAAATGGTAAAAAAATTTCAGCCTCAGTTAATATTAATGGACATTTCGATGCCGGGTAGAACAGGTATTGATGCCGTAAAAGAAATACGAAAGTTTAATCAAGCAGTACACATCATCATGCTTACGGTTTTTGATAAAGACCATTATGTGTATGATGCGATTTGTGCAGGAGCATCCGGGTATTTATTAAAACGACACATTGGCGACAAGCTTGTTACTGCCATCCACGAAGTATTAGAGGGTGGCGCGCCTATGTCGCCCAGCATTGCTAAGCTTGTTGTAAAATCAATTCAAGGTGTTCCGAAATCCAATGCCGATGTATATCAACTCACTGCGCGGGAAAAGGAACTTCTTTCATCATTATCGAATGGCAATAGCTATAAATTAATTGCCGCAGAGTTAAACATTAGCATTGATACCGTGCGCTCGCACATTCGACACATCTACGAGAAACTACAAGTTCATTCGCAAACAGAAGCCGTTTCAAAAGCCATTCAGGAAAAGTTATTCTGATGGTACTAGACTAATCAGTCTATTTCACCTCACATGTATAGCATCATCATGCTATTTCAGCCTTTTTCTAATCCAATACCTTTGCATCCTCTTAAATAAGAGAAAGGAAAATCAGGGAGATATATCTGTGCTGATGATTACTTTTTAAAAGTGGAGAGTTAATTAAATAAAAAGAAAATGAAAAAAAATTTATTGTACGTTTTTGTACTTATCGGCTTGGTATCCTGTAGTAAGGATGATGTCACTCTGAAAAATATAGTTTCAGTAAGTGGAGTAAATGATATTGTGGTTGCCTATGGTACTGAATTTGAAACGATCACATTTCCCAGCACGGTAAGCGCAACGTATTCTGACAATTCAAAAAAAGATTTAACAGTTACGTTTTCTAAGGGATCATACAATAACCTTGTTGCGGGCATCTATGCGTTAACGGGTGCCTTGGTGCTTGAGACGGGAACAACAAACAATCCTGAACTGCAGGCTGCTGTCAATGTCATCGTTTCACCAATCAAACTAAAAACTGTTTCGCAAGACGGTACGTTGCAGTATGAATACTTTTATGATGCATTAAATCGACTTGATCATTTCAATGTGCATACCAACAACTCAGAGTACACCTATACCTATTCTGTAAATAATAGTGTTGCCCAACGTGTTCGCAAACTGGCAGGTAAAGATTATCCTGAGAAGTATTTTTACAAAGGAGATGGAACATTAGATCGAATTGAATTTTATTACGGAGATAATATTCTTGCTAACACGCTTACCTATACATATTCAAACGGAAAAATTTCAAAGTATACTAATTCAGATCAAACGATTGATGGTCTAAAATTCAGAACGTTCTTATATGATGCACAGAATGATATAAGTAAAGTATCGTTCGATTTAGGCAGCCCATGGAACTACACTTATTTCATTTCTAAGAATCTAGCTACCCCATTGTTATTGGATCTAGCAAATCCACAAAATCAATCGGTGCATCCCGTTGAGGCCTTCACTTACGTTCAGCTAAGCAGTTACACATCCACGTACACGTATAACGCCTGGAATTATCCAACACAAGAAGTGCGTACCTATCCGGGAGATGGTAATAAACAATCCACATTCACCTACACATACGAATAGTAATTTCTGATTCGTGGTAAAGCAAAATCTTGTATCGTAATTTAATTAATACAACAATGTCAAATATTAAAACAGTAATCGAAGAGTGGGCAGTGAAAGATTTAGAAGATGGATCATCGTTATCCATCCAGGTTGTAGGCTGCACCGAGTTAGGAAATGAATCAAAGCCGGGTATTCAAGTGGTTGCCATGGGCTCGATCGTTAACTATGAACCATTAAGTGTAGAGAAGTGGGCCTATCAGGCAAGTAAAAAAGGAGTTGCAGAATACCTTCTGGAAGATAAATCATGGATGGTGCACGAAGATCAATATGTAAAACACTATCTCGTTATCGGTTCGCCTCTTAAAGCTAAAGTTGTTGTAAAGACGCGCAGCTCAAAGCCAGTAACGAAAGAATATCCGCTTCCTTTTGAGGCAGTCGTATAAAGCGCAATTTATAGTTCTTTAGATTTTGTCCTGCTTAACAACGGACACATTACATCATTTACAAACAAATCATTTATAAACCATACTAAATAATGGCAACATCGAATATTGAATTGGTAAAGAACAGTTGGCTAGAAGTTTCTAAGATTGATATGCTTACCGTGGGTGGCTTATTTTATGAACGCCTTTTTGAAATTGCACCTGAGGTAAAGCCCATGTTCAGCAGAACTTCACTTCCAGAGCAATCGAAGAAATTACTAACGATGTTATCGTATGTTATCGCTAATCTTGATTGTCTGGATGAAATAATGGACGAAGTTATAAAACTCGCACAACGACATTCGAATTATGGTGTGAAAGAATCACACTATTCCGCAGTAGGTGCAGCTTTATTATGGACGTTAGAAAAAGGTCTAGGTTCACAGTGGAATGAAGAGTTGAAAACAGCGTGGACGGAAGTGTACACCATTCTTGCAGGAGCAATGATCTCGGAGCAAAATATGGTTGCGGAAGTAGCATCATAAATCGATGCACACTTGCTTACATATAGTACGGTGGGTGGATGCAAATACTTATTAGAATCAGAGCGATCTCTAATTTTTCTTTTTACTCGCTCATTCCGTCCCTTCTCTGATAAAAATTAGAAAACGGAAGATTTTAGAGATGCCCTCATATTACTATACTCACTCAAACTATAATGACACCCTTTAGCTCAAAAGAATTGTATATAATGAATGGAGGAAACAAACTCTACATATACAAAGATGGATTTGGTGATGTTTATAATGCAACACCGGCTGAGGAAGCAGAATGGACGAAGGAAGTAATTGATCGGTCCCTTGTTAAGATTGATAACGAAATAAATTCGACATCCTTTAAAGGTGCAATCGATACTTTAGTGTTTCATAAATATCCCGACCTGGAGAATTTGCTCCTAAAAAAAATTGAGGATGCAAACCCCGTGAGACAACTGTTTTTCGCAACGGCTTTGTGGTCCATCGGTAAATATGAAGGTAGCTTTGAAATAATATTCCGAATCCTTGCTCAGCACCGAAGCGAATGTTTGAATGATGTTTTTCTCTGTCTTGGAGATTTTAAAAATAATTCGAAAGCAAAGAACTTTATACTATTCTGTTTCGAAGGCGATGATGATGAGCTGCTGGCAAAAGCAAATATTACCATTGGCATGTGGGCATATTCAGGTATGCCTTCATTAAGACAAAATAATTTACTGGAAAGATTAGAGAGTAAAGACACAAGCGAGACGATATTTAAAGCAGCCGTTCAGCAATTGAAACAAATACTGGAAGCAATTTAAAAGCGCCATCAGCATAATTTAATTCACACCAACATGATCATTAAAATTATTTGGATACTGGTTGCCCTTAATGCTGCCACGTTAGCAATTCTGACAATAATGTTTCTATTCAGCATGGAGGGCAGGAGGGTGGACTCAATGGAGAAAGGTTGGATGTTCATACTCTTTCTGGTAGGTGTAATTTTAATTCTTTTGGCAGCTGTACCTTTATGCGTAAGCCAATCGACCTTTAGCATTATTTTTTCTGGTTTCTTTGCTGCCTTGCCATTTGTTCTTGGATCTGTGATATTGATTTCAAAAAAACTTCCGTCTTTTAAAAAACAAAAATCGATGGCTGAATTTTATTATTGGCATGAAACCCATCGGGGTATCGCGGCTGCCATCGAACAGGGCGATACATTGTTATTGAGTGATTTAATAAAAGGTCAGGATTTAAATATTCAGGGAAACCGGATAGACGGTGGTGAAGGATTAAATTACCTCCAGTTCGCCATTCGATTAAGAAGCAGAGCAATTGATTTTCCGATTAACGAAGAAGCTAACACTGCCATTATTCGAATGCTGGTTAAAAATGGATCATCTACCACACCTGCGCTGAGCGAAGCGATTTCTTATCTTCCAATTGAAATGATTTCTATGTTGTTAAATGCTGGTGCAAACGCGAATGTGCGGAGTAATATTTATCTTCACCCAATTCTGTTTGACGCGATCGGTGCTACTAAACACGAAATTGAAATTGCCATGTTATTGATAAAACATGGAGCTAACGTAAATGCAAAGAATGATGAGGGAATGACGCCCGTAATGTTTGCTGCAAACAATGCACGAACAGGTTCACATTGGAATGAAATATGGCCATTCGTGAACTACCTGTTGAGTGATGCCAAATGCGACTACCGCATTGTAACACCAAATGGAAATAGTCTGCAAAGTATTATGCGTATGATTAGGAAGGATGCTGGCAATCAACAAATCATTATGGATCCTGAATTTACCAAGGCTGTAGAATGGTTGAAACAACACGGGATTGATACAGAGCCAATAGAATAAAATTTAAATAATAAGATGACCGTAATCAGCAACTTGTGGAAAGTATTCAAATGGTTCGCTAAAACCCTCTTAGTAGTTTTAGGGATATTCCCTTTCTTTCGATGCAGTTCTGGATATAAAGAAAAGGATGGCAAACTTATGTTCGATGGTGAAGTAATCACGAATAAAAGTTTCATTGTATTAAGCAAAGATTTTGGCAAGGATTCAACTACGGCATACTATAGAAGTTATCCCTTTCGAGATGTCGATGTGGCGACCTTCAAAGCCGTGGACGAACACTATGCAAAGGATAAAAGCAAAGTCTATTACTGTGATGAATATCGCGAAAGCCAGAATTATTATCTGACAAAGCGTCAAACTATTTTGGATTTGGATAATGTTATTCCTGATCACTTCGCAAGTCTCGGTCATGGATATGCCACCGATACTAAACGGGCATGGTTCGAAGGCGTGCCATTTGCTGTAAAAGATATTGCCACCCTGCGTAGCATCAACACGCATTTTGCTAATGATGATGTTCAGGCTTATTACGATCGGACTGCAATAGCTGGGAGTGACGGAAAAACATTTCAGGTTATAAACGATGAGTATGCAAAAGATATAGCGCACATTTATTTCTATGGCTTTACCGGTGTTGAGCATGCCCAAGTGCAAAGACTTTTGTGCGACAAGGAAACATTTAAAATATTGGCGTATCCCTATTCCAAAGATGCAACATCAGTTTTCTACCGGGGGAGGCAAATAAAAAATGCGCATGCTCCAACTTTTAAAATACTTAAAAATGGTTACGCTATCGATAATGATGCAGTGTATTATGAAACAGCAAAAATCGGAGATGCCAATCCTACTTACTTTGCTCCGTTAGCAGTAAACGATTCGATTGTCAATGAATTTAGTTATGCAAAAGATAATCAAACTGTTTTTCTTGGAAAAAAGAAAATAAAAGATGCCGATGGAAAAACATTTAGAGTGTTGGGGTTAGGATATGGTTGTGATAGCCATCATATTTTTTATAAAACCAATATCGTTACAGGTGCCATACCGGAGAGTTTCAAAATCTATGAGCACGGATATGGTGATGCTGACTCACAGGATTCACAACATCATTATCTGGAAGGAAAAATTGTAATGCTAAACTAAGCAGACCTTTTTGAATGTTGCCTAACGTGGCGGAGTGCAATTAATCACGTAGGTGTAGCACGATCATGCTATTTTATGCTAGTCTTCTGCACGCCACCTTTGCCTCACAATCGCATAAAAGAAATTTAAAATTTGAACAAAAATGAAAAAAACAATCTCAATGATCAGAATGCTTACGTCTACCGCAATATTGTTGGCAGGTATACTGGTATTTAATTCGTGTAACGATGATGAACCCAAAACAACGCCAAACGATGCTTCTTCAGTTGTAGGAAATACTGGTGGATCACTCACAGCGCAGGACGGTGTAATTACCTTAACTGTGCCACAAGGTGCGATGGCAGACAATACAACCGTTGCTATAAAAGAGTCGGAAGAAGTTTCACCGGAAAATGGAATTGGAAAAGTATATTCGCTAACACCAGAAGGTACGCAGTTTACCAAACCGGTTGCACTTTCTTTTCACTATACGGATAAGGACGCTGCCAAAACGCCACCGTCACGCATGGCCATTGCCTTTAAAAAGGATGACAATACTTGGCAAGTAGTGCCTACAATAAATATAGATGAGGCAACCAAAACAATTACTACCGAAACACTGCATTTTAGCGAATGGACGCTGTTGGAAATTCCTTCGATAACAAACTTTACTCCAGATAATGGTATTGAAGGCACAGTGGTAACTATTACCGGTACAAACTTCAGTTCTGTAATCTCCGAGAATGTTGTGTCCATCAATGGCGTATCGGCAACGGTTCTTGCCGCGTCAACTACGCAACTGTCTATTAAAGTGCCATCGGCAGTTACAACAGGTAAGATTACGATCGTCATAACGCAAAACGGCCAAAGTTATACGATTGTGTCGCAGGATGATTTTGTGGTTAATGTTCCAACCATAACAAGTTTTTCGCCAGCGAGTGCAATTGTTGGAACAACGGTAACCATAACCGGAACCAACTTCAGCACGAATCTATCTGAAAATGTAGTGACCTTTAACGGTATACCGGCATTGGTAACAGCCGTTACAGGGAATCAGATCGTAACGAAAGTTCCTGCCGGAGCAACGACTGGCAAAATTTTTATAGCTGTGGTAGTGAATACTTTTAATTACACGGTTTCCTCTGCAAATGATTTTGTTGTAGAATCAAGCGAACCCACAGTTATAGACTTTACGCCAGCCAGCGGTGTGGTAGGTACAACGGTAACAATCAATGGTAAAAATTTTAGTGCAATACCATCTGAAAATTCAGTGACGTTCAGCGGGTTTCCGGGAACAGTTACATCATCTTCTACAACGCAGCTTGTAGTAATTGTTCCGGTGGGAGCGAAAACAGGAAAATTTATGGTACAGACTATTTACAACAATTTAGCCTGGACAACATCACCCGACACTGAGTTTGTTGTAGAAACCAATGAGCCTACCGTTACAGGATTTTCACCTGCGAGTGGCCCAACAGGAACATTGGTAACCGTTACAGGTAAAAATTTCAGTGCCACCGCTTCCGATAATAAAGTATTTTTTAATGGCAATAGTGCTGTTGTTACATCATCCTCTTCAACTCAAATTGTATTTGCACTGCCCGCAGGAGCTTCCGATAAAATTCTCGTTCAAACAAAATTTAATGATTTAGACTGGGTTACTTCATCCGCAAATGATTTTATAGTTACTCCGTAATAAAATAATCACGCTATCTGTAGAAAGAAGTTTAATTTAATGTACTCACTCCATACCCATTCGAGTTTTGAACGTTCACAATTCGAATGGGATAAAGTGAACTATTGGCAACTACACTATAGGGTGAGTAAGGTAAATTAATGAATAACACCGCTACCTTCAATCTCAATCAGAAACTCAGGACGTGCAAGCGAGCTAACACCAATCCAGGTGCTTGCCGGAGGATTTTCAGTGCCGAAGAATTCCCGTAGAACAACTCCTATTTCTTCATTTTTGAAATTGCCATTGTTCACAAAATAAATTCGCAGCATCATAATGTCCGTTATATTTCCACCAGCCTCGTGAATAGCTGTTGTTAAATTTTTCAAGCACTGCCGAGTTTGACCTGCAATATCATCTGCTACTATTTTTTCTTCTGCATCGATCGCAACCTGACCCGAAGTATAAAATAATTTCCCTGAAGCATTGGAAATGACAAGCTG
The DNA here is from genome assembly GCA_046595655.1 of Chryseolinea sp. Lineage (GTDB taxonomy): Bacteria > Bacteroidota > Bacteroidia > Cytophagales > Cyclobacteriaceae > Chryseolinea. Next base: position 12,413 of record JBKJOF010000097.1, on the reverse strand, counting down.
AGAAAATCCATATTGCTTGCTGTTAAATAATTTATCAGGATTGATGCAAGTATGACTCATGAGTATTGCTATTTAAAATTTAAATGTGTTCGTGGAGTTTGAGTAACAATATAAGTTATTCGATCAGGCGAACAATAATATCGTAGAACAAAAAAAAGCAGTCAATTCAATTCTGGTTGTCGGAATTTTTGAGGTCGTGGATATTCCCGTTTGCATAAGTAGATTGTTTGTCCTCGCTGATTAAAGATGGATGGATTTTAATATTTGAATTAAAATGAAACACGTGAACATTCATTCGCCAGTTTGTTTTTTAGATACTTTTATTTTGATCGATTGCTGGTTGACTTAAGCTGAATCCATTAACTTTCATCATGAATATAGAAATCATTGAATACGAAGATCATCATCAACCCATCTTTAAGGCATTGAATGCTGAATGGTTGAATCAATATAATCTGATGGAGTCGCACGATCTTGAAATTCTGAATGACCCTCGTGAACTGATTCTTAAAAATGGGGGAGTCATTTATTTGGCAAAACATGAACATGAAGTGGTGGGTTCCGCTGCTTTAATAAAAGAGCACGATGGTATGTATGAACTTGCCAAGATGAGTGTAAGTGCATCACATCAAAGAATGGGCATTAGTAAATTGTTACTTGACAAATGTCTTGAGAAAGCGAGAGCGCTTCGAGCCAGAAGTGTTGTGTTGTTTTCGAATAGTCAATTGAAAGCTGCGCTAGAATTATATAAAAAGTACGGATTTAAACATGTAGCAGTTGAAGATTCACCCTTTGCGACTGCCGATGTAAAGATGGAGTTGATTTTGTGACTTCATACCGTTGCGCCTTTGGCCTCAGTTAATGAAGAGCTTTTGAATAAATTGCGGAGGTTATGTTGTGCTATAGGTAGGCACAAAATGTAAGAGCCATCATTCTGTATACCCTTTTAATTGTAATAGTTTTCCTGTATATTTTCAATACTTATTCTAACCGCTTTGTTAAAAGACCGTGTTGCTTCAAAGGCTCACGATTTAGTAGATGAATTATGCAGGGTAAATTCTATAATCGTACAGCAGCAAGAATGTTATTATTTTTTGCTGCCCTGCTTTTTTCAACGCTTGTAAAGGCTCAGCAACCTTATATTCCTTTTCAGCATTATTCCATAACAGACGGCCTTTCGCAAAATCAGGTTTTATCTATTCTGCAGGATCGTCAGGGCTTTATGTGGTTTGCTACATTGGAAGGATTGAACCGCTTCGATGGTTACGAGTTTACAACGTATCTCCACAACGACAAAGATTCCACTTCTATTAGCCACAACTTCACATCTTCCATTATTGAAGATCATGAAGGTATTTTATGGATCGGAACTGCAGGTGGATTAAGCCGATATAATCATGCTACCAATACCTTCACTTCTTTTGTTCATAATCCAAACCGTAAAGAAACTATTAGTAAAGGATTGCTGAGTAAAATATTGGAGGACAGGCTTGGAAATTTCTGGCTTGCGTTTGCAACAGGTTACGTTGATTACTTTGATCGTAAACAGAATGTATTCACCCACTTTAAGATCGATAAATATTTAACTGATGTAACAGCTCTACAAGAAGATCGTAGCGGAAATCTATGGATTGCTTCGCAGGATGGTGTTACAATAATGAACGCAGCGCACGAAGTTGTTGATCGGTTTCTACACAACCCAAAGGATAAGTTTAGTCTGAGCAACAATAGTGTGAATGATATTTTTCAAGACAATAAAGGGAACATGTGGGTGGCAACAGACGTGGGAATAAATCTATACGATCCTTCTCATCATGGGTTCATTCATTTTCAACACGATAAACACAACGCCAATTCGCTAAATGTAAATATCATAAAATGCATTGCAGAAGATACACAAGGGAGATTATGGATTGGCACAGAAAACGGAGGACTTGATATCTGGAATAGAAAAAAGAACGAGTTTTATCATTATCAACCTCATCAATCTGACATAAGGGGTATTAGCGACAATTCAATTTACTCCATATTCCGCGATAGACATGGAAGTATGTGGATAGGTACAAACAAGAGCGGCATTAATTTCTATGATCAATTCAGAAAACCATTTGTCATCTACCAAAACGTTCCCGATCAAAATACAAGCTTAAGTCACAATAAAGTAAATGCAGTGGCTGAACAGCCGAACAAGGGATTTTGGCTGGCCACAGACGGAGGCGGCTTGAATTTCTTTGATGAAGAGAAAAATATTTTTAGAGCATATCGTCATCGCGCTGATGATCTCCAAAGTGTGCCCAGCGATTTTTTGGTTGATGTGTTATGGGATGAGAGTGAACAATGTCTTTGGGTGGCGAGTTGGGGCGGAGGCCTTGCACGACTTGATCCGAAGTCGGGAAAATTTAAACGATATCAACATCGTGAAGACGATACGTTCAGCATTGCATCTAATAATTTATGGTGCTTGTATCAGGATAAACAAGGAGTACTTTACATCGGCACAGTAGGAAACGGTTTCAGCATCTTTGATAAAACCTCATCCAAATTTTACAACTATGGTCCCTTAGACGGATTGGCAGAAGAGAATGTAGTTTCAATTTTTCGTGATGCTAATAATTTTTTGTGGCTCGGTAGCTGGGGCAATGGGTTAAGTCGCATGGATCTTAAAACACGATTGATTGTTCCGTTGCCGAAAGGCATTACGATTGGGAGTAACGAATCCATTTCAGAAGACTCCCTCAATAGAGTATGGATTTCTGGAAGCCCTGGTATGCAATGCTACGATTTAAAGAAAGACAGTGCATTTTCACTAACCACAGATGATGGTTTGCCTGAAACAAACATCAATGGTTTAGCGGATGATGGTCATGGGAATTTTTGGTTAGCCACCAATAAAGGAATTGTAAAGTATAACGTATTGAAAAAGCAATCGAATGTTTTTTCGATCGGAGATGGCTTGCCTGCGAATCAGTTTTCTCCGCGATTGTTACGTTCGCCAAGCGGCAAAATGTATTTTGGAAGTATTGATGGTCTTATTGTTTTTCATCCAGATAGCATCAAACAAAATCCTGAGAAACCTATTGTTGTGATTACCGATTTGAAAATTTTTAATAAATCTGTTTTCGCAGGCGGAGAAGATGCCATTCTTAACCAGCACATTAGTGATACCAAAGAAATATGGTTGCCCTCTGAGTATAATTTTATTACCCTCAGTTTTGTTGCACTCAATTACACATCACCTCTTGGAAATCAATACGTTTACCGTCTAGAAGGATTTGATAAAGAATGGGTGTCAATAGAACGACAGCGATCAGTAACCTTCACTAGTCTTGATCAGGGTGATTACACTTTTACTGTAAAGGCCAGTAACAATGACGGGCTGTGGAATGAGGAAGGCGCTTCATTAATCATTCATGTACTACCACCGTGGTGGGAAACTTTTTGGTTTAAAACATTTGTGGGTATTTTTATTGTTGTTTCTGCTATTTCATTTTATCGCTATCGAATCAGAAATATTGCAGACCAAAATAAAAGATTGAGTGCGTTGGTTAAAGAAAGAACAAGAAAGCTAGATGAAATGAACGTAGAAGTAATTAGCAAAAACGAAACACTGCAAGAACGTCAGGAAGAAATTGAAACGCAGAATGAAGAATTAAAAGAGAGTCAGGAAGAAGTTTTGGCTCAACGGGATTTAGTATATGCACAAAATCGGAAACTCGAGCAGGCACGTGATATTATTGAGATTCAGAATGAAGAAACGAAACTTCGCAATGAAAATTTAGAATTGGAAGTTCAATCACGCACAAAAGAACTTCTGGCTTATAACCAGCAGCTGGAACAATTTGCTTTTATCTCTGCACATAACTTGCGCGCACCTGTAGCGCGCATTCTTGGACTGGGCAATATTTTAGATCTCGACTCGAAAGATCAGGAAGATAACAAGATGGTATACAAGAAAATGGTAGCAACAGCCCGCGAATTAGATCGAGTAGTGCGTGATCTCAATACAATTTTAGAAATTCGAAAGAACAGTGAATCAACAGTTTCAGAACTAACCTTCGAAGAGGTGTTGACATTAGTAAAGCAGTATACAGAAAAGGAGATTGACGATACCCATTGTATAATCAAATCCGATTTTTCACGGGCTCCAAAGATTAATAGTGTGAAGCCTTATGTAGAAAGCATTTTACAAAACTTATTAAGCAACGCTATCAAATACAGAGACCCAAACAGAATTCCAATAATAATATTAACTACTGAGATTGTTGACGAGTATGTGTGTCTACAGGTTACCGACAATGGATTGGGTATTGACACTGAATTGTTTAAGACCAAAATTTTTAATTTATATCAGCGTTTTCATAGTCATGTGGAAGGTAAGGGCCTTGGATTGTATTTAATTAAAACGCAGATATTGGCACTGGGTGGAAAAATTGAACTTGAAAGTAAGGTAGATGAGGGCACAACTTTTAAAGTTTATTTTAGGAATTCAATCCACTAGTAGCTTTTCCATTATAACAACTGGGTAATTTTTATCTGCAATTTTATGGAATTGACATTCTTATACTTCCTCTATAAAAAGAATGGATGCTGAAGAGTCTGATTTTTACCGCAGAAAGCTTTCGCTGATCTAAAAATTATTCAATTATAAATCTCTTTCTCCGGGGTTAAGATAAATTGAGTGTTGTGAAAAATGATTTTTCATTTGCATTAGAAAGAGTATGAACGGACCAACTATGTATTAGCTTATTATTCATTCTTAAATTTGACTTAGGTCAGTTCAATTGAGCCAACATATTTTTCGTTCTCGCTCAGTACACTTGGATAAGAGTATTGTAGTAATAGGAGCCACTTAGTTTGGATTTGCCGCATTCAATTTCAGATTGACGACAGTGATCGTGTAAGGTAGATGTAGGTTTAGAACTCTCTTGGATGGAAGATGGCTTTAAGAAATCGAAGCACGATTCATTTTCTTCCTATCTTTAGCCACTCCTTTAATCTCCTTCCATCGCGATTGGAGTCCTCTACGTATGATAAAAAGTAATTGGCATTTCGTTTTTCTTATTTTCTGCATATTCACTTTTCTGAATAGCGAAGGTCAACAGACCGTAGCAGAGCAGGAACAACTGCTTCAAAACGCCATTCAATCAAAAGACAACGGTAAAGCTGCTTTCTATGCTTATGAATTAGCTAAACTTTATGTGGCAGATCAAAAGTTGGATAAAGCTTCAACCTACCTTGTTCAAAGTGTTTCCTACGCAAAGAAATCTGGTGACAAAGTATTGCTCTATCTCAGTTATGATCGCATGGGACAAATACTGATTTCACAAAAAAAATACGACAAAGCGCTCGAAAATTATCAAAGTGCACTTGAAGTTGCGCAAGGACAAAAGAAATCAGAATACATTTTTGATGCTTTGATGAATGTGACATTGACTTACGGTGCGATCGCAAAATACAAGAAGGCAATTGATCCATTGGAACAGGCCTTAGCCATTACGCTTCGTCAGAATGATGAGTTGAAGCAGCAACAGTGTTATGAATTATTAGTCAATTACTATTCGCGCCTCGGTAAAACGGATAAGGTAAATGAATACAAAGAGTTAAATGATAAACTCATTCAACGGCAGCAACAGGAACAACAAAAACAAAAGCAACAGGATGCCCTACAAAGCCAGGTAAAGGAAAAAGATGTTGCGCAGAAAACAGCTCGTGCTCAATTAGAAAAACAAACACTTCAACTTCATAAAGCTGAAGATTCACTGTCGACCACACGCTACTCATTGAACGAGACAAAATCTTCACTTGAAGAAGCCCGTGTTACAAATGAGAAACGTCAACTTGAAATAGATCTGCTTAATAAAGATAAGGCACTATCTGAATTGCGAATTCAGGAACAAGAGACTCGCCTTCAAAATGAAGCGCTGATTCGAAATTCTATTATTGTTGGTACGGCATTACTCGCAGCGCTCGTCCTCGTTATGGTTTATAGCTACAGACGCGCGTTGGCAACAAATAAAAAGATTGACCAGCAGAATAAGAATATAAAGAGCAGCATTAACTATGCTCAAAGAATTCAGGAGGCAATGCTGCCGAAACCTGATCTACAAAAAAAATTAATTCCTGATTCTTTCATCTTATTGAAACCCAGAGATATTGTGAGTGGCGATTTTTATTGGCTTTCAGAAATAAAGAGCTGGTATAGTCCGGATGTAATTATTGTAGCAGCGGATTGCACAGGTCATGGGGTTCCGGGTGCGTTTATGTCGATGATTGGGATGAATTCCCTGAATGGAATTGTAGGTGATGGAATAGCCGAGCCCGATCAAATTCTTCAGTCACTCGATAAAGAGATTCGTGCAGCGCTTCAACAAGATAAAACTGGAAACAACGATGGTATGGATATAGCGTTGTGTATCTATAGAAAAGAGAAAAGCATTTTAGAGTTTGCGGGCGCAAAAAATCCACTCGTATATATTCAAAATGGAACGTTAACACAAATTAAGGGAGATGTACATCCTATAGGTGGCTCCAAACGCAATCATGAGTTTACCTATCGCAAGCATAAAGTACCGATTGAAGAAACGACTATGGTCTATTTATTTTCGGACGGCTATCGCGATCAGTTCGGTGGTAAAGACGGAACAAAATTTCTCACTAAGAATTTTAATAAACTCCTTCTCGAAATTCATCTTAAGCCGATGGATGAACAGAAAAAGATTCTTGATCAACGCATCGAAGAATGGAAATCCCGTTACCCACAAACAGATGATATTTTGGTGATAGGATTTAAGTTAGAGCCAGGTGGTGTGAGTTGATTAATGTTGAGAAATACTTAAGTCTGATTTTAATAGATTGACATCCTCTCTGCCCATTCCAATTCATTTGGAAGTAACGATGTATTAAATTCAAGATGAATAACTCTTCGATGCTTCTGACTGGTTGCTTTAGAAGAGGAGTGAAGGAGTAGCGGTTTCATCATTTGGATTCCACCCGCAACAACATCACATACATACGGAATACTATTTTGTGAAATCAAACTTATCTCATCATCTGACAATTTTTTGTTGTGAGACCCAGGGATAATCTTCAAAGCGCCATTACTTTCATCAGCATCATCTAAGTGAATTCGTATGGTAATCGTGTCTTTCAAAATTTCTTCCGGAGGACAAACTCCATGAATTCCGGATTTCTTTGTCCAACTGGTGAAACCTTCCGTTTCTATTTTCTTAGTTACATTAATAATGATGTCTTGATGCCAGGCTACATACCAATTCGACTCTGGTGTTTTGTCAAAGTAGATTGCCTTCGTGAGAAATAATCTTGGATTAATTTTTTTAAGAATATGTAAAAGGTTCTGATTGAATACCATGCTACTCAATTCCGGAATCTCCTGTAGAAGATTTCGGATGGAGTAAGCTCCATCTTCCTTCTGACCAATTGATCTGAAATATTAATAGATGGTAGATTTAATAAGATTTACTTCTTTCTTCGAAAAGACATAATGAAGAATCATCGATCCTTTGTAGACTAATTTCTGAATCCCATTTTGCAAAGCGCTCTCAGTCAATTCATAGTTATATTGATCCAACGCCAGTTCAAAGTTTTCTTTAATTCTTCTTTTTAATCTTTCAGGCGCAAGCACTTTTACCCGTTCTCCAAAGCCAAGTATTTCGCGTTCTAATTCAAAATTTAATTGCACCTGCAAAGTGAAAATGGTTCCATGCGAAAAGGTCTCTTGTACTTGCTGTGAGTGGTGAATTGGCTTAGTCAATATATAAGGAGCAGTTTGGTTGTCAGCAAAGAGTATTACCTTCTCAGACTTTCCATCTGGATTTATGGTAACTCCCAATACATCTCTATAATAATCGGTGATGGTAAGATCTTTCTTCTTAGGGATAAAGGGACGAGAACAATTCTCGATTTTAACAATGCGATCAAGTGCCAACGTCATTAGTTCACTGTTTCTTTTCTTCAGACCGATTACAAACCATCGGTTTCGATACTCTTTTAAGAAGTAAGGATGAAAGTCAAATGAATTTGCGCTTCTCGCTTTGAATGATCGATACTCCAAAACCAACGGTTGCTTTTTAATAATGGCCTGATAGAGCACTTCAATAAAGTCCAACCCTTTCAGGTTATCATTTTTCTCAAAGTCAATAACGGGTTCCGTATTGGTCTTCGCAGCATAGATTTTATTTTCTAATCGCTGCACCATTCCGCTCAATTCCTGAAAGTGACTGAACCCTTTAAACTGTCGGAGTATTTCAACCACCTCTGTTAGCTTGCCTAAATCCTGATCGGTTAGCGGGATGTTGGTGATGGAGTAATCCGGATCATCATACGTGTAATACTTTTTCTCCAGCACAACAATGGGCGCGTTATATCCCAGCTTATCACTACGCATCAGCTGAATATCCATTTGAATGGATCGCCTGCTCATACCTTTATCAATACCTTCATATTCATAAAGCGCTTCGGAGCATGCATCAATTAAATCATCCAATGTCCATCTCCGTTGCCTGTTTTTCAGACAGTTGTCGATAGTGCGGTAGCGAATTAAGGCGTTACGATTTACAGGCATAGGCGGTTTGACCTCACCCCCAACCCCTCTCCTAGGAGGAGAGGGGAGTGCTCCCTTCTCGTTAAGGAGAAGGGCTGGGGATGAGGTGACTTTCAATTTCTTTTAAAACAAAATCTATTTTATCAATTACTTCCTTATTCGTAAACCGAACAACCTTTACACTAAACTCATTCAATTCAAAAGTTCTTCCTTCGTCATATTGACTTTGGCTCTCTTCATTATGATATTCTCCATCAACTTCAACAATCAGATTGCATTCAAGACAAAAGAAATCTGCAATGAAGTTCCCAATGGGATGTTGTCTTCTGAATTTATAACCCTTCAATCTACGGTTTCTCAACCGGTCCCAAAGAACTTTTTCTGCATTGGTCATTACCTTCCTGTTCTGTCTGGCGTACCAGAATAATTTTGGGTTTGCACCCTTGTGAAGGTTATCGCTTGCCATAACGTGTTGGGTTTTGCACCTCACCCCCAACCCCTTCCAAGAGGAGAGGGGACACTCCCTTCTCCTTAAGGAGAAGGGCTGGGGATGAGGTGACTATAAAAATCTTAAATTTTTTTCTACTACGCAAAAAGACTGCGCAGTAACCCTCCAATTTTGAATCATCAATTAAACGAAACAGTTATGAAGTTCAATGTATTTCGCAAGGCAAAGCCAGTGACCAACTATGAAGGAGCAAAAGCTTTTCCATTAGATAAGCGTACCGAATTGTACAGTGCGGTTGTCACTACGTCATTGAGCAACAAATTTTACGAATCAGGTAAGGACAGGATGGAACGCATCCGCACCCTGATTGGACAAAACGATCCTGCTTTTGTGGCTCGATTGGCCATCTATACACGTACTAAAATGTATATGCGTAGCATGCCCTTAGTGTTGGCAGTAGAGTTGGCAAAGACACATTCAGGAAATGGTTTGGTAAATAAAATGGTGAAGAACGTGGTATTGCGTGCCGATGAAATCACGGAGTTGCTTGCGTACTATCAACTGGCCAACGAACGTAAAGCAACCAAAAAGTTGAACAAACTTTCTAAGCAGATTCAACATGGACTTGCTGATGCATTCAATCGGTTTGATGAATATCAGTTTGCCAAATATAACCGGGCTGCAGAGATCAAGTTGAAAGATGCTTTGTTCCTTGTTCACCCTAAAGCAGTGAATGAAAATCAACAAGTACTCTTTAATAAGATTGCTAAAGATGAACTTGAAATTCCATATACATGGGAAACAGAGTTGTCGGCATTAGGTCAGTTAAAATTTTCCAATGAAGTAGAGAAGCAGGCGGCTTTTCGGACGGCATGGGAACAACTGGTTACTAGTGGCAAGTTGGGATACATGGCATTGCTTCGAAACCTGCGCAACATCATTGAAGCCCGTGTTTCTGCTGATGTGATGAGTGAAGTATGTATGATTTTATCAGATCGTAATGCCGTAGCAAAATCAAAACAGTTGCCATTCCGATTTCTTGCCGCGTATCGAGAAGTGAAAGCGCTGGAGTCTGGTGCTATACCAAATGTATTGGATGCATTGGAAAAAGCAGTTGAGCAAAGCGCAGTAAATATTCGGGGGTTTGATAAGAATACTTCGGTGTTAATCGCCTTTGACGTTTCTGCATCTATGCAAAAACCAATATCGGCTAAAAGCAAAATTATGAACTTCGATATTGGCTTGATGCTGGGTATGCTGTTGCAATCACGATGCGAAAATGTGCAGACTGGTATGTTTGGTGATACCTGGAAGATCATGAACATGTCACGCAAAAATGCTCTGGCTAACGTACAGGAATTTTACAAGCGTGAAGGTGAAGTAGGGTATGCAACCAACGGATACCTTGTACTGAAGGATCTGATCAAACGCGGACATGTGGTTGATAAGATCATGATGTTTACTGACTGTCAATTGTGGAATAGTAAAGCCATCGATAAGATCATGCAAAACAGCATTTCTTCTCTGTGGAAAGAATACAAGCAGATTGCTCCACAGGCACGGTTGTACTTGTTCGACCTTGCAGGTTATGGAAACACTCCGATTGATGTTCGCGAAGATGGAGTGTTTTTGATCGCGGGTTGGTCAGATAAAATTTTCGATGTACTATCTGCATTGGAAGATGGCGGAAATGCACTCGCTGAAATTGAAAAGATAGAATTGTAGAATGCTATTCTCCCCTTTCCCGATTGCTATCGGGAGAAGGGGAGGTTTTTGAAAGTTTATATGGGGGACACGCCAGAGTTTGGAGAGCTGGGCCTGACTGTAAATCAGACGCTTTATGCTGAACAGGTTCGAATCCTGTTGGCCCCACAAATCGTTCTTTGAAAAAAATAAGGATGTCGTAGAAGCGGGATACTTCGCTCAACTTAGGGGAGGAATCACATATCCATCACAAAGGGAAAAGTGTTCCGGGTTCAACTCCCGGCATGCGCAGCCCCGATCTTGCTTCGACTTTTACTCCTTATAAAATGAACGTTATGATGAATGCCGTAGTATGGAGATACTTCTATTGGCTGAAGGCCGAAAGGCCGAGCGGTTCGAATCCGTACTTGCTCCAAACAAACTTTGCTTCATTATAATCGAAAGGTGCCGTATATCAGAGTTACTTCAACCTGTCACGTTAGATACGTCTCTGATGGGATTTTGCCCTTTCTTAAAAATTGAAATGAACAGATGCCGTGTGTAAGAGTTACTTCGTTAACCTGTGTGTCGTGGGTTCGAGCCCCACTCTCACTCCCTATAATTATCGGGATGGGATAGCTCAGTTGGTAGAGCAATAGAAAAGTCTCTTATCGATTTTTGCTCTGTTGATTTTAAAGAAAAATCAGGTGCCGTAGAACTGCATTGCTTCGCGTGTCGCGGGTTCGAACCCCGTCTCCGCGTCACGATTTAAATATCGAACGCGGATGTAGATCAGCTGGTAGAGCATCTAAGTTGCTGTTCGTCTTTTGCCTTGATTTTTTTCTCAGGATGTATATCAGTAGGTAGATTACCTGCCTTGGATGCGGGAGGCCGTTGGTTCGAGCCCAGCCATCCTGACTTGGAGACATAGATTAAATGGAAAATCATTTGGCTACGAACCAAAAGAGTGAAGGTTCGAATCCTTCTGTTTCCTCAAAAGCCGAAGTGGCGGAAATGGCATACGCACTGGTTTTAGAAACCAGATTTTGAGAGTTCAAATCTCTCCTTCGGTACAATAAAAATTATTATGATAGAGCGAGAATCATTTAACAACGACCTTTGCACAATTCTGGAGTATCACATAACTAGGATACTTGCGACAACTGATAACCAGTCTTTAATTGGATTTTGGTGTGACGGAGTTTTGATGCCATCAGAAAATCAAATTGTCAAAAAGAAAGTCAACGATTGTAAAAAAATTGAAACAACTGCTTGGAGCGGAATTTCGGGTCAAGATCAATTTAAGTTGATCATCCACTTCGGAAAATATTCTTTAAGGAGATACGCGAAGGGAAGAAAATTAAATGATTGTCTCAATGAATCACTCTGTAATCTTAAAGTTGATACTATGAAAAAACAAATTGAACTTCACTTAAAGTAAATATGATATTAACCGGAAACGATCTTAAAACACTAGGATATACTGAAGGCAAGGTAATTGGCCTTGCCCTCGAGATCGCTGAAAAAGAATACGCTACCTTAACCAAAGAAGAGAAGCTTACTACATTAAAAGAAGTGTTAGAAAACCCATCAAACTTTCTCATGCACGAAAAACTTTCTTCACTTGGACATGAAATGTTGAAACCTGCTGAAGATACGATTGCCTTGAAAGAACAAGCGCAAGCCTATTCCATTTACGGAGCAGAGGCCATCGAACAAGGC